>NZ_JBFAMZ010000001.1:0-890631 GCF_040674635.1 Nonomuraea sp. NPDC049758
CATCGTCTTACGACTTCGCACGGACCTGTGTTTTTAGTAAACAGTCGCTTCCCCCTGGCCACTGCGACCCCCACCAGCTCCGAGTGCAAGACTCATCACCAGCAGAGGTCCCCCTTCTCCCGAAGTTACGGGGGCAATTTGCCGAGTTCCTTAACCACAGTTCACCCGATCGCCTTAGTATTCTCTACCTGACCACCTGAGTCGGTTTAGGGTACGGGCCGCCACAACACTCGCTAGAGGCTTTTCTCGGCAGCATAGGATCATCCACTTCACCACAATCGGCTCGGCATCACATCTCAGGATACGTGTGAGGCGGATTTGCCTACCTCACTCCCTACATGCTTACCCCAGGACTACCATCGCCTGGGCTGGACTACCTTCCTGCGTCACCCCATCGCTTACCTACTACCCGATCGGATCGAGCGTTCACTCTGACCCCAAGCCCGAAGGCTTTAGGCGAGTTAAGGACTCTTAGCATCACGAGGTTCGATATGGGCGCGTTAAAGCGGGTACGGGAATATCAACCCGTTGTCCATCGACTACGCCTGTCGGCCTCGCCTTAGGTCCCGACTTACCCTGGGCGGATTAGCCTGCCCCAGGAACCCTTGGTCATCCGGCGCGAGGGTTTCTCACCCTCGATTCGCTACTCATGCCTGCATTCTCACTCGCACAGCCTCCACAACTAGATCACTCTGCTGCTTCGCCGGCTGCACGACGCTCCCCTACCCATCCAGCACACAAGGCGCTGAATGCCACGACTTCGGCGGTGTGCTTGAGCCCCGCTACATTGTCGGCGCAGAATCACTTGACCAGTGAGCTATTACGCACTCTTTCAAGGGTGGCTGCTTCTAAGCCAACCTCCTGGTTGTCTCTGCGACTCCACATCCTTTCCCACTTAGCACACGCTTAGGGGCCTTAGTCGGTGATCTGGGCTGTTTCCCTCTCGACTACGAACCTTATCGCCCGCAGTCTCACTGCCACGCTCTCACTTACCGGCATTCGGAGTTTGGCTGACGTCAGTAACCTTGTCGGGCCCATCGGCCATCCAGTAGCTCTACCTCCGGCAAGAAACACGCGACGCTGCACCTAAATGCATTTCGGGGAGAACCAGCTATCACGGAGTTTGATTGGCCTTTCACCCCTACACACAGGTCATCCCCCAGGTTTTCAACCCTGGTGGGTTCGGTCCTCCACCCAGTCTTACCTGAGCTTCAACCTGCCCATGCGTAGATCACTCCGCTTCGGGTCTACAGCATGCGACTCAAACGCCCTATTCAGACTCGCTTTCGCTACGGCTCCCCCACACGGGTTAACCTCGCCACACACCATAACTCGCAGGCTCATTCTTCAAAAGGCACGCAGTCACATCACACAAGAACCGAAATCCTTGTACGCTCCTACGGCTTGTAGGCACACGGTTTCAGGTACTATTTCACGACCCCTCACCGGGGCACTTTTCACCTTTCCCTCACGGTACTCGTGCACTATCGGTCATCAGGGAGTATTTAGGCTTACCAGGTGGTCCTGGCAGATTCACACAGGATTTCTCGGGCCCCGTGCTACTTGGGATCCCCTCAAGAAGCCTTCAAGATTTCGCCTACCCGGCTCTCACGGTCTACGGCAGCCCTTCCCAGAGCTTTCGACTACCTCAAAGGTTTATCACTTCTTGTGGCTTCGGCAGAAACCACCAGAGGGTCCCACGACCCCGGACATGCAACACCTGCCGGCTATCACACACGCCCGGTTTAGCCTCATCCGCTTTCGCTCACCACTACTCACGGAATCACTGTTGTTTTCTCTTCCTACGGGTACTGAGATGTTTCACTTCCCCGCGTTACCACCAACCGCCCTATACATTCAGGCGGAGGCAACACCACATGACTGGTGCTGGGTTTCCCCATTCGGACATCCCCGGATCAACGTCTGGTTGGCGACTCCCCGAGGCTTAACGCAGCCTCCCACGTCCTTCATCGGCTCCTGATGCCAAGGCATCCACCGTGTGCCCTAAAAAACTTGGCCACAAAGATGCTCGCGTCCACTATGCAAATCTCAAACAACAAACAGCAACCACATCCACACCAGAAAAGTTCATCCGATGCTTCAGTGGCCCTGTACTGAGGTGCAAACGAACAATCAGTCCGTTTCCTCAGGACCCAACAGTGTGTCCGACACCCCGTAACCCCACAACCGCCGTTCCCACTCCCCACCTCCGAAAAGGTTGGGCGGTACTTGCCGGTCGGCGATCACGCCGTGCCGAGTAGCCAGTGCTCCACTAATGAGCTGCCGTGTGCAGAACATTCGCCTGCAGTCACAGCGTGGACCCCGGAGACGATGCTCCAGGACCGGTGCTCCTTAGAAAGGAGGTGATCCAGCCGCACCTTCCGGTACGGCTACCTTGTTACGACTTCGTCCCAATCGCCAGCCCCACCTTCGACCGCTCCCCCCAGCAAGCTGGTTGGGCCACGGGCTTCGGGTGTTGCCGACTTTCGTGACGTGACGGGCGGTGTGTACAAGGCCCGGGAACGTATTCACCGCAGCGTTGCTGATCTGCGATTACTAGCGACTCCGACTTCATGGGGTCGAGTTGCAGACCCCAATCCGAACTGAGACCGGCTTTTAGGGATTCGCTCCACCTCGCGGTTTCGCAGCCCTCTGTACCGGCCATTGTAGCATGTTTGCAGCCCAAGACATAAGGGGCATGATGACTTGACGTCATCCCCACCTTCCTCCGAGTTGACCCCGGCAGTCCCCCATGAGTCCCCACCACCCCGAAGGGCGTGCTGGCAACATGGAGCAAGGGTTGCGCTCGTTGCGGGACTTAACCCAACATCTCACGACACGAGCTGACGACAGCCATGCACCACCTGTCACCCAGTCCGAAGAGGCACCCATCTCTGGGTGTTTCCGGGTGATGTCAAACCTTGGTAAGGTTCTTCGCGTTGCGTCGAATTAAGCAACATGCTCCGCCGCTTGTGCGGGCCCCCGTCAATTCCTTTGAGTTTTAGCCTTGCGGCCGTACTCCCCAGGCGGGGCGCTTAATGCGTTAGCTCCGGCACGGAACCCGTGGAAGGGTCCCACACCTAGCGCCCAACGTTTACAGCGTGGACTACCAGGGTATCTAATCCTGTTCGCTCCCCACGCTTTCGCTCCTCAGCGTCAGGTAAGGCCCAGCAAGCCGCCTTCGCCACCGGTGTTCCTCCTGATATCTGCGCATTTCACCGCTACACCAGGAATTCCACTTGCCCCTACCTACCTCTAGCCGGCCCGTATCCACCGCAGACCCGCAGTTAAGCTGCGGGCTTTCACGGCAGACGCGACCAGCCACCTACGAGCTCTTTACGCCCAATAATTCCGGACAACGCTTGCGCCCTACGTATTACCGCGGCTGCTGGCACGTAGTTAGCCGGCGCTTCTTCTGCAGGTACACGTCAACTTCGTCCCTGCTGAAAGAGGTTTACAACCCGAAGGCCGTCATCCCCCACGCGGCGTCGCTGCGTCAGGCTTCCGCCCATTGCGCAATATTCCCCACTGCTGCCTCCCGTAGGAGTCTGGGCCGTGTCTCAGTCCCAGTGTGGCCGGTCGCCCTCTCAGGCCGGCTACCCGTCGTCGCCTTGGTAGGCCACTACCCCACCAACAAGCTGATAGGCCGCGAGCCCATCCCCAACCGAAAAGACTTTCCACCACCACCCGATGCCGGGGGCGGTCGTATCCGGTATTAGACCCAGTTTCCCGGGCTTATCCCAGAGTCAGGGGCAGGTTGCTCACGTGTTACTCACCCGTTCGCCGCTCGAGTACCCCGAAGGGCCTTTCCGCTCGACTTGCATGTGTTAAGCACGCCGCCAGCGTTCGTCCTGAGCCAGGATCAAACTCTCCAAACAATGCTTGGAAAAGTGGTTGAACCCAACCAAAAAGGAATCCGTCCATCCGAAGATTTGGACGGGGTTATGCATGTGTTTCATGCACTGGCTTTTAACACACTGTTGAGTTCTCAAGAAACGGACGCGTACTTCCTCACCAGAACCCGTTCCCGGATCCCCGCTCAGAGGCGTTCATTTCGTCTTGCGTTCTTTCGTTGTGTCTTAATTCTTTCAGCCGTTCAAGTCTCTGTCAAATTGACCGGACTTGCTTCGACCTGCTGGAATTAAGTCGCGCCCCGCTTCCGGGACAACCCCTCTAACTTACTCCCAAGCCCGACTCTTGTCGAATCGACCTTCCGTTGGACGCGAACGTCCGCCGGAGTGGCAGTGTCTGGAGGTGGCCCCCGAGTGAGGTCGGCGATCAACGCCTTCCTCGTGGGACTGGTGAACTCTATGTACGGTCCCCAGAACCGTCAAATCGGCGACCCGCCACGCGTCGGGAAGGCATGGTGGGTAGGTATTCCGGCGTGCGAGATCAATCCGTGCCGAGAGCACTCATCCTCCTGGTGGGCATCGCCGGCGCGGTGATCGCTCTGTTCGGGCTGCGCGAGATCAATTCCATCGTCGGGCCCGTCGTGCTGGCGCTCGTGCTGGTCATCGCCGTGGCGCCGGTACGCAGCTGGCTGACGGCGCGGCGGGCGCCCATATGGGTGCAGGTGGCGGTGCCGTTCCTGATCGTGGTGCTGGTGCTGCTCGGCATGGTGGGGATCCTGACGATCTCCGTCACCCAGCTCGCCTCCCTGCTGCCGACGTACGCCAAACAGTTCGAGGAGCTGCTGGCGGCGTCGCAGCACTGGGCCGGCACCCACGGTCTGGGCAACGACGTGCTGGCCAAGGCGGTGCAGGCGTTCGATCCCGGCCGGATGCTGGGGCTGGCGCAGAGCCTGCTCGGGAGCCTGATCGGCGTGTTGTCGAGCCTGTTCCTGATCGTGGTGCTGTTGCTGGCGATGTGCCTCGACGCGCCGGTGACGGCGCGGATCCTCACCACCGGCGAGGGGAACCGGCCGCAGCTGGTGACGGCGCTGGCGACGTTCGCGCACAAGACGCGGCGGTATCTCATCGTCTCGACCGTCTTCGGGCTGATCGACGCGGTTCTCGACGTCATCGTGCTGTCGTTGCTGGACGTGCCGTTGCCGCTGTTGTGGGGGGTGCTGGCGTTGATCGCCAACTACATCCCGAACATCGGGTTCGTCATCGGGCTGCTGCCGCCCGCCCTGCTGGCGCTCCTGCACGGCGGCGTCAAGACGATGGTGCTGGTCGTCGTGGCCTACATCGTCATCAACGTGGTCACGCAGTCGTTCATCATGCCGAAGTTCCTGGGGGACGCGGTGGGGCTCTCGACCACGATGACGTTCCTGTCGCTGATCGTGTGGACGTTCATGCTGGGGCCGCTCGGCGCGATCCTGGCGATCCCGCTCAGCCTGCTGGCGCGGGCGGTGCTGATCGACAGCGACCCGAGCGCGAAGTGGGTGCAGGCGCTGGTGTCAGGGAAGATGCCGGACGGGTGAGAGCAGGCGGCCCAGCGGGACGCCGCTCAGCCGTTTCACGTCGTGGGACAGGTGGGCCTGGTCGGCGTAGCCGGCGCGGACCGCCGCCTCCGCCGCCGGCACGCCCGCGCGGGCCAGGGTGAGCGCGCGCTGGAAGCGGACGACGCGCTGGAGGGTCTTGGGCGAGTAGCCGAAGGAGGCGACGCTGCGGCGGTGGAGCTGGCGTTCGCTGAGGCCGATGGCCCAGGCGACGTCGCGCACGCTGCGGCCCATGCGCAGTGCCCCGGCGATGGCGGGCGCGGCCGGGTCGGGGGCGGGGGTCTCGCGCAGGCGGGTCAGGACGGCGGCGCGCATGGCCGCGAGCCGCGCCGCCGGGTCGGGCGCGAGGGGCGCGTCGGACAGCAGCGGGGACGCGACGCTGAGGGCGGGCAGGGCGGCGAGCGGGACGCGGCGGTCGCGCAGCTCGTGGACCGGGACGCCGAAGACGGCGCCCGCCGCGCCGGGCTTGAAGCGGATGCCGACGTAGGCGTCGCCCGCCGCCATCGGGGTGGGCACCGGGCCGGTGTCGGGGCCGGCCACGAAGAGGCCGCCGGGCCCCCAGACGAGGTCGAGGCAGGCGTCGGGCACCACGAGCTGCGTGGTGTCGCCGTCGCTGACCTGCTGCCACACGCAGGCGACACGGCCGGAGAGAGCGTCGCCCGGGTGCCGTTCCGCGTACATGCCTCCAACGTACGCGACCCCGCCGACAGAATCCGTTCAGGCGGGCAGGCGGCCGTACGCGCGCAGGGTCTGCAGGCGTGCCACGGTCAGGTAGCCCGCCCATTCGTGGGCGACCAGCGGGGTCCAGGTGTTCCAGTTCGGCTGCCAGCCGCCTTCCGGGGACTGGGCGGCGGCCACGGCGTCCAGGTGGGGGTCGAGGGTGGCGGCGTCGAAGAGGGGCAGGGCCGACGGCGCGGGCGCGAAGTCGAGGGGGTGGTGGACCGCGCCTTCGGCGTGCGGGTCGAAGGTGACCACGGCCAGGACGGCCTCGCGCAGCCGGTCGAACTCGGCGACCGCGCGCTCGCGGTCGGGGACGTGTTCGAGGAACACGAGCAGGGCGCGGGCCTCGTACGGAGTGGTCCGCGTGAGCCCGGCGACGCGCGACCAGCAGAAGTCGGTGGCGGGCCCGAGCCAGGGGTGGGTGACGCCGTGCTTGTGCAGCAGCCCGGCGAGCGCGGCGGTGGGGTTGAGGTCGCCGGGCGGGTCGTCGGGGGCCTGCCACCAGGGCGCGCGCGGCGTGTCGCGGACGGACGGCAGCACGAACGGCACCCCGCCCCCGGCGGCCGTGATGCCCACCAGGTAGTCGCAGGCGGCGGCGACCATCGGCGAGTCGAAGGCGTCGAGCTCGTCGAGGATCCAGAAGGCGACCTCGACCGGTTGCGGCTGACTGCCGGCGCCGCGCAGGTCGGGCTCCAGGGCGTTGCCGAAGCCGCCGTCGGCGTTCTGGTAGCAGCGCAGGGCGTCGAGGACGCGGGCGCGGGAGCCGCCCGCGAACAGGGCCTCGAATCTCAGTCTGTCGATGAGCCTGCCGTGGAGTCGCAGGAACTGTGCCGCTCGGTCGAGTGTGTCCATGTCCGCTTCCGTAGAGAGAGCCGTGTCCTGCGACGCTACCGCCGGGGACGCGGACGGCTCTTGTCGGAATCGGACGCGTCGGCGGGTCACTTCATGAAGAGGACCGGGCCGCGCGGCCGGAAGGGCCGCGGCGTACCCGTGCATCACGTTTAATCGTTTGCCCTGGTGGCGCCGCCCGGCCTACTGTCGGCGCCATGTGTTCCATGTTCTGCACCGTGTTCATCCGCATCCGCCGCGGCCGGGCTCTGGCCCGCTAGCGGACGGCTGACACCGCGCGTCCGCCGGCGCGCCCAGGGCCCTTCGAGACCTGTTCATCTCGAGGACCCGAAAGGGCAGTGCTGTGGCGCAGAACTTCGCGCACGGAAACTATTCACACACCCAGAAGAACGTCAGGAACGGCGGCGGCGGTCGTACGCCCACCGACCGGCTCAGGCGTGAGCTCTCGCAGAACTTCCTGGCCGACCGGCATGCCGTGGAGCTGATGATCAAGGCGGCGGCGCCGGAGGGGCTGGTGCTCGAACCCGGCTCCGGGCCGGGGGCGCTCACGCTGGCGCTGGCCGAGGCGGGGGCGCAGGTGATCGGCTATGAGCTCGATCCCCGGCTCGCCGGGCGGCTGGCCTCGCGTACGCGCGACGATCCGCGGATCGAGGTGGTCAGGGGTGACTTCACGGCCGCGCGGGCGCCGCGTGAGCCGTTCGCGGTCGTGGGCAACATCCCGTATTCGATCACGTCGAGGATCGTCGACTGGTGCCTGCGGGCGCGGGAGCTGACCTCGGCGACGCTGCTCACCCAGCGGGAGTACGCGCGCAAGCGCACCGGCGACTACGGCCGGTGGAGCCTGGTCACGGTGTCGTCGTGGCCGTGGTTCGACTGGCGGCTGGGCGACACGATCGGCAGGGAGAGCTTCCGTCCCGTGCCGTCGGTGGACTCGGCGATCCTGCGCGTGCAACGGCGGCCCGAGCCGCTGGTGAGCGATCGGGCGGGCTACCTGGAGCTGGTCGAGCTGGGCTTCGGCGGGGTCGGCGGCTCGGTGCGTGCCTCCCTGCGCCCGCGCTACCGGGGGGTGGACGCGGCGCTCGGCGAGGCGGGCGTGCCCCGCGACGCCGTCGTGGGGCACGTGCACCCGGACCAGTGGGTGAGCCTGTGGCGACGGCTAGAGCGCCGTTGAGGCGACCTTCGGCGAGACGGCGGCGACTCGGTCCTGGGCCGTCGACACGCGACGGGCCCAGGGCATCGCCAGCAGCAGCACCGGCAGCAGCACGATGGAGGCCCGTGACCAGTCGCGGTGGAGGTACCACCAGTCGTTGACGCCGAACTGCGTCATGTACAGGTAGCCGAAGGCGGCCCAGAAGGAGGTGCCGATGATGGCCGGCCAGGCCCACCTGGTCGGCCTGGCCACCAGGAACGGCATGAACCACAGCAGGTACTGGGCGCCGAGGCGGGGCGTCATGACCATGAAGATCAGCAGGATGGCCGTGGTCAGGTCGATCGGGTCGGCCCGCCGCCACAGCAGCAGGACGCCGACGACGCTGACGTAGATGAGCTTCGTGCCGAACGAGGCCAGCCCTGGCATCAGGGCCCAGTCGCCGCCGGTGAACCACGGGGTGTAGCCCCATTCGCCGACGATCGGGCGGATGTCCTGGATGGTACGGATGACGGCCGGGATCTCGTCGAGCGTGGTGCCCGCGAAGATCGGCGAGGTGAGCAGGAAGAACACCGGGACGATGCCCGTCATGACGAGCGCGGCGATCCTGGCCCGCAGGTGGGGCAGGAGCAGCAGCATGCCGGGGATCAGCCAGATCGGCCAGCTCTTGGCGCACAGCGCGAGGCCCATGAGCAGCCCGGCCAGCATGGCGCGCCGCAGGTCGGCGCGGTCGTCGGAGCCGGGCATGAGGGCGCGGCGCAGCATGGCGACAGGGCGGCGCGCCGCGGCGCCGAGGCCGGCGGCGTCGATGGCCACGCCGGGACGGTCGGGTGCGCCGGGCCCGCGGGCCACCACGAACGCGGCCACGCCGAACACGAGCGCGACCGGCTCGACCTGGCCGTGGACGCTGGCGATGAGCACGGCCAGCGGGTTGAACGCGTACTGGAGGGCGCGCAGGGACGCCTTGGGGCCGCCGGCCAGCTTGCCGACCAGCGGGATCAGCACGATGTCGGCGACGACGGTGACCAGGCGGCCGGCGTACTCCCACGGGATGCCGAGCCACAGCAGGATGCCGTAGACGTAGGGGATGGTCGGCAGGAAGTGCCAGCCGCCCTCGCTGGCCAGCACCGGGTCCTTGCCCTGCAGCACCGCCTCGCCGGCGGGCTTGAAGCTCTCCATGAAGTCGACGGGTTGCCATGAGTCGATCGCGGAGGTGTACATGATCAGCACGCGGACGGCGATGCCGACGAGCACGGCGACGTAGAGGGGCGGACGCCAGTCGCGCCACTGCGCGACGAGGGCGAGGACGACACCGGTGACGAGGACGACCCCCGTGAGAACTGCGTAATCCATGGCGGCCCCTAGCCTGCCGTAACAATCTGAGTGCCGCCACCTGGGCTTCCAATTCTTATCCCCGACATGCGGACACGTAAGGCGATAGAACATGACTGTCTGTGTTGAACTTTTTCCATGGGGGGATCGCAGGTCAACCAGGCACTGGTCAGGCTCTATTTCGAGGTGAGGGACGGGGTCCGTGACCCGGTCGCGGCCTGGGCGAAACTCACAGGCAACTCTCAGGTCTACCAGGCGCGGCGCGGGGAGCGGCGCGTCCCGCTGGACGACGCCACGGCGGCCGAGCTGGCGGCGGCGGCGATCGTGCACACGGCGTCGGAGCACGGCGCGGACCGGGTGGCGGCGCTGGCGACGTCGCCGCTGGCGGGCGTGGTGGACGGGCTGGGCGGCGCGCTGCTGACCGAGCATCCGTGCGCGTCGGAGCAGGTGCTCGGGCCGCGGTTCACCGGGCCGGGGGCCGAGGACTGGGCGCGGGCGGCGTACGTGCTGCTGTGGGGGGAGAACAACCGGCTGGCCCGGACGGCGGACACGCCCTGGGTGATCGCCGGGCGGTACAAGGGCCAGAAGGTGGTGGCGATCGGCACCCATCCGACCCGGTTGTCGGACGAGACGCTGGTCGTGCGGCCGGGCACGGACGGCGCGCTGGCGATGGCGATGGGGCACGTGCTGCTGAAGGAGTTCTTCCTGGACCGGCCGCCGTTCGCCGCGCACGCGATGGAGCGGACGGACCTGCCGTTCCTGGTGCGGCTGCGCGAGCGCGAGGACGCGTACGTGCCGGGCGGGCTGCTCGGCCGGGCCTGCGACCGGCTCAGCGTGTACGGCGGCGGCGAGGCGGTGCAGGTGCTGCTGCCGCGCTTCGACTTCGGGCCGGGCGTGCTGCGGCGCGGCGTGCCGGTCGTCAGGGACGGCGGCGAGCTGGTGACCACGGTGTTCGACCTGCTGCTGGCCGCCTACGGCGTGGCGCGGGACGGGCTGCCGGGGGTGTGGCCGCAGGGGTACGGGGACCGGGAGCCGTACACGCCGGGCTGGCAGGAGATCTACACCGGGGTGGCCGCCTCGCGGACCGTGAAGACGGCGCGGGAGCTGGGCGTGACGGCGGAGAAGACCGGCGGGCGGTGCATGATCGTGCCGGGCCGGCTGGAGACGCCGCACGCCGACACCGCCTACCGGGCGATGCTGGCGCTGCTGGTGCTGACCGGGTGCGGCAGCGGGTGGGCGCAGCCGGCGGGCGGCGCGGGGATCCCGCTGGTGCCGTACCTGTGCCTGCACGCCTGCGGCGAGGACCGTGCCGACGTGGGTGCGCTGAGCTGGGCCCTGTGCGAGGGCCTGTTCGCGCGCCGCACGTCGCGGTCGGTGCTGCTGGAGGCGGTGCGCGACGGGTGGCCGATGGCTCCCTCGCCGCGCGTGCTGGCCATCCCCCGGCCGATCTACCCGCTGCCGCCGGAGGTCGACCTGCTCATCGGCCCCGACGAGCAGTGCGACCTCGCGCCGCCGGACGCGGGCCTGGTGGCCGAGGCGGTGGCCCGGCTGGCCGGGCGGACGTCCCGGGCGGACCCGGACGGCACGCCGGCGGACGGGCGCATGCGCCTGATGGTCGACCACGCCTGGATGCACGAGTACGGCGAGGCGCTGCCGACCTACCGTCCGCCGGGGTTGGGGGTGCCGCTCAAGCCCACCCAGCTCGTCCGGCCGTTCACAGGCCGTTGAGGTAGGCCCGGTGGCTCCTTGAGAACTCGAAGGCGTTGTACCTGTCCCAGTTGATCGACCAGGTCATCAGGCCGCGCAGGTTCGGGTAGACGCCGCGTGGCTTGTAGGCGCCACAGTTGCTGCCCTTGGCCAGGCAGTCGAACGCCTTCTGGACCTCGGCGACGGTGGTGAACCCGTTGCCCGCGTTGGGCGAGGCGGGCAGTCCGATGGCCACCTGGTCCTGGCGCAGCGGCGGGAACACGTTGTTCGGGTTGCCCATGATCGGGAAGCCGGCCAGCAGCATGTCCGTCATGGCGACGTGGAAGTCGTGGCCGCCCATCGTGTGGTACTGGTTGTCCAGGCCGGTGATCGGGCCGGAGTTGTAGTCCTGCACGTGCAGCAGGGTCAGGTCGTCGCGCAGGGCGTGGATGACCGGCAGGTAGGAGGCGGCCCTGCTGTCGGCCGAGCCGTTCGGGCCAGGGCCGTAGAACTGGTAGCCGAGCTGCACGAAGAACGTCTCGGGCGCCATGGTGAGCACGAACTTGGCGCCGTAGCGGCTCTTGAGCGCGCGCAGCGCGGAGATCAGGTTGACGACGACGGGCGTGGTGGGGTTGGCCAGGTTCGTGTCGCCCTGGTTGAGGTAGAGGGAGTGGCCCTCGAAGTCCACGTCGAGGCCGTCCAGGCCGTACCTGTCGATGATGGCCGCGACCGACTCGACGAACTTGTCCCTGGCGGCCGTGGTGGTGAGCTGCACCTGGCCGTTCTGGCCGCCGATGGAGACGAGCACCTTCTTGCCCTGGGCCTGCTTGGCCTTGATGGCGGCGACGAAGTCCGCCTCGGGTTCGACGTTGGGGCACTCGGCGACCGGGCACTGGCGGAAGCGGATGTCGCCGGAGGTCACCGAGGTGGGCTCGCCGAAGGCGAGGTTGATGACGTCCCATTCGGCGGGCACGTCGGCCATGCGGATGTAGCCGGAGCCGTTGGCGAAGGAGGCGTGCAGGTAGCCGACCAGGACGCGTTTGGGCAGTCCGCCTCCCCCGCCGCCGCCCGCGGTCGTGGTGCCGGTGGCCTCGGCGGTGTAGGGCGAGCAGTTGCCGGCGGCGTCGCAGGCGCGGACCTTGAAGCGGTAGGAGGTGGAGGCGGCCAGGCCGGTGGCGGTGTGGCTGGTGGCGGTCACGGCGACCGGGGCGCCGCCGTCGCGGGAGACCTCGTACCGGTCCACGCCGACGTTGTCGGTGGCGGCCGACCAGGTGGCGGTGAGCGAGCTGCTCGTCGCGCCGCCCACGGTCAGGTTGCCGGGGACGGTGGGAGCCTGGGTGTCGCCGCCGCCTCCGCCGCCGGGCGCGCCGTCCAGGACGACGTCGTCGGCGAGGTAGGCGCTCTGGCCGTACCAGGAGTTGATGTAGATGGTCACGGACGTGGTGGTGGCGCCGGTGGTGAACGTGGTGCGCAGCTGCGTCCAGGCCGAGCCGGGCGAGCCCCAGGTCTGGGGGTCGGTGCCGCCGGTGCCGGTCGCGCCGAGGAAGACGTAGCCGCCCTGCACCCAGGCCGACAGCGTGTACGACGACGACGGCTGCACCTTGACCTGCTGCTGGCAGCGGGCGAGGTCGGCCCCCGCCGGGGTGGCCTTGAGCGCCTTCGTCCCGCCGTGGACGGGCGAGGTGACGGCCGCGGCGCCGGCGGAGGCGCTGCAGGTCCAGCCGGTCAGCCCGTCCTCGAAGCCGGGGTTGACGGCGATGTTGGCCGCCAGGGCGGGGGTGGCGGTCAGGCCCGCCGTGCCGAGGGCGAGCGCGACCGCCGCGACGGCGGTGCGCCACCTGAAGATGCCGCTCATCCGGTGAACCCCTTGAAGATGGTCGTGAACTCGTAGCTGGACTGGGAGATCCCGCTGCAGGTCGGTGAGACCTGGCCGTTGGGGCAGCCGCCGTTGTCGCGGGCGGCCGACCAGAAGCCGACGAATCCGATGTGGTTGCTGTTGGCCCAGGTCAGGAGCTTGCGGGCGTCGGCCTGGGTGGTGGTCATGCCGGTGTCGTTCTTGCCGATCATGGGGGTGACGCCGAGCGCGCGCCTGAGCTGGGCGTCGCTCCTGGCCGGCCAGACGCCCTTCATCTGGCCGAGCGTGGCCTGGGCGGCGGCGGTCATCGCGTCGCCCCAGTTGCCGGTGTAGCCGAAGTTCATCAGCATGGGGTTGACGATCACGTCGAGGCCCTTGGCGGCGGCGTCCTGGAGGATCTGCAGCGAGAACGGGTCCACGCCGTAGTCCTGGCCCTGCACGCGCAGCGTGTAGCTGATCACCGTGCCGCGTTCGGTCTGCAGCTGCTTGAGCGCGGTGTTGACCTTGTTCGCGTCGATGCTCGCCTCGACGTCGACGTCCAGGTGGTTGGTGCCGACGGTGTCGAGCACCTTCTTGTAGGCGGCCAGCAGCGCCGCCGAGGTGCCGCAGGCGTGCTCCAGGTACGGTCCGACCGCGCCGCCGCTGGCCACGACCACCTGGCCGCCCTGGGCCTGGAGGGCCTTGACGTCGTTGACGATCCGGGCGTCGGCGAGCGGGATCGTGCCGCCCCAGGCCGGGTTGCAGCCGCTGCTGTCGCCGAGGACGAACGCCAGCGTGTGGTTCTTCACGCCGGTCGCGCCGGCCGCGCCCACCAGGGACGGGCTGGTCATCGTGATGTCGATGTAGGGGGCGTACCGGATGTCGCCGGCAGGCGGGACGGTGTCCTTGGAGGTGCGGCCGCTGACCGGGGGCGAGTAGGCCGAGCAGTTGCCGGCGGCGTCGCAGGCCCGCACGCGGAAGGCGTAGGAGGTGTCGGGGGTGAGGCCGGTCGCGGTGTGGCTGGTCGTGGCGACGGCGACGGGGGCCGCGTCGTCCCTGGAGACCTCGTAGCGGGCCACCGAGCCGGAGTCGTCGGTGGAGGGCGACCAGGTCACCGTCAGGGAGGTGCCGGTGGGGCCGCCGACGGCCACGCCGCCGGGGACGGTCGGCGCCTGCGTGTCGGGCGGGCCGCCGGGGCCGTCGAGGACGACGTCGTCGGCGGTGTAGGCGCTCTGGCCGTACCAGCCGCTGACGTACACGGTCACGGAGGTGGTGGTGGCGCCGGTGGTGAAGGACGTTTTGAGCTGGCCCCACTGGTTGCCGGGGGCGCCCCACGTGCTGGCGTTGACGCCGGCGCCGGTCGCGCCGAGGAAGACGTAGGAGCCCTGGGCCCAGGCCGAGAGCTGGTAGGCGGTGCCGGGCTTGACCGTGACGGTCTGCTGGCAGCGGGCGAGGTCGGAGCCCTGCGGGGTGGCCTGGAGCGCCTGCGTGCCGCCGTGCGCGGGGGTGGTGACGGCCTGCGCGCCGGCCGGGCAGGTCCAGCCGCTCAGGCCGGACTCGAACCCGGGGTTGGACAGGATGTTCGCGGCGGCGGCCGGGGTGGCGTGCAGGACGGTGAGTCCCAGTGCGGCCAGGGCCGTGGCCGCCAGTCCGCGCAGTCTCGTGCGGGGTCTCATGAGGGTCCTTTCGGGGGGGTGCGGACCGCGCGCCGGTGCGGCCCGCCACCGGGGGGTGGCGGGCCGCCTCAGCGGGTCAGAAGCCAGCGGTGATCTTGGTGAACTCCCAGTTGTCCTGGGCGATGCCGCTGCAGTTCTCCGCGACGCCGCCGCCGGGGCAGGGGCGGTCGCGGTTGACCGACCAGAAGGCGAGCCTGGTCAGGCCGTGGGAGTTGGCGTAGTCGCGGATCTGGGTCCAGGTGCTCTGGTTGGTGAGCTCCTGCTGGTCGGACAGGCCGTTCATGCCGGAGATGCCCATGTGGGCGTACGCCTGGGCGTCGGTCCAGCCCTGGGCGGTCTTCAGGGCGTTCTTCAGCCCTTCGGCCGCGTTGACGGTGTTCTGGTACATGTTGGCGCCGCCGCCGAAGTCGAACGGCATGATCGTGTAGTTGTCGATCGGCACCGCCAGTTCCTTGGCGCGGTTGATCAGGCGGGTGCCGTAGTAGGTCGGGCCGGTGGTCGCGGTGCCGAAGGTGACGGCGATCTTGACGTTCGGGTTGGCCGCCTTGACGATCTTGAGGGCGTTCAGGATGCGGTCCTGGACGGTCAGGTTCTCGAACTCGTCGGTGTTCTCGATGTCGAAGTCCACCACGGCCGGGCCGACGGCGTTGATGACCTTCTGCACCGCGCCGGCGAACAGTTCGGGCGTGGAGCAGTTCGGGCCGAGCTTGTTGCCCTGCCAGCCGCCGAAGGACACCTGCACGCTGCCGCCGGCCGCCTTGATGGCCGAGATGGCCTGCGCGTCCTGGCCGCCGGTCAGCGGGCGCTGCCCGTCCCAGGCCGGGTTGCAGCCGTTGCTGGCCAGGATGAAGGCCATCGTGAACGACTTGATGCCGGTCGCGCTCATCACCGTGGTGGGAGAGGGCGGGTCGCCCCAGCCGGTGTAGAGGTAGGGTGCGCCGGGCATCTTGCCGCCGGTCGGGCAGCCGGTCGTGGTCGCCGAGACGTCACGCCCGGCCGACTCGCCCACCGAGTTGTACGCCTTGACGGTGTAGGTGTGGCTCTGGCAGGCGCTCAGCCCGGAGATCGTCGTGCTGGTCCCGGTGACCTCGGCCTTCTGGGTCGCCCCCTCGTAGACGCGGTACCCGGTCACCGTGCCGGAGGAGGCGCCCCACGACAGCGCGATGCTGGTGTCGGTCACGGTCGTGGTGACCGTGCCGGGCTGGCCGGGCGTGCCGGTGCCGCCGGGGGTGGTCACGCTGAGCGCGTTGCTGACGCCGGACAGGTTCCCCGCGGCGTCGCGGGCCCGGACGGTGTAGCTGTAGGTGGTCGAGGCCGTCAGCCCGTTGTCGGTGTACGTCGTGCCGGTCGCGGTGCCGACCTGGGTGCCGCCGCGGTAGACGTTGTAACCGGTCACGCCGACGTTGTCGGTGGAGGCGTCCCAGGCCAGGCCGGCGCTGGTGGCGGTGACGGTGGTCGAGCGCAGGTTGCCGGGCACCGACGGCGGGGTGGGGTCGCCTCCGCCGCTGCCCTGCTTCCAGAGCGCGGGCACGTTCGGCGGCTCCCAGCCGGGCTGGGAGGTGTGACCCTGGAGGGCCACGTAGTCCACGCCGTTGTAGGTGACGGCGGCGCCGGTGGCGTAGGCGGTCCACGGCGCCCAGGCGGCGGCCAGCTGCTGCTGGGCGGCGGCGCCGTAGGCGGTGGGGACGCCCGTGGCCAGGCCGGCCCCGGTGAGGGCGATGGCCAGGCCGGCCACCGAGCTGATCAGTCTGCTGCGTAATCTCATGGCATTCCCTGAAGGTGCGGCTTGACGGTCTTGGAGAAGGACCAGTTGTTGCTGGCGTCCCAGTTGATGGACCAGGTCATCGCGCCCCGGATGTCCGGGTAGGCGCGCGGCGGCACGAAGGATCCGCAACTGGTGCGCTTGGCCAGGCAGTCGAGCGCCTGGTTGACGAGGGAGGGCGAGACGACGCCGCCGCCCGCGGCGCCGGGCCCGGCCGGCAGGCCCAGTGCCACCTGGTCGGGGCGCAGGCCGTTCTCCAGCTGGATGCAGGCCAGGGCGGTCATGAAGTTGACCGTCCCCTGCGAGTACGCCGCGGACTGGTCGCAGCCGAGCATGGAGCCCGAGTTGTAGTACTGCATGTTGACGACCGTGAGGATGTCCTTGATGTTCAGGGCGAGCTTGAAGTACTCCATCCCGGTCGACTGCATGTCGATGGTCTGCGGGGCCATCATGATGATCAGTCCGCTGCCGGCCTTCGCGCGCAGCGCCCGCAGGGCCTGGCCCATGTAGGTGGCGTTGAGGCCGTTCTCCAGGTCGATGTCCACGCCGTCGAAGCCGTAGCTCTGCATCAGCGCGTACACCGTGTCGGCGAACTTCGTGGCGGCCGCGCCGCTGGAGACCTGCACGCGGCCGGCCTCGCCGCCGACCGACAGGATGACCTTCTTGCCGCGCTGGTGCAGGGCCTGCACGTCGGCCTTGAACTGGGCGTCGGTGTAGCCGCCGAGCGCGGTGGAAAGGCCCGGGTCGACCGAGAAGACGACCTCGCCCGCGGTGGAGGTGGCCTCGCCGAAGGCGACGGCGACGACGTCGTACTCGTTGGGCACGGCCGACAGCTTGAGCTCGGTCGCGGCGTTGACGAAGTTGTGCCAGTAGCCGGTCAGGAAGTGCTTGGGCAGCGGGTCGGTGGTGCAGCCCGGCGTGGTGAAGGTCACGGCGTCGCTGGGCGGGCCGTCGCCGGCCGCGTTGGAGGCGGTGACCGTGACCGAGTACGAGGTGCAGGCGGTCAGGCCGGTGAGGGTGTGGGAGGTGCCGGTCACCGTGGCGACCTGCGAGCCGTTGAGGCGGACCCCGTAGCCGGTGGCGCCGTTGACTGCCGGCCAGCTGAGCGTGGCGCCGGTCTGGGACGTGCCGGTCACGGTGATCGGGCCGGCCTTGCCGGGCACGCCGGTGCCGCAGCCCGTGGTGGTCGCGGTCACGGCGTCGCCGGCGGCCGACTCGCCCGCCGAGTTGTACGCCTTGACGGTGTAGGTGTGGCTCTGGCACGTCCCGAGCCCGGAGATCGTCGCCGTGGTGCCGGTGACGGTGGCCTTGACGACGCCGCCTTCGTAGACGCGGTAGCCGGTCACCGTGCCGGCGGAGGCGCCCCAGGACAGGGCGATGCTGGTGTCGGTGCTGGTCGCGGTGGCCGTGCCGGGCTTGCCGGGGACCTCGACGGTCGTGCCGCCGCAGGAGGAGCCGTTCAGCGTGCAGCCGGTGATGCCGGGGAAGTTGCCCGGGGCGCCGTTGAAGCCGAAGCTCGTGCTCGCCCCGGCCGCCAGCGGTCCCGCCCAGCTCGGCGCGGTGAACGTGTAGTGCTGCCCGCTCCTGGTCAGGACCGCGTCCCAGGCGGACGGGATGGAGAAGCCGGCCGGCACGTCGAACTGCACGTTCCAGGCCAAGGGGGCGGTGGTGCCGTTGACGACGGTGACCTTGCCCTCGAAGCCGGACCCCCAGTCGGCGACCTTGACGAAGGTCGCGGTGGCGGCGGCGGCGTGGGCGGGCAGGGCCAGGAGACTCAGTGCGAGGGTCGCGAGCGCTAAGAAGATCGCGCGAAATCTCACTGTCGATTTCCGTTCTTCTGGCGTGCCGTACGGCTTGCACCGGGGGGTGAGAGCGCAAGCCGTACGGCACGGGCCCGTGGAGGTGAGACACGGGCCTTTCGGGGGGTGTCGGCGCAGGCCGGTGGAGAGCAGGCGCGCGCGGAGCTTGCAGCGGCAGTCAGGGCCGGTGCGTCCGGCCGGGCCGCGTGACCGCTCCAGCGGCTGGGAAGAGGTGGGGGGGTGTGCACACCCGCAGCGCCGGGGGCGTGGCAGAAGGGGTCGTTCGGGCGGATGTCTCCGCAGCTCAGCAGCGAGTCATGCGGGCGGCGAGCGAGTCATGGGCCATCCGATCCATGATTTCTTTTAGGAAAGTTTCCTAAGAGTTGTCGCGATCGTAGCCTTGACACCCTGTGCTTACAAGACCCAATCACGTGACGGCCCGTGACGTGCCGAAACGCGGCGGCAACGGCGGCGCCCCCTCGCCCGGACCGGGGTCCGGACGAGAGGGCGCGGTGGTCGGGTCAGGGCTGCTGGGTGATCTTGACGTCGTCCACGCCCGCCTCCACCAGGGAGGCCCCGGAGGCGTCGGCCGCGTCGATGAGGACGCGGACCGTCTGGCCCGCGTAGGCGGTCAGGTCGGCCGTCGCCACGGCCCAGGCGCCGTCGCGGTTGGTGGCCGCGCCGGCCTGCTGGAACACGGTGGTCGTGGTGCCGCCGACCACGCGGACCCGGAAGTAGTCCGCGCTGGAGGCGTTCGAGCCGTGCGCCAGGTACCACGACAGCGACAGGCTCAGCGTGCCCGTCGAGGGCAGCGTGATCGGCGGCGACTGGATCGAGCTGACGCCGCCGTCGAGGTCGTAGTCACCGGCCGCGGCGCCCGCCAGGCGGCCGGTCACCAGGTCGTTCGTGCCGCTGACCGTGGTGCCGAGCTGCTTGGCGCCCGAGGAGGTGGTCGCCTCGGGGTCACCGCGCTCCCACGCGCCCGTGGTGGCGGTGTCGGTGCCGGACGGGTTCGCCGTCCAGCCGGTCGCCGTCTCGAACGTGTCGGACCAGACCGTCACCGGCGGCGTGCCGGTGCCGCAGTACTGCGACTCCTTGCCGATGATCCGGTAGACGCAGTCGGAGTACTCCAGGAAGCGCAGCACGGCCTCCTTGTTGCGGGTGGTCTGCGGGACGATCTGCTCGTCCGGCGGGTAGAAGCCGGGGCTCGCGCCGACCGGGTACATCTCGAACGTGAAACTGAAGATCTTGTACTGGCCCCACATCCAGTCGTCGATCGTGCCGTCGGTGATGTAGAGGTCGCTGGACTGCTCGGGCGTGTAGCCGTTGGTGCCGGCCATGTTCTGGCCGAGGGTGGCGTGGGCGTCCCGGTCGTCCTGGGTCAGGCCGGGGGCGGTGTCGTTGTAGGTGTAGCCGTAGGGCCACAGGACCAGCTCGCTGTAGGTGTGCCAGTCGAGGTTCGTCCTGATCTGCTGCACGCCGCCGACGACCCGGCTGCGCACCCAGTCGGCCGCCGCCTTGACCTCGGGTGCCGACTCGGCGCTCGCGCCGCGGTAGGTCTCGCTGGAGGTCGAGCCCGAGGAGCCGCCGCAGCAGCCCCACTGGTAGGCCCAGTTGCGGTTGAGGTCGGTGCCCACCGCCGAGGAGCCGGAGTTCGGCTGCCGGTTCTTGCGCCAGGAACGGTAGGTGCCGCTGGCGATGTCGTACTCGCCGCCGTCCGGGTTGAGGTCCGGCATGATCCAGATCTCACGGGTGTTGACCAGGTTCGTGATCCTGGCGTCGGTGCCGTAGTTGTCGGCCAGCAGGTGCATGATGTACAGCGCCATCTCGACCGTCAGGTGCTCACGGGCGTGCTGGTGGGCGGTGAACAGCACCTCGGGCTCGGCCTCGTCCGTGCCCACGTTGTCGCTGATCTTGACCAGGCGCATCGGCCGGCCCTCGTACGAGGTGCCGAACGTGCTCTGGCTCATGATCCCCGGATGGGCCGCGACCATGGTGTTGATCTCCGCCGTCATCTCCGCGTAGTTGTGGTAGCCGGAGTCCGACGGCGGGAAGTCGAACGTCCCGACGGCGTCCGGCGGCGCCGGGCGCGGGGCCTCCGTCACCCGGTAGCCGAGCCGCCTGATGGCCGCGATCTCGGCTCCCGTGGCGGTGACCAGCACCGAGTCCGCCTGCACGTCCTCAATGGCGGCGCCCGTCGCCGCCACGGCGCTGCGCTGCCGCGCGTCGGCCGGGCCGGAGACCCGGTACTGCTTGTTCGCCGGTGGTTCCGCGCCGGCCCCGGCGCCGGTCATGCCGGTCAGGCTGACCATGCCCAGGACCGCCAGCAGGATGAGTAATCGGCGTTTCACCTCGTCCTCCTCGCCCGCGCGGGACTGGGGGTTTGACCCGCGCCTGAACTGAGAGTGAAGACGATGGGTGCCCTAGGAAAGGCCCAATTTTCCGTCGAACCGGACCAGGGCCTCTTCCAGCGGTTTCCTGGCGAGGTCAGGCACCTCGGCGTCGGGGGCGGCGTACCCGACGGGGAACAGGATGTAGGGCCGCTCGTTGGCCGGGCGTCCGCAGATCTCCCTGAGGAAGGCCATCGGATTGGGGGTGTGGGTGAGCGTGGACAGTCCCATGGCGTGCAGGGCGGTGATGAACAGGCCGCAGGCGATGCCCACGCTCTCGTTGACGTAGTAGTGCTTGACCTTGCGGCCGCCGGGGCGCACGCCGTACTTCTCGGCGAAGCACACCACCAGCCACGGCACGACCTCCAGGTAGCCCTTGTCGGAGGTCGTCTCCAGCGGGGCCAGCGCCTCGCGCCACTCCTGCGGCAGCCTGCCGCCCTCGTAGTTGCGGCGTTCCTCCTCCTCGGCTGCCTCGCGGATGCGCCGCTTGACCTCCGGGTCGCCGATCACCACGAACTTCCACGGCTGCTGGTGCGCGCCAGACGGCGCGGTGTTGGCCGCCCGCACGGCCAGCTCGACGCACCGGTACGGCACCGGCTCGTCGCTGAAGAACCGCACGCTGCGCCGCCGGTCGGCCAGCGCGTGGAACTCCTCCCCGCGCTTGATCATCTCGTCGGCGTCGTAACGTTCGGGCCGGTAGGGGACGAACGGAAACTGGTGCTCCATAAGATCCGCAGTCTCGGGACGACCGGCGGGTCTGACAACACCGCGCGCCGTATGCTGCCGATCTGACAGCCGAATCGGCTTTTGGGAGGCGAATATGCCGGCACGTCGCCGCGGGCTCGACGATCTGGACCTGCGCGTCCTGCGCCTGGTCGCCGACCGGCCGCGCAGCGGGCTGCTGGAGATCGCCCGGCTGCTCGGGGTGGCGCGGGGGACCGTACAGGCCAGGCTGGACCGGATGGCCGCGGACGGCGTGATCGTCGACTACGGCCCGAACCTGTCCTCCGCCGCGCTCGGCTACCCGGTGCAGGCGTTCACCACCCTGGAGGTCGAGCAGGCCGCCCGCGAGCACATCTCCAGAACCCTGGAGTCCATCCCCGAGCTGCTCGAAGCCTGCATCGTGACCGGTCCTGGCGACGTCTGGTGCCGCGTCGCGGGCCGCGACAACGAGCACGTCCAGCAGGTGATCGACCGGATGCTGACGATCCCCGGCGTGCGCCGGAGCACCACCGTCATCGCGCTGTCGACCGTCGTGCCGCACCGGGTGCTGCCGCTGGCGGCGGCTGACAGGTAGGTGCCAGGCCGCTGCCAGCGCCCGCCGCGACCGTAGGGGCATGACATACGCGATCGAAGCGGAAGGGCTCGTCAAGCGGTACGGCGACAAGACCGCGCTGGACGGCGTCGGCCTGCGGGTCAGGACCGGCACCGTGCTCGGCGTGCTCGGCCCCAACGGCGCGGGCAAGACCACCGCCGTCCGCATCCTGGCCACCCTCGCCGCCCCCGACGCCGGCCATGCCACGGTCGGCGGGCACGACGTCGTCACGCAGGCCCGCCGGGTCCGCGAGCTGATCGGCCTGACCGGCCAGTACGCCTCGGTCGACGAGAAGCTGACCGGCACCCAGAACCTCGTGCTCGTCGGCCGCCTGCTCGGCCTGTCCAGGGCGGCCGCCAGGGCCAGGGCCGCCGAGCTGCTGGCCAGGTTCGGCCTGGAGGAGGCAGCGGGCCGGGCGGCGGCCGGCTACTCGGGCGGCATGCGCCGCCGGCTGGACCTGGCGGTCAGCCTGGTCAGCCGGCCCCGGATCCTGTTTCTCGACGAGCCGACGACCGGCCTCGACCCGCGGGCCCGCGGCGACCTGTGGGACGTGGTCAGGGAGCTGGTCGCGGACGGGGTGACGGTCCTGCTGACCACCCAGTACCTGGAGGAGGCCGACCAGCTCGCCGACGACCTGCTGGTCGTCGACCGCGGCCGGGTGGCGGCGAGCGGCACGCCGGCCGAGCTCAAGTCGCTGGCCGGCGGCCACCGGCTGGACGTCCGGCCGCTGCACGCCGCCGACCTGGAGAAGGCCGGCTCGATCCTCGGCGCCACGGCCGTGGACGGGCTGCTCAGCGTGCCCGTGCACGACCTGGCCGCCCCGCCCGACCTGCTCAGGCGGCTGGACGACGCCGGGATCGTGCTGGCCGAGCACGCCCTGCGCCTGCCCTCCCTCGACGACGTCTTCCGCACACTCACCGGAGCAAGCTCATGACCACCGCGCTCTCCCAAGGGCTGACGCTCGCCTGGCGCAGCCTGATCCCGCTGAAGAACAACCCCGGCCAGCTCGCCGGGCTGCTGCTCCAGCCCGTCTTCATGATCGTCATCTTCGTCTACCTGTTCGGCGGGGCGGCCGGCGGCGACCGGGCGGGCGCGGTGTCGTACATGCTGCCCGGCGTGCTCGTCCAGGTCGCGCTGATGGCGACGATCACGACGGGCATGAACCTGGCCACCGACATCGGCAACGGCGTGTTCGACCGGTTCAGGACCATGCCGATCGCCAGGTCGGCGCCGCTGGCCGGGCGCATCATGGCCGACCTGCTGACCCTGTTGATCACCATCGCCATGTCGCTGGCCGTGGGGTACGCCGTCGGCTTCCGCGTGCGAACCGATCCGCTGAGCGCGCTGGCCGGGATCGGCCTGGTGCTGCTCATGGTGACGGCACTGAGCTGGGGGTCGGCCTGGATCGGGCTGGTGGCCAAGTCGGTCGCCTCGATGCAGGGCATCGCCACCGCCGTGCTGCTGCCGCTCACGTTCGGCAGCAGCGCCTTCATTCCCGCCACCGACCTGCCGGGCTGGCTGACCTGGTGGATGGGCGTCAACCCGGTCTCGCACCTGGCCGGCGCGCTGCGCGGGCTGCTGGTGGGCGGCCTGGCGGCGTCCGACGTGTGGATCACGCTCGGCTGGGCCGCCGCGCTGCTCGCCCTCTTCGCCCCCTTCGCCCTTCGGGCCTACAACAGGAAAGTGCGATGATCGAGACCACCGAGACCATGACCACCCGCGACGGCGTCGAACTCGTGGCGACGCTCTGGCGTCCCGAGGGCGACGCGCCCCGGCCCGTCCTGCTGAGCCGCACCCCCTACGGCAGGGCCGCGCCGAGCGCCGGGCACCACCTCGACGTCGAGCGCCTGGTGGCGGCCGGATACGCCGTGTGCCTCCAGGACGTCCGCGGCACCGGGTCCTCCCAGGGCGAGTTCCGCTTTCTGAGGGGCGAGGCCGCCGACGGCCACGACGCGGTCCGCTGGGCGGCCACGCGCCCCTGGTCCGACGGGAACGTCGGCATGTACGGCGACTCCTACCTGGCGATCACCCAGCTCCTGGCCGCCCAGGAACGTCCCGAGGGCCTGCGGGCCATCGCGCCCCACGTC
Source organism: Nonomuraea sp. NPDC049758 (assembly GCF_040674635.1). Classification (NCBI taxonomy): domain Bacteria; kingdom Bacillati; phylum Actinomycetota; class Actinomycetes; order Streptosporangiales; family Streptosporangiaceae; genus Nonomuraea; species Nonomuraea sp. NPDC049758. The sequence continues at coordinate 24,041 of NZ_JBFAMZ010000001.1, forward strand.
TCGCCCCTCGGCCTGTACGAATGCGTCCACCAGCCGGGCGGTGTGCCCAACCTCGACGTCTTCCTCACCGTGAGCGTGGTCGTCCTGGCCGTGCGGGAGCTGGACCGCCGGATCGCGGCCGGGCTCGCCACGGCGCGGGACAGGGAGGCGTACCTGGAGGCGATCGGCATGCCGGACCGGATCGCCGAGACCCTCCAGGAGCTGTCCGAACGCCTTCCGCCGAGCGACCAGCCGCTGCTGGCCGAGCTCGTGCCCTTCTACGCCACCTGCATGGACACCGCCGACCCGGCCGACCCGCTGTGGCGCGAGGCCGGCGTGGACCACGCCGCGATCGAGGTGCCCGCGCTGGTCAGCACCGGCTGGTACGACTACTTCAGCACCGGCTCGATCGAGCACTACCTGCGCCTGCGGGGGCCGCGCCGGCTGATCGTCGGGCCGTGGAGCCACATCAGCCACGACCGGGACATCTGCGGCCGCGACTACGGCGACCGCGCGAGCCAGGACGCCGTGGACTGGACGGGCATCCACCTGGACTGGTTCGGCCACTGGCTGCGCGGCGCGCCCGCCCGGGACACGACGCCGGTGAAGATCTTCGTGATGGGGGCCGACGAGTGGCGGGACGAGGAGTCCTGGCCGCTCACGCGGGCCCGGCCGGTGCCGTACCACCTGGGCGCCGGCGGCACGCTCACCCGCGAGCCGGCGGCGGGCGGCGGCGCCTTCACCGCCGACCCCGCGACGGACACCCGCGCCTTCACCGCCGACCCCGCGGATCCCGTGCCGACGGTGGGCGGGGCGGTCATGACGTTCGACGCCTTCGGCCCGCTCGACCAGCGCCCGCTGGACGGCCGCGACGACGTCCTGCGGCACCGGACGGAACCGCTGGCCGCCGCCGTCGAGGTGAGCGGGCACGTCGAGCTGGTCGCGCTGGTCTCCTCGACCGCGCCCAGCGCCGACGTGACCGCCAAGCTGATCGACGTGCACCCCGACGGCCGCGCCGAGCTGCTGATCGACGGCGTGGCCAGGGTCACCGGCCTGACGCCGGGCGAGCCGGCCGAGGTCAGGGTGCCCATCGGCTGGATCTCGAACCTCTTCCGCCCCGGGCACCGGATCAGGATCGACGTGGCCGGCTCCAACTTCCCGCGGTTCGCCAGGAACCCGGACAAGGGCACGACCACGCTGCACGCGCCCTCCTACGTGGTGCTGCCGACCATCGCGTAGAGCTCGTCCAGCGGCAGGGCGGCGCCCTCGGCGAAACGGCGGTCGAAGAGCTCGTCGCCGAGTGCCCTCCTGGCCGCCGCGTGTCCCTCCGTGGTGTCGGGCGAGATGTCCTGGGGGACGACCGCCGACGCCCCGCCGAACAGCACCGCCGCCCGTTCCTGGTCGCCCGCGGCCTGCGCCGCCAGCGCGAACCCGGCCAGCGTCATCGACAGCAGCGGCCGGTCCGGGCTGTCGTCGCCGAGGACGTCGAGTGCCTGGCGGTGCCGGGCCAGCGCGGCGTCCAGGTCGCCGGCGCGGGCCAGCGCCCGGCCGTAGGAGGTCAGGTACACCGCCGTGATCTGCGGCACCCGGGGAGCCGCGGCCACGACGCCGTCCATGTCCCGGTAGATCGCCAGGCTGCCGGCCAGGTCGCCGCGCCGCTCCTCGTACGCGGCCTCGCCCAGGCCGAGCAGCACCAGCGTCCACGGCGACGTCTCCTCGCCCACCCGGGACCTGGCCATGGCGAGGTCGGCGCCCGCGCCGTCCAGGTCGTCGACCCGCAGGCGGAGCTGGGCGAGCCGGATCAGGGTGGAGATCGACTCGTCGTCGCTGATCCATTCGCTGGTCAGCGACCTGGTCTCGGCGATCAGGTCGTCGGTGCCCGCGCCGCGCTCGGCCCGCAGGTCGGCCAGGGTCAGCAGCGCCTCGCTCAGCCCCCAGCGGTCGCCGAGCCGCCGGAACCCCTCGACCGCCCGTTCCAGCTCCCGCTCCCGCTCTCCCCCCGACCGCATCCGGCCGCCGATCATCAGGGCGGCGGACGACAACCACAGGTCGTCGCTGCCGGCGTAGTCGCCGATCAGCGCGGCCGCCCGCTCGTCCTGCCCGGCCGCCGCGGCCATGACGACCCTGCTGATCAGCAGCAGCGGGTGCACCGGCCCCTCCCGGACCGCCCGCTCCACCAGCTCCTCCATCCGGGCCGACAGCTCCAGCATGGCCGCGCGGTCGTTGCTGATCGTCCCGAACACGTCGACGCCGTAGGCGAACATGCAGGACGTGTACGCATCCGCGAGCCCCGGCGGCGGCGTGTCCCCGGCCAGGTCGAGCGCCTGCCTGGCCCAGGCCGCGCTCTCGCGGCGGTAGCCGCACATCCACCAGTACCAGTTGAGCGCCCCGCACAGCCGCAGCGCGGGCCCGGCGTCCCGCCGGTCGATCAGCCAGCGCAGCGCCGCCGCGAAGTCGTCGCGTTCCGCCGCCAGCCGTTCGATCCACTCCACCTGGGTGGCGGTGCGCAGCTCGGGCACCGCGCGTTCGGCCAGGTCGAGCAGGTGGCGGGCGTGCCGGTCGCGGTACTCGGCGGTCTCGTCCGCCTCGGCCAGGCGTTCCAGGGCGTAGGCGCGGATGGTCTCCAGCATCGAGTAGCGGCCTTCGGGCGACAGGCGCACCAGGGACTTGTCGGCCAGCGCGCCGAGGACGTCGGCCGTGCCGCCGCACACCTCCTCGACGGCCTCCAGGGACGCGCCGCCGGCGAACACGCCGAACCGCCTGGCCAGCACGCGTTCCCGCTCGTCGAGCAGGTCCCAGCTCCACTCCACGACCGCCCGCAGCGTCTGCTGGCGCGGCAGCGCGGTACGGCTGCCGCCGTCGAGCAGCCTGAACCTGTCGTCCAGCCGGTCGGCGAGCTGGCGCGGGGTCATCGTGCGCAGCCGGGCGGCGGCCAGCTCGATGGCCAGCGGCATGCCGTCGAGCCTGCGGCAGAGCGCGACCACGGCCGCCGCGTTGCCCTCGTCCACGGCGAACGACGGCCGGGCCGCCGCCGCCCGGTCGACCAGCAGCCGCACCGACGGGTAGGCCGCCGCCTCGGCGGGCCCGGCGCCCGCCGGCGGCGGTTCGAGCGGCGGTAGGGGCAGCAGCCGCTCGCCCGGCACGTTGAGCGGCTCCCTGCTGGTGGCCAGCACGCGCAGCTCGGGGCACTCGTCGAGCAGCCGCTCGACCAGCACGGCCGCGGCCGTCACCACGTGCTCGCAGTTGTCCAGCACGACGAGCGCGGGCCGCTCGCCCAGCGCCTCGGCGACCTGCTCGACCACGTCCTTGGCCGCCTCGGGCGGGCGGTAGCCGGGGCGGTCGTCGCGCAGGCCGAGCGCGTCGAGCACGGCTCCGGGCACACCGGCCGGGTCGCTGACCGAACCCAGCTCCACCATCCACGCCACGACCGCCCGCCGGCCGCCGGGCTCGCCTGCCGTCCGAGGTGTGGAGGGTTCGGCGGCCAGCCGGAGGCCCGCTGTGGTGTGGGGTGCGGCGCCGGGTTCGGTGGCGGCTTCGGTGCGGGGTTCGGTGGACAGTTGGAGGGCGGCCTCGGTCGCCAGTCTGGTCTTGCCGGCGCCGCCGGGTCCCACGAGCGTGACGAGCCGGTCGTGGCGGAGCAGGCCGGTGAGCCGTCCGAGCTCGGCCTCGCGGCCGATGAAGCTGGTGCGCGGCCTGCGTACGTTGCCCTTCGGCCGGCTCCTCGGCCACGTGACCGCAGGCGGCTCCGCCGACAGCACGGCCAGGTGCGCGGCCCGCAGCTCGGCGCCGGGATCGACGCCCAGTTCGTCGGCCAGCCGGTGGCGGGTGCGGTCGAACAGCTCCAGCGCCTCGGCCTGCCGTCCGGACGCGGCCAGCCCGCGCACGGCCAGCCCGACCAGCCGCTCGCGCAACGGGTGCGCCGTCACCTCGGCGGCAAGCTCGACCGGCCGCCCGGCCGCCAGCAGGCGCTCGGCCCTGGCCTCGACCGCCGCCAGCCGCTCCTGCTCCAGCGCGGTAGCCGCGTCCGCCAGGTACGGGACCGACGTGAGATCCGCCAGCGCCGCCCCGCGCCACAACGCCAGCGCCCGGTCCGCGTCCTCGCCCGCCAGCCGCCGGAACGCCAGCGCGTCCACCTGCTCAGTGGGGAGTGCGAGGGCGTACCCGCCGGGACGGCTGTCGATCACCTCGTCCGGCCTGAGCGCCGCCCGCAGCCGTCTGACCAGCGTCTGCAGCGCGTTGGCCGCGTTGGCGGGCGGCTCCTGCGGCCAGAGCACGTCGATCAGCCGCTCCGCCGTGACCGTACGGCCCGCTTCGAGCGCCAGCACGGCCAGCAGCGCCCGCAGCCGGAGACCGCCGACCACGACCGCTCCCCCGTCGCCCTCGACCTCCAACGGCCCCAGGATGGATATCCGCACCCACCACATCCTGCCCTGCCTGCGCACATGCTCCGGTAGAGATCTTTCTCCCGCCCGTTTCCTCCCAGGGATGAACTCTTTCCACCTCCACGCGCCTGCCGTCCGTTTTTCGCGGACACAGAGCGTCATCGACCGCTAACGTTCCGCCCGTGATCTCCACCCAGCACGAGGCGCTGCACCGCGTCTTCCGTGACAATCCAGAGCTCTGCACGAGCGTCTTCAAGGTGCTCGACATCCCCTTCCCGTCACCGACCGAGGTCGCGGTGGTGGACACCGACCTGACCGAGATCAAGCCGATCGAGCGGCGCGCCGACACGATCATGATGTTCACGTCCCTGGAAGGACAGCACGCGGTCATCACCGAGTCGCAGTCCAAGCCCGACGACCGCAAGACCGCCGCCTGGGCGCACTACATCAGCCACGTCCACGTCAAGTTCGGCTGCCCCGTGACGCTGCTGGTGATCTGTCAGGACGAGGCGACCGCCGGCTGGGCCGCCCTTCCGAAGACGATCGGCCTGCCGGACTGGCCGACGCTGTCCATCCGCGCGGTCGTCGTGGGCCCGCACAACATCCCCGTGATCGACGACCTCGCCGAGGCGGTGAACGACGTTGTGCTCACCATGTTCTCGGCGCTGACCCACGCCCGTTCCAAGGAGGTCGCTGCCATACTGGAAGTCCTGGCAGACGCCTTGGACACCACCGACACGACCAGCGCGGGACACATCGCCGAACAAACCGAAGTAGGCCTCGGAAACACCGACGCCCGACGAATCTGGAGAGACCTGATGGCGACCAAGACCTACCGCTACCAGTCCGAGTACGCCCAGCTGCTGCGCGCCGAAGGCGAAGCCAAGGGCAGAGCCGAGGGCAAGGCCGAGGGCAAGGCCGAGGGTGAAGCAGTCGGCGAAGCCAAAGCGCTGCTGCGGATGCTCGACCGTCGTGGTGTAGTGGTCCCCGACGTCGTGCGTGAGCGCATCCTCTCCTGCACCGACACCACCGTCATCGACACCTGGATCGACAGGGCCGTCCACGCCACCAGCCTCTCCGACATCTTCGGGATTGACGACGAGCAACCGGAACAGGGCTGACCGGCGGCCATGACCTACCGCTACCGATCCGAGTACGCACAGATGTTGCGCGACGAAGCGACGGCGGCGGCCATGGCCAGGGTGCTGCTGTGGTTGCTGGGCACGCGAGGCGTGGAGGTGTCCGATGACGTGCGGGAGCGTGTCACCGCCTGCGCGGACATCGCCGTCCTCGAAGCCTGGATCGGCCGGGCCGTTCACGCCGACCGGCTCTGCGAGGTGTTCCGGTCAGGCCTGGAGGAGGGTGAGGAGGCCGGCGGCGATCAGGGCGGCGGCCCACATGCGGTCCACGTTGAACCAGGCGCGGCGCAGGATCGTCAGGCCGAGCACCTCGTAGACCACCAGGGCCACGACGCCGGCCACCACGAACATGGCCAGCGTGTGCAGGGCCGCCACCGCCAGTCCTCCTGAGACGGCGTGCCCCGGGTGGCCCTCCGTGCGCAGCCCGGTGAGTACGGGCAGCAGCATGAGCCCGGCGCCGTGGGCCGACGACATCAGGAACGACCAGCCGGCGAGCTGGGCGAGCGACAGGCGCATGCCCACCCACCGGAAGTGGCGGCTGGACAGCAGCCGCCACAGCCCGAACGCCACCAGCACCAGCCCGCCCGCCACCGGCAGCGCCGCGCCCGTCACCAGGGAGCCGGTGACGGCCACGACCAGGGCGACCAGGGCCACCGACGCCAGGTGGCCCAGGGCGATCACGGGGATCGACTGGAGCAGCAGGTCGCGGCTGCGCTCCTGCAGGCCGCGGGCCACCGCGAAGAGCCAGCCCATGGCCGGGTTCAGGCCGTGGAAGGCCCCGAGCAGCAGGACCGTCGCGGTGCTCATGGCGGGCATGGTGGCGGGCATGGTCACGGGTAGCAGTAGGAGTCGGAGGAGGCGTCGCCGCCCTGGAGGCGTACCTGGTGGGGGCGCAGGCCGCGGAAGGCGTCGCCGTGGGGGAAGAAGGCGGTGTCGAAGGTGAAGGAGTCGGCGTCGACCTTGGCGAGCCAGGCTCCGACGCCCTCGGGGTAGAACTGGTCGTCCCAGGAGCCGTACAGGGAGTTGGTGAGGTAGACGCGGCGGCCGTCGCGGCTCACCTCGACCATCTGGGGGCCGCCGCGCAGCGGGAGTCCGGGCTCGGCGGGGTGCGGGGTGCGCCGGGTGATGCCGCCGATCCGCAGAGATCCCAGCTCGACCGGCTTGTACGGGTCCGACACGTCGTACTGCTTCAGCTCCCCGGTGCCCCAGCACGAGACGTACAGGCGCTGGTCGTCCACGGCGAGGGCGATGTCGGTGACCAGCGGCGGCACGGCGGCGAACGGCTGCAGCACGGGCGGCAGCAGGGCGGGGTCGGCCGGTTCCGCGGGGATGGTGATGACCTTCCGCGCCTGCCAGCGGCCGTCCTCGTGGAACCACAGCCAGACGGAGGCCGACAGGTCCTCGACGCTGGTGACCACGCCGACGAAGCCGTACAGGCGGGTGGGGTCGTGGGCGGGGCGCAGTTCCAGCGGCATCTGGTGCTGGTCGCCCAGGTCCACCTCCTGGACGTGCCGGCGCTTGCGCAGGTCCCAGAAGTGCAGCTTGTGGCCGTACTTGCGGCCGAGCAGCAGCTCGCCGACCACGCCGTCCTCGATCATGGACGGCGTGCCCCACTCCGAGGTGATCAGCACGTCGTGGTTGATGTGCCACCAGAAGTCGTAGGCGAGGTACTGCGGCCCGCGGTCCAGCTCCCACCGGCCGAGCACCTCGAAGGAGGTGTGGTCGAGCACGGCGATGCCGCCGGGGCCCTCGGCGCCGTCCGCGCCGCCGAGCGCCGAGACGTACAGGCCCTCGGGGCCGCAGTGGACGGTGTGCGGGCGGGAGTAGCCCGCCCGCCTGGCCAGCGACTCGGCGTCGATCACCTTGACCAGCTCGGGGCTGATCCGGTCCTTGGTGTCGTAGATGTGGATGCGCGAGGAGCGCAGGCCGGGCACGACCAGGTAGCGCCGCTCGACGTGCGGGTGCGGCGCGTTGGGGCACAGGGCGCTGCTGCAGGCGTTCCAGCCGAAGTGGTGCAGCTCGTCGCCGGTGCCGGGCAGGTCGGTCCAGCCGATGACGGTGCCGTAGGCCGGGGAGGCGGGGTCGGTGTCGAGCACGGCCAGCGCGTCCGGACGGTTCGCCGACCGGTCGAAGGCGGCGACGTAGGCCAGCTTCTCCACGGGGGCCTCGACGGCGTCGCGCGGGGAGGGGTAGAACGTGGGGTCGGGGGTCCAGAGAGCCATGACTCCAGATATTCACGAGTATCCCTACTGGGTCAATAGGCATCAGCGCCGCAATGCGCAGCCACCGACCGACTGAATCGGCACATATCACGCGATACCGTTAAGCGTGTTCTTCGGTATCACGGACATCTGGACCTACGTCGTCGGCGCGTTCTTCATCGTGCTGCTCCCCGGCCCGAACTCCCTGTACGTCCTCAGCTTCGCCGCCCAGCACGGCGTCCGGCAGGGCTACCGGGCGGCGGCGGGCGTGTTCCTCGGCGACACCGTCCTGATGGTGCTCGCCGCCGCCGGGGCCGCGTCCCTGCTGCGCGCGACGCCCGTGCTGTTCACCATCGTCAAGTACGCCGGTGCCGCCTACCTGGCCTGGATGGGCTTCCAGATGATCCGCGGCGCGGTACGGGCCTGGCGGGCCCGTCCGGCGGCGGCGGACGAGTCCGGGGCGGCCCCCGTGCGGCAGGCCAGGCCGTTCCGCAAGGCGCTGACGATCAGCCTGCTGAACCCGAAGGCGATCCTGTTCTTCCTGTCGTTCTTCATCCCGTTCGTGGACCCCGGGTACAGCGCCCCCTGGTTGTCGTTCCTCATCCTGGGCGCGGTGATCCAGATCTTCAGCGTGCTCTACCTCACCACGCTGATCTTCTCCGGCACGTTCCTGGCCGGCCAGTTCCGCCGGCACAGGAAGCTGAGCGCGGGCCTGACCTCGGGCGTCGGCGCGTTGTTCCTCGGGTTCGGCGCCAAGCTCGCCACGGCGTCACTCGGCTGAAAGCCGGGTTCAAGGGTGAGCTGGTTTCGTATGGAACAGATGGAACGCGGCAAAAGCGGCAGTCCTACTCGCCGGGCTCCGGTACGGTAGGCCACCGGCCTTCGGAGTCGCACCGGGTGGAGTCGCATCCGGCGGTGACGACGACCGGTCCATCCGGCAAGCCTGGACCCCCGAAGCCCGGGTAGACGCTGATCGTCGGCCTATCTGCGGAGCAGCCTTGAACCACCATCCGGTCGCACTCCCCCGTCTGACCGCGCTCGCCCGTCAGGCGGCCCCCCGCCTGCTCGAAGGCGTGGTCGCCCCCCTGCTGGTGTTCTACCTCGCCATGGTCGTGCTGGGCTTCAAGTGGGCCCTGGTGGCCACGGTCTCCTGGGTGTACCTCGGCGTGGCCTGGCGGCTGGTCAGAGGGATCAAGGTGCCCGCCACCATGTTCCTGGCCGCGTTCGCGGTCACGGTGCGGGCCCTGGTGTCGTTCTGGACGGGCACCTGGATGTGGTTCTTCATCCAGCCGGAGCTGGGCACGATCTGCATCAGCATGGTCTTCCTGGCCTCCGTCCGGCTCAACCGGCCGCTGGTGCAGAAGCTCACCCTCGACTACATCCACCTGCCGTCGGCCGTGCTCAAGCACGAGCGGGTGCGCAGGTTCTTCGCCAGGATCACCCTGCTGTGGGCGTTCGTGCTGCTGGCCAACTCGACGCTGAGCATCTTCCTGGCCGTCTACGAGAAGCTGGAGGGCTCGCTCGGCGCGTTCATGGTGCTGCGCACCTCAGCGGTGGCCGTGATCAGCGGGCTGGCGATCACCTTCTCGATCCTGGCGTTCAAGCGCGTCCTGGCCAGGCTGCACGTGGCCCACGCCTGACCGTTCGGCCAGCAGGAACGCTCCACACATCCCCATCACCAGCCCGGTCAGCATGCCGAACAGCTCGGCGAAGTCCGCGATGCCCGTGCCGCCGTAGGCCAGAGGGCCGCCCGTGGACCTGACGATCATCGAGAACAGCCCCCAGCCGAACAGCGAGCCCGACCCGAGCCAGGCCAGCGCCAGCGGCCGCCAGAACGGGCCGTTCCCTCGCCGCCTGACCAGGACCACCAGCGCGGCCGCCCCGCCCACCGCGAGCAGCGCCTTCAGCCCGTTCTGGACGGCCTGGACGACCCCGTCGAACGCCATGACGACCCGCAGCGCCCCGACGGCGGTCGCCACCACGAGCGCGCCCCACGCCACCACCTCCTGGAACGATCTGGTCGCGCTCGGGAACGGCAGCCCGACCGGGGTGGCGAAGACGGCGGGCCAGCGGTCGCGGGCGTAGAGGGCGAAGGCCGTCATGAGGGCGACGCCGAGGGTGATGAAACCGCCGTAGACGACCAGGTAGACCCAGGTCTGGATCGGGCCGCCGCTGAAGATCGTCAGGCCGCCGACCAGCACGATCAGCGGGGTCGTGACGGCCAGCACCGACAGCAGGCCGGTGCCCACCCACAGCGGCAGCAGCACCAGCCAGGCGGGCAGCCGCATGCCCCAGCGCATGGTGAAGGCCAGCGCCAGCAGCAGCCCGGCGGCCTCCATGGCGAAGGTCAGCGCGTTCATCCCCAGCATCTGCCCGTTGTCCATGAGCGCCGGGTCGGAGACGCCGACGGGGTCGCCGATCAGCCAGAGCGTCTTGATCGTGAGGTAGGGCAGCGTGGCGGCGACCGCCACGATCGCGGCGGTGAGCCGGCCGATGCCCGCTCGCTGTTCTGTCATGCCACGATCGTGCGCCTCAGGCGGGCCGGTCCCCTCCCGAGCGGCGGGGATCCGCCTCCCCCTCGCGGGGGAGCTCGACGGCCAGGCGGAAGCCGTCGCCGTCGGGGCCCGCGGTCAGCGTGGCGCCGGCCAGCCGTACGCGCTCGCGCAGCCCCGCCAGGCCCAGCCCGCCGCGCCGGGCGCTGGGACGCGAGCTCGGCGGGCCGTTGCGCACGACCACCCGGTGCGGCGTGACCGACACGGCGACCGCCGCCCCCGGCGCGTGCTTGGCCGCGTTCGTCAGCCCTTCCTGGACGACGGCGTGCGCCAGCTCCGGCGACGCCCCCGGCGCCAGCTCCAGGGTGATCGACATGCCGGAGTCCCTGGCCCGGCCGACCAGCTCGGCGACGTCCTCCCCCACGGGGGACAGCGGGGCCTCCTCGGCGTCCTCGCGCAGCAGGCCGATGATCTGGCGCAGCCGCTCGGTCGCGTCGGCCGCCGCCATGCGCAGCTCGCCGGCCGCCTTGACCTGGGCCGGGCCGAGCCCGGGGGCGACTTCGAGCCCGCCGGCGCGCACCGCGATCAGCGCCAGGTCGTGGCCGAGCGAGTCGTGCATCTCGCGGGCGATCCTGGCCCGCTCGCGCAGCCGCGCCTGCGCCTCGACCGACAGCCGCGCCTGCCGCCGCTGCTGCAGCACGCCCCGCCGGAGCAGCCCCAGCAGGTACGGCACCACGTACGTGCCGACGAGCCCGGTGCCCATCGACACCCACAGCGCCAGATCACCGCCCTGGAGCAGCACGGCCCCGCAGCCGATGGCCGTGATCAGGCAGAACACGGCGCCCGCGGGCCACAGCCGGGTCATGCGCCGGCCGGTGAGGTAGGCGTACCAGATGATGAACGGCGAGGTCGCGAGCAGCGGCAGGATCTTCACGTTGCGCCGGGGCAGCAGCCAGGTCAGGTCCACCGTCGCGAAGCCCTCGGTGAAGGTCCACGGGCCGAGCGGCAGCAGCAGCACCAGCGCCGCCAGCGGCCAGGCCCGGCCCACGAGCACGGCCAGCGCGGCCAGCCCCACCCTGGGCAGCGTCACCATGGCGAACCCGGCCGGATCGACGAACGGGTCGGGGCCCATGGCGGTCACGAAGATGCCCAGCACGGCCCACAGCAGCAGGTCGAGGACGACCTGACGGCGACTCTCACGACGCAGACGGTTCACGCACCGACGGTATCCGCCGCCGGGCGGGGCCGGTCCCGCCCGAAGGTCATGCGGCGCCCCTGACGAAAGTCAGGGTGGGGTCCGATGCAGTGATCACGGTGGGGCTAACCCCACCTGAAAGGCGGATACCTCCTCTCCTGTTTCCGGGGCGCGCAACCGGTTTGATCGTGGGTGTCACGCGGAAGTCGCACGTCCGCCCCTGACGAAAGTAGGGGGTGGCCCGTGCCGATGGGCCGATGTGCCACGACCTGCGGAATTTCTACCTTCATGGGGTAGGCGGCCCTGACCCTCCTAGGGGACGGGCCCGCGTTCGACCGGGGGCATCCCCGATGTCCCCGGTCCGCTCACGCCGACAGGCTTTGTGAGTGCCCTGACGATCGGAGTCCACGCATATGTCGCACGCCATTCTCGACCTCGTCCAGCAGGTGATGTCATCGCCATGGCTGTACGTGGCGCTGTTCGCCCTGGCCCTGCTCGACGGGTTCTTCCCCGTCGTGCCCGCCGAGACGTCGGTCATCACCGCGGCGGTGTTCGCCGCCTCCGGCCAGACCAACCTGGCCCTGGTGATCGTGGTCGCGGCGCTCGGCGCGTTCGTGGGCGACCACGTGTCGTACCTGATCGGCAACAAGTCGGCCAGGCGGCTGCGGGACAAGAAGGCGTTCGTCTGGGCGCGCGGCGCGCTGGCCGAGCGGGGCGGAATGGTGCTGATCGTGGCCAGGTACATCCCCGGCGGGCGGACCGCGACGACGCTGACCATGGGCGCCGTGGGTCATCCGCTGCGCTCGTTCACGTTCTTCGACGCCATCGCGGCGAGCTCGTGGGCGGTGTACTCCGGGCTGATCGGCTTCTTCGGCGGCATGGCCTTCGAGAACGACCCGATCAAGGGCCTGCTGCTGGGCCTCGGGATCGCGCTGTCGATCACCGGGCTCGTCGAGCTGGTGCGGTGGGCCAGGAAGCGGCGCGCCACGCAGCCTTCCCCGGAACGTCTTCCGGTGGACACGTCCGTTTGACCCTGTCCGGCAACCATCCGTCTGAAAGGAGTGCGCATGAGTGTGCTGGCCGCGGCGATCGCGCTGGTCGGTTCGCTGTTCTTCGCGCTCGGGGCCGCGCTGCAGCAGTTCGAGGCGGCGGGCTCGGCGAAGCCCGCGCTGCTGGCTCTGCTGCGCAGGCCGCGCTGGCTGCTCGGCGGCGTCTCCATCGTGACGGGCGGCGGCCTGCACATCGTCGCCCTCGGGCTCGGCCCGCTGACCGTGGTGCAGCCGATGGGGGTGGCCAGCCTGCTGTTCGCGCTGCCCATCGCCGCCGCGCTGCACGGCCGCCGGCCCTCCCGCAAGGAGCTGGCCGCGGCGGGCGTGGTCGCGGCCGGGCTGATCGGCCTGGTGCTGCTGGTGCCCGAGTCCGACGGGCCGACGTACCTGGCGCCCACGGGCGTGCTCACCCTGCTCGCCGTGGCCGGGGTCGCGGCGGTGCTGCTGTGGGCGGGCTCGAAGGCGGCCTCCCCCGCCGGCCGGGCCGCGCTGCTCGCCACCGGCTCCGGCGTCCTGTACGGCGCCACCGCCACGCTCATGCGCGTGCTCGTGGACGGCGGCTGGAACTGGTGGTACCTGCTGGCCCTGCCGGTGCCGCTGCTGCTGGCGCTGGTGATGCTGCAACGCGCCTACGCCGTCGGGCACTTCGGCGTCTCCTTCGCCTCGCTGCAGATCGCCGACCCGCTCACGGCGGTGGCCTTCGGGGCGCTGCTGCTCGGCGAGCCGCTGCCGTCCGGCCTCGCGCCGATCGCGGCCGCCGCCCTGACCGCGGCGGGCACGTTCGCCCTGGCCCGGACGTCCCCGCTGGAGGCGCGCAACGACCTCGCCTGATCCCCTCCCCTGACCGAAACCCCCTGTTCGCCCATCGGCCCTCCCCCAGCCGTCCCCCCTTGTGAAAGCGGAGTCACCGTCATGGCCATGCCCCTGCGCAACGTCACCGACCACGCCCAGCTCGCCCCCGCCCCCGAACGTCCCCGCCGCGTCCTGATCTCGACCGACACCTATCCCCCCGACGTGAACGGCGCCGCCTACTTCACCCACCGCCTGGCCACCGGCCTGGCCGCGCGCGGCAACGAGGTGCACGTGGTGTGCCAGTCGGAGGCCGGCCCGGCCAGCGCCGACGTGGTGGACGGCGTGATCGTCCACCGGCTGCGCTCGGCCCCGCTGCTGGTGCACCCGACCATGCGGGTCACCGTGCCGACCAGGCTCGACCGGCTGGTGGCCGACATCGACCCGGACGTGCTGCACACCCAGGGCCACTTCGTGGTCGGCCGGGCCGCCATCGCCGCCGCCCGGCGCCGCGGCGTGCCGGTCGTGGCCACCAACCACTTCATGCCCGACAACCTCTTCCAGTTCGGGCACGTCCCCGAGGCGCTGCGGGCCAGGGCGGGCCGGCTGGCCTGGCGCGACTTCAGCCGCATCTTCAAGCGCGCCGACCACATCACCACGCCGACCCCGCTGGCCGCCAAGCTCCTGTCCGACCAGGGCTTCTCCCGCGACGTCGAGGCCGTCTCGTGCGGCATCGACCTGACCAGGTTCCACCCGCACGCCGAGCCCAAGTCGTGGGCGCGCCGGCGGTTCGCGCTGCCCGACCGGCCGACCGCCCTGTTCGTCGGCCGCCTGGACGAGGAGAAGCACCTCGACGAGCTGATCCGCGCGCTGCCCCTCGTGCTCAACGAGACCGACGCGCAGGTGGCGTTCGTGGGCCGCGGCAACCAGCGGATGGAGCTGGAGAAGCTGGCCAAGCGCATCGGGGTGGGCGACCGGGTGTTCTTCGTCGGGTTCGTGCCCGACGAGAGCATGCCGCAGGCGTTCGCCGCCGCCGACGTGTTCGCCATGCCGGGCGTCGCCGAGCTGCAGAGCATCGCCACGCTGGAGGCCATGGCGTCCGGCCTGCCCGTCGTGGCCGCCGACGCGATGGCCCTGCCGCACCTGGTGAACGGCAACGGCTACCTCTACCAGCCGGGCGACGTGGTCGCGCTGGCCAGGCACCTGACCGCCGTCCTCACCGACGACGACCTGCGCGCCCGCCTGGGCAACGCCAGCCGGGCGCTGGCGCTGACCCACGACGACCAGGTGTCGCTGGCCCGCTTCGAGCAGATCTACGACGAGGTGACGCGATGACCTGGCGTGCCGTGCTCGCTCCCGTGACCGGAGCCGTGGCGGCGGTGGCCGCCCTCGGCTACGCGCAGGTGACCCTGCCCGAGCAGCCGCTGATCAGCGACTACGCGCTCGTCCCCGGCGGCATGCTGCCGGTGCTGGCCGGGACGCTGGCGCTGGCCGCCGCCTGCCTGTCGCTGGCGTACGGGCTGGCCGCCCGGGAGCCGGCGCGGACCGCCGCGACCCGCGTGCTGCTGCTGGCGGGGGCGGCCGGGCTGATGCTCAGCGCCATCTTCCCCACCGATCCCGGCATGTCGGACGTCAGCACGCTCGGCGGGGAGATCCACCGCTGGTCGGCGGCCGTGGTCTTCACCGCGCTGCCGGTCGCCGGCTGGACCCTGGCCAGAGGACGGGCGGCGGCCGCGCGCTGGAGCGCGGTCAAGGCCCTGAGCGTGACGTCCGGGCTGACGCTGGTCGCGTACCTGGCGGCCCACCCGGCCGCCGTCACCTCCTCGCTGATCGGCGGTACGGCCTACTACGGGCTGCTCGAACGGGGACTGGTGCTGGCCGAGATCGTGCTCGTCGTCGCCATGGCGCTGGCCTGCGCACCGGGCCGCGCCGCCGTACGGGTGCAGGGCACGCGGGCCACCGGGGCGCCCGCGCAGCCCGAGAGCCCGCAGCGGCTGGCGGCGTGACCGGGGATGCGCAGCCACACTTCGTCCGCCGTCGAACGGTCGGCGGCCTAGCGTGGACCCATGCTCATCACCCACCACGCCGAAGCCCGGGCGGTGCTGTCCGACGGCCGGTACGTGCCGCCGCCCGTCCCGCAGGACGGCGAGCCGGGGACGCTCGCCTGGCTGCGGGCCCACGTGTCGCGCTTCAGCACCGGCGAGACGCACGCCGAACGCCGCCGCCTGGTCGTCGAGCGCCTGTCCGCCCTGGACCCGGCCGAGCTGCGGACGGCCGCCAGGGCCGCGACGCGCGACCGTGACGGCGACTGGCGCGGCGTGCCCACGGCCGTGCTGGGGGCCGCGCTCGGCGTGCCGGACACCTCGGCCGTGCCCGCGGCTGCCAGCGGCTACCTGTCGGGCGAGGGGAGCCCGCAGGCCGACGCCGCCGTCGCCGAACTGCTCGGCCTGACCGACCTGCCGGCCGTCACCCTGCTGCTCCAGGGCCACGCCGCCACCGAGGCGCTCATCGAGAACGCGCTCACCCACGCCGTGCCGGGCGACGACCCAGAGGCGGTGCTGCGCGAGACGCTCAGGCAGGACCCGCCGCTGAAGGCCAGCCGCAGGCTCGACACCCGCACCGGCGAAGAGGTCACGATCGACCTGGTCGCGGCCAACCGCGATCCCGAGGTGTTCGCCGACCCCGACCGCTTCGACGCCTCCCGGGGCCCCGCCCCCCACCTGACGTTCGGGGACGGCCTGCGCCCGTGCCCCGCTCCCGCCCACGCCCTCGCGCTGGCCGCCGGCGTGCTCGACGCGCTCCTCGAAGGGACCCGCCGATGAACTTCCACGACCTGCACAAGCCGGGCGACCCGCTGCTGCTGCCCAACGCGTGGGACTACGGCTCGGCCGCGATCCTGGCCGCGCACGGCTTCCCCGCGATCGGCACGACCAGCCTCGGCGTGTCCGGCGTGCACGGCAAGCCGGACGCCGCCGGCGCGACCAGGGCCGAGACGATCGAGCTCGCCGAGACGGTCAAGGACCTGGGCGTGCTGGTCACGGTGGACATCGAGGGCGGCTTCAGCGACGACCCGCAGGAGGTGTCGGACCTGGTCGCGAGCCTGGCCGCGCTCGGGGTGGCGGGCGTGAACCTGGAGGACGGCCGTCCCGACGGCACGCTGCGCCCGGTCGAGCTGCACCGGCGGATCATCGAGGCCGCCAAGGGCCACGGCGTGTTCGTCAACGCCCGCACCGACACCCACTGGCTGGGCACCGGCGACTGGCGCGAACGGGTGGACGCCTACGAGCACGCCGACGGCATCTTCGTCCCCGGACTCTCGGATCCGACGGAGATCGCCGAGGTCGTCGCGCGTACGCGGCTGCCGCTCAACGTGCTCTACCAGCCGGGCGGGCCGACGCTGGACCGGCTGGCCGAGGCGGGGGTGGCCCGGGTGAGCACCGGCTCGCTGCTCTACCGGGCCGCGCTCCAGGGCGCTCTGGCCGCCGTGCTGGGCGCGCAGGGCAAGGAAGCCCCGGCGCTGCCGACGTACGGAGAAATCGCCGCACTCCTCCCGCAGACCCGATAATCGGGGCATGCGCTTCGAGATCCTCGGACCCACCAGCGTGCTGGACGAGGACGGCGCGCCGGTGGCGCTCGGCGGGCCGCGGGTGCGCGCCCTGCTCACCCTGCTGGCCCTGAACGCCGGCCGAGTCGTCGGCGCCGGCCAGCTCGTGGACGACCTCTACGGCCCCCACCCGCCGGACGGCGTGGCCAACGCGCTGCAGTCCCAGGTGTCCAGGCTGCGCCGGGCGCTCGGCCGGGACCTGGTCGAGTTCCATCCGGCGGGCTACCGGCTGGTCGCCGACCCGCACGACGTGGACGCGCGCCGCTTCGAGCTCCTGGCCCTGGACGGGCGGCGGGCACTGGCCGCCGGGGACGCCGGGCGGGCGGCGGCGCTGCTCTGCGAGGCGCTGGAGTTGTGGCGGGGGGCGCCGCTCGCCGACGCGCCGCACGCGGTGTCCGCCGCGGCCGGGCTGGAGGAGCTGCGGCTGGCGGCCGTCGAGGACCGCCTCCAGGCCGACCTGGCGCTCGGGCGGCACCGCGACCTGGTCGCCGAGCTGCGCCGGCTCACCGCCGCCCACCCGCTGCGCGAGCGCCTGCGCGCCCAGCTCATGCGGGCCCTGTACGGCAGCGGCCGGCAGGCCGAGGCGCTGGCCGTCTACGAGGAGGCGCGGCGGCTGCTCGACCGGGAGCTGGGCATCGAGCCGGGCGCCGAGCTGGCCGCCGCGCACCTCGCCGTCCTGCGCGCCGACCCGTCCCTCACCCCGCAGACCACCGCGCCGAGTCCCGCGCCGATCCAGCCGCCGCTTCCCTCGTCCCTTCCCGCGCCCGGAGGGCCCGCCGGGTCGCCGCGCGGCGGGTTCAAGCAGGGGTTGCGGGCGCAGCTGACCAGTTTCGTGGGCCGGGCGGAGGAGCTGGCGCAGGTGGGCGCACGGCTGCGGGACAGCAGGCTCGTCACGCTGATCGGCCCCGGCGGCGCGGGCAAGACCAGGCTGGCGCAGGAGGCGGCCGCCCAGGAGCCGGGCGACGTGTGCTTCGTGCCCCTCGCCCACGTGGCCGGCGCCGCCGGGGTGCCCGGCGCGGTGCTGGTCGCGCTCGACATCCGCGACGCCCTGCTGCCCGCGCCCCAGCGCGCCGCGGTCGGCCCCGTCACCCGGCTGCTCACCGCGCTGGCCGAGCGCGATCTGCTGCTCGTCCTGGACAACTGCGAGCATCTGGTCGCCGCCGTGGCCGAGCTCGCCGACGCGCTGCTGGCCTCCTGCCCGGGGCTGCGGGTGCTGACCACCAGCCGCGAGGCGCTGGGCATCACCGGGGAGTCGATCCTGCCGGTGTCCCCGCTGCGCCTGCCGCCGCCGGAGCCGGACGACCCGCTGGAGTACGCCGCCGTCCGGCTGTTCGCCGACCGGGCCGCCGCCGTGCGTCCGGGGTTCGCCGTGGACGCCGGCAACGCCGCGGACGTGGTGCGCATCTGCCGGGCGCTCGACGGGCTGCCGCTGGCCATCGAGCTGGCCGCGGCCCGCCTCCGCACGCTGTCGGTCGCCGACGTGGCGGCCCGCCTGGACGACCGGTTCCGGCTGCTGACCCGCGGCAGCCGTACGGCGCTGCCCCGGCACCAGACGCTGCGCGCGGTCGTCGCGTGGAGCTGGGACCTGCTGGACGACGCCGAGCAGCGCCTGGCCGCCCGCCTGAGCGTGTTCGTCGGCGGCGCCACGCCCGAGGCGGCCGAGCGGGTGTGCGGGCTGCCGGAGGAGGTGCTGTTCTCGCTGGCGGAGAAGTCGCTGGTGGAGTACGTCGGCGGCCGGTACCGCATGCTCGACACGATCCGGGCGTTCTGCGCGGAACGCCTGGCCGAGTCCGGCGAGACCGCCGCGATCAGGGACGCGCACACCGCCTACTACCTCGACCTCGTCCTGACCGCCGACCCGCTGCTGCGGACCGCCGACCAGCTCACCTGGCTGGCCCGCCTCGACCAGGAGAGCGACGACCTCGAAGCCGCCGTGCGCTGGACGACCGTGTCCGGGCAGCCGGAGACCGGCCTGCGGCTGCTGGCGCACAGCGCCTGCTACTGGTGGATGCGCGGCCACCGCGGCGTCATCGCCGGGCTGGCCGCCGCGCTGCTGGCCAGGATCGGCGACGCCCGCCCCGCAGGCATGGAGGAGGAGTACGTCATGTGCCTGCTCGTCACCGCCTGGACGGGCGTGGCCGACGACGTCGTGCGCGAGCGGCTGGCCGAGGTGCGCGAGCTGCTGCCGATCACCCACCTGCCGGAGCGGGTGGAGTTCCTGATGATGATGCGGTCGATGTTCACCGGGCCGCCGGGCGACGTCGAGCAGATCTACCACGAGTTGCAGGCCCACACCGAGGGGCTGCCGCCCTGGCAGCGGGCGTTGTCGTACAGCGGCGCGGGGTTCGTGCTGCAGATCCTCGGGCGGGTCGAGGAGTCACTGACCTCCTTCCGGTGCGCCCTGGCCGCCTTCCGGGCCATCGGCGAGCGCTGGGGGACGGTGCTGGTGCTGTCGGGCCTCGGCGAGCTGGCCTCCCGCGAGGGGGACTACGCGGCCTCGTACGCGCTGTCGGACGAGGCGCTGACGCTGGCCCGCGAGCTCGACGCGCGGGCGGAGATGGCCGAGGCCCTGTGCCGGCGCGGCGACGCGCTGCTCGGCATGGGCGAGCCGCTGGGCGGGCGGGCCGACTACGAGGAGGCGGCCGAGCTGGCCCGTCGCGTGGGTTCCATGGACATGCTGGCCTGGGCGCACCTCGGGATGGCCGAGGTGGCGCTGATCGGCGGCGAGCGCGACGCCGCGCTGTCCCTGCTGGCCCAGGCCCGCGCGGAGTGCCCCGACGACTGGTACAGCACCGAGGACATCCGCAACCGCATCGACGAGGCCCTCGGCCGGGCGGTCAGCGAACGGTAGGCGGCCCGTCAGCCGCCCCCGCCACCGTGGACGGCATGACGCGCAAATGGGCCTGTCTGGCCATCGCCTGCCTGGCGACGCTGCTGCTCTCGGTCGATCTCACCGTGCTGCACCTGGCGCTCCCCCGGCTGGTCGCCGACCTCGGTGCGAGCTCGACGCAACTGCTCTGGATCGGCGACATGTACGGGTTCGCCCTGGCCGGACTCCTCGTCACCATGGGCAACCTGGGGGACCGCGTGGGCCGCAAGCGGCTGCTGCTGATCGGCGCGGCCGGCTTCGGCGCCGCCTCGGTGGTGACCGCCTACGCCCCGAACCCCGAGCTGCTGATCGCCGCCAGGACGCTGCTGGGCGTGGCGGGCGCGATGATCATGCCGTCCACGCTCTCGATCGTCAGGAACGTCTTCGCCGACCCGCGTGAGCGGACCGCGGCCATCGGGATCTGGAGCGGGATGAGCGCCGCCGGGTTCGCGCTGGGGCCGGTCGTCGGCGGCGTGCTGCTGGACCACTTCTGGTGGGGGTCGGTGTTCCTGATCAACGTGCCGATCATGGCGCTGGTGCTGGTCTGCGGGTTCCTGGTGCTGCCGGAGTCGCGCGGCCCCGCCGCCGGGCGGGTGGACGGGCCCAGCGTGGTGCTGTCCTTCGCCGGTGTCGTGACGGCCGTCTACGCGGTCAAGGAGGCCGCCCACCAGGGCCTGGCGCACGCCGACGTGCTGGTGGCGGCCGTGGTGGGCGCGGTGTGCCTGGTGCTGTTCGTCCGGCGGCAGGGCCGGCTGGCCACGCCGCTGATCGACGTACGGCTGTTCCGGCGGCGGGCCTTCAGCGCGTCCGTGGGCACGAACCTGCTGGCGATCTTCGCGTTGTCGGTCATGAACCTGCTGTTCGCCTGGTACCTGCAGCTCGTCCTGGGGTGGACCCCGCTCCAGGCCGGGCTGGCGCAGCTGCCCGGCGGCCTCAGCGGCGCGGTGGGCGGGGTGCTCGCGGCCCGGCTCATCGGCCGGCTCGGCAGGAACGGCGTGGTCGCGCTCGGCCTGGCGCTGAACGCCGGCGCGTTCGTCCGGTACGCCATGCTCGGCACCGAGCTGGACTATCTCACCCTGCTGCCGGTCATGATGATCGGCGGGCTCGGGGTCGGGCTCACCTTCACCGTGAACAACGACAACATCCTGGCCACCGCGCCCAAGGAACGGGCGGGGGCGGCGGCCGCGGTGTCGGAGACGGCGTTCGAGCTGGGCGGGGCGCTGGGCATCGCGGTCCTGGGCACCGTGCTCAACAGCGTCTACCGCGCGAACCTGCTGGTGCCCGCCGGGGTGCCCGGCCGGGCGGCGCGGGAGTCGATCGCCGGCGCCACCGCCACGGCGGCGGACCTGCCCCCGCAGGCGGCCGGGGAGCTGATGCGCGCGGCGCGCACGGCGTTCGTGTCGGGGATGCAGGTGACGACGCTGGTCACGGCGGCCCTGCTGGCCGTGGTCGCGGTGTTCGCGCTGGCCTGGCTGCGCGGCGTGCCGAAGGTCATCCAGGAAGAGCAGCCGGTCCCTCGGTGAGCGACGGGGTCTCCGCCGCGGGCCCGGCGGGCAGCGGGCGCAGGCTGCGCACCCTGGCCAGCACGAGCAGCGCGGCCAGGCCCGTCGCCGCCGGCGCGACGACGAACGCCAGGGACGCGCCGAAGTGGTCCACGAGCTGCCCGGCGACCGACGACCCGGCCGCGATGCCGAGGGCGATGCCGCCGTTCAGCCAGGTGAACGCCTCGGTGCGGACCTCAGCCGCGACCAGGCCCTCGACCAGGGTGTAGCCGGTGATCACCACGGGGGCGATCACCAGGCCGGCCAGGGCGGCGGCGACGTACATGTGGGGAACGGCTCCGGCCAGCGTGAACGCGCTGGTCGCGACCGCGAGCAGGGCCAGCCCGGCGACCAGCCGGGCGCGGCCGGACGACCGCCAGCGGACCGCGCCGTACAGCAGGCCGCCGAGCATGCTGGCGCCGGAGAAGACGCCGTAGACGGGTCCGGCGGCGGCGGGCGCGTGCAGGGCGGTGGTGAGCGAGGTGACGCCGACCTGGAGGCTGCCGAAGACCGACCCCATGGCCAGGAAGGCGGCGGCCAGCAGCGCCACGCCGCGCCGCCGCAGCACGCCCTTGGAGGCGGCGATCCTGACCGGCACCGGCTCGGGCGCGCCCGTCCGGACGGCGGCGAAGACCACCGTGCCCACCAGGATCAGCACCAGCCCGCCGAGCAGCGCGACCACCGGCGAGTACGCCGTGGACAGCCCCACCAGCAGCACCGGGGCCAGCGTGAACGTCAGCTCGTCGGTGATCGACTCGACCGCGAACGCCGTGTTCAGCCTGCCGGTGCCGCCGAGCCGGTGCGCCCAGCGGGCCCGGACCATCGAGCCGACCTGCGGTCCTGACGCGCCGACGAGGGCGGCCATGGCGACCAGCGGCGCGAGGTGGGCGTGCGCGGCGGCCAGGGCCAGCAGGCCGCCCATGGCCAGGGCGTGCAGGGCCACCTGCGGGAGCAGCACGCGGGCCTGGCCGTACCGGTCGGCCAGGCGGCCCGTCTGGGGGCCGATGAGGGCCTGGAAGACGGCGGAGGCGGCGGCGGTGATCCCGGCCGCGCCGTAGGAGCCGGTGGACCACTGGACCAGCAGCAGGATGCCCATCTGGGTCATCGCGAACGGCACCCGGGCCAGCAGCGCGGGCACGAGGAACCGCCAGGCGCCGGGGGTGGCCAGCACGTCGAGGTAGGACTTCAAGGGTCTCCGTCCAGATCATGACGGAGTCCTCCGCCGGGGGAGCACACCGTCGGAGGTGGGCTTCGACCGGGGTAGATACCGGCGGGTGCCGGCCGCCGAGCGGTCAATCAGTTCACTTCAGTCAAACGCGACGAGAGCCGATCCTATTGCAGGAAACGGGCGACTTACTTCATGCACCGTTGACTTCAACTCCGGGAGGCCGGAGAGGTCTTGGAGGCCGGGCGGGAGGTCCGGGAGCGGCGCGTCAGGGGCCCGGGTTTCTCGGGCAGGACCGGAGCATCGTCGGCGACAGCTCGTCGAGGCGGGAGCCGATCATCCTGGCCACCCCCTCGATGGTCTCGATGCCCGTCCCCTCCCCCGGCTGCTCGTCGGTCTGCACCGCCAGCAGCAGGTCGCGCCCCGGCCCGACGACGCGGCCGTAGCTGGTCACCGCCCAGGTGTTGCGGCTGAACGGGCGCGGCGTCCAGCCGTTCTTCAGCGCCACCCGGTCCACCGGACGGGCGGCCGCGCTGACGCCCCACGACTGGTCCTTGACCACGCGTCCCATCAGGCCGAGCACGAGGTCGCGGTCGCGACCGGACAGGCCCTCGCCGCCCTCCACCAGCACCTGGAGGAGGCGGATGCGGTCGGCGGGGCTGGTGTTGGTGCCGCCCCAGAAGACGCCGGGCCCGGGGACGGTCTCGGTCAGGCCCATGCGCCGGTAGAACTCGCCCATCGCGCCGCCGACCCGGCCCCACAACGCGTCCGCGGCGCCGTTGTCGCTCTCGATGATCATGCGCTCGGCCAGGTCGCGCTCCTCCTCGCCCAGGACGCCGCGGCCGAGCACGAGCGCCGTCAGGATGTCCACCTTGACGCCGCTGGCGGTGATCATGTCGTGCTGGTGCTCGCCGCGGCCCAGGGTGATGCCGCTGTCGCGCTCCAGCATGCTGTAGGCGACCCGTCCCGGGCGTCTGGACACGTACTGCTCGAGGTCGTGCTCAAGCCGGTCGCGGGCCGCCCTCCCAGCCCTCTTGTCCGGATATTTCAGGACGCATCGGCCGACCGTCACCGGCGCCTTCCGCACGCCGGGCACCTCGGGCAGCCGTCCGGGCACACACCCGGCCGGGAACCCCCAGACCACCACGAAGGCCAGCCATCTCCACCACACACGCAAACCCCCGCGATCGTCACGTCTCGGGGGTTTGATCACCTACTGCCCAGTGGCGGCAATGGTCACACCCTGCGCGTCAGGGCAGGAGCACCACCTTTCCGACAGTTCGCCGTCCGGCCAGGTCGGCCACGGCCCGGCCGGCCTCCGCCAGCGGGTACTCGCCGCCCACCAGCGGCCTCAGCCGCCCGGCCGCGGTCAGCGCGAGCAGCTCGCCCAGCGGGGGCCCGACCATCTCCCGCCGCCCCCGCAGCGGACGCAGCCAGAACCCGAGGACGGCGAGGTTGCCCGCGGTGAGCCGCCCGATCTCGACCGGGGCGGCCTGCTCCCCCGACGACGACCCGTAGCTCACCAGCCGCCCGAAGGGGGCCAGCACGGTCAGCGCCGCGTCGAAGACCGCGCCGCCCACGGCGTCGAGCACGACGTCCACCGGCCGGTCGCCGTTGGCCTCGATGACGCGCTCGGCGTACCCGTCGGCCGCGCCGTCCACGGCGGCGTCCGCGCCGAGGTCGAGGGCGAGCGAGCGTTTGTCCTCGCTGGAGGCGGTGGCGATCACGCGTCCGGCCCCGAACACCTTGGCCAGCTGCACGGCCAGGCTGCCGACGCCGCCCGCGCCGGAGTGGACGACCACGCTCTCGCCCTCCCTGAGCCGCGCCGACGAGCGCAGCAGGTGCCAGGCGGTGAGCCCCTGGACGAGCAGCGCCAGCGCCTCCCCGGCCCGCAGCGAGCCGGGCACGACCACGACGTCGCCCTCGTCCAGGACGGCCCTGGAGGCGTAGCCGTTGGCGGTGAAGCCCATCACCCGCCGCCCCCGGGGATCGAGCCCGACGACCTCGCTGCCCGGGATGTGCGGCAGGCGGTCGGGGGCGGAGTAGTGGCCGGAGATCTGCCGCACGTCGGCGAAGTTCAGCCCCGCGGCCTCGACGTCGACCAGCACCTGGCCCGGCCCCACCACCGGATCGGGCACCTCGGCCTCTTCGAGCACCTCCGGGCCGCCGAAGCGGGTGAACTGGATGGCACGCATGAATCCCCCCATTCCGCGCGATACCCCCCAGCGTAGACGTCAGGCTCCGGAGCCGCCCGGCCGGAGGTGCTCGGCGAGGAAGTCCGCGGTGGCCTCCACGGCCTGCGACACGTACGGCTCGCGGTCGTAGAGGTCGATGTGCTGCTTGGCGTCCACCCAGACGAGTTTCTTGGGCTGATCGAGCCGCTTGAACGCCTCCTCGGCGCCCTCCGGCGGGCAGAACCTGTCGATCACGCCGTGCACGATCAGGGCGGGCTTGGGCGACAGGAAGTCGGCGCCCATCATGTTGTCCATGGTGATCAGCTCGCGCAGCCCGGCCCGGGTCACCGCGTTCCGCCAGGAGGCGGAGGCCCCGCGCTCGGTGCCGTAGTAGGCGAACGGCTCGTCGCCCGGCATCGCGGCCTCGCCCTCCTCGGCCACGGCGGGCAGGTACTCGACCGGGCCGCCCCGGTCCTGCCGCTCCAGCACGCCGGCGAACCCGGCCAGCGCCGCCTGGTAGTCCATGCCGGACCGCATCGTGTACGGGTTGTTGTAGGCCCCGGCGATGCCCGCGAACGCCCGTACGCGCGGGTCGAAGGCGGCGAACCTCAGCGCGTACCCGGCGCCCAGGCAGATGCCGACCGCGCCGATCAGGTCGCCGTCCACCTCGGGGCGCGACCGCAGCAGCGACACCGCCGCCCGCAGGTCGGCCAGCTTGCCCTGCGGATCCTCGTGCCCGCGCGGCTCGCCGCCGGACTCGCCCCAGTTGCGGTGGTCGAAGGACAGCGTCACGTAGCCGCGCCGGGCCAGCCGTTCGGCGTACAGGCCGGTGACCTGGTCGCGCACGCCGGTGAACGGCCCGGTGAGCACCAGCCCCGGCCAGGGGCCCGTGCCCTCGGGCGTCCGCAGGTCACCGGTCAGGCGCACGCCGTCGGCGGCGAACTCGACTTCCATGGTGACAAGTGTGCGCCAGGCCCGCGGCAGGCGGGCCCGGCGCCCCCTCGGAACACCGGATCAGGAGTCGAACCCGAGGCCCATCTTGTCGAGCGTGCGCAGCCACAGGTTGCGCTTACCCTGATGCTGGTCGGCCTGGGCGATCGACCACCGGGTGAACTGGATCACCCCCGACCGGACCGGCTCGGGCGGGAACGGCACCGGCTTCTCCTTGACCATCCGCAGCTCGGTCCGCTCGGTGGCCTCCCCCGACAGCAGGTCCAGCATCACGTTCGCGCCGAACCTGGTGGCCCCGACGCCCATGCCGGTGTAGCCCACGGCGTAGGCCAGCCGGCCGCCGTGCGCCGTGCCGTAGAAGGCGCTGAAGCGGCTGCAGGTGTCGATCACGCCGCCCCAGCGGTGCGTGAAACGCACCTGGGAGAGCTGCGGGAACGTGGTGGCGAAGTGCTCGGCCAGCTTGACGAACGTCTCGTCGCGCTGCTCGTACTCCGGCTTGACCAGGCCGCCGTTGTAGTAGACCGCGTCGTAGCCGCCCCACAGGATGCGGTTGTCGTCGGTGAGCCGGTAGTAGTGGAACTGGTTGCCCGAGTCGCCGACGCCCTGCCGGTTGTGCCAGCCCACCTCGGCGAGCTGGGCCGCGCTCAGCGGCTCGGTCATCAGGGCGTAGTCGTACACCGGGACGACGAAGTGCTTGAGCCTGCGCAGCAGGGGCGGGAAGACCCCCGTGCCCAGCGCCACCCGGCGGCCCACGACCGACCCGTACGGGGTGCGCAGGGTGATCGTCGTGCCGTCGTCGCGCAGCGAACGCACCGGGCTGCGCTCGAAGACCCGGACGCCGAGCCGCAGGCACGCATCCCGCAACCCCCAGGCCAGCCGCGCCGGGTCCAGCATGGCGCAGCCGCTGCGTTCCCACAGGCCGCCCAGGTAGGTCGGCGAGTTGACCTCGGCCCGCACCTGCCGCTCGTCCATCGGCACGTAGTCGAGGCCGAGCTCGGAGATCAGGTCCAGGTGTTCGCCCAGCGAGTCGAGCTGCCACGGCTCGGTGGCCACGTGCAGCTCTCCGGTGCGCTCGAAGGAGCAGTCGATGCCGTGCCGCTCCAGCGTGCGCTCGATCTCGTCGAGGTTGTCCACGCCCATGCGTTCCAGGCGGCCGATGTCCTCCGGCCACCGTTCCAGGCCGTTGGCCAGGCCATGGGTGAGGGTCGCCATGCAGAACCCGCCGTTGCGGCCGGTCGCCGCCCAGCCGATCCTGCGCCCTTCGAGCAGGACCACGTCCAGCGAAGGGTCACGTTCCTTGGCCATCAGGGCCGTCCAGAGCCCCGAGAAGCCTCCGCCGACGACGACCAGGTCGGCGTCGGTGTTTCCGATGAGCCGCGCGCGCGGCTCGGGTCTGGCCGGGCTGTCCAGCCAGTACGGCTTGCGCTCCGCGTCAGCCAGCGCCTTCAGCGGATCCACAAATCCCACTTCCCTACGAAAGTCTTAGTTGTTCTTTGTTGATTGCGGGATCCAAAAGCATGATGTGATCACGCGCGGGTTCCCCCCGCCGAAATCCGATCTCGCCTCCCTGTTCTTGGTCGGAATACACCAATCCCCCCGCCGGATCGCGGGGGGAAAGCCTGTTGGAGCAGATCCTAGGCGCGGCGTCTGGCGGCCACGGCGTTCGCCACGGCGATCAGCACACCGATCCCGAAGATGAGCGTACCCATCACGTTGACCTGCGGTGGAATACCGGTCTTCACCGCACCCACGATCCACAGGGGGAAGGTGACGGTCGAGCCGTTGACGAAGCTCGTCACCACGTAGTCGTCGATCGACAGCGCGAAGGAGAGCATCGCGCCCGCGAGCACGCCCGGCATGATCGAGGGCAGCGTCACCTGCCGGAACGTGCCCCAGGCGGTCGCGCCGAGGTCCTTGGCCGCCTCCTCCAGCGACGGGTCGAGCGTGATGACCCGCGCCCTGACCGTCACCACGACGAAGGAGAGCGAGAACAGCACGTGGGCGACGATGATCGTGTTGCCGTCGCGCGGCACGTTGCCCGAGACGAACAGCGACAGCAGCGAGGCGCCCATCACCAGCTCCGGCGTGGAGATGGCGGCGAAGACCAGGAAGTTCGTGGCGCCGAGGCCTCGGAAGCGGTGCCGGCCGACGGCCAGGCCCAGCATCGTCCCGATGACGACCGTGATGACGGTGCTGACCAGGGCGATCACGATGGAGTTGCGCAGCGCCGTGGTCAGGTCGGAGATCTCGAAGAGCTCGCCGTACCACTTGAGGGTGAAGCCCTGCCAGCTCGTGTTCGACTTGCTCTTCTTGTCGTTGAAGCCGAACAGGATCATGACGGCGATCGGCGACGACAGCCACAGGATGATCAGCCAGGTGTAGACGTGCAGCAGGCGGTCGCCGAACCTGCCCCGCGTGCCCCTGCTCATTGCTCGCTCACCGCTCATCGCGCCGCCGCCTCCAGGACGTTCTCGGTGCCGAGCGCGCGGGCGTAGACGAAGATGCCCACCAGCAGGATCGCCATCAGCGTGAACGACAGCGCCGAGGCGGTCGGGTAGTCGAGGTTGGTCAGGTACTCGGTCTGGATGATGTTGCCGATCATGGTGTTGGCCGTGCCGCCGAGGATCTGCGCGTTGACCGGGTCGGCCGTCGCGGGCACGAACGTCATCAGCACGCCGGCGAAGACGCCGGGCAGCGACAGCGGCAGCACCACCCGGCGGAAGGCCCCGGCGCGGGTGGCGTACAGGTCCTGGGCCGCCTCCACCACCCGCGGGTCCACCCGCTCCAGGGCCACGTAGATCGGCAGGATCATGAACGGCAGGAAGTTGTAGGTGAGCCCGCCCACCACGGCCACGGTCGTGGCCAGCACGTGGAAGCCCTCCGGCAGCAGCCCCCAGCCCTTCAGCGTCCCGAACAGGATGCCGTTGTCGGCCAGCAGGAAGTTCCACGAGATCGTCCGCAGCACGAACGACACGAAGAACGGCAGCAGCAGCAGGAACAGGTACACCGACTTGCGGCTGCCGCCCTTGAAGGCGATCCAGTACGCCACCGGGTACCCGATCACCAGCATGGCCACCGTGGCCAGGCCGCCGTACAGGAGCGAGCGCAGCAGCTGGTCGCTGTACCTGCCGAGCGCGTCGGCGTAGTTGGAGAAGCTGAACGTCATCGCGTAGCCGTCGATGGCGTTGCCCGTCTGGAGCGAGACCGACGCCATCGCCACCATGGGCACGACCAGGAAGATCGCCAGCCACAGCCAGCTCGGCAGGGCGAGCAGGTAGGGGGTGAGCCGTTTCATGGCTATGCCTGGGTGATCGACTGGAAGATGGAGTTGAACACCTGCTCCTGCTGGGTGGTCAGCGTGGTGTAGGTGCGCAGCTTGGCGTAGTCGGCCTCCGAGGGGAACATGAGCGGGCTGTCCACCATGTCCTCCAGGGCCTTCTTGTCCTCGCCCTTGGCCGTCGTGGCCTTCTCGCGCAGGAGGTCCTGCACGGCCGGGACCGGGGTGACGAACTGGATGAACTCATCCAGTTCGGCGGCCACCGCGGGCTGGTACAGGTAGTCCATGAGGGTGAGCGCGTCCACGGGGTTGGCCGCGCCCTTGGGGATGAGCATGTTGTCGGTCCAGATCGTGCCGCCCTCCGCCGGCACCACGAACTTGACCGGCTCGCCGGCGAGCTGCCGCTGGAAGATGTCGCCCGACCAGGCCATGGTCAGCCAGACGTCGCCCTTGGAGACCGCGTCGATGTAGCTCTGGTCGTAATATTTCCGGACGATTCCCGCGTCGCGCTGCTGCTTGAGCTTCTCCCCGGCCTTCTTCCAGTCGGCCTCGGTCGACTTCTCCGGATCGACGCCCAGCGCGAACATCCCGAAGTTGCCGATCTCCTGGGCGTCGGCCATCATCCCGACCCGGCCCTTGTACTTGGGGTCGAACAGGGCCTCGATGCTGGTGATGTCGTCCTTGACGTACTTGGTGTTGTACGCGATGCCGGTCACGCCCGAGGAGTAGGGCATCGTGTACTGGTTGCCCGGGTCGTAGGCGCGTTCCTTGTACTTGTCACCGGCGTTGGCCAGGAAGTTCGGCATCCGGCTGTGGTCGAGCGGCACGATGTAGCCGAGCTCGACCATGTGCTGGAGCTGCACGCCGTTGGTCATCACGATGATGTCGTAGCCGAGCGACTGGCCGGCGCGGAGCACGGGGTCGGCCTTGCCGAAGAACTCCGCGTTCTCCTGGATGACCTCCTTGTACTCCACGGAGATCCCGGTGGTCTGGGTGAACTTCTTCAGCGGGGCCTGGTCCTCGGGCATGTACTCGGGCCAGTTGGCGAAGACGAGCTTGCCGTGCTTGCTCTGCTTGGACCAGTAGTCCTGGACGGCGTCGGCCTTCGGAGGGGCGGCCTTCTGGCCCTGGACGCCACAGGCGGCGAGCGCGAGGCCGGCGGCGGACAGGCCGGTGACACGGAAGAAGTCGCGGCGGGTGCGGGGCTGGGTCATGCCCCTCAGGAGGGCGGGGGTGATCTGGCGGGGGTTCATGGGGTGCTATCAACTTCCAATCACATAAGAGTGCTGCGCCTCCCACGACAGCCACACGGAGTCGCCCCGCTCCGCGGTCGCCGTCGCGTCGTGCGCGTTCTGCTCGAACACGGTCATCTCGGCCCCGTCGGCGAGCTGCACCGCGTAGCTGTTGGAGGTGCCCAGGTAGACCATCTCCGTGACGGTCCCGGGGACGGCGCTCAGCCCGGGTCCCGGCTCGTCCGCGCAGATCGTGATCTTCTCGGGGCGGACGGTCACCGTCACGTCGCCCTCGTGGTCCGGCACCAGCACCCGGCCGCCGCCGACCGCCAGCACCCCGCCGGTCACCGTCCCGGTGATCAGGTTGGAGGTGCCGATGAACCCCGCCACGAAGGCGGTGGCCGGCCGTTCGTAGATCTCCCGCGGGCTCGCGAGCTGCTCGACCAGCCCGTCGTTCATCACGGCGATCCTGTCGCTCATGGTCAGAGCCTCGTTCTGGTCGTGCGTCACGTACACGAACGTGATGCCGACCTCGCGCTGGATGCGCTTGAGCTCGATCTGCATGGCCTGGCGCAGCTTGAGGTCGAGCGCGCCCAGGGGCTCGTCGAGCAGCAGCGCCCGCGGCCGGTTGACCAGCGCGCGGGCCAGCGCCACGCGCTGCTGCTGGCCACCGGACATCTCGCGCGGCCGGCGCTTCTCCCGGCCGGTCAGGTCGACGATCTCCAGCATCTCGCCGACCCGCCGCCGGATCTCCTCCGGCGGCGTCTTGCGCTGCTTCAGGCCGAACGCCACGTTGTCCCACACGCTCATGTGCGGGAACAGGGCGTAGGACTGGAAGACCATGTTGACGTCGCGCTTGTTCGGCGGGACGTCGGTGACGTCCTTGCCGTGCAGCCTCACGAGCCCTTTGGTGGGCTCCTCGAAGCCGGCGATCATCCTCATGGTCGTGGTCTTGCCGCATCCGGACGGGCCGAGGAGGGAGAAGAACTCCCCCTCGGCGATGTCCAGCGACACACCCTTGACCGCCTGGACGACCTCGCCGTGCGAGAGGTACTCCTTGACGACGTCCTCAAGCTGAATCGCGGATAGCTCGGTCATGTCCAGGGCTCGTCCTTATTCGCCGATGTAGTGCATGACGTGCTTGACCCTGGTGTAGTCGTGCAGACCGAACACCGACAGGTCCTTGCCGTACCCGGAGTGCTTGAAGCCGCCGTGCGGCATCTCCGAGACGAACGGGATGTGCGTGTTGACCCAGACCACGCCGAAGTCGAGGCGGTTCGACATGCGCATGGCGCGGCCGTGGTCGGAGGTCCACACCGAGCTGGACAGGCCGTACTTGACGTCGTTGGCCTTGGCCAGCGCGTCGGCCTCGTCGGTGAACGTCTGGACGGTGATGACGGGGCCGAAGACCTCGTTCTGCACCATCTCGTCGTCCTGGCGCAGGCCGTCCACGACGGTCGGGGCGAAGAAATAGCCCTTGTCGCCGACGCGGCTGCCGCCGGTGAGCACCTTGGCGTGGCCGGGGACCCGGTCGATGAAGCCCTGGACCCTGGTGAGCTGGTTCTCGTTGTTGAGCGGGCCGTAGAGCGCTTCCTCGTTGCCCAGGTCGCCGGTCACGGTCGCGGCGGCGGCCTCGGTCAGCGCGGCCACGAACTCGTCGTGCACGCTCTCCTGGACGAGCACGCGGCAGGCCGCGGTGCAGTCCTGGCCGGCGTTGTAGAGACCGGCGGTGGCGATGTCGGCGGCGGCCTTGGCGAGGTCCTTGACGTCCTCGAAGACCACGACCGGCGCCTTGCCGCCGAGCTCCAGGTGCACCCGCTTGAGGTCGTCGGCGGCGCTCTTGGCGACCGCCATGCCCGCGCCGACGGAGCCGGTGATCGCCACCATGGCGGCGGTCGGGTGGCCCACGACGAGCGCGCCGGTCTCGCGGTCGCCGGTGACGACGTTGAAGACGCCGGGCGGCAGCACCGAGCCGACGATCTCGGCCAGCTTGAGCGTGGAGGCCGGGGTGGTGTCCGACGGCTTGAGGACGATCGTGTTCCCGGCGGCCAGCGCCGGGGCGATCTTCCACACGGCCATCATCATCGGGTAGTTCCAGGGGGTGACCTGGCCGACGACGCCGATGGGCTCGTGCCTGATGACGCTGGTGTGCTCGGCGAGGAACTCCCCGGCCGTGGGCCCCTCCAGGGTGCGCGCGGCACCGGCGAAGAAGCGGAAGTGGTCGGCCGCGACCGGCGTCTCGTCCTCGGCCATGCGGGCGCGCGGCTTGCCGGTGTTGAGGCACTCGGCCTCGTTGATCTCGTCGGCCCGGGCGTCGATCGCGTCGGCGACCTTGAGCAGCAGGTTCGCCCGCTCACCGGGGGTGGTCCGACCCCACGACTCGAACGCGGCGGCCGCCGCGGCGTAGGCCGCGTCGACGTCCTCGACGCCGGAGATCGGGGCCTGAAGGTAGGCCTCTCCCGTGCAAGGGTCGATGATGTCGGAGAACCGGCCGCTCTGGGCGTCCACGAACTCACCGTTGATGAAGTTCTGCAGACGGGTGGTCAATGCACGACCTCCTCGTTGAGGTGGCTGAGATGCCGCGACTCTTACAGAGCAGATGCATCTGGACAAGGGATTTCGTGGTGAAGATATCAAATTGCTACGAATTCGCTTGACACACCGCCAAGAACTGACAACATGTCGCACCAGGACGGCAATCAAGCGGGAACGCCCCCGTAACGCCGGACCGCTAGGAGGATTCCTCTGACATGACGACGCCGCCCCGCGTACGACGAAACAACGCCAGTTCCGGGCCCGTCGTGCTCGACGATCTCTCCAAGCAGATCATCGAGCAGCTCCAGTCAGACGGGCGCATGCCCTACGCGGCGATCGGCAAGGCCGTCGGGCTCTCCGAGGCCGCGGTCCGTCAGCGCGTCCAGCGGTTGCAGGACAGCGGGGTGATGCAGATCGTCGCGGTCACCGACCCCCTCACCCTCGGCTTCCCCCGCCAGGCGATGATCGGGGTCAACTGCGAGGGCGACCTGGAGTCGGTGGCCGACGAGCTGTCGGCCATCGAGGAGATCGACTACGTGGTGCTCACGGCGGGCTCCTTCGATGTGATCGTCGAGGTGGTCTGCGAGGGCGACGGGCACCTGCTGGAGATCCTCAGCAAGATCCGCGCCATCCCCGCCGTCCGGGCCACCGAGTCGTTCGTGTACCTGAAGCTGCGCAAGCAGTCGTACTCCTGGGGCACGCGCTAACCGATCCGCGCCACGGCCCGCACGGGCGCGCCGTCGGCGCCGTCGAGCCGCAGCGGCATCATCCAGACCTCGATCGGCCGCCCCCGGGCCTGGGCGTCCAGCAGCCGGTCGAGGCCGGTGAGGTTCTCGGCGATCACGGCGTGCGCCCCGCACAGGACGCGGTGGGCAGGGAAGTCGTCGGCCGGCGTCGGATCGACGCTCAGCGCGTCGATGCCGACCGTGCGCACGCCCCGCTCGACCAGCAGCGTGGCGGCCTCCTCGGTGAGGAAGGGATGGGCCTGGTAGGACTCGCCGCCCCAGTGGGCCGACCAGCCGGTCGCGACCAGCACGATCGGCGCGTCGCCGCCGGACGGCCAGGCCGGGCCGTCGAGCAGCCCGGCGCCGATCGGCGACCGGGGCGCGAGCCCCCGGGCGTCGGCCACCACGGCCGGCCCGGCGAAGCGGGACAGCGGCAGGTCGCCGAGCGCCGGCAGCGCGTCGTCGATGTGGAAGGGGGCGTCGACGTGGGTGCCCGACTGCGAGCCGAGGTGCAGGCCCAGCACGTTGACGCCGTCGCGGGCGACGGTGAGCGCGGGGGCGACCGAGACCTCGGGGTCGCCCGGATAGACCGGCATCCCGGACTCGACGGGCACCGACAGGTCGACAAGTTCCATCACGCCATCGATTCTGCCGCGTCCACGATGGGCAGGATCGGCGTGTCGGCCGAGCGCACCAGGCGCGGGCCCTGCGGGCCGTACACCTCGCGCGGTTCGGGGAAGAGCGCGAGCAGCGTCAGGTAGAGCACGGCCGCGACCGCGAGGCCCAGCGGCAGCGAGACGTCCACGCCGCCGGCCAGGTCGCCCAGCGGCCCGACGAACTGGCCCGGCAGGTTTACGAACATCAGCGCCACGGCGGCCGCGAGCAGCCACGCGGTGAGGCCGCGCCAGTTCCAGCCGTGGGTGAACCAGTACCGCCCGCCGCGCTGCCGCCGGTTGAAGACCTGCAGGGCGTCGGGGTCGTACCAGCCCCTGCGGGTCACGTAGCCGAGCATCATGATCACCATCCAGGGGGCGGTGCAGGTGATGATCAGCGTGGCGAACGTGGAGATGCTGGCCGTCAGGTTCGCCGCGAAGCGCCCGACGAAGATGAACACGATCGACAGGGTGCCGATGAAGACGGTCGCCTGCACCCGGGAGAAGCGCGGGAACACGCTGGAGAAGTCCAGCCCGGTCCCGTACAGGGAGGTGGTGCCGGTGGACATGCCGCCGATCAGCGCGATCAGGCAGACCGGGACGAAGTACCAGGCCGGCGAGATCGCCAGCAGCCCGCCCACGTAGTTGGGCGCGGCCGGGTCGACGTACTCGGCGGCCTTGGCGGCGATGATCGAGGCGGTGGCCAGCCCGAAGAAGAACGGCAGGACGGTGGCGATCTGCGACAGGAAGGCCGCCGCCATCACGCGGGAGCGCGGGGTCGAGGCCGGGATGTAGCGGGACCAGTCGCCCAGGAAGGCGCCGAAGGACACGGGGTTCGACAGCACGATCAGCGCCGCGCCGATGAACGACGGCCAGAACAGCGGGTCGCCGGCCGCCAGCGTCCCGGGATAGGACGGGTCGAAGTCCCCGGCGAAGGCGAACAGCCCGAGCACGAACAGCAGCGACGCCGCCGCGACCGCGATCTTGTTGACGAACAGCATGAAGCGGAAGCCGTACACGCAGACCACGAGGACGAGCAGGGCGAAGACGGCGTAGGCCACCCCGTAGGACAGGTCGGTGTCGGGCAGGCCGACGAGCCGGTGCGCGCCGCCCACCAGCGCGTCGCCCGACGACCACACCGAGATCGAGAAGAACGCGATGGCGGTCAGCAGCGACAGGAACGAGCCGACGACCCGGCCGTGCACGCCCAGGTGGGCCGAGGAGGAGACGGCGTTGTTGGTGCCGTTGAGCGGCCCGAACAGCGACAGCGGGGCCAGGATCAGCGCCCCGACCACCAGGCCGAGCACGGTGGCCGCGAGCCCCTGCCAGAACGACAGGCCGAACAGGATGGGGAAGGCGCCCAGCACGCAGGTGGCGAACGTGTTCGCGCCCCCGAAGGCGACCCGGAACAGGTCGAACGGCCCGGCGGTGCGGTCGGCGTCGGGGATGCGCTCGACGCCGTAGGTCTCGATCTCGGTGATGCTCATGTCTTCTCCTGCATCGCCAGCAGGCTGACGAGGTCGTAGGCCACGTGGGAGGCGGCGACCGAGGTGATCTCGGCGTGGTCGTAGGCGGGGGCCACCTCGACCACGTCGGCCCCGATCAGGCGGCAGCCGGCCAGACCGCGGAGGATCTCCAGCAGCTCGCGGCTGGTGAGCCCGCCGGCCTCCGGCGTGCCGGTGCCGGGGGCGTGGGCGGGGTCGAGCACGTCGATGTCGACGGAGACGTAGAGCGGGCGGTCGCCGACGCGCTGCCGCAGCACGTCGATGACCTCGTCCAGGCCGCGGCGGAGCACGTCGGCGGCGGTCAGGGTGCCGAACCCGAGCCGCCGGTCGTCCTCCAGGTCCTTCTTGCCGTACAGCGGGCCCCGGATGCCGACGTGGCTCAGCGCCTCGGTGTCGAGGATGCCCTCCTCGACCGCCCGGCGGAAGGGGGTGCCGTGGGTGTACTCGGCGCCGAAGTAGGTGTCCCAGGTGTCGAGGTGCGCGTCGAAGTGCA
Organism: Nonomuraea sp. NPDC049758; assembly: GCF_040674635.1. Classification (NCBI taxonomy): domain Bacteria; kingdom Bacillati; phylum Actinomycetota; class Actinomycetes; order Streptosporangiales; family Streptosporangiaceae; genus Nonomuraea; species Nonomuraea sp. NPDC049758. Next base: position 59,991 of record NZ_JBFAMZ010000001.1, read on the forward strand.
GCAGCGCCACGGGGCCATGCTTCCTGGCCGCCGAGCGCAGCAGCGGCAGCGCGATCGTGTGGTCGCCGCCGATGGTGACCAGCCGGGCGTCCAGCTCGTCGGCCGCGGCCTCGATGGTCTCGACGGCCTCGCCGATGTCGAACGGGTTCGCCGCGATGTCACCGGCGTCGGCGACCTGGACGCGCTCGAACGGAGAGACGTCCAGCCCCGGGTGGTAGGGCCGCAGCAACCGGCTGGCCTCCCGTACGGCGGCGGGGCCGAACCGGGCGCCCGGACGGTAGGACACGCCCGCGTCGAAGGGCACGCCCACGACGGCCACGTCCGCCCGCTCGACCTGGTCGAGCCGGGGCAGCCGGGCGAAGGTGGCGGGCCCGGCGAAACGCGGGACCCGAGAGGAGTCGACGGGACCGATGTGCATGTTCGTCAGTGTTCGTCACGCTTCTGACCTGCGGCAATTGTTACTCCCACAAAGTAATACGGTGTGTGTTGTGGCTGACCACAAGCTGACGGTCGAAGACCTTCTCCGCTCCCCCGCTCTCCAGCTCCGGGTGCTCGCCGGCGAGGCCGGGCTGTCCCGCTCGGTCTCGTGGGCGCACGTCAGCGAGCTGGCCGACCCGACGCCCTGGCTGCTCGGCGCCGAGGTCATCATGACGACCGGGCTCGGCCTGCCGCGCTCGGCCGCCCGGCAGCGCGCCTACCTCGAACGCCTCGACGACGCGGGGGTCTCGGCGCTCGCCCTGTCGGCCCAGTTGCACGTCCCGCCGCTGCACCGGGCGTTCTTCGAGGCCGCCGAGGAACGCGGCATGCCGGTGCTGGAGGTGCCGCTCGCGGTGCCGTTCATCGCCGTCTCGCAGGAGGTGGCGGCGGCGCTCCAGGAGGACGCCAGCCACCGGCTGGGCGCCCAGCTCCAGGTGTTCGGCGCGCTGCGCTGGCTGGCCGCCGAGGACCTCGACACCGTCACCCTGTTCAAGCGCCTGGAACGCCTGTCCGGCTACGACGTCTACCTGTGCACCCCGCAGGGCCGGCCGCTGCTGCCCGGCGTGCCGGTGCCCTCGCTCGACGTCCTGCCCGCCGAGCCGGACGCGCCGCCCACGATCCCGGGCGGCTTCGCGCTGCCGGTGCCGGCGCCCGGCGGCCCCGCCGGGTTCCTGGTGGCCTTCGAGCGGGAGGGCGCGCGGCCCGCCGGGCTGGCCGTGGTCCAGCACATCGCCACCGTGGCCGCCCTCCAGGTCGCCATGGCCAGGCACGAGCGCGAGACCCTGCGCAGAGAGGGCGCCGAGACGCTGGCCGAGCTGCTCCAGGACGTGCTCGACCCGCCCGCGGCCCGGCGTCGGCTGGCCAGGATGGGCCTGCCCCTGGAGACCGGGTCGGTGCTGCTCGTCGTGCGGCACGCGCCCGACGACGCGCTGCGCCGGGCGGTGGGCGAGCTGCCGCACCTGCTGCTGCGCCGCGGCGACGACCACTACCTGCTGGGGCCGCCCGAGCTGGGGCCGGCGGTGGCCGCCGTGCCCGGGGTCAGCGCGGGCGTGAGCCGGCCGTTCCCGCCGGGCGAGTCGTTGCGGGTCGCCCAGCGGGAGGCCGTGTGGGCGGCCGCGCACGCCGCCGAGTCCGGCAAGGCGCTGGTCCACTACGGCGACGACACCACCGGCCGCTGGCTGCCCGACGACCCCTCCACGCTGTCGGCCCTGGTCGACCACGTGCTGGGCGAGGTGCTGGCCTACGACGAGGCCCACGACTCGCGGCTGCTGCTGTCGGTGCGCACGTGGATGGAGCGCAACCGCCACGTCGAGGACGCGGCGGCGGCGCTGCACGTCCACCCCAACACGCTGGCCTACCGGCTGCGCCGGTTCGCCGCGCTGAGCGGGCGCGACCTGTCGTCCAGCGCGGCGTTCGCGGAGGTCTGGCTGGCCGTGCGCGCGGCCCGCCAGCTCGGCCTCTGCTAGGGCTGCGGGGTCAGCGGAGCTGGACGGTGGCGATCTCCCACGGCCTCAGCGGCAGCCTGAGCGTGCCGTCCTCGGTCTCCAGCGGCTCGCCGGGGCTGCCGGTCAGGCCGGCCCGCCGGGCCCGGGTGAAGTCCCCGCGCACCACGGCCTCGGTGCCGGACGCGGTGAGCGCCACCAGGCGCAGCTCCTGCCAGTCGTCGCGGCGGCGCAGCGAGCTCATCGTCACGCCCTGACCGAACACCGACAACCCGTGCGCCGCCGGCGGCGGGGTCAGCTCGCGATCGCCACCGCCCGGCACCACCAGCAGGTCGTGCCGGTACAGCTCCGCCTGCGGCGGCACGTCCCGCCAGTCCAGGTACGGCATCAGCGCCAGCGACACGGTGTGCGGCCCGCGTGACTGCGCGGCGGGGGTCGGCAGTTGCGGACCGGCGGGCTCGGGGCGCAGCCTGTTGTGGTTGCGCGACAGGTAGCCGACCGAGCGCAGCAGCGTGAGCGCCAGCTCGTACCCGTCGTTCAGCAGCTCGTACTCGGTGACGTGCTCCAGCAGCGCGGCGACGCCGCCGGCGGCCACCCAGCCGGAGGCGGGGAAGGTGGGCAGCGGGGTCTCGCCGCAGCCGCCCTCGGCTTCGAGCTCCCGTCGCACGATCGCGAACTGCCCCTCGGCCAGCGAATGGTCGGCCCGCCTCGGCAGCGGCACGTGGAACCGCACCCGGTGGTCCGCGCACCGGTTGTCGAACGACACCCGCAGCCGGACGAACGGCTCGCCCGCCCGCAGCTCGACCCGCATGGTGACCACGACGTCCTCGGTCGCGCCGGTACGCGCGAGCGGCGGCAGCTCCGGCGTGTTCGGGACGGGCTCGCCCGCCGCCGGCCACAGGTAGACCCGGGTGATCTCCACGGCTGCGACGAGCGGGCCGCCTTCGATGATCTCCGCCTCGATCGAGATCGGCTCGGACACGACCAGGTCGTCGGCGGGGGGCGCGTGGTTGTAGGTGTCGCCGGAGTCGCCGCCGTCCTCGATGCCGCCCACGCCGGTGATCGTCCGGCCGTCCTCGCCGAACAGGCCGAGGGTGCCGTCGGGCTCGATCTCGACCCGCAGCAGCCCGTTGTCCATCACCGTGGAGCTGACCTTGATGGGCAGGACGCCGGTGTCGGAGGAGAGCCAGCAGTCCTGGTGGTGGCGGTTGTTGCGGACCTCCGCCAGCGGCGCGGGGTGCGTGGGCTCGGGCGGGCCGGGGCGCAGGCTCGTGTGGCCGAGCGCGGGCACCTCGACGAAGGCGGCGACAGTGGACCGGGGCTCGGCCTCGACCCGGACGTAGGTCACGCCGTCGAGCGCGCGGCGCACCTCGGCCTGGTCGAACGGCCCGCGCGGCTCCCTGCCCACGGTGATGAGGAGGATGTCGTCGAACACCTGCCAGTCGACGATGTGCTGGCCGTACAGCTCGGTGCCGTGCACGAAGCCGAGCACGGTGAGGGGGTCGATGCGCTCGTCCAGCAGCAGCACCGGCGCGCAGTCCAGGGGCTGGGTGGGCACCGGCGCGCCGGAGGGGCCCACCAGGGGCCCGCTGCCGCCGGCCACGTCGGCGATCACCACGCCGCCGCGCACGGCCGGCGTCGGGTTGACGACCAGCACGCCGTCGGCGGGCACCGCCGCCGCCAGCCGCGCGGTCACCATGTCGCGGACAGCCTGCCCGAGCTGCTCGGCCTCGGCGATGCGGGCGGCGACCTGCTGGGCGGTCTCGTCCACGCCGCAGCCGGTGACCGAGTCGTGGCCGCTGGCCTCCACCAGCCGCCGCCAGGCCATGTCGAGGAACCGGCCGGGCCACGGGCCTCCCCAGAGCGCGGCCAGGGGCTCGGCGTAGCGCTCGACCATGCGCTCGGCCCGGCCCATGGCCTGCTTGACGGCGACGCGGGCGGAGATGACGCCGGGCAGGATGTTGGCGCGGGCGTGCGAGCGCAGCTCGCCGACGACCTGCGGCAGCCCCGCGGTGTCACCCGAAAATTTCTCGATATATCCAGACAAGGTATCCATGCGGGCGCCGACGGCCGCCACCATCTCCGGCAACCCGCGCACGGGGGCCGAGTGGTCGGCGCCGTACATGGCCAGCAGCTCGCCCTGCGGGCCGTGCCAGGCGCGCATGGTGGCGACGAACTCCGCCGCCCGCTCCTCCAGCCCCTTGACGTCGGAGAACAGGTGGGCGCCGTTGCCGTAGCCGCCCTCGGGCAGGTACTGGGTGCGGATCGCGGTGCCGTCGGGGGCCACCCAGGCGAAGGCGTCGGTCGTCACCGACGCCGGCACCCCGCGGTAGACGCAGGCGTGCTCCAGACCGGCCAGCCGCAGGATCTGCGGCATCTGGGCGGTGTGACCGAACATGTCCGGCAGGTAGCCCACCCGCATCGCCCCGCCGAGCTGGTCCGCGCCGGCCAGCCCGAGTTCGAGGTTGCGCACGATGTTCTCACCCGAGCACAGGAACTCGTCGAGCAGGATCTGCCACGGCCCCACCGCCAGCCGCCCGGACGCGACGAGCGCCGCGACGCGGTGCCGGTTCTCCGGACGCACCTCCAGGTAGTCGTCCACGCAGGCGAGCTGGCCGTCGAGGGTGAAGTGGTAGGCGGGCTCGCGTTCCATGGTGTCGAGCACCTCGTCGAGGAGGTCCACCAGCCGCAGCCTGAAGCGCTGGAAGGGCTCGTACCACTCCCTGTCCCAATGCGTGTGCGGTACGACCACTATGTCCATGCCGCCGCCTCCCCTCCGATGGGCAGCCGATGCTGGACGGCGTAGCGGGCGGCGATCCGCTGAGCCGTCACGATGTCCTCCAGTGCGCCGGCCGCGTCGGTGAGCGGCGGGCTGCCATCGTTCACATAAGCATGGAAGGCCGTCAGTTGTACCTCGAACGCCTCGGTCACCTGGCGGTGTTCGGCGCGGGTCTCGGCCCCGGAGACCACGGTGAGGGTGGTGGGCGCGTTCATCAGGTAGGGCGTGGGGAAGACCAGCTCCAGCGTGCCCCCGTCGTGGTGGATGGCGACGGTCTCGCGGTAGGCGGGGTAGCCGTCCAGGTAGTGCCAGCGGATGTGGAACCGGCCCGCCACGGGCAGCGGCCCGGAGATCTCCACGGAACCGGGCGCCGGCCCCCAGCTGTCCACGTACGCGATCTCCCGCGGCGCTCCGGTGAAGCGCCGCAGCAGCGACAGGTCGTGGCAGATCGAGCCCAGGGAGACCGCGTACACGTTGCGCAGCGACTCCGGGGCGGCCTGGCCCAGCGCCCGGGAGACGAGCGCGTCCTCGGTCTCGCGCAACGAGCCGAGCACGCCGGGATCGACGTCGCCGGCCCGCGCCAGGTTCGCGAACGCGAGCTGCGACTCCCCGCTGGGATGCAGCACGGTCACCTCGACCGACCGGACGGCCGCCGGGCCGCCCAGCTCCTCCAGCAGCGCGACGGCCCGGCGCACGGCCGGGTCGTACTGCTTCATGTAGCCGACCATCAGCCGCCCCTCGGGCAGCGCGGCCACCTCCGCCCGGGTCAGCGCGAGCGGCTTTTCGCACAGCACGGCGTACCCGGCGGCCAGCGCCCGCCGCACGGTCTCGCCGTGGGAGCCCGAGGCCAGCACCACCACGGCCTCGAAACCGCCGTCGGCCAGCATCTTCGCCAGGGAGGTGTAGCGCCGGGGCGCGCCCAGCCGGTCGCCGACGACGTCGGCCAGCGTGCGCGACAGGTCGCAGACGGCGCTCACCTCGAACAGGTCCCGCCGCCTGGACAGCAGCGGCACGTAGACCGCCTGGGTGACCGCCCCGCACCCGACCAGCGCGATCCTCACAGGCCCAGCTCCCTCAGCCGCTCGCGGTTGGCGGCCTGGTCGGCGATGTTCCGCCCGACCGGGCGGCGGCCCGGCATCGTGTCCTGCTCGACCACGATCCAGCCCTCGTAGCCGATGGCGTCGAGCGCCGCCACGACCGCGGGCAGGTCGAGCTCGCCGTCGCCCAGACGGGTGAAGCCGCCCCTGGCCATCAGCTCGCGCAGGTCGGCGCCGTCGTCCAGGGCGGCGGCCAGGATCCTGGTGTCGCCGTCCTTGACGTGCACGTGCCCGACGCGGCCGGCCCACGCGCGCAGCGCCGCGACCGGGTCTCCGCCGGCCAGCAGCAGGTGGCCGGTGTCCAGGCAGAGCTGGACGTCGGTCAGCTCCAGAAGGCGCTCGACGTCGTCGGGGGTCTCGACGTAGGTGCCGAGGTGGTGGTGGAAGGCGGGTTCCAGGCCGCGTTCGCGGCAGCGGTCGGCGGCCTCCTGGACGCGGGCGGCGTACCCGGGCCAGTCGGCGGCGGGCAGCCCGGGGACGCTGCCGCCGGGCCTGGCGAACCTCTCGGGCGAGCCCGAGCAGGCCAGCGTGGGCCGGGGCGCGAAGAGGGCGGGCGCCTGCGGCGCGGCGGCGAACACGTCGAGCGCGGCCTCCAGCGCGGGCAGCCCCCGCCGGTACGCCTCGGCGTCGCCGTAACGCAGGTCGACCCAGCCGCCGGCGAGCAGCAGGCCGTGCGCCGACAGCCGGGCGGCCAGATCGGCGCCGGTGCCGAGGTAGCCGATGGGCCCGGAGTCGATGCCCGCGTAACCGGCCTCGGCCAGCGCGCGGACCATCTCGTCGGGGCCCAGGGGCGGCGGCGCGTCGCTGAGCTCGAACACGCCGAAGCTCACCGGCGCGTTCGCGACTCTCCTCACTCGCATAGGGCGATCACCTCGTTCTCGTAGGTCTCCAGGCGGTGGCGTCCCTCGGCCGCGGGAAGCAGCGCCCGCTCGCCGCGGACGACCTGGCGGGCGCCGCCGGGGCGGACCAGCACCAGGCCGTCGGCGTCGAGCGCGAGCAGCTCGTCGCCCAGCCGGAGCAGCAGCGGCGCGTCCGGCCCCGCCGAGACCGCGGTGCGCCCGGCGCGCACGCCGTCGAGCACCGCGCCCGGCTCCTCGGCCAGCACCCACGTGGTCGGCGCGCCCGGCAGTCCGTCGCTGCCGTGCCGGTGGAAGTCGCTGCCGCCGATCGCCACCACGTCGTCGCGCCAGGCGTCGGCCCAGGCCAGCGGCGCGCCCCAGCGGCGGTCCCACCACCCGGAGCTCCACACCTCGGCCACCCTCGGGCGTTCACCGACCGGCAGCAGCCAGGCGCAGTCGCCGCCCAGCGGGTGGTTGATCGAGATCAGGCCGCCGGCGCGCCCGGCGTGCTCGGTCCAGGAGCCCGCGGGCCGCCGGAAGTCCACCCAGCCGACCTCGCCGAACACGTTGGCGTGGCCGCGGTCGGTGGTGACCTCCTGGCCGGGGATGAGCGTGACGCCGCGGTCGGTCGCGCGCAGCCAGGGGTGGTGGCTGACGGTGTTGTGGTCGGTGACCGCCAGGAAGTCCAGGCCCCGGCCGCGGGCCAGCTCGGCCAGCTCGGCGACGGTGAGCGCGCCGTCGCTGTGGACGGTGTGCGCGTGGAAGTCGCCGGCGAACCAGCGCAGCCCGCCGACGTCGGGCACGTCCCGGCGCGGCGGCCGTTCGCCGGGCGGCGGCTCGGCGGCGACCGGCTCCGGCGGGGCCGTGCGCGCGGCCGAGATCTCCAGGGTGAAGTCGAGGCCCTGCGGCGGCACGCGGTGCAGCCCGAGCCACACGTGCCAGGTTCCGGGGTCGGGGACGCCGGGCAGGTAGCCGGGGGTGGCCCAGTCGCGGGCGATCGTGAACTCCGAGCGCGCCCCTCCCGACCAGCCGCGGAAGCCGCCGGGCGAGCCGCAGCCGAGGTCGAGCACGCCCTGCGACCGGTCGTAGTCGAGCCGCACGGTGACGGACTCCGATCCGGCGGGCACCTCGAAGGGGACCTCGCGCAACGACCGCTCCAGCCGGTCGTCGAGGCTCCAGTGGCCTTTCACGCCGGTCCGCCCTTGCCTGAGGCGGGGCGGAAGGAGAGCTTGGTGGTGTGCTGTTCGTGATGGACGCCGTTGGGGACGAACATGAGCGAACCTCCTCACCGCCCGACACTACAGAAGTGAGGTGACGGGGGCCCGTCCTGAAGGATCATCAACAACATAGCGGACATCCTTATGTCATGACAATATGCCATAGTGTCGAGGTAGGGTGCGTCCTCTGGAGGTGCGTTGTACGACCTGATCACGATCGGCCGCTGCGGCGTCGACGTCTATCCGCTGCAGACCGGCGTCGGGCTGGCCGACGTCGAGACCTTCGGCAAGTTCCTCGGCGGCAGCCCGACCAACGTCGCCGTCGCGGCGGCACGTCACGGGCTGCGCTCGGCGGTGATCACCGCGGTGGGCGCCGACCCCTTCGGCGCGTACGTACGGCGGGCCATCCGCGACTTCGGCGTGGACGACGCCTACGTGAGCGTCATCGAGGGCCCGGCCACCCCGGTCACGTTCTGCGAGATCTTCCCGCCCGACCACTTCCCCATCTGGTTCTACCGCGGCGAGCACCCGCCCGACCTGCGCCTCACCCCCGGCCACCTCGACCTCGACGCCATCCGGGCGACCGGGCTGTTCTGGTTCTCCCTCACCGGCCTGAGCAAGGAGCCGAGCCGCGCGGCGCACACCGCCGCCCTGTCGGCCCGCACCTCCGGCTGGACCGTGTTCGACCTCGATCACCGTCCGGCGCTGTGGGAGTCGCGTGCGGCCGCCCGCGCGGCGGCGCGCGAGGCGCTGCCGCACGCGAACGTGGCCGTCGGCAACCTGGACGAGGTGGAGACCGCCGTGGGCGTGCGCGAGCCGGAGGCGGCGGCGCAGGCGCTGCTCGACGCCGGGGTCGAGGTGGCGATCGTCAAGATGGGCCCGGCCGGGGTGCTCGCCCGCACCGCCACCGAGACCGTCGTGGCCGAGCCGGTCGAGGTGAAGGTGGTCAACGGCATCGGGGCCGGCGACGCGTTCGGCGGCGCCGTCTGCCTCGGGCTGCTGCGCGGCTGGCCGCTGGAGCGCACGATCCGCTTCGCGGGCGCCGCCGGCGCGTTCGTGGCCGCCCGGCTGGCCTGCGCCGACGCCATGCCCACCACCGACGAGGTGCACGAGCTGCTGAACGAGGTGCCCACGTGAGCGACCTCACGCTGCCCAGGACCGCCCGCTACGAGTGGCTCACGCGGATCCGCGCGACCCGCCCCGAGGAGATCGCCGCGGCCGCCGCGCGCCGGCAGCGCCGCCGGATGCCGGGGCCGGACGAGCGGCTGCTGATCATCGCCGCCGACCACCCGGCCAGGGGAGCTTTGTCCGTACGCGACCGCCCGCTGGCCATGGGCAGCCGCCACGACCTGCTCGACCGCCTCCAGGCGGCCCTGGCCCGGCCCGGCGTGGACGGCATCCTCGCCTCCCCCGACGTCCTGGAGGACCTGCTGCTGCTGGGCGCGCTGGAGGGCAAGCTGGCCTTCGGCTCGATGAACCGGGGCGGCCTGCAGGGCTCGGTGTTCGAGCTGGACGACCGGTTCACCGGCTTCGACCCCGAGGCCATCGACACGATGCGCCTCGACGGCGGCAAGATGTTGTGCCGCATCGACCCCGGCGACCACGCGACGGCCGCCACCCTGGAGTCGTGCGCGCACGCGGTGACCGGGCTGGCCCGCAGGCGGCTGGTGGCCATGGTGGAGCCGTTCTGGGCGGCGCGCTCGGAGTCCGGCGTGCTGCGCAACGACCTGTCCCCCGACGCCGTGATCCGCTCGATCAGCGTCGCCCAGGCGCTCGGCGCCACCTCGGCCCACACCTGGCTGAAGATCCCCGTGGTGGCCGAGATGGACCGGGTGATGGCCGCGACCACGCTGCCCACCCTGCTCCTCGGCGGCGACCCGCCCGACATCGGCACGGCCTACGCCGACTGGCACCGCGCGCTGGCCCTGCCCGGCGTGCTCGGCCTGGTCGTCGGCCGCGCCCTGCTCTACCCATCCGACGACGACGTGGCGACGGCGGTGGACGGCGCCGCCGCCCTGGTACGAGAGGCACACGCATGACCTACCTGCCCTACGGCAAGGCCGCCAACGGCCCCTGGTCGGTGGAGATCACCCCCTCGCTGGCCGGCTGGACCTACTCCGGGCTGCGCGTGGCGGACCTGACCGGCACGCCGCTGTCGTTCGGCACCGGAGAGGAGGAGATGATCGTCCTTCCGCTGTCGGGGTCGTGCACGGTCGAGGTCGGCGGCGAGACGTTCGTGCTGGCCGGGCGCGGGTCGGTGTTCGACGGGCCGAGCGACTTCGCGTACCTGCCGATCGGCGTCCAGGTCACGTTGAGCGGCGGCGGGCGCGTCGCGCTGCCGTCGGCCCGCGCGACCCGGTCGCTGCCGCCGCGGCACGTGCCCGCCTCCCGGGTGCCGGTGGAGATCAGGGGCGCGGGGCAGGCCAGCCGGCAGGTGAACAACTTCTGCGCCCCCGGCGTGTTCGACTGCGACAAGCTCATGGCCGTCGAGGTGCTGACCCCGGGCGGCAACTGGTCGTCCTACCCGCCGCACAAGCACGACACCCCCAACCCGGGCGAGGCCGTGCTGGAGGAGGTCTACTACTTCGAGGTCGCCGGCGACGGGCCCGGCTACCAGCGCGTCTACTCCTCCGAGCGGGGGCAGGTGGACACGCTGGCCGAGGTCTCCTCCGGCGACGTCGTCCTGGTGCCCTACGGCTACCACGGGCCGTCCATGGCCGCCCCCGGTTACGACCTGTACTACCTCAACGTGCTGGCGGGGCCGGCGGAGGAGCGTTCGATGGCGTTCTGCGACGATCCCCGTCACGCCTGGATCCGCTCGTCCTGGTCGGGCCAGGACGTCGACCCGAGACTGCCGTTCGGAGGGCACGCATGACCCGGTTGACCGTCGCGCAGGCCGTCGTGCGCTTCCTGGCCGCCCAGTGGAGCGAGCGCGACGGCGAGGAGCGCCGCTTCTTCGGCGGCTGCTTCGGCATCTTCGGCCACGGCAACGTCGCCGGGCTCGGCCAGGCCCTGGCCACCGCGGGCGACGACCTGCCCTACTACCTGGCCCGCAACGAGCAGGCCATGGTGCACACGGCCGCCGCCTACGCCCGGGCCGCCGACCGGCTGGCCACGCTGGCCTGCACGACGTCGATCGGCCCCGGCGCGACCAACATGATCACCGGCGCGGCCGGCGCGACGATCAACCGGCTGCCGGTGCTGCTGCTGCCCGGCGACGTCTTCTCCACCCGTGCCGCCAACCCGGTGCTCCAGGAGCTGGAGGACCCGCGTTCGTACGACATCTCGGTCAACGACTGCTTCAAGCCGGTCTCGCGGTACTGGGACCGGATCAACCGGCCCGAACAGCTCCCGTCCGCGCTGACGGCGGCCATGCGGGTGCTCACCGACCCGGCCGAGACCGGCGCGGTGACGCTGGCGCTGCCGCAGGACGTGCAGGCCGAGGCGTACGACTGGCCCGAGGAGCTGTTCGCCCGCCGGGTGTGGCACGTGCCGCGCCCGCGCCCCGAACGCGCCGCGCTGGCCAGGGCGGCGCAGGTGATCAGGTCGGCGGCCCGCCCGCTGATCGTCTCCGGCGGCGGGACGATCTACAGCCGGGCCACCGCCGAACTGGCCGCCTTCGCCGAGGCGCACGGCATCCCGGTCGCCGAGACCCAGGCCGGCAAGGGGGCGCTGCCGCACGGCCATCCGCTGGCGGTGGGCGCGGTGGGCGCGACCGGCACCACCGCCGCCAACACGCTGGCCCGCGAGGCCGACGTGATCATCGGGATCGGCACCCGCTACAGCGACTTCACCACGGCGTCGAGGTCGCTGTTCGCCGCGGACGCCAGGTTCGTCAACGTCAACGTCGCCGCCTTCGACGCCGCCAAGCTGTCGGGGCTGCACCTGGTCGGCGACGCCCGCGAATGCCTGACCGACCTGGTCGCCGCCGTCGCCGGCCGGCGCTCCGACGACGCCTGGACGGCCAGGGCCGCCGCGCTCTCCCGGGACTGGGACGCGCAGGTGGACCGGGCGTACGCGCTCGACGGCCTCCCGCTGTCGCAGGCGGCGATCATCGGGGCCGTGAACGCGGCCGCGAGCCCGGACGGCGTCGTGGTGTGCGCGGCCGGTTCCATGCCGGGCGACCTGCACAAGCTGTGGCGGCCGAGCGGCCCCGGCGGCTACCACGTCGAGTACGGCAACTCCTGCATGGGCTACGAGATCGCGGGCGGCGTCGGCGTCAAGCTGGCCGCGCCGGAGCGCGAGGTGTTCGTCCTGGTGGGCGACGGGTCGTACCTGATGATGGCGCAGGAGCTGGTCACCGCGGTCGCCGAGGGCGTCAAGCTGGTCGTCGTCCTGGTGGACAACTCGGGCTTCGCCTCCATCGGGCGGCTGTCGGAGAGCGTGGGCGCGCGCCGCCTGGGCACGTCCTACCGCTCCCGCACGGGCGGCCCGCTGCCGGTCGACCTGGCCGCCAACGCCGCCAGCCTGGGCGCGGCCGTGCTGCGTCCGGAGTCGCTCGCCGACCTGCGCAAGGCCCTGGAGGAGGCGCGCTCGTCCGGCGAGACGACCGTCGTGCACGTGCGCACCGATCCCATGGCCGACGACGTCCCCTCCTCGCAGGCGTGGTGGGACGTGCCCGTGGCCGGGGTGGGCGCGCCGGCCGAGCGGGCGGCGTACGAGGAGGCCAAGCGGTCGCAGCGCGCGCACCTGAGGCCGCCGTCCTGACCAGGGTTGCCTCCGATCACCGCCGGGAAGGCCACTGACCAGGCACGATCGGGGGTTGGACATGAGGCCGTGGCGGGTGCTGGGGTGGATCGCGCTCATCGCGGTCGCCTTCTTCTGCCTCTATCACCTGCGCACGGTCGTCATGTCCGTGATCATCGGCGTCTTCCTCACGGCGCTGCTGCACCCGCCGGCCCGCTGGCTCACCGCCCGCGGGCTCGGCCCGGCGCTGGCCACCACGATCGTCTTCGCCGGTGGCCTGCTGCTGGCCGGCGCGCTGATCGCGCTGCTGGTGCCGCCCACGGTGAACAGCCTGAGCGAGATGCGCACCAGCCTGGGCAAGGCGTTCGGCGACCTGCACGGCCTGGCCGCCCGGTTCGGGCTCGACGACCAGCGGCTGCTCGCCCAGGCCAGGGACTACGTCTCCAAGCAGGGCAGGCAGATCACCAGCGGCGCCATCGCCGGGGTCAGGACGGCCGGCGAGATCGTCGTCGGCGCGGTGCTGGCGGTCATCCTGTCGGTGTACTTCGTGCACGGCGGCGAGCGGCTGTTCGCCTGGATCGTCGATCTGGTGCCGGAGGCGGCCAAGGCACGCTGCCACGACACCGGCGTGCTGATCTTCGGGGTGATCGGGCGCTACATCCGCGGCGTGGCGATCGTGGGCGTGGTCGACGGCTTCTTCATCGGGCTCGCGTTGTGGATCCTCGGCGTGCCGATCGCGCTGCCGCTGGCCGTGCTGACGTTCGTGGGGGCGTTCCTGCCGGTGGTGGGGGCGTTCATGGCCGGGCTGCTGGCGGCGGTGGTGGCGCTCGTGGCCAAGGGGTGGCTGGTGGCGCTGATCGTGGTCGCGGTGACGGTGGCGGTGCAGCAGCTCGAAGGGCACGTGCTGGCGCCGCAGGTCTACGGCAAGGCGCTCGACCTGCCGGGAGCGGTCATCCTGATCGCGATCACGGTGGGCAGCGTGATCGCGGGCATCACCGGGGCGTTCCTGGCCGCGCCGGTGACCTCGGTGCTCGTCGCGCTGCTGCGGCGGCCGCGCCCGCACCTGATCACTCCCGGGCCGAGCTGACTGCCTCCAGCTGCTCGTGCGACCACTGGATGCGGCCTTCCCGCAGGTCGGCGATGACGGCGCGGAGCCAGCGGGCCTCGGCCGCCGTCACCTCGCGCAGGTACTCGGACTCCAGCATCGTGATGCGCGGCAGGTCCTGCTCGGCCGACAGGCTCGACTCCAGCTCGGCCAGCGTCTGCTCCACGGCCGCCGCCCGCCGCTCCAGCGCGTCGGCCAGCACGCCGGGCGGGAGCAGCATCGCGTTGGACAGCGCGGCCGGGAACTGCGGGAACTCCTGTTTGGGACGGCTGAGCATGTCGTCGAGCCACACGTCGAGCCGCTCGCGCCCGGCGTCGGTGAGCTCGTAGACCGTGCGCTCCGGGTACTGCTGGTCGCGGCCGGTCTCCCTGACCCTGACCAGCCCGGCCTCTGCCAGCCGCTCGATCGTGCGGTAGAGCCCGGCCCGCTGGCCGACGTTGACGACCTGGTCCTTCCCCCACTGCTTGAGCAGGCGCTGCATGCCGTACGCGTGCAGAGGCCGGGACCGCAGCAGGGCCAGCACGGTGAGGGCGAGCGGCGAGCCGCGGTCGAGAGCCATGGCTCTCATCGTAGCCGCACGACAACTAGTTGACTTGAGACTAGTTGCAATGCAACTATCTCCCCATGACCACAACAGACCGCCCTGAGGGCGTCATGACCGAGATTCCCGTGCTGATCGTCGGCGGCGGCTACGCCGGGCTCACCTCCGCCCTGTTCCTGTCCCACCACGGGGTGCCCTGCGTGCTCGTCGACCGCCACCCCGGCGTGTCGCTCCTGGGCAGGGCGCGCGGCATCACCCCGCGCACGATGGAGATCTACCGGCCGCTCGGCCTGGAGCAGGCCGTCAAGGAGGCCGGGCGGCCCTTCGACGAGGAAGGGGGCGTGGCCCGCTGCGCGACGCTGGCCGGCGAATGGCAGTGGCTCTTCGAGGGCGGCTCCTCCCGGGCGCTGCCCGAGCTGACCGCGGGCGAGTACGGCCTGGCCGACCAGAGCACGGTCGAGCCGATCCTCGCCGAGGCCGCCCGCGCCCGGGGCGCCGACCTGCGCTTCGACACCATATGCAGGTCGATCGAGCCCGACGCGGACGGCGTCACGGTGGTGACCGAGGACGCCCGCACCGGTGAGCGCCGGACCCTGCGCGCCCGCTACCTGATCGCCGCCGACGGCTACCGCGGCACGATCAGGGAGCGGCTGGGCATCGCCCGCGAAGGGCTCGGCGTCCTGCGCGCCTACCAGTCCTTCGTCTTCAGGGCCGACCTGTCGGAGCTGGTCACCAAGCGGGCGCTGTTCTGGATCCTCGGCGCGCCCGGCGGGACGGCCTCGGGCGCGATGGTCTCCCACGCGCTGCCGGGCCATTGGGGCATGGCCCTGACGTACGACCCCGCCGCCGAGTCGCCGGACGACTTCACCGACGAGCGGCTGGTCGCCTCCGCCAAGGAGCTGATCGGCCGCGACCTGCCCGTGGAGATCGTCAGCAGGGCCGCGTGGGAGGAGGCGGTGGGCGTCGCCACGCGCTACCGCGAGGGACGGGTGTTCCTGGTCGGCGACGCGGCGCACGTCTGGCCGCCGGCCGGCGGGCTGGGCGCCAACTCGGCCGTCCAGGACACGCACAACCTGGCCTGGAAGCTGGCCGCCGTGCTGGCCGGCCGGGCCTCCGACGCACTGCTCGACACCTACGAGGCCGAACGCCGCCCGGTGGCCCTGGAGCTGGCCGACCTGACCGTACGCAGCCAGGCGGCCAGGTTCGGCCCCAACCCTGATGACGACCCGCTCGACCACGTCGCGGCGATCCTGGGACAGCGCTACCGCTCGTCGGCCATGGTCGGCGCCACCCACGAGACGGTGTTCGGCGACTCGACGGCCCAGGGCGCCCGTCCCGGCACCCGCGCCCCGCACCTCTGGCTCGACCGGGACGGCGAGCGCATCGGCGTCCACGACCTGTTCCACGACGCCTTCGTCCTGCTGTGCGGCCCCGGCGGCGCGGACTGGGCGCACGCCGCCGGGCCCGGGGTGCGGGTGCACCGGGTGGGCGGTGACGTGCTCGACGTCGAGGACGCCTGGGCCGAACGCTACGGCGACGCCACCGCCGTCCTGGTCCGCCCCGACGGCTACGTGGCCTGGCGGGCCGAAGGACCGGCGGTCGAGGGCGAGGTCGGCCGGGCGCTCGACCAGGTGCTCGGAAGGGTCATCATGTGACCTATGCGATGGATCACGTTCGACTGTTTCGGCACCCTCGTCGACTGGCGGCACGGCATCGGCACCAGCCTTGAGCTGATCGCGCCCGGCAGGGGGGACGAGCTGCTGACGGCGTACCTGCGGCACGAGAGCGCGGTCGAGGCCGAGACGCCACGGGCCCGCTACCGGGACGTCATGGCCGAGGCGCTGCGCCGCGCCTGCGCCGAGACCGCAGTCCCGCTGAACGGCGACGACGCCTCGGTGCTGGCCGCCACGCTGCCCTACTGGCCGGTGTACGCCGAGGTCGGGGCGGAGCTGTCGGCCCTGCGCGCGGCGGGCCGGCGGCTGGCGCTGCTGACCAACTGCGACCGCGACCTGATCGCCCAGACGCTGCGGCGGCTGCCCGTGCCGTTCGACGCGGTGGTGACCGCCGAGGACGCCGGGGCCTACAAGCCGGACGAGGCGCACTTCGAGCACTTCAGCAGGGCCTACGAGCCGGCCGAGTGGGTGCACGTGGCGCAGAGCCACTTCCACGACATGATCCCGGCCGAGCGGCTGGGCGTGCGCCGGGTGTGGATCAACCGGCACGGCGAGCGGCCCGCCGGGCCCGAGGTCGTCCGGGTGGTGCTGCCCGACCTCCGCGGCCTGCTCGCGGCCGTCGAACGGGCCTGACGGCGGCGCCGGGGCCGGACCGCGGCGGGTCTAGCGGGGTTTCTCCAGGATCTCGGCGACGCCTTCGAGGAAGGAGTCGACGTCGGCGATCAGGTAGCCGGCGCGCAGCAGCACGGTCGAGAAGCGGGCCTCGCGCACCTCCTGGGCGGTCACCGCGAACTCGGTCGTGCCGCGCAGGGTGGCCACGATGCGGTCGAGGAAGGCGTCGACCTCGTCCTCGTTGTAGCCGGTGCCCATGCGGCCGGGGCGGAAGGCCACCCGTTCGACGCGGGCCGCCTGGGTCTCGAACCACTCCTCGCGCAGCAGCTCCCCGGTGGGCTCGGCCATGGCGAGCCGCACCGGGCGCTTGACCTGGGTCTCCAGGGCCACGACGAACGCCTCCAGCGCGAAGTCCACCGCGGTCTCGTGGTAGCCGCCGCGTTTGGCGCGGAAGGTCGCGGTGCGGACCTCGTCTGCGGTGACGGGCTCGACCGTGTGCGGCCCTCTGCCCAGGGTCGACTCGATGCGCGCGATCAGGGCGTCGACTTCCACGGGGTCATAGCCTGAACGCATACCCATGACGCGCGGAAAGCGGTTCAAGCCCACTCCTCCTGAGATGTGCCGGGGGCTTCTCCATTGTGAGGCCCTTTCTCACGGTGAGGCCCTTTATAGCGGTCAGGCCTTTTATCACGGCCCTGCGCCCTGACATATACCGTTACAGCACCATGCGACTGTTACAGGTCTCTTTTCGCTACCGAAGACGTCAGCCCTTCGTCCTCGAAGAGGCCGACGCGCAGCTCGCGCCGGGCGACGCGATCGAGCTGACCGGGGCCAACGGGGCGGGGAAATCCACGCTGCTGCGGCTCCTCGCGGGGCTCGCGCGGCCGACGCGGGGCCACATCACCGACCGTCCCGGCGTCGTGGGCTTCGCCCCCGACCGCTTCCCGACGGCCCAGCCGTTCACGGTGACCTCCTACCTGACGCACATGGCGTCCGTACGGGGCGGCGCCCGGTGGCGGCCCTGGGCCGAACGCCTGAACATGGGCCACCTCCTCGGCCTGCCGCTCGGCGAGCTGTCCAAGGGCAGCGCGCACAAGGTCGGCCTGGTCCAGGCCCTGATGGCCGACCCCGGCCTGCTGATCCTGGACGAGCCCTTCGCCGGCCTGGACGCCGACACCCGCGAGACGCTGCCCGCCATCGTCACCGAGGTCGCCGGGCGCGGGGGCATCGTCATCACCAGCGACCACCAGGGCGGCCTGCGCGGCCTCCCCGGGCTCCGCTCATGGTTGCTCGTGGACGGCCACCTCAAGGAGTCCACCCCCGCCGCCGCTGTGGCCCAGGCGGCCCAGGTGGCCTCTGTGATCCCCGCGACACACGCTCCGAAACGCCCGCTGACCACCGTGGCGGTCACCCTGCCCGCCGACGACCTCCCGCTCTTCCTGACCAGAATGCGCGACCAGGGCTACCGAACCTCCGAGCTCGACCACCCCCACACGCCCGAGGAGCCCGGATGATCGCTCTGGCCCGCCTGACCAAGGAGTGCCGGTGATCGCCCTGACCGCCGTCCGCCCGCCCGAGGAGTGCCCGTGATGGCCCGGGACGCCGTCCGCCTGCCCAAGGAGTGCCGGTGATCGCTCTGGCTGTCTTCCGGTTGGCCGCCTATGTGCGGTCGCATCGCGTGCATCAGGCGCTTCTGCTCACCCTCGCCATGCTCGCCATCGTCTACGGCAGCCGCGCGCCCAAGGGTACGGAGGCCGCCGTGCTGGCCGACGGCGCCGTCCTGATCATCCCCATCTTCGCCTGGGCCACGCGGAGCCTCCTGGACACCGAGCCCGACCGGCAGCGCGAGCTGTCGGCGGTCACCGCGGGCGGCCGCGGCAAGGAGGTGGCCGCCGGGCTCGTGGCGAGCCTGGTCGCCTGCGCCGCGCTGGCCGCCGTCGGCCTGGCGTGGGCCGTCCTGCTCGGCCTGAGCGAGCGCCCCGGCCGGGACGTGCTCGGCGCGGCCCTCGTCCTGCACGCCCTGGCGGTGCTCGCCGGGACGGCGCTCGGCGCGCTCACCAGCCGGGCCGTGCTGCGCTCCCCCGCGGTCTCGATCATGTCGCTGGTGCTCGGCTATCTGGTGATGCTGCTGCTCAGCGCGTCCCCCGCGTACTGGCTGACGGTTCCGCTGGTGGTCTGGATGCGTACGGCCGGCGCCGGCGAGCTGCTCGACCAGCTGCCCCAACTGTCCGCGATCTCCCTGGTGTGGTGCCTGGCGGGACTCGCCCTGTATGCCTGGAGGCGCCGTAGGGTAGGTTAGTAAGCGTTCACTCACCACTGAGGAGGCAACGGTGAAGGTGATCTGCCTGGGTGACAGCATCACCCGCGGACAGGTGAGCGTCGACTATGTGGCCATGCTGCGCGACCGGCTGCCCGGCGAGACGGTGATCAACGCGGGCGTCAACTACGAGCCGTCGTCCGAGCTGCTCAAGCGTCTCGACGACGTCGTACGGCAGGATCCGGACGTGGTCACCGTGCTCATCGGCACCAACGACGCCAACGCCACGTTGAGCGAGAAGCGGGCCAGGGCCCTGCGCAAGCGCTGGAAGCTCGCCGAGACCCCCACGCCCGCCGCGTACGCCGCCAACCTGACGGCCATCGCCGCCCGCCTGCAGAACGAGACCATGGCCCGCGTGGCGCTGCTGTCCCCGCCGGTCATCGGCGAGGACCTGGACTCGGTCCCGGTGCGCCGCACCCAGGAGTTCGCCGAGATCGTCAGGACGGTCGCCGCCGAGCAGGGCGTGACCTACCTGCCGCTCAACGAGCGCATGACCGCCGACCTGGAGGGCACCTCGCCCCGCACCCACTACCGTCCCGAGAGCAACCAGGCGCAGACCGCCGCGATGCAGCACTTCCTGCTCGGCCGCAGCCTGGACGCCATCTCCAGCAGCCGCGGCCTGCGGCTCACCACCGACACCGTGCACCTCAACAGCCGGGGCGCCGCCATGATCGCCGACCTGGTCGAGACCTTCGCCGCCCGCTCGACCGCCACGAGATAGGCCGGCCGCCTTCCTCGGCGGCCGCCGGGCGGGGCCGGTCACCTGCTCGAAGAGGGCCGGCTACCCGCTCGGGCCGGGGCCGGTTACTCGGCCGCGGCGAGCTGGCCGCAGGCGCCGTCGATCTCGCGGCCCCGGGTGTCGCGCACGGTCACCGGCACGCCGTGGAACTCCAGCCTGCGCACGAACGCCCGCTCGTCCTCCGGCCGGGACGCCGTCCACTTGGAGCCGGGCGTGGGGTTGAGCGGGATCAGGTTGACGTGCACGAGCTTGTTCCTGACCAGCTTGCCGAGCAGGTCGGCCCGCCACTCCTGGTCGTTGACGTCCTTGATCAGCGCGTACTCGATGGAGATGCGGCGCTTGGTCTTGGCCGCGTACGACCAGGCCGCGTCGAGGACCTCGGCCACCTTCCAGCGCGTGTTGATCGGGACGAGCGTGTCGCGCAGCTCGTCGTCGGGCGCGTGCAGCGACAGCGCGAGCGTGACCGGCAGCCCCTCCTCGGCGAGCTTGCCGATGGCGGGCACCAGCCCCACGGTCGAGACCGTGACCCCGCGCGCGGAGATGCCGAGACCGTGCGGCGCGGGCTCGACCATGCGGCGCACGGCGCCGATCACCTGCTTGTAGTTGGCCAGCGGCTCGCCCATGCCCATGAAGACGATGTTGCTCACCCGGCCGGGCCCGCCCGGCACCTCGCCCGCCGCCAGCGCACGGGCGCCGGCAACCACCTGCTCGACGATCTCGGCGGTGGACATGTTCCGGGTCAGGCCCGCCTGTCCGGTGGCGCAGAACGGGCAGTTCATGCCACAACCGGCCTGCGACGACACGCACATCGTGACCCGCTCGGGATAGCGCATGAGCACCGACTCGACCAGCGCGCCGTCGAACAGCCGCCACAGGGTCTTGCGGGTCGTGCCGCCGTCGGTGGTCAGCTCCTTGACCGGCGTGAGCAGCGTCGGCAGCAGCGCCGACAGCTTGTCGCGGGCCGCCGCGGACAGATCGGTCATCTCGGCGACGTCGGCGGTGTGGCGCTCGAAGTAGTGGCGCGAGAGCTGGTCGGCGCGGAACGCCTTCTCCCCCAGCTCGGTGACCGCGGCCCGGCGCTCGGCCATGGACAGGTCCGCCAGGTGCCGCGCGGGCTTGGCCCGTCGCGGTGCGACGAAGGTGAGCTGGCCTGGCTGCTGGGACACGTTCCTGCCTTTGCTTGGGGGGACTTCCGGGACTCTGCTTGGGACTTCCGGGATTTCTCACCGGCCAGGTTAGTGAACGCCGGCCGCGGAGGAGGCATTCCTGATCACGGTACGGCTCGCGTCAGGGTCACCGCCCGATCTACAGTCATCTCGTATGGCGATTTTCCGGTCGGCATCTGGCGAGGGTGGCACCGAGGTCGTCCTCGCCGCCGGTAACCCCTACGGCAGCCGCACGCTCGTGGTCGAGCGGGACGAGGACTCCTCGGTAGCTTACCTGTGCTCGCCGGAGGGCGCCGTCCACGGAGCGGTCTGGCTGGCCAACCACCGCCCGGCCCCGGCCGTGGTCGACCTGGCCCGGATCAACTCCGGCCTGCCCCCGCTGATGCCGAGGGGCAACACGACGCACCCCGAGGGGCGCAGGCCGCTCGGCCAGTTGTCCGCCCTGTGGTTCGAGGAGGGCGACGGCGTCGCCCTCTACGAGGACGACGACCTGCTCGCGGTCATCCCCGGCTGGGCCGACATGAGCAGGGGCATGCCCGGCTACGCCCGTGACGCCGTGGGCGAGTCGCCGTTCGCGTGGGCGCTGTCTGAGGCGCTGGAGGGGCTGCGGCCGCGTATCTCCAACGCCGCGTCCTACTGGCGCTGGCGGCACGGCGAGGGGTCGTGGCCGTCGTTCCAGCAGTTCGTCATGGGCCATCTGGACCGGGTGCTCGGCCCGGCCGGCCGCTACTGGGACGCCAGCGGCGAGCGCCTGCCGACCGTCGGCATCACCGAACGGCCGCCGCACGCGGGCCGCGAGCCGACCGTGCTGTCCACGGTGGGGATGAGCTGCCAGCGCATGCCGACGGTCGAGCAGTGGATCGACCGCCCCGACGCCTACGCCCGGATCGAGCTGGCCGTGGCCACCCACGACGACCCCAGGGACGCGGCGCTGCTGCTGGTGTGGCTGGCCCAGTATCCGTGGCACTCGGTGACCTGGCTCGGCCACGGGCACACGGCCAAGTGGTACCACGAGCCCTCGACGTTCCCGCTGGGGTCGCAGTACTCGGGGGTGCTCATGCGGGCCGACCCACCCGACATGCCGGACATGTCGGGGTTCGCGTTCGGCGGGGAGGCCGTCCGGTGGTTGTGGCTCACGCCCGTCACGACGGAGGCGCTAGAGGAACAGCGTCAGTAGCAGCCAGACCGGCACCAGCGTGGTCACCAGCGAGTCGAGGCGGTCCATCAGGCCACCGTGCCCCGGCAGGATCGTGCCGAGGTCCTTGATGCCGAGGTCCCGCTTGATCATCGACTCGATGAGGTCGCCCACGGTCGCCAGCAGCGCCGCCAGCGCCCCGATCAGCGCGCCCAGCCAGAGCGGGCCGTCCAGCAGCCAGGTCACCAGCCAGCCGCCGACCAGCGTGCAGGCGATCACCGACCCGGCGAAACCCTCCCAGGTCTTCTTCGGGCTGATGACCGTCATCTTGTGCCTGCCGAACAGCACACCCGCGACGTATCCGCCGATGTCGCTGGCCACGGTCACCGCGATGAAGATCAGCACCCGGTCGCGGCCGTCGTGCGGCGCCAGCAGCAACGCCGCGAACGCCGCCAGCATCGCCGGGTAGAACAACGTGAACACCGAGGCCGTGCCGTCGCGCACGTAGCCGTCGGTGCCGTCGCTGAACATCCGCCAGACCAGCAGCACGAACGCGAACACCGCGAACGTCCCCAGCAGCCAGAACGGCCCGCCCCAGTACGCCCCGGCCTGCATCGCCACCAGCCCCGCGAGCACGGGGACGGCCGGGACCTTGATCCCGCGCGTGGCGAACGCCTTGGTCAGCTCCAGCACGCCCACGCCGACGCACACCACGACCACCAGGAGGAAGAGCTCCTTGATCGTGTAGAGGGTACCGAGGACCAGCGCACCCAGCCCCACACCCACCGCGATCGCGGCCGGCAGGTTCCTTCCGGTACGGCTGCCGCCGTCGGGGCCGGTGCCGGCCGTACGTTCTTCCACAGACACTCTCCATAGCCACGGCCCCCGCCTTCCGGCGAGGGCCGCGAGGCGTGCCGCTCAGACTTCGAGCAGCTCGGCTTCCTTGTGCTTGAGCAGCTCGTCGATCTTGGCGACGTGCTTCTGGGTGAGGTCGTCGAGTTCCTTCTCCGCGCGACGGACCTCGTCCTCGCCCGCCTCGCCGTCCTTGATCATCTTGTCGAGGGCCTCCTTGGCCGTACGACGGATGTTCCGGATCGACACCTTGGCGTGCTCGCCCTTGTTCTTGGCGACCTTGATGTACTCCTTGCGGCGCTCCTCGGACAGCTCCGGGAACGTCACGCGGATCACGTCGCCGGTGTTGGTCGGGTTGACGCCGAGGTCGGAGTCGCGGATGGCCTTCTCGATCGCACCCATCGCGCTCTTGTCGAAGGGCTGGATGATGACCATGCGCGCCTCGGGCAGGTGGAACGAGGCCAACTGCTGCACCGGTGTCGGAGTGCCGTAGTACTCCGCATTGATCTTGTTGAACATCGCGGGGGTGACCCGGCCGGTCCGGATGGTCGCGAAGTCTTCCTTCGCGACCGAGACGGCCTTGTCCATCTTTTCCTCGGCTTCGAGGAGGGTTTCGTCGATCACAGCGGCTCCCTGTCTACTAGCTGGCGGTGTCGGGCTAGCTCCCTCATTTGCCTGCGGGACTCACCAGCGTGCCGATTTTCTCACCGCGTACCGCTCGCAGGATGTTGCCCTCGCCCATCAGGTCGAAGACCACGATCGGCAGATCGTTGTCCTTGCACAGGCTGATCGCGGTCGCGTCCATGACCGCGAGGTCGCGCAGCAGCACCTCGCCGTAGTCAAGATGGTCGAACCGGACCGCGTCGGGGTTCTTGCGCGGGTCGGAGTCGTAGATCCCGTCGACCTGCGTGCCCTTGAGCAGCGCCTCGGCGCCGATCTCCAGGGCCCGCTGCGACGCCGCGGTGTCGGTGGAGAAGTACGGCGAGCCGAGACCCGCCCCGAAGATGACCACGCGGCCCTTCTCCAGGTGCCTGATCGCGCGGCGCGGCAGGAAGGGCTCGGCGACCTGCTGCATGGTGATGGCGGTCTGGACGCGGGTCTCGACGCCGCGCCGCTCCAGGAAGTCCTGGAGCGCCAGACAGTTGATCACCGTGCCGAGCATGCCCATGTAGTCGGCCCTGGCGCGGTCGATGCCGCCCTGGGACAGGGTGGCGCCGCGGAACATGTTCCCCCCGCCGACCACGACCGCGACCTGCACGCCCTCGCGCACGGCCTCGGTGATCGAGTCGGCCAGGTGGTCGACGACGCCCGGGTCGATGCCCAGCGGGTCGTCTCCGGCGAACGCCTCGCCTGACAGCTTCAACATCACCCGCTTCCACCTCAGTGGACCCTGCGGGCTGGGTGATGAGGAAGCCGCCGTCCGTGTGGATTCGTGGGCTGACTCCCGGTGGTCCTGCACGGCGGCGGCCTCCTTCATTGGGTGGAACTCTGGGCTGGCAGTTCGCTCAAGCCTAAGCCTGGCCGACCTTGAATCGGACGAAGGCGAGCACCTCGACGCCGTTCTCCTCGGCGTACTTGCCCACGCTCTTCTTGTTGTCCTTCACGAAGGCCTGCTGGACCAGGGTGAAGTCCTTGTACCAGCCGTTGACGCGACCCTCGACGATCTTGCCGATGGCGGCCTCGGGCTTGCCCTCCTCGCGGGTCATCTCCTCGAAGAGCTTGCGCTCCTTCTCGACGACCTCGGCGGGGACGGACTCGGCCTTGAGGTACTGCGGGGCCATCGCCGCGGCGTGCTGGGCGATGTCCTTGGCGACCTCGGCGTTCGGCTTGTCGAGCTGCACGAGCACGCCGACCGCCGGCGGCAGCGCCGGGTCCGTCTTGTGCATGTACGAGCCGATGTAGCCGCCCTCAAGCACGGCGAAGCGGCGGATCTCGATCTTCTCACCGAGCGCGGCGTTGGCCTCGTCCAGGTGCTCCTTGACGGTCTTGCCGTCGAAGGAGGAGTCGAGCAGCGTCGCCACGTCGGCGGGCTTGCTCGCCAGGATGTGCGCGACCACGCCGGCGGCCAGCTCCTGGAAGCGCTCGCCCTTGGCCACGAAGTCGGTCTCGCAGTTGAGCTCGAGAAGAGCGGCGGAGGAGTCGCTGTCCTGCTGGAGCGCGACGAGGCCGTTGGAGGCCGTACGGGCCTCGCGCTTGCCCACGTCCTTGGCGCCCTTGAGGCGCAGGAGCTCGATGGCGCGGTCGAAGTCGCCTTCGGACTCCTCAAGCGCCTTCTTGCAGTCCATCATGCCGGCAGCGGTGATCTCGCGAAGCCGCTTGACGTCGGCCATGTTCACGGAAGCCATTGCTCTTATTCCTTGTGGGATTTCGTCGTCGTCGTGGATCGGAGTGGACGCCCTGGGCGCCCGCCCCTGGTCGGTACGGCAGGCGCGCGCCGCACCAGGGCCTTTTCGTGCGCGGGTCGTGCGCGGGTCGTGCGTTCTGCCTCGGTCGTGCGCGGTCTTGCACGGGTCTTGCACGGTCTCAAGCGGTGGTGCCGGGTCGTGCCGGCTGGGCTTCCGCCCGGCCCTTTGGCTTTCGCCTGACCCGTCCGGCTGCCACCGGGACCTTCGCTCGTACCTGGGCTTGGTCTGGGCTCGGGCTTCGTCCGGCCTGGGCGCGGACTCCGCTCGGGCCCGGGTTTTCGCCCAGGTCTCCGCTCAGCAGGACGGGCTCCGCCGGTGGAGCTCCGCTCCGCCTCGCTCGGCATACTGCCCAGCCAGGCTCGGCTTATCGCTCCGGCCCGATGGTCATCCACCTCGGCTCACCGCCTCGGCTTCCGACGCCCGGCCCTGACCTACCGCCCGACCCTGGTCGCCACCCTGCCTCGGCTCACCGCCTCAGCCCGGCTGGCAACCCGCTTTGGCTGACCGCCTCGGCCCGATCGCCACCCTGCCTTGACTTATCGCCTCGGCGGGGTGCCGTCCTGTCCGGCTTGCCGTCCCGGCTCGGCCGTTTGCCCAGTCGAGACGCGTACCTTGCCCTACCAAGCCTCAGCCCGCGCAGGACCTTGGCCTTGCCCTTCACAACCTCGGCCCGCGCGGGACCTCGGTTCCGCTCACCCTCGGTCGGCCGGCTGCCCGCGCCGCACCGCGGTCGATGACGACCTGCGGCGCGGAGCCGGCGCCTGTGCCGTGCCCGGCCTCACGGCCGGGCGCGGCGGCCGTGTCTCAGGCCTGCGGCTCGGACTCGGGGGTCGCGTCGGCAGCCGGAGCGGCCTCGGCGGCGGGCGCCTCCTCGGCCGGAGCCTCGGCAGCGGGCGCCTCGGCAGCGGGGGCCTCCTCGGCGGCGGCCTCGGGAGCAGCCTCAGGGGCGGCCTCGGCGGCCTGGCCCTGGCCCTGCTCGATGAGCTCGCGCTCCCACTCGGCCAGCGGCTCGGCGGCGGCCGGCTTCTCGTCACCGCGGGCGGCGCCGGAGCGAGCCATCAGACCGGCGGCGACACCGTCGGCGACGACCCTGGTGAGCAGGCCGACGGCGCGGATGGCGTCGTCGTTGCCCGGGATCGGGTAGTCGACCTCGTCGGGGTCGCAGTTGGTGTCGAGGATCGCGACGACCGGGATGCCAAGCTTCTTGGCCTCGCTGATCGCGATGTGCTCCTTCTTCGTGTCCACGACCCACACCGCGCTGGGCACGCGGCCCATGTCACGGATGCCGCCGAGCGTGCGCTCGAGCTTGTCCTTCTCGCGACGGCGCATGAGGAGCTCCTTCTTGGTGAGCCCCGAGCCGGCGACGTTGTCGAAGTCGAGCTCCTCGAGCTCCTTCAGACGCTGAAGCCTCTTGTGCACGGTGGAGAAGTTGGTGAGCATGCCGCCCAGCCAGCGCTGGTTCACGTACGGCATGCCGACCCGCGCGGCCTGCTCGGAGATGGCCTCCTGAGCCTGCTTCTTGGTGCCGATGAACAGGATCGTGCCGCCGTGGGCGACGGTCTCCTTGACGAAGTCGTAGGCACGGTCGATGTACGACAGCGACTTCTGCAGGTCGATGATGTAGATGCCGTTGCGCTCGGTGAAGATGAAGCGCTTCATCTTCGGGTTCCACCGGCGGGTCTGGTGGCCGAAGTGAACGCCGCTCTCGAGCAGCTGTCGCATGGTGACGACGGGGGCCATGTGATGGTCCTCCAGGTCTGGGCGCCCTGCGGATGGGCGCAGTTCTCGGTTGTGCCGCGGCAGCGCGTTGTCTACCGCCCTGATGCCCCAAAACCGCTCCAGCCGGGCCGGGGCCCGGACCGAGGGTGCGGTCCGCAACGGGGCATGCGAAGTCGGCCTGTTGCCACAGGCCATCGAAAAGTCTACCTCCCACACCGCCCCAGGCTGACCGTCGGAGGTCAAACCGACATACCGGGTACGGCTCACCCCACATCGTGGTCCTCCGTGGGCAACCCGGGCGACGTCCTGTGGGCGACCGGGAAGAGGTTGATCTGCGCCTCCGCGATCCTGGCACCGCTCGGCGCGTCCTCCTGGCTGCGCTGGTGGGCGATGTACGGCTCCAGGAGCTTCTCGATCTCCGCGCTCAGCCGTCCCAGCTCGCTCGCGTCGACCCTGATCCGGGTGCGGCTGAAGCGTGTCGCGTCGCGCCATTCGTCCGTGTCGTGCTCGATGCTGGCCAGAGCCCGGTCGGCCTCGTCGCCGGCCTCCTTGCGGAACGCCTTGATCAACAGGGTCTTGGCGTCACGGACCTCCGGCTGGTCGTCCGGAAGCACTCCCACGCTGAACGACTTGTGCGTCGATCTCCACAGCCGTTCGCGTCCGTCCCCTCTGGGCGGGGCGTCCTCGACGAACCCGTACTTGGCCAGCATGCGCAGGTGATAGCTGGCGGCGCTGGGCGTGATCCCCGCGATCTCGGCCACCTCGGTCGCGGTGGCGCTGCCCTCCACGCCGAGCCGGTTGAGGATCAACAGCCTCGCCGGGTGAGCCAGCGCCCGCATCATCTTGGGATCGCTGAGCCCCTCCATGTCCTGCGTCATGTGCCAACGGTACCCGGCGGGAAATGTGAAGCATTCCCTTTACAACTCTGAAGGGATCCCTTCATACTTATGAAGTCTTCCTTTCACATCTCTCCCCACCCGCCCGACCGGCCCCCCTTCAGCTCCCCCCGAACTCGCCACCGGAGACCCAGCATGGACACGACGCCCCCACTCCCCCTCCGCAAGCAGCGTGACTACCGCCTGCTGTGGAGCGCCCGCACGATCTCGATCACCGGCTCGGAGGTCTCCAAGCTGGCCGTCCCCCTGACCGCCATCACGCTGCTGACCGCCTCACCCGCCGAGATGGGGCTGCTGACCGCCGCCGCCCCGCTGCCCGCCCTGCTGTTCGGCCTCCAGGCGGGCGCCATCGCCGACCGTCTCACCCGGCACCGCCCGTTGATGATCGCCTGCGAACTCGTCTCCTGCGCCGCCGCCGCCACCGTCCCGCTGGCCTGGCTGCTCGGCGTCCTCACCGTGCCGTGGCTGATCATCGTGGCCCTGGTCATCGGTACGGCCGGCGTCATCTTCAAATCCGCCAACTTCCCCTACATCGCCGCGGTCGTGGACCCGTCGCAGCGCACCGAGGCCATGGCCGGCTTCCACGCCTCGTACTCGGTGGCCTCCGTGAGCGGCCCCGGCCTGGCCGGCATCCTGGTCCAGACGCTCACCGCGCCGTTCGCCGTACTGGCCGAGGCGCTGTCGTTCCTCGCCTCCGCCGTCCTGCTCCGCTCGATCCGCACCCCGGAGCACAACGAGCCCAGCCGCTCGTCCAGCATGTGGCGCGACATCGTCGAGGGCCTGCGAACCAGCCTCACCCACCCCACGCTCCGAGCCGTCCTGGGCGCGGGCGTGACGATCAACTTCTTCGCCATGGCGTACATCGCCGTCTACATGCTCTACATGGTCAACACGCTCGACATCCCCAAGGGAATGATCGGCTTCCTCACGGCGCTGAGCGGCGCGGGCGGCCTCCTGGGCGCCTGGCTCACCTCTCGCCTGTCCAAGCGCTACGGCGAGAACCGCATCCTGCTCGTCTCGGTCCTGTTCTTCCCGCTGGACATCCTCGCCGTCGGCCTCCTGACCGGCCCCCTCTGGGTGAAGCTCACCGTCCTCGGCCTGACGGGCGTCATGACCGGCGTCATCGTGGTCGCCTTCGCCACCTGCATGGGCGTGATCACCCTCCGCGACACCCCCGCCGCCCTTCGCGGCCGCGTGAACGCCACCATGACCTTCGCCGTACAGGGCGTCCTGGCCGTCGGCGGCCTGGTGGGCGGCGTGCTGGCCGAGTTCATGGGCCTGCGCCCGGTCATCCTTCTCAGCGCGGCGGGCATCGCCCTGAGCAGCCTCTGGATCTGGCTCTCCCCCCTACGTCCCAACCGCCCTCAGACCTCCCACACCCCACCCGCGCCGCCTCACAACCCCGCCCCCGAGACACTGAAGAACCTGATCGAATCCAAGCGCCACTCAGTCATCTAGCCACCTCCACTCCTCCAGATCCCGTACTCCGCCCGCACAACGTCTCGCTCCCGCTGCCACTCCACCCCGCCCCCTCTCGGCCCCTTGCCGTCTCGCCAACCACATGGACGCCCACAGCGCCTGCAGCCGTCCCTACGGCATGCGGCCGGCGCCCTCGCCCTCACTGCCTACGACGCGCCTTCCCAGGCGCACCGTTGACGTCATCACCTCCCGGCGTCCGTGGTTAACCGTCACTGGCGCAGCCTCTCCGGTGGCCTTGTGCAGCTCTTGGAGCAGCTCAGGTTTGATCCCTGTGAACAGCCGCGTGGTGGTGGCACCATGGCGCGGCCCCGCTGACCAGGCAGAGATCGACCTGCCCTGCACCGACGCTGGTCCGGCGATCACCGCTGTCAGCGTCCTGCAGCCGCCCTGAGCCGCCCCGCCGGAAGCGGCCATCAATGGCCGCCCAGGAGCCGCAGCACTCAGCCCTATCGAGCTCCGCCGAACAGCGACCTGAAGCTGGAACAGTCCTAATACGGCAGGTAATAGCTGAGCAGATCCGCGGTGAGCGGCGGGAAGAGCGCCTGGAACAGCTCTTCCTCTCCGGTGTAGACGTCGGGCCGGATGCGGGTCAGCCCCTCGATCCCGTGCGGGCCGAACAACAGGGCGGGCAGGTGGTCGGGGGCCACTCCGATGCCCTTCACGGATCCAGGTCTCTGCATCGGGCCGCCTGTGACGACCTCGCCAAGGCCATCGGCTCCAACCGGGATCCGGTAATGGGCGCCGAAGGTGGAGATGACGATGTCATCGCCGGTGCGGTCCGTCCCCGCTGCGTCGAGGCGCTGCCAGAGCAGCGGCCGAAGCCGGTCGAGCAGCACCGCGACGTCCGGAATGCGCACGTAGTACTGCTCCGCCCGCTTCCGCGGTTCGTGGTCGAGGAACTCCTGCCAGGCGGTGGCAGTCACGGATCCGGCCCGGTGGACGACCTTCAGCTCACTCCGGGGGAACTGCGCGACGACGGCACTGAGCAGGTCGCGGGCCGCGGCCTCGTTGGCTGCGGCAGCCTCGGCCACCAGCACCTCGTCGTCGTCGGGAGGCGTGGTGCGTCCGGTGGCGATGACGGTGCCAGCGCGCTCCAGGACCCAGGAGGTGCTCGCCTGGTGGTCCAGCAGCCATCGCCAGCATGCCGCCGAATGCGGCATGGCCACGTCGAACCGGTCCTGAGCCATGTCCTGCAGAGCCGCCATGGCGGCAATGTCGGCGGGCCTGGCGACGCGGAGTGCGGGCGTGCCCTCACCGGCCGGGGGCGTGTGCACGGTCAGCGCCGACGGTATGTCGATGGCGTACTCGTAGCCGAACAACCGGTAGAAGTACGGGATCCCGATCATCACCTGAACGACGTGACCACGGGCGGCGGAGCGGTCGTGAGCCCATCGCATGAGCGCCCGTACGAGTCCGCGTCCTTCGTATTCGCGGTCGGTGGCGACGAGTTCGACCTGGCCGGCGGGTAGGCGGATGCCGCCGACGCGCACTTCCTCGTCAAGGAGCGTCGCGGTGGACACGACCCGCTCTCCATCCACGACCACGGCGCAGGCGGACCAGCCGACCTCGGGGTCTGCGACGACCAGCCGGTGGTCGAGGGCGTCGGCGGAGTCGCCACGGTCGGTGAGAAGCGCGCTGATCTGGCCGAGGTCCGCCGACCGTGCCTGCCGCAGAACGAGGCCGTCGGCCAGCGGGACGGGTGCGGGGAAAGCTGCGGCCAGGCTCACGGTGGGACTCTTGCATCGCCCGGATGACCTCGTCCATTGGATTTTCCCCCCCGGGCGGGCGGCGGGCTCGGCACAGGGCAGGTTGTCCACAGGAGGCTCCCCGCCGCTTCCTGTATCCACAGAATCCCGCTCGCCTCGACCTCCGCAGGCCGCTCCCGGCAAGACTCCCCGCCATGCCCCCTCGACCACACCTCCCTGTCCTGTCCCCTCGCTCAGCACCACCACCGCCGAGACCACGCACGCAGAACGTGGCCCGCCGTGCCGTGATCTCCCTGGTCGTGCTCGCGACAGCGATCATGCTCACGACCATCGCCACCCCGACTCCGCTGGCGAAGGCCACCCCACCCGCCTGGCGCTGGCCACTCGACGGCAGCCCCCGCATCCTGCGCCGCTTCGCCCCGCCCTTGGCTCCTTGGCTGGCCGGACACCGCGGCATGGACCTGGCCGCCACCGCCGACACCCCCGTCCTGGCCGCAGGTTCAGGCACCGTCCACTACGCAGGCCCAGTGGGCGGAAGGGGAGTCGTCACCATCGACCACCCAGGCGGCCTCCGAACGACGTACCTGCCGATCAGCGCATCGGTGAAGCAGGGCGAGCCGATCACGATGGGCAGCCGTCTGGGGGTCATACAAGCCGTACACGGCCATTGCCAGGAGTCATGCCTGCACTGGGGCCTGATCCAAAGCGCCCGCTACCTGGACCCCCTTCTCCTCCTGGGCCACGCCCCCATCCGCCTCCTCCCCATCTGGCCCAAGACCGCCCCGCCACAGATCACCCCACCCCTGCTCCCTCCGGCCCCCAAAACACCCTCCGAAGCACCCCTTGCCTATCCCTCTGAGCCTGGCGAAGCACCCCTTGCCTATCCCTCCGAGCCCTCCGAAGCACCCCTTGCCGTTCCCCTTGAGCCCTCCGAAGCTCCGCTTGACGTCTCGGCCAACCCCTCGGAGGCGTTCGCAGGCAGCACCTCAACCCCACCCACCCTCCCCCTGCTCACCAAGCTGTCCGCCGCCTTCTACCGCCCGAACCCGCTCCTGCTTCCGCGCCTGAACCCGCCTGCTCCACTGACACGGAACCTGCTCCCCAACGCCCCCGCGCCTTCTCCGCCCCCGCTTCTCGTCCCTCTCCCCCCGTCCCTGCTCACAGTTCTCGCGCACCACGACTCATCCGCGAACCAACACAACGCGCTCCCATCCCCCTACTCCACCGTCCTGCAGGCACTTGCCCTCACCTCAGAGCCGACCCCCGAGACCCTGCTCATCACCCCTGCAGTCACCCCCTCACGCCCGGAAATGCGTTCCAGCGACCTTCCCCTCCGCAACCAATCAGCCAGAACTCCCGAGCAGCGGCATGACACAACTCGCGGCCCCGCCAGGCCCCTCGCAACCGTCCTGCGCCTCATGACACATGCGGCTTCACTGCCAGCAGCCCCAGCGATCGGACTGGGCACCCTCCTCGGCGCCGCCCTCCTGATCACGGCCCTACGCCGCCGCCGACGCCCCCACAAGAAGCACCACGGCTCAAGAAGCGGAAGCGGCCAACACCGCAAACCCCCATCAGAAGGACTCCACAGACGCCCCACCCCACCCTCACGACGCTCCTCCTGACCCTGCCGAAACGCCCTCGGAGACTTACACGTCAAGCCCCCAACCCGACACCTAACCGAGAACCTCCAAGCTCACGACGAGAGCCCCACGACGGCCACCCGCAGCAATTCACAAATTCCTGCAAGCCGGCCAAGATGCCCATTCACCGCCGCTGGTGAACACGACCGTCAACCCTCATCGGAAACGCGTGCGCCCTTAATCCGGACCAAGCCCCAACTAATAAGAGCGCCTTGTTCGCCCTCCGTCCCCGAGACCCAGCCGCCGTCCGCCGCCTCCGTCGCCATCCGCCGTCGCCATCCGCCCACCGCTGTCGGTCCACCGCCGTCCGCTCACCACCCACCGCCGACGCTCGACACCGACACCGACCTGACCTGCCCAACCGTCTCTGAACTCTCCGCCCTTCGCGCTCCTTGCTCTTCGCGCCCTCTGCTCCTCTGCGCCCCTCACCGCCGAGCCAGGCACCGAAAAGTACGGTGCACCAGGACCGCACTGCCAAGTCGCGGCCTACGTAGAGCGCACAGCACCTGCGCCGTACGTGGTTGTGGTTGCCTGTAGCGGCACAGGCACCTGCCCCATGTGAATGGCGACCACCCATTACTTGGCCGCCGTAGGTCAGCCCAGTCGCCGAATGGCCGCCGCTCTCTGTAAGCGGGACGCTTCTATGCGCCGTAAGCGGGAGCTCGTCAGCAGGGGACCGAACAAACCCGGGACTCACTTGGGCGAGGGCTGGCCCCACGCCGGAGCCCGTCCCCCAGGGGCGGGACTTCACCCGGACGGTGGCTAGACCCGCGCCGAAGCCCGCACCCCCAGTGGGCGGCGTTCACCCGGGCGGTAGCTAGACCCGCGCCGGAGCCTGCACCCCCGGTGGGGCGGGGAGTCACCCAAGCAGTGGCTACCCCCGCGCTGAAGCCCCCGCACCCCCTGCTGGGGTGAGAGACTCCCAGGCGGTGGCTGGCCCCTGATTGGAGGCCATGCCCGTGAGTGGAGACCATGCCCGCGAATACGCCTCCAACGCCGGTGTGGCTTCTTCCTCTACCGTCCGCGCCACTTTCGTGCGCGGTCCTTCGTTCCCCGTTCCTCCTTGGAGCGGGCCAGGTACAGACGCGTCCTGCTGTGGGATGACGGCGCGTGATCTGGAACGTCCAGCAAGCCAGCGCCAGCCGGGAGTATCAGGTCCTCAATCAAGGCGCTGCACGTGACCCACACCTCCGCGCGCTCGACTCCCGAGCCCCTATCCGGTAGAGCAACCGTCGGTTAGATGGTCGCCACCGGTCTCTCGCTCGACCCTGTGGAGCCCATCACTGCCTGCGCGGCAGGAACATGCTCTTTGCGTCATTGCCTCTCGCCCCTTCGCATGCCTCGCGCATCGACGGCACGGCACTGCCGTATCGTCGCGCCGTCGGGTTCTCTGGCCGACGTGGCTACAGGTCTTGGGTCGTTGGCGTCGGTGTGGGAACTGCGCAGCACGCCCGAACGCGTCGTGCTGCGTCGCCTGGCGGAGGGCTCGGCCGGGCACAATGCCTGCGTGGACGCTTGGTTCGACGTCTTGTGGCCCTTGCGCTCAGCCGGGGAGCGAGGGGTTGGTGAGAGAGGCAATGGCGTACTGGTGTCTGTGGTCAGGCGCGGGGGTGGGCTTGGCGGTATGCGGTGCGGAGGCGGTCGATCGAGACGTGGGTGTAGATCTGGGTTGTGTTGAGGGATGCGTGACCGAGTAGTTCCTGGACGCTACGCAGGTCCGCGCCCCCTTCGAGCAGGTGGGTTGCCGCGGTGTGCCGCAGTCCGTGTGGGCCCATGTCCGGGGCGCCCTCGGTCTGGGCCAGCCGCGCGTGCACCACCCGTCGTACGGTGCCGGCGTCGATCCGGCCGCCACGGACTCCGAGGAAGAGGGCCGGCCCGGAGCGTTCCCGAACCCAGATGGGACGCCCGTTGATGCACCATCGGTCCAGAGCTCGAAGCGCTGGCAGCCCGAACGGCACGGAACGCTCCTTTCGTCCCTTGCCCAGGACCCTGATGACATGCCGGTCCCGGTCCACGTCATCGACGTCGAGCGCGCAGAGCTCGCCCACGCGCACACCTGTGGCGTACAGGAGTTCCAGGAGAGCCTGGTCTCGAAGGTCCTTGGGATCGCCGGTGGACGGGGGCGCGCTCAGGACGGTCTGCGCCTGCTCCTGGTCGAGCACGGCAGGCAAGGGACGGGGGGCCTTTGCGCTGCCCAACAACAGGCCGGGGTCGACGGCCAGCCAACCCCGGCGGTGGCAATACGCGGTGAAGGTACGGACGCAGGCCGTTCTGCGGGCCAGCGTGGCTCTTGCCTTGCCCGCACTGTGCTGGTCGGCCAGCCAGCCTCGCAGCTCGCTGATGTCCAGGCCGTCAAGTCGTCCACGGAGGTGGTCGAGGAGAGCGGTGATGTCGGAGAGGTAGGCACGCACTGTATGTGGGGAAAGGTCTCGCTCGAACCGCAAATACCTCTCGAACTCGGCAAGCACTTCGTCGGCATTTACGTCACGGTGCAGACCGGGGTTCAGGTCACGATTCAGGTCCGCGTTCACGTGGGGGTTCAAGTCCGCGTTCACGTGGGGGTCCGGGTCCGCGTTCACATCAAGGTTCAGGTCTGCGTTCACGTCGGGGTTCAGGTCTGCGTTCACGTCGGGGTTCAGGTCGGGATTTGGGTCAAGGTTCAGACTGTCGTTCAGGTCGTTGTTCAAGGCTTCACCTACTGTCCGCACGAACATTCGCCACTTGTGTCACTGCTGTGCCGCCGATGCCTCGGGCTCGCCATGGGAGCGGTGGGCAGCTCAACCGCCCGAGCGTCCGTCCGAGCGGCCGAGCAAGGCGCGGCGCGGCGCGGCGCGGACGTCGGCTGCGGCTTGGTTGCGCGTCGCATTGCCCACATGTCAGTCATTTTCGATCGCCCTCATGCCCCCTTCCTTCACCATCTCACCCGATGAACTCGCCACCTGGATTCATGGTGGCTGTCACATCGGCGGTGTCGCATGCCCCCACGTCACAACGATTGGTCAGGTAGGAGGTGCGAGTTCTTCGGGGTGGGGTGGGGGGGTGTCGTCTTCCGCAGGTGGCGGGAGGTCTGGGGGTGGGGCTTCGTTGGCCGGGGGTGGGGCCAGGGCCATGGTTTCGGGGGCTTTCGGGTAGCTGGATGTGGTTTTGCGGAGGCGCCAGCCGCCGCCCGCTCGTTCTATGTATCCGGCTGCGGCCAAACCGCCCAGGGCGCTCAGCGTGATGTCCATGCTGACGCCTGCTGCGACCGCTATCGAGGCCGGACCGGCGCCGCCGCGGGTGGGGATGGCGTCCAGGACCCTCTTGGTGGATTCGCTGAGACCGTCGCGGGGGACGATGGGCGTTCGGGTCTGCGGGGCCAGGTCGTCGCCCATGACGCCGACTAGTTCGATCATTTCCTCCGGAGTGGTGACACAGACCGCCTTGCGTTCGCGCAGGAGCTTGTGGCAGCCGGCCGACAACGCGGACGTGGTGGGCCCGGGCACGGCGCCCAGGTGCCGGTTGAGAGTGAGCGCGTGGCCGGCGGTGTTCAGGGCACCGCTGCGGAGGGCTGCCTCCACGACGGCCGTGCCTCTGGTCAGGGCGGCGATGAGGCGGTTCCTGATCAGGAACCGGGCGCGGGTGGGGTGGACGCCGGGCGGGCATTCGCTCATCACGACGCCCTGCTCGCGCGCCTGGGCGAAGAGCTCCTGGTGGCCGCTCGGGTAGCAGATGTCCACTCCGCAGGCGAGGACGACCACCGTGGGCGAGCCGGCCAGCAGGGCGCCCTTGTGGGCCGCGCCGTCCACTCCGTAGGCGCCGCCGGAGACGACGGACCAGCCTGCTTCGCTGAGGCCGATGCCGAAGTTGGCCGCGATGTGCAGACCGTACTGGGTGGCGGCTCGGGCTCCTACGACGGCCACGGACTGCAGGCAGGCGAAGCGGAGATCGGCCGTGCCGTGCAACCAGAGGCCGAGGGGGCGGCTCGGGCCGAGATGGTCCAGTTGCGTGGGCCATTCGGGGTCGCCGGGGACGATCAGCCTGGCTCCGTGCCTCTCGCCGGCCTCCAGATCGGCGGCGGGCTTCGACGCAGCCAGCCGGAGGAACCAGGCGTTCAGCCGCCCCGACAGGTCACACGGACGTTCCTGCCGGGACTCCTGGGCCGTGAAGGCCGGTGGAAGTGCGCGCTCGCGGATCGCCTCCACCGCGCCGGAGGCACCGAGGTGCGCCACCAGGCGGCCCATGGCCGTGTCGCCCACGTCGGCGGCTCGCATGAGGGCCGCACGTGCCTCATGCTCTGGACTAATCACAGGGACCTCCTGGTGATCTTCATGGGCGGGTTCGTGTGCAGGCGGACGGCCGGGGTCACGGTTGTACTCCGAGCCAGAAGCCGAGGGCTGCGGTGGTCTCGTCTTCTTCCGGGCGGTCTTTGCCGGCGAGGTCGGCGAGCGTCCAGGCGACGCGCAGCGTGCGGTCGAGGCCGCGGGCGGTGAGGGAGCCCGAGTCGAGGCAGGAGGTCATGGGCTTCATCGCCGCATCGGACGGACGGAAGTCGGAGTGGAGGACGGATGAGGGGATCTCGGCGTTCGTCCGCCAGGAGGTGTGGGCCAGGCGTTTGACGGCGCGCTCGCGGGCCAGCAGGACGCGTTCGGCCACTGTTTCGCTGGATTCGACGAAGTGGCGGTCCGCCAGGAGCTCACGCCTGGACGAACGGGCGACCGTGACCTTCATGTCGATGCGGTCGAGAAGGGGACCGGACAGCCGGCCCAGGTATCGGCGTCTTGTGGTGGGCGAGCAGCGGCAGGTCGCGCCGGCCTGGTCGTCGGCCTGGGCGCAGGGACACGGGTTGGCGGCCAGCACCAGCATGAACCGGGCGGGGAACGTGACCGACGCCGCGGATCTGGACACCGTGACGCGCCCCGACTCCAGCGGTTGCCGCAACGAGTCGAGGACGTGACGAGGGAACTCGGGGGCCTCGTCCATGAACAGCAGGCCCCTGTGCGCGAGGGAGACCGCTCCCGGACGAACGACCGTGCTGCCACCCCCGATGATGGCAGCCGCCGTCGCCGTGTGGTGGGGGCTGACGAACGGCGGACGGTTGATCATGGGACTGTCGGGCGGCAGCAGCCCCGCGACGGAGTGGATGGCCGTGACCTCCAGGGCGTGGTCGAGCTCCAGGTCCGGCAGGAGGGTGGGAAGGCGTTCGGCCAGCAGTGTCTTCCCGGTGCCGGGCGGGCCCACCATCCACAGGTTGTGGCCCCCTGCGGCGCACACTTCCAACGCTCGGCGGGCCACGGGCTGGCCGACGACGTCCGCCAGGTCGACGGCGGGCTGGGCCACGGGCCTGGGCGTGTCGACGCGGCCAGCGACCTCGGGTTCGGGGGGCTTGTCGCCTTTGCGTAGCCACTCGACCAGCTGGCGCAGGTGAGCCACCGGAACCACGTTCACGTCGGGGACCAGCCCGGCTTCCCCCGAATTTTCCGACGGGACGATGATCGTGGCGTCTTCGTGCGCGGCCGCGGCGCCGAGGATGGACGGGAGCACTCCGCGCACGGGCCTGATGCGGCCGTCGAGGCCGAGCTCGCCCAGGAAGAAGGGCTCGGCGATGCGCTCCGCCGGGACGACTCCTGCGGCTCCCAGGATGGCCATGGCGATGGCGAGGTCGAACTGGGATCCGCGCTTGGGGAGGCTGGCGGGGAAGAGGCTGACGGTGATGCGGGCGTCCGGCCATGGATAGCTGCTGTTGACCACGGCGGATCGCACCCGGTCGCGGGCCTCGCTGAGCGCCGTGTCGGGCAGGCCGATGAGGTGGATGCCGGCCAGGCCGTTGCCCACGTCGGCCTCGACCTCGACGCTGCGGCCGCTCACACCGACCAGCGCGACGCTGCGGGTCCGGGCCACGGCCATCTAGATCGCCCCC
Source organism: Nonomuraea sp. NPDC049758 (assembly GCF_040674635.1). NCBI lineage: Bacteria > Bacillati > Actinomycetota > Actinomycetes > Streptosporangiales > Streptosporangiaceae > Nonomuraea > Nonomuraea sp. NPDC049758. The sequence continues at coordinate 98,412 of NZ_JBFAMZ010000001.1, forward strand.
CGTATGTGGCGCAGGGCGAAGTTGCCCGCGAAGCGCTCAAGGGCGATCACGTCTATGCGTACGGCTTCGAAGGACCGGGACTGCGCCGACAGCCATTTGGCGGCCAGCACGCGGAGCCGCGCCAGTTTGGTGTGGTTCACGGATTCCAGGGCTGTGCCGTGGGATCTGCTCGATCTGGTCTTGACCTCGACGACCACCAGGACCTGACCGTCCAGGGCGATGATGTCGATCTCGCCGCGACGGCAGCGCCAGTTGCGTTCGAGGATCGTCATTCCCTTGGCTTCGAGGTAGATCGCGGCCAGGTGCTCGCCTTCTTTGCCGAGCTCGTCTTTCGGGGCCATGGGTGGCGTCCCTTCGTCCGTCGTCGGTGCTGTGTTCGGTCACCGACCTTGGCGGATGGCGGGGAGATCAGACGGAGGCGAACGGGATTCTGGGGATAGCGGGGAGAGGTGGGCGGCGGCTTGTGGATAACTCCACGCAACCGAGGGTCTTTGCAGGGCCATCGAGGGGTGTCATCTGTGCATCCATACCGGGATGACGGAACGGGTCAGATCGTTGTGTGATCAGGTGTGATGTGCGGTGTGACCGTCCTGCTGGGGGGCGGCTCGCCGTGGCACGACACTCGACCACTGCACAGGGCAGGGGGCGGAGGCGCACCATGAGCCCTACGGCCCCTGCGGCCCTCCGCGGCCCCCGAAGCGATGCGGACGGCTGGCGGCGACAGTGTTGGCAGGACGCGGAACCCGTCCCACGAGGCGGCACATGACGGCCAGCACGTGGGAGGAGGCGGTTGAGCACATGGCAAGGGGCGTGTAGCGCGTGGCAGGAGGCGGGCACCGCGTGGCAGGGGGCGCGTGGCAGGAGGCAGGCAGACGCCTGCATCGTGGGCCAGATGGCGCTCATCTTGAGCCGGCTGCCAACTCTCATCGCGAGCCATGCGTCAGCCACCCTGAGCTGGCTATGCTTCCGCCTGCCCCGGCGACCCTCGCCTTGCGCTCGACGACGACCATCGCAAGCCGCATGACGCCCCAGCAAGCGCTGATGGCGCCCAGCGTGTGGAGCAGCGCTCAGCGTGTGCCCGCAGCGCTCAGCGTGTCGCGGGAGGGGTCTCAACGTGTCCCGGCAGGGCCCAAGCTGTGCCGGCGGGGCCCAACGTGTGCCGACACCTGCCCAGCGAGCACCCGGCGGGCGCCACGGCGCGGAGCAGGTTCCCGGCGTGCAGGAGGCGGTGCTCAGCATGCTTGCAGGTATGCATGGTGCAAGGTGTCGGGCCGATGAGGTCAGCGTTGGTCAACCAGCACAAGACTTTCTGGGACCAATAGCCCCAGAGCGATGGGTGCCCCGATGAGGCGTGGCAGCCGCGGGTCACGCCTCAACCCCAGAACCCTGGAACTCCAGGAGCGAGCACAAGCTCGACCGAGCCCAACACGCCGCCACAGCCGGACGCACCAGCAACACCCGCCGCACCACCGGCCCCCGCCTCGACGGCGCCCCCTCGGCCTACCCCGAGAACCCTTCCTTGGGCATCTCCAGATCGGCCTTGGCCAGCTCTTCCACGTTCACATCCTTGAACGTGACCACCCGCACGTTCTTCACGAACCGCGCCGGCCGGTACATGTCCCAGACCCAGGCGTCCTGCATCTTCACATCGAAGAAGACGTCGCCGTTCTCCGCCGTACGGACGTCGAGGTCGACCGAGTTGGTCAGGTAGAACCGACGCTCAGTCTCCACGACGTATGTGAACAAACCGACGACATCACGGTATTCGCGGTAAAGCTGCAGCTCCATCTCGGTTTCGTATTTTTCGAGATCCTCTGCGCTCATCGCGGTCCTCCTGTCGTACCGGTCCCCCGGTTCGCCTGCTCAGGCAACCCCGGCCCCCATCTCATTTTCACCCATCCCCCTGGCCACCGTGACGAAGGAGTAACGGTGTTCGGGGCACGGGCCATGTCTCTCCAGTGCCAAACGGTGTCCTGGCGTGACATACCCCTTGTGCTCGGCAAAACCGTACTGAGGGAACCTTCGATCCAGCTCGACCATGAGGCGGTCCCTCGTCACCTTGGCCACGATCGACGCGGCCGCCACGCAGGCGGCCACCTGATCCCCCTTCCACACCGCCAGGGACGGCGCGGGCATGCCGGGCACCGGGAAGCCGTCCGTGAGGATGTACTCCGGATCACATGGCAACTGCGCCACAGCCCGCCGCATTCCGGAGATGTTGCTCCTGTGCAGCCCTCGGGCGTCGATCTCGGCGGCCGGGATCACCACGACGCCCACGTGGGCGGTGGCGACGACGCGGTCGTACAGGCGCTCGCGCACCGGCGGGGACAGCACCTTGGAGTCACCGAGACCGTCGATCTCCCTGCGCAGGACGACGGCCGCGACGACCAGCGGCCCGGCGCAGGCGCCACGGCCTGCCTCGTCGACGCCCGCGATCGGGGTCAGCCCACGGCGGGCCAGCGCCCGCTCGTAGGCGTAGAGTCCGGAATCGCGCCGGACGACGCTCGGTCGAGGGCGGAACGCAACTGTCATGACACTCGAAGCGTACGCCCCATTCGCCGCAAACCGCGACCGAAAGCCCCTTACTTGACCTTGTCGAAAGTCTCGGGCGTGGAGAACAGGTAGCCGCGCGACAACGGCCAGTAGCGGACGACCGCCTTGCCGATCACGTCGTCGACGGAGATGAAGCCGCCGCCGGGCTCGTCCATGTGGGCCCGCGAGTCCGCCGAGGCGGTGCGGTGGTCGCCCATCAGCCACAGTTTGCCGGCCGGGACGGTGACGCTGAACTTGTCGCCACCGCCGAAGTCGCCGGGGTAGAGGTACGACTCCTCGTCGAGCGGCGTGCCGTTGACGCTGATGCGGTGCTTGGAGTCGCAGCACACCACCTTGTCGCCGCCGACGCCGATGACCCGCTTGATGGTGTCCTCGCCGGTGCGCCAGCCCTTGAAGACCACGATGTCGCCGCGCTCGGGATCGCCCGCCAGCTTGTTGACGAAGACCCGGTCGTTGATGAGCAGGGTGTTCTCCATCGACTCCGACGGGATGTAGAACGACCCGATCACGAACGCCTGGAGCAGCAACGCGATGCCCACGCCGAGCACCAGCAGCAGGACGGTCTCCCGGAAGCCGCCCTTTTTCTTCTCTTTGGCCACGCCCTCCGCCTTCTTGGTGACGGCCATCAGCGCTTCCTCCCCAACCGGCGCCGACGAACCAGGACCAAGGGTACGGCCAGCCCGAACCCGGCCACCAGCGGTACGGCCCCTCCGAGTGCCTGGAGCGCGGGCTGCGCGAAGGTGTCGGGTATGGACAACACGCCCGCCCTGTTGAACGGCCAGACGATCACGAAGGCCCGGCCGATGACCTGACCTTCGGGGATCGAGCCGCCGCCCTGGTCGCCGGTGTGCGAGCGGGAGTCGAGCGAGACGGAACGGTGGTCGCCCATCACCCACAGCCGCCCGGGCGGCACGGTGATGTCGAAGAACCGGTCGGACGGCACATTGCCCGGATAGAGGTAGCTCTCCTCGTCGATGGCCGTGCCGTTGACCGTGATGCGCCCCTTGGAGTCGCAGCACTTGACGTGGTCGCCGCCCACGCCGATGACCCGCTTGATGTAGTCCTTCTCGCCGGGGACGACGCCGAAGGCCGTGCCGACCCAGCGGAAGAAGCCCGCGATCGGGTTGGACGGCTCCTCGACCTCGAACTCGCCGTCCCAGGAATCGACGCCGGAGAAGACCACCACGTCGCCGCGCTCGATGTCACGGGTGTGGTAGACGAGCTTGTTGACCAGGACCCTGTCGTTCTTGAGCAGGGTGTTCTCCATGGACTCCGACGGAATGTAGAAGGCCTGGATCACGAACGTCTTGATGATCAGGGCCAGCACGAGGGCCACAACGACAAGTACGGGGAGTTCTTTCCAGAACGACCCCTTCTTCTCCTTGTCGCCCTTTGCCGGCTTCTGAGTCTCTTCGGCGACCACGTCCACCTCGTCCTCGACAGGGCGGCGCGAGGCGCCGTACTCCTGGTCTTCGCTTGTCATCGCTGACGAGCCTAGATGATGGAACGGCTCGACAAGCCTCGACCGACGTTACACCCACGCACGAGTCGCTCCACATAAAGGAAATGGCCCCGCAAAGCCGAAAGGCCCGTGCGGTGCACGGGCCTTTCGGAAAAGATTGGGGTTACTTCGCGGGCGTGGCCTCACGCTTCTCGCGGATACGGGCGGCCTTGCCGCGCAGGTCGCGCATGTAGTAGAGCTTGGCGCGACGCACGTCACCGCGGGTCACGAGCACGATCTTCTCGATGACCGGGCTGTGCACCGGGAAGGTGCGCTCGACGCCGACGCCGTAGCTGACCTTGCGGACCGTGAAGGTCTCGCGGGCGCCGCTGCCCTGCCGGCGCAGCACGAAACCCTTGAAGACCTGGATACGGGAGCGGTTGCCTTCGACGACTCGTACGTGGACCTCGAGCGTGTCACCGGGGCGGAACGCCGGGACGTCGCTCCGAAGGGTCGCCTTCTCGAGCTCCTGGATCTTCGTGTGCATGAGAGCTGTCCTCAAGTCCTCGCGAGCACGCGGAGGTCCACCCGGCCGGAGCTCGCGGCGGACACGCTTGCTGATTTGATGAACCCGGGACCGTTACCCGGGCATGACGGACCAACCGTGTGATGGTCGGCAGCGATTCAGTTTGCCACATCTTCTGGCCGGACGCGAAACGAGAGCTCGTCGAGCAGCTTTCTGTCGTGCTTGTCGAGCGTCTCGGGATCGAGCGCCGCGGCCAGTTCCGGCCGGTTCCGCACCGTACGCCGGAGCGCCTCGTCCCGTCGCCATCGGGCGACTTTTCCGTGATGTCCGGACAGCAGCACCGAGGGAACCTCGTGCCCGCGCCAGACCGGCGGCTTGGTGTAGACCGGGCCTTCCACCAGGTTCTGCATCGAACCCGGCGCGAAGGAGTCGTCCACGGCCGACTGGGCGTTGCCCAGCACGCCGGGCAGCAGCCTGCCGACGGCCTCGACCATCACCAGCACCGCGACCTCGCCGCCGGCCAGCACGTAGTCGCCGATGCTGACCTCGTCGACCCGCAGCCGGGCGCCGTACTCGGCCATGACCCGCGAGTCGATGCCCTCGTAGCGCCCGCAGGCGAACAGCAGCCACGGCTCGGCGGCCAGCTCCTGGGCCATCTCCTGGGTGAACGGCCGCCCGCTCGGCGTCGGCACGATGACCCGCGGCGCGCCGTCGCCGATCACCGAGTCGATGGCCTCGCCCCAGACCTCGGGCTTCATCACCATGCCGGGACCGCCGCCGTACGGCGTGTCGTCGACCGTCCTGTGCACGTCGTGCGCCCAGTCGCGGAGCTGGTGGACGCGTACGTCGAGGGTGCCGCGCTCGCGCGCCTTGCCGATCAGCGAGACGTCGAGCGGGGCGAAGTACTCGGGGAAGATGGAGATGATGTCGAGGCGCATCACAGCAGGCCCTCTGGCGGGTCGACGACCAGGCGCCCGCCCGTCAGATCGACCTCGGGCACCAGGGCCTTAACGAACGGGATGAGCGCGTCGTCCTGCCCGCGCCGGCGTACGACCAGCAGGTCCTGGCCGTGGTGCAGCACGTCGGTGACCTCACCGACGGGCTCGCCGGACACGGTCTCCACCGCCAGCCCGACGAGCTGGTGGTCGTGGAACTCGTCCGGGTCGTCCGACGACTCCACGTCGGCGGAGTCGATGACCAGCATGGTGCCCCGGAGCTCCTCGGCGGCGTCGCGGCCGCGAACCCCCTCGAACGCGATCAGCAGCACGCCCTTGTGCCAGCGGCGGCTCTCGATCACGAGCGGCCCCGCGCTCGCCGGGTCGGTCGCGACTGCCAGGCCCTCGGCGAAGCGCAGCTCGGGATCGTCGGTGCGCACCTCCACGGTGACCTCGCCGCGTACACCGTGCGGACGGCCTATCCGGCCGACGACCAGCTGCACGTAAATCCACCTTCTCCTAACGCAAGCGCCCCCATCAGCCCTTTCGGGACCGATGAGGGCGCGAATTCCTGACGCTAACGGACTGCTTCGTCCAGGTCGAGCAGATCGACCCGTACGTACTTCCCGTCGGCCAGGGCGTTCACAACGGTGCGCAGCGCCTTGGCGGTGCGCCCGCCGCGTCCGATGACCTTGCCCAGGTCCTCGGGGTGCACCCGGACCTCCAGGACGCGCCCGCTGCGAATGCGGCGAGCGCGGACCCGGACATCGTCGGGATGTTCGACGATGCCCTTAACGAGGTGCTCGAGAGCCTCCTCGAGCACGTCAGCCCTCGCCCTCGGTCGGGGTCTCGGCGGCGGGGGCGGCCTCAGCCTCTTCCTTCTTCTTGGCACGCTTGGGCGCCGTGGTGGCGGCCGTGCCGGTGTCGCCACCGGACAGCGCCTCCTTGGCCGCGGCCTCGTAGAGGGCGTGACGGTCGGGCGCGGGCTCGGCGACCAGCAGCGGCGCCGGGGCGGCCTCGCCCTTGAACTTCTGCCAGTCACCGGTGAGCTTGAGCAGCTTGAGCACCGGCTCGGTCGGCTGCGCGCCGACACCCAGCCAGTAGGCCGCACGCTCGGCGTTGACCTCGATGCGCGAAGGGTTTTCCTTCGGGTGGTACAGGCCGATCTCCTCGATCGCCCGGCCGTCACGCTTGGTGCGGCTGTCGGCGACGACGATTCGGTACTGAGCGTTGCGGATCATGCCGAGCCGCTTGAGCTTGATCTTGACTGCCACTGGTGTGGTCTCTCCTGCATTCGAGCGTGGGTGAACGGCACCTCATCGAGTGGGGCACGATGAGAGGACGTTCCAGGGACAGGCGTGGCCGGCAGGAGATGAGAGGGCACCCACCTGGTCACGATGTTCCAACATGTCATTCTGCCAGACCGCGGACAGTGCCTTCGACCTGTCCCGGCAGGCCGCGGCAAAGGCTCGGCAAGGGCCGCGTGTCACCTCGCCCGACTTGATCAACTTCACTGCGGAATGGGTGGGTGACCACCACGACCAATCCGCTGTTCACGCGCGCGCGGCTGCTCACCGCCGGCGCGTCCGTCCTGCTCACTGGCGCCTTGTTCGGGCTTACGGCCACCGCCGCGGCGGGCGAGTTCGCCAACGCCAACGGTATCGGCCTGACCATCACCGGGATCCCGGAACTGGGCCAGCCGGGCTTCTCCGGCACCTGGGGCACGGCGTCCGTCGGGCCCGACCCCGGCACCGACACCGGCGACTGGAGCGACCCCGACGGGGTCACCGACTTCGTCAGCCTGGCCAACGAACAGATCCAGGCCGACGGCCTCGACGCGCCGGACGTCTGGGAGGCCAGCGCCCAACTGGTCGTCAACACCCTTCAGCTCAACCCGGACGCGTCCGAGCCGCTGCTGGTCACGGGCAACGTGGAGACGCACGCGCGGTGCACGCCGCCGGCTCCGGCGATGGCGTCCGTACAGGCGGCGCCGGGGACCATCACGGTGCTCGGCGTGCCCGTGGACCAGGGGACCACGGAGGTGCCCGCGACGGGCGCGCAGCTCGGGTACCCCGGCGTGTACGACGGGATCCTGACGGTGGTTCGGACCGACAACGCCACGACGAACGACGCGACCTCCGCCGAGGCGGACATGACGATCTCGATCTCGGCCAGCCTGCGGGACGCCGATGGGAACGTCGTCTACGAAGGGCCGCTCACGGAGGTCACCATCGGCCGGGTGGAGGTCAACTGCGTCCCCAACCAGCCCACCCCGACGCCCACGATCACCCCCACGGCGACCCCGACACCCACGCCCACCGTCACTCCTACGCCCACCGTGACCCCCACCCCCACGGTGACCCCCACAGTGACCCCCACGGTGACCCCCACGGTCACGCCCACCGTGACGCCGACGCCCACGGTCACGCCGACGCCGAACCCGACGCCCACCGTGACGCCGACGCCGACAGTCACTCCTACGCCCACCGTGACACCGACACCCACGGTGACGCCCACACCGACTGTGACACCGACGCCCACGGTGACGCCGACACCCACCGTGACACCCACACCCACGGTCACGCCGACACCCACCGTGACACCGACGCCGAACCCGACGCCCATTGTGACGCCGACGCCCACGCCGAGCCCAACGCCCACGCATGACTGCACTCACAAGCCACACAAGACTCACAAGCCGCACGAGAAGGGCTACTGGCCTCCTTGTGAGTGGCCGGACAACCCGCATGAGCCGCACCACCACGGCGGCCCCGGCGGTCATCAATGGCCCGGCGACCACGGCGGCGGGTTCGGCCCGGCGCACGAAGACGCCTGGGTGACCCAGAGGTCGCCGCTCACCGGCCTGCCGATGTGGATGCCCGTAACGGCCGCCTCAGGGTGGCTTCTCATGGACCCTGCTCTGCAGTGGATGCTCCTCTGCCGTTAGAGCAGGCCGAACGGCCTCACATCCGCGCGCCCGGTGACCGACCACGGTCCCGGGCGCGCACCCGTTCGGGCGAGCGCGAACACACCGGCGAACAGCGGCACAGCCCCGACGCACAAACCACCGTCATGAAGGCGGCGCGAGTAGGGGTAGTACGAGAAGGACCGGCGCGAAAAGGGCGCCGGGGCGAGAAAGACCGGCGCCAAAACCCGCCAGCACAGGACCGCCACCGCAAGGGACGCCAGCACAGGGACCGCCAGCACAGAGGCCGCCACCGCAAGGGGCGCCGACGTAAGGGGCCGCCACCGCAAGGGGACGCAGGTGTAAGGGCGCGCCTGGATGCCCAGAGCTTCCGGTGCGGGGCGAGGCCCGCCATGGCACGCGTAAGAGACACGGCTCCGAGTCGGGCGCCAGACAGGCGCGGCGAACAGACAGACGCGCCGGTCGGCCAGCCCGAGGTCGTGGTCGAGGGACAGGCGCGCCCGGCAAGGACGCGCGCGACAGATGGCCACGTATTAGACAGACCACGCCAGACAACACGTGAAAAGGACCCGCCTAGCAGGCGCGGGAGGCGGACGCGGCAGGACCCCGCAGACGTACAGGCAGGCCCCGGCAGACGTGCAGGCAGTCCGGGCAGGCAGGCCCGGCAAACGTGCAGGCCGGGCAGGGGCGGGCGGGACGGATGCCCGCCCCGGTCGGCGCGGCTACTGCCCGGGCAGCTTCAGCTTCGACGGGTCGAAGCCCGGCGGCAATTCGAGCCCCGGCGGCAGCTTGCCGCCCAGGTTCCCCAGCACTCCCCCGGCCTTGGGCGCGCCGCCCTCGCCGTCGGGCGACGGGGACGCCGACTTCTCCAGGCCCGCCTTGCGCGGGTCGCCGCTGACGCGCCGCCCCTTCTTGGCCTTCTTCTGGGCCTTGGACGCCTTCCCGCGCCCCCCGGGCATGCCCGGCAGCCCCATGCCCCCGGCCACCCGCTTCATCATCTTCTGCGCCTCGAAGAAGCGCGTGACGAGGTTGCTCACGGCGCTGACCGTGACGCCGGAGCCGGCGGCGATGCGGGCGCGGCGGGAGCCGTTGATGATCTTCGGGTCCTGGCGCTCGCCGGGCGTCATCGAGCGGATGATGGCGGCGATGCGGTCGAGGTCGCGGTCGTCGATGGAGTTGAGCTGGTCGCGCATCTGCCCCATGCCGGGCATCATGCCGAGCAGGTTCTTGATGGGGCCCATCTTCTGGACCATCATCATCTGCTCGAGGAAGTCGTCGAGCGTGAAGTTCTCGCCCGAGGTGAGCTTGCCCGCCATCTTGGCGGCCTGCTCCTCGTCGAACGTCTTCTGCGCCTGCTCGATCAGGGTGAGGATGTCACCCATGTCGAGGATGCGGGAGGCCATCCGGTCGGGGTGGAAGGCGTCGAAGTCTTCCAGCTTCTCGCCGGTGGAGGCGAACATGATCGGACGGCCGGTGATGTGCCGCACCGACAGCGCGGCGCCGCCGCGGGCGTCGCCGTCGAGCTTGGTCAGCACGACGCCGTCGAAGCCGACGCCGTCCATGAACGCCTGGGCCGTGGTGACGGCGTCCTGGCCGATCATGGCGTCGACCACGAACAGGACCTCGTCGGGGCGGACCGCGTCGCGGATGTCGGCGGCCTGCTTCATCATCTCCTGGTCGATGCCCAGGCGACCGGCGGTGTCGATGATGACGATGTCGTGGTTGAGCCGCCTGGCCTCGTCGATCGAGCGGCGGGCGACGTCGACCGGGTCGCCGACGCCGCTGCCCGGCTCGGGCGCGAAGACGGCGACCTGGGCGCGCTCGCCCACGACCTGGAGCTGCTGCACGGCGTTGGGCCGCTGGAGGTCGGCGGCGACCAGCAGGGGCGCGTGGCCCTGATCGCGCAGCCACCGGGCCAGCTTGCCGGCCAGGGTGGTCTTGCCGGCGCCCTGGAGACCCGCGAGCATGACGACGGTCGGCGCGGTCTTGGCGAAGCGGAGCCTGCGGGTCTCGCCGCCGAGGATCTCGATCAGCTCGTCATTGACGATCTTGACGACCTGCTGCGCCGGGTTGAGCGCCTGGGAGACCTCGGCGCCGCGGGCGCGCTCCTTGACCTGGGCGACGAACGCCTTGACCACCGGGAGCGCGACATCGGCCTCGAGCAGGGCGATGCGGATCTCGCGGGCGGTGGCGTCGATGTCGGCGTCGGACAGCCGACCCTTGGATCGGAGGGAGGAGAAGACCGATGTCAGCCGGTCGGAAAGCGTCTCGAACACGTGGTTGGCCAGTCCTCGAAGCGAATGTACGTCTAAGACTTCAGCCTATCCGCTCTCCTAGCCGCTCCAGCCTGGCACGGCCATCCGGACGGTCAACGCGTGCTCGACGAGGTTGATCAGAGCGCTTTTGACCGAGTCCTTCTGGCGGGCGTCGAGACGCACCAGCGGGATGTGGGGGGCCAGCGTGAGGGCGTCGCGGACCTCGGCGTCGCTGTGGGCGTACGTGCCGTCCCAGCCGTTGATCCCCACGATGAAGGGGAGTTGCGCCTCCTCGAAATAGTCGATCGCGGGGAAGCTGTCGGCCAGGCGGCGGGTGTCGACCAGGACGACGGCGCCGATGGCGCCGCGCACGAGGTCGTCCCACATGAACCAGAACCGGTGCTGTCCGGGCGTGCCGAACAGATAGAGGATCAGGTCGCGGTCGAGCGAGACGCGGCCGAAGTCCATCGCGACGGTCGTGGTCGACTTCAGCGGCGTCATGCCCAGGTCGTCGATGCCCGCGGAGGCGTCGGTCATGACGGCCTCCGTCGTGAGCGGCATGATCTCCGAGACCGCGCCGACGAACGTCGTCTTGCCCACGCCGAAGCCGCCGGCCACCACGATCTTCGTCGAGGTCAGACCGGGGCTAGAGCCTGCGAAGTCCACTGAGCACCCTTTCCAGCAGGTTGACGTCCGGCCTACCCGCATCCAGCTGCGGCTGATGCACCCGAACCAGGCCCTCGGCCGCCATGTCAGCGATCAGAACACGCACCACACCGAGCGGGATCCGCAGCAGCGCCGACACCTCGGCGACCGAACGCACCTGACGGCAGAGCTGGCTGATCGCCTTGTACTCGGGGGTGATGTGGGAGAACTCCCGGTGTTCGGCCGTAGCCGACGAGACCAGGGCCTCCATGGCCAGCTTGACCTTGGGCGCGGTACGCCCGCCCGTCACCGCGTACGGGCGCACCGGCGAGGCCGGGTCCGAGCTGACCGGCGGCTGGGGCTCCCAACCACCGCTGTTCCAGGAATCCGTCACCTACATCACCTGGTCTGGCTGGCGCGCAGCTCCGCGCGCACCGCCGGGGTCAGCACCTGACCGGCGCGGTCCACCATCAAGGTCATCTGGTACGCCACCAGCCCCATGTCACAGTCGGGAGCAGCCAGGACCGCCAGGCACGAGCCGTCGCTGATCGACATGATCAGCATCAGCCCGCGCTGCATCTCCACGATCGTCTGGTTGACCGCACCACCCTCGAACACCCTGGCCGCGCCCTGCGTGAGACTCACCAGTCCCGACGCGATGGCGGCCAGTTGATCGGCCCGGTCAGCCGGAAAACCCGACGAAGCCGCGAGCGGCAAGCCGTCGGATGACACGACCACCGCGTGCGCGACCCCCGGGACGGTACTGACGAAGTCGGTGATCAACCAGTCGACTCCGCGCGCCGAGTGGCTCAGGTCATTCACGCGCCCTCCTCCCTACTGTCGTTCCTCGGGCCGGATTGGTATGTCCTGCCCTCGCTGATGTCGTCACGCGCTGCTCGGAAGCCCTGTTGGAAGCTCGACAACCTGCTGCGCACCCGGTCGGGCGAGACCGACGGCATGGGAGCCACGCCCTTGGGCGCGGACGCCGTGTCCGCCGATCCGGGCACCAGGTTGGCCTTGGGCACCCGCTTGGGCAGCCCGGCCGCCGTCGAGCCGTCGCGTACGGGCTCCACCACGGACGCCGCCGCGTTCCAGCCGGCGTCGGCCTTGGCCGAGCCCCAGGTGGCGCTCGGCTCGCCCTGGTCGAACCAGGCCGACTCCACCGCGGCGAATATCGGCAGGTATTCGTCCCCGCCGGAGGCGGGCTTGACGACGGGGATCGGGCCGGTCGCCGCCGACTCGGTCTCGGGGTAGTCGTACTTGGACGCGGGCGACGTCTCCTGCGGCGGAGCCGACCAGGGGCGGGGCTCCTCGGGGGGCAGGCCGCGCTGCGGCGGCGCGTGCTCCCCGGTGACCGGCCCGCGCGAGGACACCCAGACGTCGGACGACGAGTCCGGCAGCCAGTCGGAGCCGGTGTTCGTCGACTCCGTCGAGGGCCACTGCGGCATCGCGGACGGCATGGACGACGGCAGCGAGTTCGGCATCGACGGCCACGACCCGCCGGCCGGCTCGGACGGGTACGACGGGTAGGACGGGTGCCCGGGGACGAGCCCGAAGCCGCCCGAGGCGCCGGGCCACTGCTGGCTCCCGGCGGCGGGCTGGGAGGCGGCGAAGGCGTCCTCGCGGGCGGTCGTGGCGGCGGTGTTGCCGCCCGCGCCGGCGACCGCGGCGGGCTGCGCGCCGAGCAGCGTCTCGGGGATGAGGACCATGGCGGTCAGGCCGCCGGAGCCGTGCGGGCGCAGCTGCACCCTGATGCCGTGCCGGTGGGCCAGCCTGGCGACCACGAACAGGCCCATGCGGCGGGAGACCGACACGTCCACGGTGGGGGCGTCGGTCAGGCGCTCGTTGGCCTGGACCAGCTCGTCGCCGGTCATGCCGATGCCGGAGTCGCTGATGGAGAGCATGATCCCGCCGCCGTCGATCCTGCTGCCGGAGACGGGGACGCGGGTCTCGCGCGGGGAGAACGACAGCGCGTTCTCGATGAGCTCGGCCAGCAGGTGGATGACGTCGTTGACGGCCTGGCCGGCGATGGAGACGCCCTCGGGCACCTCCAGGACGACCCGCTCGTAGTTCTCGACCTCCGACAGGGAGGCGCGGGCCACGTCGACCAGCTTGACCGGCTGGCTCCAGCGCCGCGGCGGATCCTGACCGGCCAGCACCAGCAGGTTCTCACTGTTGCGCCGCATACGCGTGGCCAGGTGGTCCAGCTTGAACAGGTTGCCCAGCCGCTGCTCGTCCTGCTCACCCTGCTCCAGACCGTCGATCAGGGTGATCTGCCGCTCCACCAGCGTCTGACTGCGGCGCGACAGGTTCACGAACATCGCGTTGACGTTCGAGCGGAGCCTGGACTCCTCGCCGGCCAGCCGGACGGCTTCGCGGTGGACCTCGTCGAAGGCGCGGGCGACTTCACCGATCTCGTCCCTGGAGTTGACCTCGATCGGCGGGACCTGGAGCTGTTCCGGGCTGACGTCGGTGTTGCGCAGCTGCCTGACCAGGTCGGGCAGCGTCTGGCCGGCGATCTTCAGGGCGTCCGAGCGCAGGCGGCGCAGCGGGCGTACCAGCGAGCCGGCCATCAGGGCGGTGATCGCGAGGACCAGGACGAGCAGGCCCACCACGACGCCGATGTTGATCGCGGCGAGCTGCCGGTCGCTGCTGGCGATGTCGGCGCTTCGGGTGGCGATCTGCTCCGACAGCGACTTCTGCACGGTGTGCAGGCGCTCGACGGTCTCGGTGATGGACTGGAACCACTGGTCGGTGTCGTCCCTGGTCGAGGTGTCGAGCCGGCGCAGTGAATCATTGGCGTTGTGCAGCAGCACCGCACGGCTGGCGTAGAACTCGGCGCGGCCGATCTTCAGGCTGGCGACGGTGTTGTCGTAGAACTGGCGCTGCGCGGGCGTGGCGACGGCGCGGAAGGAGTCGCGCTCGCTGTTGCGGCGGGAGCGGGCGTCGAGGAAGGCGTTGTACTCCGGCTCCTCGAACGAACCTCTGATCAGGGCGCTGGTCAGCAGGCCGCGCTGCTTGGAGGCCTCCTCCTCGGCGCGGGCGACGGCGCGCAGGGCCGCGCTGGTGGCGATGATCTCCTCGTCCGTGGAGCCCTGGCCGAGCTCGTCGTAGAGCTGCAGCAGCTCGGCGATGACCTCGGAGTACTTCTCGCTGGTGGGCAGCGGGCCGAGCTTGGTCTCGGCGACGGCCTTGCGCATCGTGGGGATCTGGCCGAGCCGGATCCGGATGTGGTCGAGGGACTTCTTGCCGAGGTCGGACAGCGACGTTTCGGACTTCTTCCCCGCCTCAAGGGTGCTGGCGATGCGCTTGTCGACGATCTCGTGCTGGCTCTTCAACCGCTGCTCGTCGGAGGCTCCGCGGTTGGTGGCGACGTGGCGGGTGGCCAGGTCGCGTTCGAGCCCGAGGTCGCGGGAGAGCTCGCCGAGCTGTGCGACCAGGGTCCCCACGCTGCTGATGTCCTGGTACTGCTGGGCGCTGTTGATCGACGTCGTGACCCGCAGGGCGCCGAGGACGACGGCGACGAGGGTGGGAATGGCGATGAGGGCGATGAGGCGGGTACGCACGCGCCAGTTGCGCAGGGCGAACGGGCTGCCCGCCTTGGGCGGGTGGGCCTGCTGCACCTCGCCGTCCGCGGCCTTTTCCGGGGCGTCCGGAGCCCTGCCACGACCGGATCCGGTCGTTGTTGTCCTCACTGGTGGCAACCTCTCGCCATGGCCTGCTTCAGGGGGAATCAGCGGCTTCGTCACGCGGACGAGTGATCGCAGGCAAGTTCGAGGCCCAATTTGAGCACAAACCTCATACTTAGGCCAACGTTTCGGTGGTTTTCAACCGTTCCACATCGCACTCCCTTCACGTCGCATACCAGTGCACACGGAGCGCAACCACCGTCCCAATACGGACATATCGCCACTAAACATACTTAATCTTCAGATTTACATCTATAGCGCCGATTTGTCATATTTTCGCGATAAACCAACATATACGCGGCATAGCGCTGTAGATCCGAAGTCGGCTCCGGTACGCTTCACGCCCGGCATCCCGTGCCGATCTCCGGAACTTCCCCCTGGTAGGAGAACCCCCCATGACACGCACTATGCGCGGTCACGCCATTGTCGTCGGCGTGGCTCTGGCGCTCACCCTTGCCGGCTGCGGCGGAGGCAGCGGCGAGACCGCGAAGAGCTCGGCCAACAGCAAGGGCCTGGAGAAGACCACCATCAAGGTCGGCGCCCTCCCCGTGCCCGACGTTGTGTCGGTCTATCTTGCCAACGAAAAGGGCTTCTTCAAGGAAGAGGGACTGACCGTCGAGCCGGTCACCATCACCGGTGGCGCGGCGGCGCTGCCGCAGATCGAGAGCGGCGCGCTCGACATCTCGCAGACCAACTACGTCTCGACCTTCCTCGCGGTGAGCAAGGGCAAGAAGATCAAGCTGGTCGCGGACATGTACCAGGCCGCGCCGAACACGTTCAACATCATGGTGCCCAAGGACTCCCCCATCAAGACGGTGGCGGACCTGAAGGACAAGACGATCTACGTCAACAACCTCAGGAACATCGCCACCCTGGCCGTGGAGACGCAGCTCAAGGTCGCCGGTCTGACCGAGTCCGACGTCAAGTTCGTGGAGAAGCCGTTCCCTGAGCAGGGCAACGCGATCAACTCCGCGCAGGCGGACGCGGGCTGGATGACCGAGCCGTTCATCACCGCCAACCAGAGCGCCTTCGGCTTCCGCAAGCTCGCCGACACCATGACCGGCCAGACGGAGGACTTCCCCATCGCCGGCTGGATGGCCACCGAGGACTGGGTGCAGAAGTACCCGAAGACGCTGGCCGCCTTCCAGCGGGCCATCGCCAAGGCGCAGCAGCTCGCCTCCAGTGACCGCAAGGTCATCGAGGAGACGCTGCCGAAGTACACCAAGATCGACGCCAAGACGGCCTCGGTGATCACGCTCGGCACGTACCCGAGCGAGCTGAACGAGAACCGGCTGCAGAAGGTCGCCGACCTGATGCTGGAGTACAAGTACCTCACCAGCCCGGTCGACGTGAAGTCGGTCATCGCCGCCCCTGCAAGCTGATGAACACCGCGCGTCTGCTCCGCGGCGCCGCCGGCGCCGCGGGGTTCCTCATCGCCGGTGAGCTGGTCATCCGCTTCGCACTGAGCGACGGCGTGATCTTCCCGGCGCCCTCCGTCATCCTGTACGAAGCCGTGCGCCTGCTCGCCGACCCGGTGTTCACGGAGGGCCTGGTCACCACCCTCACCAACTGGGCGCTCGGCCTGCTCGCCGCCATCGTCGTGGCCGTGCCGCTGGGCGTGCTGCTGGGGGCGGTGCCGCCGGTGGAGCGGGCGATCCGGCCGCTGCTGGAGTTCATGCGCCCGATCCCCTCGGTGGCGATCATCCCGCTGGCGATCCTGCTGATCCCGGTGGACGGCCTGATGAAGGTCTCGGTCATCGTGTACGCGTCCATGTGGCCGATCCTGATCAACACCCTGTACGGCATGCAGGACGTGGACCCGCTGGCCAAGGAGTCGCTGCGCAGCTTCGGCTTCGGCCGCCTGGCCGTGCTGGCCCGGGTCAGCCTGCCGAGCGCCGCGCCCTTCGTCGCGACCGGCATCAGGATCGCGGCCGGCATCGCGCTCGTGCTCGCGGTCAGCGCCGAGCTGCTGGCCGGCGGCACGGCCGGGATCGGCGTCTACACGATCCAGGCGGGCAGCGGCAACCGGATGGACCTGATCATGGCGGCGACGTTCTGGGCCGGGGCGTTCGGGGTGTTCGCGAACCTCGTCCTGCTGGCCGGCGAGCGGCGGCTGTTCCGCTGGCACCGCGTCCGGATGGGAGCGTCGGAGTCGTGAGGCGGCTGTCCAGGCTGTGGGTGGTGCCGGTCGTGCTGGTCGTCTGGGAGCTGCTCGGGCGGCTGATCGACGACAGCGACTTCCCGCCGCCGCTCACCATCGTCACCAGCATGTACCAGATGTGGTTCTCCGGGCCCGTCTCCCACCTGTTCCTCACCGAAGACGCGATCGGCAACATCCTGCCCAGCCTCGGCCGCATGTTCAGCGGCTGGATCCTGGCCTCGCTGCTCGGGGTGCTGCTCGGCGTGGCGCTCGGCCGTTCCAAGGCGGCCACCGACTACGTGGACGCGCTGTTCGAGTTCGGCCGGGCGATCCCGCCGCCGCTGCTGCTGCCGCTGTTCGTCGCGCTGTTCGCGCGCACCGAGTACGCGCAGCTCGGCATGCAGCTCGCCACGATCGTGTTCGGCGTGATCTGGCCGGTGCTGCTCAACACGATCGAGGGCGTCCGGGCCGTGGACCGCACCTACACCGAGACCGCCACCGTGTTCGGCCTGTCCAAGGCACAGCACCTGCGCGTCGTCGTGCTCCCCGCCGCCTCGCCGAAGATCTTCGCCGGGCTGCGGCTGAGCCTGTCGCTGGCGCTGATCCTCATGGTGATCTCCGAGCTGTTCGGCAGCACGGACGGCATCGGCTACCAGCTGCTGCAGGCCCAGCGCAGCTTCGACGGGCCCGGCGTGTGGGCCGCGATCGCCCTGCTCGGCATCCTCGGCTACCTGGTGAACTCGCTGTTCGTGCTGGCCGAGCGCCGCCTGCTGGTGTGGCACCGGCAGGCCAACCGCAACGTCTGACTTCTGGAAGGACCCCATGCCCCACTCGGATGACCTCCTTTGGGGGGCCGTGGCCGACATCTCGCGCTTCGCCGCTCTGCTCACCATGGCGGAGCTCGGCCTGGCCGACCATCTCGCCCACGGTCCGCTCACCACCGCCGACCTGGCCGCCCGCTGCGAGGCCGACGTCCCCCGGCTGCGCCGCGTGCTGCGCGAGCTGGCCGGGATGGGCGTGGTCCGCGGCGCCGGGCCGGACACGTTCGACCTGACCGAGCGCGGCACGGCGCTGCGGTCGGACGTGCCCGACTCGGTGCGCTCGTCGATCAGGATGCTCGGCGAGGAGGGCTTCTGGCACGCCATGGGCAACCTGCCCGCGACCGTCCGCGACGGCGGCTCGGCCTTCGCCGCCCGCTACGGCCACCTGTACGACTACCTGGCGGCCAACCCCGGAGCGGGCAAGCTGTTCGACGACTACATGACCGCCCGCGCGATCCCCTTCACCGAGGGCCTGGCCAAGCGGTACGACTTCCCGGCCACCGCGACCATGGTGGACGTGGCCGGCGGCAAGGGCCACATCCTGGCCACGGTCCTGCACGCCAACCCGGACATGCGCGGCATCCTGTTCGACCTGGAGCACGTGGCCGACCGGGCCAGGGAGCTGCTGGCCGCCGAGGGGCTGGGCGAGCGGAGCGAGGTCGTCACCGGCGACTTCTTCACCGAGGTCCCGGCGGGCGGCGACGTCTACCTGCTGGCCAGCGTCCTGCACAACTGGGACGACGAGGACGCGGTCACGATCCTGCGCAACGTCCGCCGGGCGATGAACCCCGGCGGCCGCGTCCTGGTGCTGGAGGTGGTGCTGCCCGACGACGAGGCGCCGCACCTGGGCAAGGACATCGACATGCGGATGCTGGCGATCTTCGACGGCGGCGCCGAGCGCAGCCGGGAGGAGTACACGGCACTGCTCGACCGGGCGGACCTGCGCCTGGCCGAGGTCGTCGAGCTGGGCTCGGGAGCCAGCCTCATCGAGGCGCGGCCCCGCTGAGCGCGAGGGGCGGCGGCGGGCCGGATCAGCTGCCGCCGCTCCAGCCCGGCACCGCCATCCTGATCGACAGAGCGTGCTCGACCAGGTGGATCAGCGCGCTCTTGACGGCGTCCTTGGAGCGCGCGTCCAGCCGGACGAGCGGGATGTGGGGGGCCAGCGTGAGGGCGTCGCGGACCTCGGCGTCGCTGTGCGGGTACTGGCCGTCCCAGCCGTTGACGCCCACCACGAACGGCAGCTGCGCCTCCTCGAAGTAGTCGATCGCGGGGAAGCTGTCGGCCAGGCGGCGGGTGTCCACCAGCACGACCGCGCCGATCGCGCCGCGCACCAGGTCGTCCCACATGAACCAGAACCGGTGCTGGCCCGGCGTGCCGAACAGGTAGAGGATCAGGTCACGGTCGAGCGAGACGCGGCCGAAGTCCATCGCGACGGTCGTGGTCGACTTCAGGGGCGTCATGCCCAGGTCGTCGATCCCCGCGGAGGCGTCGGTCATCACCGCCTCGGTGGTCAACGGCATGATCTCCGAGACCGCGCCGACGAACGTCGTCTTGCCCACCCCGAAACCGCCGGCCACCACGATCTTCGTTGAAGTCAAGCCGGGGCTAGAGCCTGCGAAGTCCACTGAGCACCCTTTCGAGCAGATTAACGTCCGGCCTGCCGGCGTCCAGCTGTGGCTGATGCACGCGGACCAGGCCCTCGGCCGCCATGTCGGCGATCAGAACACGCACCACGCCCAGCGGTATCCGCAGCAGCGCCGACACCTCGGCCACGGACCGGACCTGCCTGCAGAGCTGGCTGATCGCCTGGTACTCCGGCGTGATGTGCGAGAACTCCCGGTGCTCGGCCGTTGCCGACGACACCAGGGCCTCCATCGCCAGTTTGACCCTGGGCGCCGTCCGCCCACCCGTCACCGCGTACGGGCGGACGGGCGAGGCGGGGTCGGGGTGCAGCTGCGACTGGGGCTGTGGCTTGGGCGGAGGCGCCCAGCCGCCGCTGTTCCATCTCTGGTCCGTCACCTACATCACCTGGTCTGGCTGGCGCGCAACTCGGCCCGCACAGCCGGGGTCAGCACCTGACCGGCGCGATCCACCATCAGAGTCATCTGGTACGCCACCAGCCCCATGTCACAGTCCGGAGCCGCCAGCACCGCCAGGCACGAGCCGTCGCTGATCGACATGATCAGCATCAGCCCGCGCTGCATCTCCACGATCGTCTGGTTGACCGCACCACCCTCGAACACCCTGGCCGCACCCTGCGTCAGGCTCACCAGCCCCGACGCGATGGCGGCCAGCTGGTCGGCCCGGTCAGCCGGAAAACCCGACGAGGCCGCAAGCGGCAACCCGTCGGACGAGACGACCACCGCATGTGCCACACCGGGGACCGTGCTGACGAAGTCGGTGATCAACCAGTCGACTCCGCGCGCCGCGTGGCTCAGGTCGTTCATGCGCCCTCCTCTCTTTCACTGTTGTGGGCTTCACCGTTGTAGGAGCCGCGAGGGCCCGGCTGGAACGCCTTGCCCCCGGTGATGTCGTCGCGGGCCGCCCGGAAGCCCTGCTGGAAGCTGGACAACCTGTTCCGCACCCGGTCCGGCGAGACCGAGGGCATCGGGGACACGCCCTTGGGCGAGGCGGAGGTGTCGGCCGAGCCCGGCACCAGGTTCGCCTTGGGCACCCGTTTGGGCAGGCCGGCCGCGGTCGTGCCGTCGCGGGCCGGCTCGGCCACCGCCTCGGCGGCGCTCCAGCCGGCGTCGGCCTTCGTCGAGCCCCAGCCGCCCTCGTCGCGCCCGAACCAGGCCGACTCGACGGCGGCGAAGATCGGCAGGTAGTCGTCCCCGGCGGAGGCGGGCGGCACGGGCGGGATCGGGCCGGTGGCCGCCGACTCGGTCTCGGGGAAGTCGGGCCGCGGACGCTGGAGGCCGTCCTGCTTCCAGGGTGGCGGCGGCTCGGCCGCGGGACGCTTGGGCAGCCCGCGGTCGCCGTTGTTGCGCGGCGGCGACCAGATGTCGTGGCTGTCGAAGCCGCCGCCGTGCGGGTCGGAGGGCCAGCCGTCGTCCGACGGCCACTGCGGCCAGTTGCCCCCCGCCTCCGGGTTCGACGGGTACGACGGGTGCGCGGGGCCCATCTGGTAGGTGGGTCGCGGCCAGTCCTGTCCGGCGGCCGGGGGCGCCTGCGGCCAGTCGGCCGCCGGTGTGAGCGGCGCCTGCGGCCAGTCGGCTCCCGGCGCGGGCGGCGCGGGCGGCCAGTCGGCCCCCGCGGCGGAGGCGGCCGCGGGCCAGTCGGCCTCGGGCGGAGCCGAGATCGGCGGCCAGTCGGTGGCCGGGGGCGCCGCGTGCGGCCCCACGTACGGCTCGCTCCCGGACGTGCTCTCGGCCGCCGCCGGCTGCATGCCCGCGAACCCGGGCGGCTGCGTGCCGAGCATGTTCTCCGGGACGAGCACCATGGCGGTCAGCCCGCCCGAGCTGTGCGGACGGAGTTGCACCCTGATGCCGTGCCGGTGGGCGAGCCTGGCGACCACGAACAGGCCCATCCGCCGCGAGACCGACACGTCGACGCTGGGCGAGTCGGTGAGGCGGTCGTTGGCCTGGGCCAGCTCCTCGGGGGTCATGCCGATGCCGGAGTCGGTGATCGACAACATCACGCCGCCGCCGTCGATCCTGCTGCCCGACACCGCCACCCGGGTCTCGCGCGGCGAGAACGACAGCGCGTTCTCCACCAGCTCGGCCAGCAGGTGGATGACGTCGTTGACGGCCTGGCCGGCCACCGACACGCCGTCGGGCACCTGGAGCACGACGCGCTCGTAGCTCTCGACCTCCGACAGGGAGGCGCGGGCCACGTCGACCAGCTTGACCGGCTGGCTCCAGCGCCGCGGCGGATCCTGACCGGCCAGCACCAGCAGGTTCTCACTGTTGCGCCGCATACGCGTGGCCAGGTGGTCCAGCTTGAACAGGTTGCCCAGCCGCTGCTCGTCCTGCTCACCCTGCTCCAGACCGTCGATCAGGGTGATCTGCCGCTCCACCAGCGTCTGACTGCGCCGCGACAGGTTCACGAACATCGCGTTGACGTTCGAGCGCAGCCGCGCCTCCTCGCCGGCCAGCCGGACCGCCTCGCGGTGGACCTCGTCGAAGGCGCGCGCCACCTCGCCGATCTCGTCGTGGGTGTCCACCCCGATCGGCGGGACGGGCCCGACCTTGCCGTCACCCGCCTCGCGGAGTGCCCGCACGGTCTCCGGCAGGCGTTTGCCGGCGATGTCCAGGGCCTCGCGGCGCAGCCTGCGCAGCGGCCTGATGAGCGAGCGGGCGATGAAGGTGATGATGATCAGCACCACGATCAGCAGGATCATGATGAGCACGCCGGAGATCAGCGCCGACCTGTTGGCCGCCTCCTCCAGGGCGCGGGCACGCAGGATGACCGAGGAGGCCAGCGACTTCTCCACGCTGCGCAGGGCGTCGATCTTGCCCGTGCTGACGTCGAACCAGGTGCCGACGTCCTTGTCCGGCCGTACGCCGATGCTCAGGGGCTTGGCCTCGACGGACTGGGCCATGGCCCGCAGCCGGAACAGGTCGGTCTGGTCGACGTCCCTGCCCACCACGGTGTCGCGGTAGAGCTCCAGCTGGTCGATGCTGGCGAGGGTGGCGAACAGGGTCTCCTCGCTCTCCTCCCGCGCCTTGGCGTCGGAGAGCGCGTCGAGCTCGCCGCTGTCGAAGCTCTTCTTGTCCAGGGCGCTGGCCAGGATGCCGCGCTGCTTGGACGCCTGCTCCTTCGCGCGCGCGATGGCCGCCATGGAGCTGGCGCTGTGGGAGATGTCGTCGTCCACCGCGACCTGTCCCACCTGGTCGTGGAACTGCAGGAGGGTGGCGATGATCTGGGAGTACTTCTGGATCATCGGCAGCGGCTGGATCTTGCCCTTGACGGCGGTGTCGCGCAGGGTCTGGATCTCCTCCAGGCGGCGCAGCACCGGGCGTACGGAGTCGGCGTGGGTGTCGGTGAGGGCGCCGGCCCGCACCTTGGCCTCGTCGATGAGGTTGTCGACCCCGCTGTAGGTGGTGCGGAGCTGGGCCGCGCGGCTCTCCGGACGGCCTTGGGCGATGTAGAGAGCGGTCTCGTCCCGTTCGAAGGCCAGTTCGTGCGTGACGGCGCCGAGCTGCTCGCTGAGCTCGGCCACCTCTCTGAGTGTCTGGTAGGTGTCGGCGTCCCTGAGGGAGGTGATCACGTTCAGCCCGCCCAGGCCCACCGCGACAGCCGTGGGCACGACGATCAACGCCACGAGGCGCGATCGTACGTGCCAATTGCCCAATCCGAACCTGTTAGAAGCAGGTTTGGGCAGCCGTCGCTTCTGGTGCCCGTGCGGCTCGCGGTCAGCGGAAGCTTCAGCGCTCTGCGTTCTCACTTGCCTCGCAACCTCTCGCCCCGGAGGGGAATTCTCGAAGACCATGCAGGTAAATGCACGTGGGGCAATATGTACAATCGAGATGAGGGCCATTTGAGCACAGGTGCCGGTCAGGACCAACCACCTATAGTGCCCCTCTGAGGCTTATATCCCGGATTGTCCAAAAATTGTGACAAAATTGGTAGACCGCCGTTTACCTGCAAAAACGGGCAGCCGAAACGTGTTCCGCAAGCCTCTTTCTGCCCGCGGAACGATCCAGGTCAGCTAGTCCCACCAGTAACAGACGCCTCGGTCGCCACCCTCTTTCCCAAAACGGACAAAGACATCTCACGCCTCTATTTACGATAGAGCGGCAAACGGACATTGCAACCACAAGAGTCATTTTCTTGATAATGACTGCCAATGTGGTGCTACGGTCGATTCCTGCTTGTTCGTCAGGCACTCAGCCCCGGGGGCAGTTCAGCCACCCGGTCCCCCCGGCTCCACGTCTTGAAGGGAGTCCCTGACATGAGGCTTGGCCGCTCCGCCAAGGCCGCCATCATCGGGTTCGCTGTGACTTTAGGCGCCGTAGCGTGCAGCACCGGCGGCTCAACCACCGCCAGCGCACCACCACCCTCCGCCTCCGCGAACGGCGGCGGCGGCGCCTTGGAGAAGACGAAGCTCAAGATCGCCACCCTGCCCGCCATCGACAGTGCCGCCATCTACGTCGCCATCGACCAGAAGCTCTTCGAGCAGGAGGGTCTCGACGTCACCCCGCAGGTCGTCCAGGCCGCCCCCGAGGCGATCCCCATGCTGGTCAACGGCGAGATCGACGCCATGTTCGGCAACTACGTGTCGATGTTCCAGGCGCACGACAAGGGGGCGATCAAGATCCACGTGCTCGCCGAGGGCTCGCGGGCCGCCCCCGACTCGCTCAGCATCATGGCGCTGCCCAACTCCCCCATCAAGACGCCGAAGGACCTCGCGGGCAAGACGATCAACGTCAACGTCCTGCACAACTTCCAGGAGCTCGCGCTCACCCAGGTGCTCAAGGCCAACAACATCGACCCCGGCACGATCAAGTACGTCCCCGTGACGTTCCAGAACATCATGGCCTCGTGGAAGAGCGGCCAGATCGACGCCGCCTACCTGGGCGAGCCGCAGGTCACCGCGGCGACCTCGTCGATGGGCGCGCGCAAGATCCTCGATCCGGCCTCCGGGCCGGCGGCGGAGTTCCCGATCTCGGGATACATCAGCACCCAGGACTGGTACGACAAGAACCCGAGGACGGCGGCGGCCTTCCAGCGGGCCATCCACAACGCGGCCAAGCTGATGGAGAACAACCGTGAGGTGGTGGCCAAGGTGCTGCCGAACTTCACGCAGATCGACGCGTCCACGGCGGCGACGGTCACCTTCCCCTACTTCTCCAGCTCCGACAACCCGGTGCGGCTGCAGCGGGTGGCCGACTGGATGTGGGAGGCCAAGTGGCTGGGCAAGGAGATCGACGTCAAGACGTTGATGTCGCCGACGACGTCGGGGTGAGCAGCACCGCGACGGGCGTCGTCCGCCGTCCGGCCGGCGCCGCCACGCGGTGGTCGCGCCGGGCGGCGGGGGCGGCCGGGTTCGCCGTCCTCGTCGAGCTGCTGAGCCGGTCGGGGCTGGTGGACGCCGAGGTGCTGCCGCCGGCCACGCGGATCGTCGGGCGCGGCCTGGCGCTGCTCGCCGATCCGGCCTTCCTGACCCACGCCCGCACCAGCCTGCTGGCCTGGGCCTTCGGGCTCGGCCTCGCGGTGCTGGTGGCGGTGCCGCTCGGCCTGCTGCTCGGCAGCGTGCCGGTGATCGACGCCGCCACCCGCTCGGTGGTGGAGTTCCTGCGGCCGATCCCCTCGGTGGCGCTGATCCCGCTGGTCGCCCTCGTGATCGGCACCGGCCTGCAGCTCCGCGTCACGCTCGTGCTCTACGCCGCCATGTGGCCCATCCTCTACAACACCATGTACGGCCTGCGCGGCGTCGACCCCGTCGCCAAGGAGACCCTGCGCTCCTACGGCTTCGGCCCGCTGTCGGTGCTGCTGCGCGTCAGCCTGCCGTCGGCGGCGCCGTTCATCACCACGGGCGTGCGGCTGGCGGCGTCCGTGGCGCTCATCCTGACCGTCAGCACCGAGATCGTGGCCGGGCGCGGGGAGGGCATCGGCGTGTTCATCTTCTTCGCCGGGATCGCGGTCCCGGCCAGGATGACCGACATCCTGGCCGGGGTGTTCTGGGTGGGACTGTTCGGCGTGCTGGTCAACGCGCTGCTGGTGGCGGCCGAGCAGCGTGCCTTCCGCTGGCACCACGCCCGGCTGACGGAGGGGTCGTGACCGGGGCCCGGCGCGGTCCGTCGGCGCGCGACCGCACGCGCGGCACGGCGTTCCGGGTGGCCGTGCTGGCCGTGCTGGTCCTGGCCTGGGAGGCGGGCACGCGGCTGGCGGGCAGCTCGTTCTTCCCGCCGCCGACGACGATCGTGGCCCGGATGCACCAGATGTGGTTCTCCGGCCCGCCCGGCAGCCTGTTCCTGACCGGCGCGGCGGTGGACGACGTCCTGCCGAGCCTGGGCCGGATGGCCGCCGGGTTCGCGGGCGGGGCGGTGGCCGGGGTGGTGCTCGGGCTGGCGTTCGGGCTGTCGGCGCGGGTCTACGACTATCTCGACGGCGTGCTGCAGTTCCTGCGCGCGATCCCGCCGCCCGCGCTGGTCACCGTGTTCCTGGTGGTGTTCGGCTTCGGGCTGCGCATGCAGCTGGCGTTCATCATGTTCAGCGTCGTGTGGCCGGTGCTGCTCAACACCGCCGACGGCGCGCGGGCGGTCGATCCGCTGCACCTGGACACCGGGCGGGTGTTCCGGCTGTCGGGGACCGAACGCCTGCTGCGGGTCGTCCTGCCGTCGGCGCTGCCGAAGATGTTCGCCGGGCTGCGGTTGTCACTGTCGTTGTCGCTGATCGTCATGGTCTTCGCCGAGCTGCTGCCGGGGGCCTCCAACGGCATCGGGTTCCAGCTCACCACCGCGTACTCGACGTTCGACCTGCCCGCGATGTGGGCCGGGATCGTGCTGCTCGGCGTGCTGGGCTACCTGCTCAACGAGCTGTTCCTGGTGGCCGAGCGGCGGGTGCTGGCCTGGCACCTCGGCGCGCAGCGGCTCATGGAGCAGTGAACGTGCCGGCGGCGACCGGGCGGCTGCGCGGCGGCTCGTAGGCGCCCGAGTCGATGCCCCACGACGCGACGGCCAGCGGCATGATCTCCACCCATACGGGCTCGTACCCGGGTTTCAGCCGCTCGCCGCCCTTGGCGTGGACCCGCCCGACCCCCTGGACGAGGACGCCGCGCGGCCCGTCCTCGGTGAAGTCGTCCACGACGAGCGACACCTCGGGGTTGTCCCTGACGTCCCGGCGGTACCGCCGGGGACGCACGCCGCCGGGCAGCAGGCGGGAGCCGACCGCGATCATGCCGCGGTCCGGCTGGAGATGGATGCGCACGGGCACGACGTGCGGCGTTCCCCCGGCTCCCGCCGTGGCCAGCCGCGCCAGGTCGTGCTCAAGCAGGTAGGCGAACTCCCCGTCACTGAATCCGCGCATCACACACCTCACACCCAGATAGGAACGAGGTTAATGGGATAAGTCTGGTCTTCGGCCTGCAAAGGGCGAGAAACTTATCGTCATGTTCCCCGTCAGGGACACGTGGGACCGGATCGAGACCACTGGGGGCGACGTGCGGACGATGGTCGTGGGCGCCGGGATCGGCGGGCTCACCACCGCGCTCAGCCTGGCGGCGGCCGGGCTGGAGTGCGTGGTCGTGGAGGCGGCCGCCACGCTGAGGCCGCTCGGCGTCGGGATCAACCTGCAACCGCACGCCGTGCGGGAGCTGACCGAGCTGGGCCTGGCCGGCGAGCTGGCCGCGCTGGGCGGGGAGACGACCTTCATGACCTTCGCCGACCGGCACGGCAACGTGATCCTGGCGCTGCCGCGCGGGCGCTCGGCCGGCTACCGCTGGCCGCAGTACAGCATCCACCGGGGCGAGCTGCAGATGGCGCTGCTGGCCGCAGTCGAGCAGCGGGCCGTCCCGGTGCGGACGGGCGTCCG
Source organism: Nonomuraea sp. NPDC049758 (assembly GCF_040674635.1). NCBI lineage: Bacteria > Bacillati > Actinomycetota > Actinomycetes > Streptosporangiales > Streptosporangiaceae > Nonomuraea > Nonomuraea sp. NPDC049758. The sequence goes on from NZ_JBFAMZ010000001.1 coordinate 125,820, forward strand.
CCTGGAGGGCTTCGAGCAGGACGGTGACGAGGTCCTCGTCCGGCTCCGGCAGGGCGGCGAGCTCCTGGAGGAACGCGTGGACGTGCTCGTCGGCGCGGACGGCGTGCAGTCCACGGTGCGGGCGCTGCTGCACCCGTCGGACGACCCGCTGTTGTGGGCCGGCATCAGGATGTGGCGCGGGGTGGCCGAGGCCGACCGCGTCCTGGACGGCGCCACCGTGCTGGTGGGCGGCTCCAACCGGGCCGGGAAGTTCGTCACCTATCACATCTCGGCCCGCAACCCCCGGCTGGTCAACTGGGTGGCCGAGGTCAAGGTGGCCGAGCCCGGCGTCGTCGCGGAGGCCGACTGGTCGCGCGCCGGCCGGCTGGAGGAGGTGGCCGCGCACTTCGCCGGCTGGCGGTACCGGCCGGCCGACGTCCAGGGGTTGCTCGCGGCCTCCCCGCGCATCCTGGAGTACCCGATGGTGGACCGGGACCCGCTGCCCGTCTGGGGAGAGGGCCGGGTGACGCTGCTGGGCGACGCCGCGCACCCGATGTACCCGATCGGCTCGAACGGCGGCTCGCAGGCGGTGCTCGACGCGCGGGTGCTGGCCCGCTGCCTGGCGACGTCCGGGGACCCGGTCACGGCGCTCAAGGCGTACGAGGAGGAACGGCGTCCGCCCACGTCGGCGCTGGTGGTGGCGCATCGGGCGCTGCCCATCGAGGATACGATCGGGCTGGTGACCGAGCGCGCGCCCGACGGGTTCGCCGACATCGCCGACGTGCTGACGGAGGCCGAGCTGGCCGCCATGGCCGGGGCGCAGCGGCGCATCTCCGACGCCGACGTCCGGGCGCTGAACGAGCGGGAGTCGTGGAGCGTACGCATCCCATGACAGCCGCGAAGACTCAAGGGTAAGATCCGACACCGTAGAGCCATACCGACATTTCCGGCTTCCCGAGTCGGTCCTCCGCTCGCGGCCTCGCCCCCTAGGACATCCATGCTCGAGATTGAGAACCTCTCCCACGTGTACGGCGGCGGTGGCCCCAACGCTCACCACGCCATCGAAGGGCTGAACCTGAGCGTCGCCGCGGGCGAGCTGCTGTGCATCGTCGGGCCGTCGGGAGCCGGGAAGTCGACCCTGCTGCGCTCCATCGCCGGGCTGATCAGGCCGACCGGCGGCGAGGTCAGGGTCGAGGGCGAGCTGGTCCGGCAGACCCCCGACAACCTGGCGGTGGTCTTCCAGGACTACAGCCGCTCGCTGTTCCCGTGGATGTCGGTGGCCGACAACGTGGCCCTGCCGCTGCGCCGCCGCGGCATGGACAAGCAGCAGCGTCGCGAGGCCGCCCAGGAGGCGCTGGAGTCGGTCGGGCTCCAGGGCGCCGAGAAGAAGTACCCGTTCCAGCTGTCGGGCGGCATGCAGCAGCGGGTGGCGATCGCGCGGGCGCTGGCCTACCGGCCCTCGCTGATGCTCATGGACGAGCCGTTCGGCTCGGTCGACGCCCAGACCCGCGAAGACCTGGAAGACCTCGTGCTGAAGGTGCGCGGCCACCACCAGATGACGATCGTGCTCATCACCCACGACATCGACGAGAGCGTCTACGTCGGCGACCGCGTCGTGGTGTTGTCGAAGGCGCCGGCGCACGTGGTCGGCGACCTCAAGGTCGACCTGCCAGAGCCGCGCGACCAGATCACCACCCGCGAGCACCCCGACTTCGTGCACCTTCGCGCCGAGGTCGGCCGCCTGGTGCGCGGCCACGCCGCCACCGTCTGACGCGCGGGCGCGGCGGTCACGGCTGCGGTCACCGCGCCGTCCGGGATGACGACCGCCGGGGGCGGGTGGCCGGCCGCGCCCATCGTGCAGCGCCGGGTGACGGGGTCGGACACGGCGTACAGGCAGGTGGCGCCGGTGGGCGCGCGCGGATCGGAGTGCGCGCGCCCGGGGCGCGTCGGGCTATACCGGCGTGTGGGAGTGGCGGGTGAGCGCGTGCTCCACCAGCGTGATCAGGGTGGATTTCACCGCGTCGCGCTGGCGGGCGTCGAGGCGGACGATCGGGATGTGCCCGCCGACGGACAGCGCCTCGCGGATCTCGTCCTCCGCGTGGGCGAACTGGCCGTCCCAGCCGTTGATGCCGATGACGAAGGGCAGCTTGGCCTCTTCGAAGTAGTCGATGGCGGGGAAGCTGTCCGCCAGACGGCGCGTGTCCACCAGGACGACGGCGCCGATCGCGCCGCGCACGAGGTCGTCCCACATGAACCAGAACCGGTGCTGTCCGGGGGTGCCGAACAGGTAGAGGATCAGGTCGCGATCCAGCGACACACGTCCGAAGTCCATCGCCACGGTCGTGGTCGTCTTGTTCGGCGTGAGCGAGACGTCGTCGACGTGGGCCGAGGCGTCCGTCATGACCGCTTCCGTGGTGAGCGGCAGGATCTCCGAGACCGCTCCCACGAACGTCGTCTTCCCCACGCCGAAGCCCCCGGCCACGACGATCTTCGTCGAGGTCAGACCGGGGCTAGAGCCTGCGAAGTCCACTGAGCACCCTTTCGAGCAAGTTGAGGTCCGGCTTTCCCGCGTCCAGCGCAGGCTGGTGCACGCGGATCAGGCCCTCCGACGCCATGTCGGCGATCAGCACCCGGACCACACCAAGGGGCTGGCGTAAAAGGGCGGAGATCTCGGCAACCGACCGGACGTTCCGGGTCAGCTGAATGATCGCCTGATACTCCGGACTCAGTAGGGAAATGTCTTGGTATTCCGACGTCACGGAGGACACCAAAGCCTCCATGGCGAACTTCATCCGCGGCGCGGTGCGCCCCCCGGTCACGGCATAGGGCCGTACCAGGGAACTCGGCTTCTGCGGACGAGGGGCCGCCGGATGCGGCGGAGTGCTATCACCAGCCCAACCCTGACCTGACACCATGATCTCCTGTCACCGCCCGCTAGCGGGGGCGGGCCGCTTGCAGCTCAGCGCGTACGGCCGGGGTGAGCACCTGACCGGCGCGCTCGACCAGCAGCGTCATCTGGTACGCCACGAGGCCCATGTCACAGTCGGGAGCCGCGAGGACGGCCAGACAGGACCCGTCGCTGATGGACATGATCATCAACAGCCCGCGCTGCATCTCGATGACGGTCTGGGTGACCATGCCGCCCTCGAAGACCCGCGCGGCGCCCTGCGTCAAACTGATCACGCCCGAGGCGACCGCGGCGAGCTGGTCGGCCCGGTCCTTGGGGAAACCCTCCGAGAAGGCCAGCGGCAGGCCGTCGGACGACACCACGACGGTGTGCGCGACGCCCGGCACGTTGTTCACGAAGTCGGTGATCAGCCAGCTGATGCCACGCGCTCCCTGGCTCATCTCTCTCATTTGTCCTCCTCATTCTCTTCTCCGCGGGTGAACGCGCGGCCTTGCCGCACTCCCTGCTGGAAGCTGGAGAGCCTGCTGCGCAACCGCTCGGGCGAGATCTGCGGCGGCGGTGACGTGGGCTGCGGCTCGGCGAGACTGGCCGTACCGGGCACGAGGTTGGCCTTGGGCACCCGGCGCGGCAGCCCCGAGGACGTCGTGCCGGCCTGGGCGGGCTGCGCGGCGGCCTGGGCCGCCTGGAAACCGGAGTCGGCGGGCGAGGACCACGACGCGCCGGCGCCCGACTGGCCGGGCCTGCGCTGCGGCAGCCCGGACCGGCCCACCGCCGGGGCGGCGGGCGGCGCGGCGGGCGGCGCGGCCGCCGGAGAGTCGGCGGGCACGGCCGGATGCACGGCGGTGATCTCGTGCTCGGGCTCCTGCTCCTGCTGGCGCAGCTGCTCGGGGTCGGGCCTGCGGAACCAGTCCGAGCCGACGGACGAGAAGATCGGCAGGAACTCCTCGCTCTGCTCCTCCAGGGGCGAGGTGCGCACCACGGGGAGCGGGCCGGTCAGGTCCTGGGAGGAGTAGTCGCCCTGGCCGAACGGGCCGTAGGCGCCCGGACGGCTCTGCTCGTACTGGTCGGCGGGCTTGGGCTCCTCCGCGCCGTACCCCGGCAGGTCGCCGAACGCCGCCCGGTAGGGCTCCTCGCCGAACGCCGAGGGGCGCGGCGGGTCGACCGACTCGAACAGGGACCGCCGCGGCGGCTCCTCGTTGAAGGCCGACTGGCCGAGGGAAGTGTCGCCGAAGGACGGCGAGCCGAAGGAGGACCAGCGGGGCTCCTCCGTCCCGCTCTGCGGCGGCTCGGTGGCGAAGGACGGCCAGCGGGGCTCGTCGTCCTGCAGCGGCGGCGGCTGCTCGGCGAAGGACGGCCAGCGCTGCTCGCCCCACGGGGACTGGGCCTGCGGCTGCGGCTCGGGCTGGGCCGCGGGCGGCTCGTCGGCGAAGAACGGCTTGGGCTCGTCGCCGAAGAAGGGCTTGGGCTCATCACCGAAGGACGGCTTCGGCTCGTCGCTGAAGAACGGCTTCGGCTCGTCACCGAAGGACGGCTTGGGCTCCTCGGCGAACGACGGCCAGCGCGGCTCGTCCCGGACCGGCTCCTCGCCGAAGGATCCCCAGCGGGTCTCCTCCTGGGCCGACTCGTCGGCGAAGGACGGCCAGTTGCCGGTGCCCGGCGCGGGCAGCGAGCCCGGCCACTGCGTGTCCAGCACCCGGTCGGCCGCGTCGGGCGCGGAGACGGGGGCGCCGTTCTGGCTCGCCTCGGCGGGCGCGGCGGCGACGCCGAACTGGCTCGGGTCGAACGTGGTGAACGCCTCGTACTGGCTGCCGGGCTGCTGCGGCATGCCGGCGCCGCCGCTGATGAGCATGTCGGGCATCATCACCAGCGCGCTCAGGCCGCCGGTCTCCCGCATGCTGAGCTGGACGCGGATGCCGTGGCGCAGCGCCAGGCGGCCGACCACGAACAGGCCCATGCGGCGGGAGACGCCGACGTCCACGACGGGCGGGTTGGCCAGGCGCCAGTTGGCCTCGGCGAGCTCCTCGGGGCTCATGCCGATGCCCAGGTCGTTGATGGAGATCATGACGCCGCCGTCGGCGGCCACGCTGGAGACCTCGACCTTGCTCTCGCGCGGCGAGAAGGAGATCGCGTTCTCGATCAGCTCGGCGAGCAGGTGGACGGCGTCGGTGACGGCCGGGCCGACGATCAGCGTGCCGGACGGGATCTTGATCTGGACCCGCTCGTAGTTCTCGACCTCCGACAGCGAGGCGCGGGCGATGTCGACCAGCGGCACCGGCTCGCTCCACTTGCGCGCGGCCTCCTGGCCGGCGAGGACCAGGAGGTTCTCGCTGTTGCGGCGCATGCGGGTGGCCAGGTGGTCCAGGCGGAAGAGGTTGGCGAGCCGCTGCTCGTCCTCCTCGCCCTGCTCCAGGCCCTCGATGAGCTGCAGCTGCCGTTCGACCAGCGTCTGGCTGCGGCGGGAGAGGTTGACGAACATGGCGTTGACGTTGGCGCGCAGCTTGGCCTCGTCGCCGGCCAGCCGGAGCGCCTCGCGGTGGACCTCGTCGAAGGCCCGCGCCACTTCACCGATCTCGTCACGGGTGTTGACGCCGACCGAGGGCACTTCGGGCATCTGCGCGCCGTCGCCGGACTCGCGCAGGATGCGGACGGTCTCGGGCAGCCGGGTGGTGGCCACCTGGAGCGCCTCGGCGCGCAGCCGGCGCAGCGGGCGGACCAGCGAACCGGCCACCCGGGTGGTGATGATCAGGACCAGCAGCAGCAGGACGAGGATGGTCGCGCCGCTGATGATGGCGTTGCGCTGCTCGGTGTCGCTCAGCTCGCGGGCCCTGGTCACGATCTTGGTGGCCAGGGAGTCCTCGACCTTGCGCATGGTGTTGCCGGCCAGCGTGGTGCTGTCGTACCAGCGGCTCAGGTCGCGGGCGGAGGTGACGTCGAGGTCGCGGATCCGGTTGTACTCGCGGACCTGGGCCAGGGCGCGCTGCCGCATGGCGTCGGCGCGGTCGATGTCCGGCCCGCGCATGCTCTTCTGGTACGCCCGCAGGTCCGCCGGGTCGGCCTCCCGCTCGAAGGCGGTCAGCTCGGCCTGCTGGCGGCTCCACGAGCCGAGGAACTCCGACAGGTCGTCGTAGTCCAGCTCACGCTCGATGAGCGCGATCATGAGAATGGCCTGCTGCCTGGAGACTTCTTCCTTGACCCGCTGCAGCGAGCCGAGGGCGGCCACGTCACCCTGGAGGTCGTCGTCGTTCACGCCGTCGCCCAGGTCGCCCTGGATCGCGGAGAAGACGCCGATCATGGTGGTGTACGTGGTGATCGCGGCTCGCGGGGGCGTGCCCTCGGCCACCATCGACGTGCGGAGGCTGTCGAGGCCGGTGAGCCACCGGCGCATGTTCTCCACACCGTCGCGGATACGGGCCGAGTGCGCGGCGTCGATGGCGTTGGCCGAGGCCAGCACCTTCTTCTTGGCCGCGTCGACGGCCGCGCGCTGGGTCTTGAGCTGGACGAACCGCCCCGCCTTCGACTGGTCGGTCACGTACCACGCGGTGAGCGTGCGCTCCTTGGCCAGCTCGTGGTTGAGCCCGCCGATGCGCTGCACCAGCTCGGCGACCTGGGTCAGCCGGCGGTACTCGGAGCTCGTCCCGATGGCGTTGGCGAGCTGCACGCCCGCGAGGAGCACGCCCACGATGGTGGGGATGAGGATCAGCGCGATCAACCTCGAGCGCACACGCCAGTTCCCCAGCCGGAACCTTCCGCCTGTGTACTCCCCTGACCTCGTGTGCCTGGGGTTTTCCGTCCTCACTGACTCTCGCTACCTCTCGCCGGTACGTGCTCGAAAGAAATCAGACACGCGTGTGGCGCATGGGATTCTGTCCGGCTGGGTAATTGGAACACAGTCCGTACCAGACGGCCAACCGTACATTTCCCACTAAATGCACCCAAAGCGACACTTTGGGTGTCATATCGCCGTACACGTTTTCAGGCGGGCCGGAACGAATCCCGCTCCACGGGCGCCGCGTGCTTGACCATGAGGTGACGCGTCACCGAATACTCCTGCACCGCCTCCTGGCTCATGTCCTTGCCGAACCCGCTGCCCTTCACGCCGCCGTGCGGCGCCTCGCTGGCGATCGGAAGATGATCGTTCACCCAGGTCACGCCCACGTCGAGCCGATGGGACACGCGCATCGCCCGTGCGACGTCGCGCGACCACACCGACGAGGCCAGCCCGTAGGGGGTGTCGTTGGCCAGCCGGACGGCCTCGTCCTCGCCGTCGAACGGCAGCGCCACAAGGACCGGTCCGAAAAGTTCACCTTGGACGATCTCGCTGTCCTGTGCGACATCGGTCACAAGCGTCGGCGGGTAGAAGAACCCGGGCCCCTCGACGGGCGCGCCGCCGTGCACGATCCGTCCGCCCGAGCGGGCGACGAAGCCGTGCACCCGCTCGCGGTGGGCGGCCGAGATCAGCGGGCCGATGTCCGTCGCCGGGTCCCAGGGGTCGCCCACGGTGATCTCGGCGAGGGTCGCCCGGATGGCCTCCACGGCGTCGTCGTAGATCTCGCGGGCGACGTAGACGCGGGTGGCCGCGGTGCAGTCCTGGCCGGTGTTGTACGTGGCGCCCATGGCCACGCCGCGGGCCATCTCGGCCAGGTCGGCGTCCTGGAAGACCAGGGCGGGCGCCTTGCCGCCGAGTTCGAGGTGCACCCGCTTGAGCGTGGCCGCCGCGCCGGTCATGACGGCCCGGCCGGTGCCGGTCGAGCCGGTGACGCTGACCATGTCCACGCCCGGGTCGGTGACCAGCGCCTGGCCGACCTCGGCGTCGCCGGTGACCGCCTGGACGAGCCCTTCGGGCGCGCCCGCCTTGGCGAACAGCTCGGCCAGGCGCAGCGTCGTGCGCGGCGTCTGCGGCGCCGGCTTGATGACCACGGCGTTCCCGGCGGCCACGGCCGGGCCGACCTTCCACACCGCCATGACGAACGGGAAGTTCCACGGCGCGATCGACCCCACCACCCCGACCGGACGGCGCAGCAGCACCGAGGTGTATCCGGCGCTGAACACCCCGGCCCCCGACCCTTCGAGCGAGCGGGCGGCGCCGGCGAAGAAGCGCAGGTTGTCGACGGCGAAGGGCAGCTCGCCGTCCCTGAAGACGGCCGCCGGCTTGCCGGTCTCCTCCACCTCCAGCCGGGTCAGCTCCTCGGCGTCGGCCTCCACCAGGTCGGCCAGGCGCAGCAGCAGCCGCTGGCGCTCGGCGGGGGTGGTCTGCGCCCACTCCTCGAACGCGCCCCGGGCGGTCCGGACGGCCGCCGCCACGTCGGCCACCGGGGTGTCCGGGATCTCGGCGCACGGGAGGCCGGTGGCGGGGTTGATCAGTTCACGCATGGAAAGTCCTCGAAATCCCTACTGGCCGAGCTGTTCGATCAGGTCGGCGGCCTTGCGCAGGCCGTCGCGGCGGCGGATCTCCTCGCCCGCCGCGGCGAGCCTCGCGCGCATCTCGGTGTCGCCGAGCAGGCGCTCCACCGCGCCGGTCAGCTCCTCGTCGGTGAAGGTGTAGGTGGAAAGCCTGACACCGTAGCCCAGCTCGTCCACCCGCTGGGCGTTGTCGTACTGGTCCCAGAACAGCGGCAGCACGATCATCGGCTTGCCGAAGTGCGCCGCCTCGGTGGTGGTGTTGTTGCCGCCGTGCGTGATGACCAGGTCGCACATGGGGATGATCTTCGTCTGCGGCAGGAACTCGGCGCCGTACATGTTGTCGGCGAGCTTGATCTCCTCGTGCAGCGGGCCCTTGGAGACGATGTACTGGTGCCGCGTGCCGGCCAGGATGTCGATCACGCGCTGCATCAGCTCGACGTCGGAGGAGCCGAGCGAGCCGAGCGAGAAGTAGATCAGCGAGCCGTCGTTGCGCTCGTGCTCATGGTCGCGCCCGCTTCGCTCCTCGTTGGCTCCTCCGTCGCTCTCTCGTCGCGAGCTCCTGCGCTCGAAGGGCAGCGTGAAGTCCTCGTCGGTCTCGCGCACCGAGGAGTCGAGCCGGTGCCAGCTCGGGCCGAGCGGGCGGGCGTCGGTGTAGTCGAGGATCTCGGGGAAGACGTAGAGGTTCAGGTCGCCCTCGTGGATGAAGTCCAGGTCGGGCAGCGGGGCGGTGCCCTGCTCGACGCACCACTCGTTGAAGGCGGTCCAGATCTCGCGGTGGGTGCGGTCGTACTCGGCGCGGAAGGCGGCCCAGTCGGAGCGGTCGCCGGCGGGCAGTCCGGAGAAGACCGGCGCGACGTTCTCGCCGCGCACCTCCAGCGGGTTGCAGGAGACGATCCGGACGAACTTCTTGCCCGCCGTGAGCAGCGCCGGGAACGTGATCACGTTGTCCTCGACGATCACGTCCGGGTTCACCCGCTCGATGATGGCCTTGAGCTGCGGCTCGCAGTACTTGGCGCCGTCGATGAGGGAGTCCCAGATGGGCTTGGTGACGGTGTCGAGCTGCTCCAGCGTGCTCTTGCGGTACTCCGGCGCGGTCTCGCGGATGAAGTCCTTCCAGAACTGGCCGGCGTCCTGCTCCTCGGCGTTCTCGGGCGGCGGGGCCAGGTCGACGAGGTCCTCCTCGAAGCCGAGCGCTTCGAGCTTGCCCTTCCAGGACGACTCCGCGGCGAAGACGACGCGGTGCCCGCGACGGCGGAGAATGTCGCCGACGCCGATGCAGTTGTTCGTGGGGCCGTACGCGCTCTCTGGCATGAACAGGATGGTGAGGGACATCGTGAACTCCGGGGGAACTCGTCAAATTGAAGAGGAATTCAAATACTCATCTAGCGTGAAGCGCAAGTTAAGTGCACTATGGTCACGGCCGATCTGAATGGTGACCAAACGCACGGGGGGTGGTGGTCGTGGCCCAGCGCAAAAGCCGTAGTGACCGGCGCATCGACTTGATCGAGGCCGCGCGCCGAGCCATCATCCGCCACGGCATCGACGGAGTACAGCTCTCGCACGTCGCCGAGGAGGCCGGTCTGACCTCCGGCGCCGTGCTCTACCACTACCCCGACCTGGGCGAACTGCTGGTCGAGGCGCAGCACGCGGGCATGGAGCGGTTCTACGAGCTGCGCATGCGCCGCCTGGCCGACTTCACCGACCCGGTCGAGAAGCTGGTCGTCACGATCCGGTCGGGGTTGCCGACCGGGCCGCTCGACCCCGACGTCCGCCTGCTCAACGAGCTGGGCGGCGCCGCGGGCCGCAACCGGGTCTACGGCGTGCTGCTCACCTCGCTGTACGACCGCCAGGTGTCGATGTACCAGGCGATCCTGGACACCGGGGCCGCGCTCGGGGTCTTCCGGCTGACGGCCGACTCCGTGACCATCGCGCGCAACCTGGTGGCCCTGGAGGACGCCTACGGCTACCGCATCACCGCCAGGCACCCGCTGATCGGCCCCGACGAGGCGGCCGAGCTGATCCTGTCGTACGCGCGGGCGGCGACGGGCAACGACCTGGCTCATTGATCGACCGCCATGATGACGGCGTCCTGGGCCTCCCAGCGCACCTTCACCTTGGCGCCGGGCTGCACCGTGCTCGCCCCCTGCACCGCGGCGAGCACGGGCTTGGCCCGTCCCGGCACGTCCACGGAGATGTGCGAGACGCCGCCGTAGAAGCTGACGTCCAGGACGCTGCCCTTCAGGCCCCGCGCCGCGTTCTCGTCGGCCAGCTCGATCTTCTCGGGCCGCACCGCGAGCAGCGCCTTGGAGTCGGCGGCCAGGTCTTCGAGCGGCGTGCCGGCCAGCATGCCGAACTCCTCGCTCTTGATCCCGTCCAGGCCGGTGCAGACGCCCTCGAACAGGTTGTTCGCCCCGACGAAGTCGGCCACGAACGGCGAGCGCGGGCGCTCGTACAGGGCCACGGGGGCGTCCACCTGGCGCACGCTGCCGCTGTCGAAGACCGCGATGCGGTCGGCCAGCGACATGGCCTCCTCCTGGTCGTGCGTGACGACCACGAAGGTGATGCCGACCTCGCTCTGCAGCCGCTTGAGCTCCAGCTGCATGTCCGCGCGGACCTTCTTGTCCAGGGCCGACAGCGGCTCGTCGAGCAGCAGCAGCCGCGGCCGCTTGACGATGGAGCGGGCCAGCGCGACCCGCTGCCGCTGGCCGCCGGACAGCTGCGCGGGCTTGCGCGAGGCGTGCGCCGACAGGCCCACGGTCTCCAGCACCTCGCCGACCCGCTGCTTGATCTCCTGCCGGGGCAGCTTCTCCCGCTCCAGGCCGTAGGCCACGTTCTTGGCCACGGTCATGTGCGGGAACAGCGCGTACGACTGGAACATGAGGCTGATCGGCCGCCGGTTGGGCTGCTTGGACAGCAGGTCCTCGCCGTCGAGCGTGACCGTGCCGGCGTCCGGCGTCTCGAACCCGGCGATGATGCGCAGCAGGGTGGTCTTGCCGCAGCCGGAGGGCCCGAGCAGGGCGAAGAACTCGCCCTGCTCGATCTCCAGCGAGACGCCGTCGAGCGCGGTGACGTCACCGAACCTGCGGGTGACCCCGTCAATCCTGAGCACGTGATTTCCCGATCTTGGTCATCCGCTGCCCGGCGATCACCGCCGTGAAGCTCACGAGGAGCAGGATCGCGGCCAGCGCGTTGATCTTCGGGGTCACCCCGAAACGAACCATTGAGTAGATGACGATCGGCAGCGTCGGCTCGGCGTTGCCGATCGTGAAGAAGGCGATCACGAACTCGTCCAGCGACAGCGTGAACGCCAGCAGCGCCCCGGCGACGATCCCGGGCACCAGCTGCGGCAGCGTGACCCTCATGAACGTGACCACCGGCCCGGCCCCCAGGTCGCGCGAGGCCTCCTCCAGCGAGGTGTCGGCGTTGGTGAGCCGGGTGCGCACCACCGCCGCGACGAACGCCATCGAGAACACGGCGTGCGCGATGGTCACCGTGGGCAGGCCGAGCGCGAACTGGGCGTCCCACTGGGCCAGGAAGGTGTTGATCAGGGCGTACAGGACCAGCAGCCCGATCCCGAGCACCAGGTCGGGCAGCACGGCCGGCATGAGCGAGATCGCGTCGAGCAGCTTCGACCTGGTGTACCGGGCCAGGCCGACGGCCAGCAGCGTGCCGAGCACGGTGGCGATCGCCGTCGAGCCCAGGGCCACGATCAGGGTGTTGACCAGGCCCTCTCTGATCTTCTCGTCGGCGGCCAGCTCGCCGTACCACTTGAGGCTGAAGCCCTCGTAGGTGTAGGCCGACTTGCCGGAGTTGAACGACATGACGACCAGGACGATGATCGGCACGTACAGGAAGGCGTAGGTCGCCCAGAACGGCACGTACAGCAGCTTGGGTCTACGCACGGCGGGCCGCCCACGCCTGCACGAGCAGCAGCAGGATCAGCACCGCGATCAGCGCCAGCACCAGCGCCGAGCCGAACGGCCAGTCGCGCGCGACCAGGAACTGGTTGCGGATCAGGTTCCCCACCATGATGGACTTGTTGCCGCCGAGCATCTCGGGGATGACGAAGTTGCCGAAGCTCGGCACGAACACGAACATCGCGCCGGTCAGCGCGCCGGGCAGGGTGAGCGGCAGCGTCACCTTCCGGAACGTGGTGAACGCCGAGGCCCCGAGGTTCGCCGACGCCTCGCGCAACTGCGGGTCGAGCTTCTCGATCGAGGAGTACAACGGCAGCACCATGAGCGGCAGGTACGAGTAGAGCAGCCCGGTGACGATCGCGCCCTGGGTGTACAGCAGCTCCATCTCCTTGCCCAGCAGGGAGCTGAGCAGCCCCTGACTGCTGAGCATGATGATCCACGCGTAGACGCGGATGATGAAGTTCGTCCAGAAGGGCAGCACGACCGCCACCAGGGCGATCGTCTTCCACTTCGACGGGAGCTGGGCGATCAGGTACGCCGTCGGGTAGCCGAGCAGCAACGCGATCAGCGTGGCGATCGTCGCCATCTTCAGCGAGTCGCCGACGACGTTCAGGTAGAGGGAGTCGAACAGGCGCTGGAAGTTCTCCAGCGTGAACTCGTAGACGATGCCCCCGAAGCGCCCCCGCTGGAAGACGGTGTAGCTGAGCACCAGCGCCAGCGGCACGAGAAGGAGCACGACCAGGTACGTCAGACCTGGCGAAAGGAAAACGAACGCGCCCAGCCGGCGACCCCGCTTACGGGACACCGGCCGGGCCTTGACCTCGGATCTCACTGCACCAACGACTATCCGGCCGTGACTTCCTGCGACAGGCGGCTGAACTTGGTCGACGCCTGTCCCAGGTCGATGATCGACTCACCGTTGAGCAGTTCCGCCGGCTTGATGTCCAGCAGCGAGCCCTTGGGGATGGTCACCTTGTCCATGGCGGCCTTGTTGGGGACCTTGTAGTTGATGTTCTCGGCCGCCCAGCGGTGGATCTCCGGGTCGAGGATCATGTTGATGAAGGCGTGGGCCGCCTCCTTGTTCTTGGAGGACTTCATGATCACCATGGTGTCCACCCAGAGGTCGCTGCCCTCCTTCGGCACCACGAACTTGATGTTCTGCTTCTCGTCCGTGGTCGGGCACCAGCCGTCCCACGCCTCGACCATGATGGCCTCGCCGGACTTCAGCCGGTCGCCGAAGGTGGTGTCGTCGTAGCGCAGCAGGTGCGGCTTCTGGGAGACCAGGAGCTCCTTGGCCTTGGCGATCTCCTCGTCCTTCTCGGTGTTGACCGAGTAGCCGAGCGCCTTGAGCGCGGGCAGGACCAGCCAGCGCTCGGTGGTCATCATGGTGACCTTCTTCTCGGCCCAGGAGGCGGGCTTGAGGATGTCGTTCCAGCTCGTCGGCGGCGTCTTCACCAGGTCGCTGCGGTAGCAGATGCCGGTGGTGCCCCAGGTGTAGGGCACCGAGTACTTGTTGCCCTTGTCGTAGGAGAGCTGCGTGGCCTCGGGGTAGAGATTGGCCAGGTTCGGGATCAGCTCGGCGTGGATGGGCTCCAGCAGGCCCTGGGCGTTGAGCGCCTGGGCGTACTGGCCGGACACGAAGGCCACGTCGATGCCGCTGTCGCCGGAGGCGGTCAGCTTGGCCATCGCCAGCTCGTTCGTGTCGTGGTTGGTGATCCCCATCTCCTTGACCTTGAGCTGCTGCTTGACCTTCTCAGGCAGCTCCTCCGGGGTGTAGCCCGGCCAGACGGTCACCTGGAGCGACTGCTTGGTCAGGTCGGCGTTGGGCTGGAGCTGTTCGGCCTTGGCCGCGGTCGTGCCGTCTGAGCTGCTCGACGACCCACCGCCGCACGCCGCGACGGCTAGCGCGAGGCCGGCCACCGCCACGGCGGCCGGAAGACGACGGGTGAACCGGTTACGGGACACGGCCGCTACTCCTTCTGGTGCTGAGGATTGAGGGGTCGCGCGACCTTACTGGACACGGCAGACCAGAGCAGGAGTGTTGCAGCAGAAATCAACATGAGCAAGACTTTTCCCGACATTGCTACCAGGAAGTTTGATCAGAGTGTTGAATCGAGATTCAATAACGGAGTCGCCTCATCCCGGTCCGTGAGGGACATCTCACCTCGCGTACGGACCGCCTTTGGGCCGCGCTCTTCGCGCCATCTCTTCCAGCCGTAATCTATCGGCTCAGGAGCGTGCGATCCCTGGCGGGTGCTCAGCGAACGGGCGAACGATCCGGATCCGCCCAGAGCGGCTTATCGGTCGCGGCGACACCGCGCGGACCCCGCTCGCGCACGGAGACAGGGGCGGCCCGGAGCGAGCACCGGCGGCGGGGCCGTACCCTCCTGAGCGGCGCAGGCGCTTTTCCCTAATGCGCGGTCGGGCTCCGAAGAGGGCGAAGTTGCAGCGGATATCAACATGAGCGAGACTTCCTTCCACACGTCGATCGGGAACGATGGTCAATCTGTTGAACTGGGATTCAATTGCGCCCCGGCTCGCCGCCCTCGCGACGGAGCCCGTCTCCGACCGGGATCACGGCCTGTCCACGAGCCTGCTGCGGGCGCTGGCGCACGACCCGCCGCCCCCGTTCGCCGTCCGCCGGTTCCATGACCTTCCCGTCCTCGCGGCGACGGCCGCCGAGCGCGGCTTCGGGCCGCACGTCGACCAGACCAACCACTCGGTCGTGGTGGACGAGCGGATGGTCGTGAAGTGGCTGGCCCCGCCGGTCCCGCTGCCCCACCCGACGCCCGAGATCTTCGCCCACCTCGTCGAGGTCGGCTTCACCGGCACCGCGCCCCCGTACCTGGCCCTGACCCGCGCCTCGGACGCCGGTGAGGAGCTGCTCGCGCTGGTGACGGGCTACCTGCCCGAGGCGCGCGACGGCTGGGAGTGGTGCGTGGACGAGGCCGAGTCCGGCGGCACGGAGTTCGCCGGCGAGCTCGGCCGGCTGGCCGCCGACCTGCACGTCGCGCTGTCCACCCTGCCCGGCGGCTCGTCCGCGCGGCAGGCGGACCCGGCGGCGCGGGCCGCGGACGCGCTGGCCGAGGCGCTCGCCCTCACCGACGGCGCCGACGGCGCGTGGCTGGCCACGCGGGCCGGCGCCCTGGCCGGCGAGCTGGAGCCGCTGCGCGCGGGCTTCGCGGGCCCGGTGATCAGGATCCACGGCGACCTGCACGTGGGCCAGATCCTGCGGTGGCGCGACGGCTACGCCGTGATCGACTTCGACGGCAACCCGACCGTGGCCGACACCGGCGTGCGCCAGCCGGCCGCCAGGGACGTCGCCCAGCTCACCACGAGCCTGGAGCATGTGGCCCAGGTCGCCGTCAAGCGCCGGGGCACCCCGCCCGCCCACGCCGCGGCCTGGGCGGCGCGGGCCCGGGCCGGCCTGCTGGACGCCTACCGCGACCGCCTGTCCAGCCTCGGCCGCGCCGACCTGCTGGACGAGACCCTGATCCGCCCGTTCGAGGTCGAGCAGGAGTGCCGCGAGCTGATCTACGCCGCCCGCCACCTGCCCCGCTGGCGCTACGCCCCCATGGGCGTGCTGCGCACCTGGTACCCCGAGGAGAACCTGCCGTGAATCCCGAGCTCTACCTGGCCGACCTGGAGGCCAAGCCCGCCGCCCTGGCCGCCCTCGCCGACGGGCTGCGCGCGGCCGATCCCTTCGCCAGGCTGCCCGAGGGCGTGCGCCGGGTGCTGTTCCTCGGCATGGGCAGCTCCCGGTACGCCGCCGGGGTGGCGGCCCTGCGCCTGCGCGCGGCCGGCGTGGACGCCTACGCCGACTACGCCTCGGCCGCGGCGACCTACCCGGCCGGGCCGGACACGCTGGTCGTGCCGATCTCGGCCACCGGCGGCAGCCGCGAGACCCTCGACGCCCTCGCCCGCTACGCCGGGGGCCCGTCGTACGTGGCCGCGATCACCAACGTGCCCGGCTCGCCCGTCACCGAGGCGGCCGACCTGGTCGTCCCCATGGGCGCGGGCGAGGAGCGCGGCGGCGTGGCCTGCCGGACGTTCCAGCACACGCTGGCCCTGCTGCTGGCGCTCGAAGCCCGGCTCACCGGGACGGGCGGCGACCTGCCCGCGCTGCTCACCCGGGCCGCCGAGGCCACCCGCGACCTCCTGGACCGCCGGGACGAATGGCTCCCGCTGACCATGGAGCTCCTCGACGGGCCCGACGGCGTCTACACGATCGCCCCCGCCGAGCGGCTGTCGTCGGCCGAGCAGTCGGCGCTGATGTTCCGCGAGGGCCCGCGCCGCGCGGCCGACGCCTGCGAGGCGGGCGACTGGTCGCACGTCGACGTCTACCTCACCAAGACCCTCGACTACCGGGCGCTGCTCTTCCCCGGCTCCCGCTACGACGAGCAGGCCATGGACTGGGTGCGCGAGCGCGGCTCCACGGTGATCTCCGTGGGCGGCGAGGTGAAGGATGCCGCGGCGGCGATCCGCTACGCGCACGACGACGACCCCGGCGTGGCGCTGCTCACCGAGACGCTGGTGGCCGAGCTGGTGGCCGCGTACTGGTGGAACGCTCAGTAGGGACGGGCACCGATCACGTGCTCGACCAGGGTGATCAGGGTGTTCTTGACCGACTGGCGGGCCCGGGCGTCCGTGCGCACGATGGGCACCTGCGGTGAGAGCGTGAGCGCCTCGCGCACCTCGCTCTCCACGTGCGGGAAGCGCCCGTCCCAGCCGTTCAGGCCGACGACGAACGGCAGCCCGGCCTCCTCGAAGTAGTCGACGGCGGGGAAGCTGTCGGCCAGCCGGCGGGTGTCCACCAGCACGACCGCGCCGATCGCGCCGCGCACGAGGTCGTCCCACATGAACCAGAACCGGTGCTGGCCGGGCGTGCCGAACAGGTAGAGGATCAGGTCGCGTTCGAGCGAGACGCGGCCGAAGTCCATCGCGACCGTGGTGGTGGACTTGCCCGGTGTGTGCGCGAGGTCGTCGATGCCGGCCGAGGCGTCCGTCAGCACGGCCTCGGTGGTCAGCGGCACGATCTCCGACACCGCGCCGACGAAGGTGGTCTTCCCCACGCCGAACCCGCCCGCCACGACGATCTTCGTCGAGGTGAGCGCTGGGCTAGAGCCGGCGAAGTCCACTCAGGACCCTCTCCAGCAGCCTGCGGTCCGGCAGCCCGGCCTCCAGCTGCGGCTGGTAGACCTTGACCAGCCCGTCCGCCTCCATGTCGGCGACCAGCACGCGCGCCACGCCGAGCGGCACCGCCAGCAGCGCGGAGATCTCGGCCACCGAGCGCACCTGGCGGCACAGCTCGCTGATCGCGCGGTACTCGCGGGTGTAGGTCATGCCGAGCCGGGCCGAGGTCGCCGACGAGACCAGCGCCTCCATGGCCAGGCCGGTGCGCGGCGCCGTCCTGCCGCCGGTGACGGCGTACATGCGCACCAGCGAGCTGCGCTGGGGCTCCGGCTCCCCGTCATGCCACGATGCCAACGTCCACTCCCATCACCAGGGGCGCGCGGATGACAACTCCGCCCGTACGGCAGGGGTCAGCACCTGCCCCGTGCGTTCGACCAGAATCGTCATCTGGTACGCCACCAGGCCCATGTCACAGTCGGGCGCGGCCAGCACCGCCAGGCACGACCCGTCGCTGATCGACATCACCAGCAGCAGCCCGCGTTCCATCTCCACCAGGGTCTGCGTGACGCCGCCGCCCTCGAAGACCCGCGCCGACCCCTGCGTCAGGCTGACCAGCCCGGCCGCGATGGCGGCGAGCTGGTCGGCGCGGTCCTTGGGGAAGCCGCGGGAGAAGGCCATCGGCAGGCCGTCGGCGGAGACGACCACGGCGTGGGCCACGCCGGGCACCTCCTCGACGAACGCGCTCACCAGCCAGTTGATGTCCCTGGCCCCCTGGCTCAGTTCCTTCATCAGTCCTCCTCTAGCTCGGCTCGGCCCTTGCGCACGCCCTGCTGGTAGCTGGCCAGCCGGCTGCGCAGCCGGTCGGGGGACGGCGGAGGAACCGGCACGGGCGGCGGCTGGGGAACCGCGGCACCCGGTACCAGATTCGCTCGCGGCGTGCGCTTGGGCAGGCCGGAGTTCGTGGTGCCGCCTTGGGCGGGCTCGGCGGTCGTGTTCGCCGCCTGCCAGCCCTGGTCGGCGGGCGACGACCAGGCCGGGTCCCGCCGGTCGGCGGTCGGCGCGGCCCTGCTGAACCAGCTGCTCTCCTCGACGGAGGCGAAGATCGGCAGGAACTCGTTCCCGGCCGCCGGCTCGGCCCCGGCCGGCTCGGGCCCCGTGGCGAACGACGGGTACGACGCGCCGGACGCCGGCGGCTCCGGCTGCTCGACCGACTGCGAGGAGGACGAGGTGAACCACGACGACTCGGACGCCGACGGCATGGGGTCGAACGACGGGTGCCCGTAGGCGGGCATCGGGGCCGTGGGCGGCGCGTACGGCTCGGCGCCCTGGAAAGGTTCGGCACTCTGGTACGGCTCAGCGCTTTGGAACGGCTCAGCGCTCCGGAGCGGGTCGGCGCTTCGGAACGGGTCGGCGCTCTGGAAGGGGTCGGCGCTCTGGAAGGGGTCGGCGCTCTGGAAGGGCTCGGCGCGTCCCTGGTCCGGGCGGCCCATGGCGGACATGGCCGGGGTGTGCGCGGCCGCGGCCATCGAGCCGTGCAGGTGCCCGGGCACCGCGCCGGGGACGGCGGCGAGCAGCATCTCCGGGATCAGCACCATCGCGGTCAGCCCGCCGATGTCCTGGCGGCGGAGCTGCACCTTGATGCTGTGCCGCAGCGCGAGCCGCCCGACCACGAACAGGCCCATCCGCCGCGACACGGACACGTCCACGACCGGCGGGTGGGCCAGCCGCCAGTTGGCCTCGGCCAGTTCCTCGGGGGTCATGCCGATGCCGTTGTCGGTCACCGAGACCATCAGCCCGCCGCCGTCGATGCGGCTGCTGGAGATGATCACCTTGGTGTCCCTGGAGGAGAACGAGACCGAGTTCTCGACCAGCTCGGCCAGCAGGTGCACCACGTCGGTGACGGCCTGCCCGGCGATGGCGACGTCCGACTGCGCCTGGACGCTGACCCGGTCGTAGCTCTCGACCTCGCCGAGCGCCGCGCGCACGATGTCCATGAGCTCGACCGGCTCGCTCCACTTGCGCGCGGCCTCCTGACCGGCCAGGACCAGCAGGTTCTCGCTGTTGCGGCGCATGCGGGTGGCCAGGTGGTCGAGCTTGAACAGGTCGCCGAGGCGCTCGTCGTCGCGCTCGCCGCGCTCCAGGCGCTCGATCAGGGTGAGCTGCCGTTCGACCAGGGTCTGGCTGCGCCGCGACAGGTTGACGAACATGGCGTTGACGTTGGACCGCAGCCGCGCCTCGTCGCCCGCCAGCCGGACGGCCTCGCGGTGCACCTCGTCGAAGGCCCGGGCGACCTCGCCGACCTCGTCCCTGGAGAAGATGCCGATGGGCGGCACCTCGGCGTCGACCGCGCCGTCGCGCGACTCGCGCAGGTGCTGGACGAAGTCCGGCAGGCGGCGCCCGGCGATCTCCAGCGCCTCGCCGCGCAGCCTGCGCAGCGGCCGGACCAGCGACCTGGCCACGCCGGTGGTGATCAGCAGGACGGCGACCAGCAGCGCGAGCACCGCGCCCGCGATGACCAGCGCCCGCCGCTGCTCCTCGGCGCTGAGCGTGGCGCTGCGCGCCACGATCCCGGCGGCCTGGCGCTGCTCGACCTTGCGCATGGAGTCCACGACGACGTTGGAGGCGTCGAACCACTCCTTGGCGTCGTCGCGCTTGGCCAGGTCCAGCCCGCGCAGCGGCAGCGAGGCCGAGGCCCTGATGAGCACCAGCTCGCGCAGGAACAACATGCGGTCGGCGCTGCGGCCGTTGACGGTCTCGTCGAAGAAGCGGCGCTCGTCGGCGGTGGCCTCGGCGGCGAAGCCCCTGCGGTCGGCGGTCTCGGCGGACAGCTCGCCGAGGAAGCGCTTGAGCTGGTCCTGGCCGAAGGCGCCCTCGACGAGGACGGTGGTGAGCAGCGCCTGCTGGTAGGAGACGCTCTCCTTCGCCCTGGCCAGGCCGTCCAGCATGCGGGTCTGGCGGAACAGCTCGTCGTCGGAGCTGCCCTTGATCAGTTCGGTGTGGATGGAGAGGAGGTCGCCGATCACCGTCGTGTAGAGGTCGACGGCGGGGCCGGGCAGCAGGTCGGCGTCCATCGCCTGCTCGCGCAGCGAGGTCAGGTCGTCCAGCCGGGTGAGCATGTTCTCGATCTGGTCGGCGGTACGGCCCTCGACGTCGGCCAGGATCTGCTGGGCGGTGCCGCGTACCTCCCTGATGGCGACGTCCACCTGGTCCATCTGGGACCGGACGCCGCCGAGCCCGTTCACGGGCCGGTTCCTGGCGATGTACCAGGCGGTCTTGGCCCGCTCACCGGCGAGCTGGTGGGTCAGGTCGCCCACCTGCTCCGACAGCACGGCTAATCGGTTCGTCCGGTCGTAGTCGGCGGCGGCGCCCGTCGAGGACAGCACCTGGACGCCGCCCAGCAGCACGGCGGCGGCGGTCGGCACCAGGATGAGGGCGACCAGGCGCGCACGTACGCGCCAATTGCGCAGGCGCCAGTTGCCTTCGACGGCCTGCCGCTCGCCCAGCTGTGTTGTCACCGAACGCACCTCGCCCGAATCGGCGTATTTGTCAGGGCTGTGGCCCTTGGGAGAAATCAGCAAGTGCGGGTAATTGGAACACATCCTAAGCGGAGGTGGCCACCCGCACATATCGGTGCGAAATTCAACTTCTGTGCCCAGTGGGACGAAAGCTGGAGCCCCATCTCGCCATCCGCCCAACCAGAAATAGCCCCCTATACCTTCATATGTCCGCGTATGGGCGTTTAGTGCGTTCCAAGCGCATAACACGGGAGGAGCAGCCAGGTCTCTCACAGGTCACAGCGTTGAGATTTGCGTTATTCACCGCATATGTTGAGCCCTCGGCAATCGAGGAGGCGAGGGTGCGGGATTCTCCCGACAGCGCGGCCATCAGCGTCGAAGGGCTTTGGAAGATCTTCGGATCCAGGGCGCAAAAGGTGCTGGACAGCGAGGACAGACACCTCGACCCCGCCGCTCTGCGAGAGAAGACCGGTTGCACCGCCGCCGTCCGCGACGTGAGCTTCGAGGTGCGCCCCGGCGAGGTCTTCGTCGTCATGGGCCTGTCGGGAAGCGGCAAGTCCACCCTCGTACGCTGCCTGACCAGGCTCGTCGAGCCCACCGCCGGCCGCATCAGCATCGGCGGCGAGGACGTCGGCCGCGCCTCCCCCGCCCGGCTGCGCGAGCTGCGCCGCCACCGGGTCAGCATGGTCTTCCAGCACTTCGGCCTGCTGCCGCACCGCAGGGTCATCGACAACGTCGCCTACGGCCTGGAGATCCAGGGCACCCCCAGGGCCGCCAGGCACGCGCGGGCCGCCGAGATCCTCACCCTCGTCGGCCTCGACGGGTACGCCGGCTCCTACCCCGACCAGCTCTCCGGCGGCATGCAGCAACGGGTCGGCCTGGCCCGCGCGCTGGCCGTCGATCCCCAGGTCATGCTGTTCGACGAGCCGTTCAGCGCGCTCGACCCGCTGATCCGGCGCGACATGCAGGCCGAGGTGATCCGGCTCCACCGCGAGGTCGGCAAGACGATGGTGTTCATCACCCACGACCTGTCCGAGGCGCTCAAGCTGGGCGAGCGCATCGCCATCATGCGGGCCGGCTCGATCGTGCAGCTGGGCACGGCCGAGGAGCTGGTGGGCGCGCCGGCCGACGACTACGTGGCCGACTTCGTCCGCGACGTGCCGCGCAGCCACGTGCTGACGCTGCGCTGGATCTGCCGCGCCCCCGAGCCCGGCGAGCCGCTGGACGGCCCCCAGCTCCCCGCCACCACCCTGGTCAAGGACGCCATCGCCGCGGCCTCGGCCTCCTCCCGCCCGATCCGGGTGATGGACGGCGACGAGCTGACCGGTGTCGTGGACCGCGTGGACCTGCTGTCCTTCCTCGCCGGCGCGGACGCCGCGGTGAGGGCAGGCGCGTGAGCACCACCGCGGTCAGCGCCCCCACCAGACTCAAGATCCCCAGATGGGCCGCTCCCGCCGGGGTCGCGCTCCTGTTCGCCGTGGCGTACCTGGTCTTCCGCGGCACCGGGACGCTGCCGCACGACAAGGAGGCGCCGCAGTTCCTGGCGGTCACCGAGCTGCGCGAATGGATCGACGACCACCGCAACGAGAGCCCGCTCTTCCTGTACTTCCTCAACTACATCCGGCTGTTCGTCGACGGCGTCTACACCTTCTTCCAGACCGTGCTCACCGCCCTGAACTGGCCGGGTCTCATCGGCGTCCTGGCCGCGCTGGCCTGGCTGGCCGGCGGCTGGCGCATCGCGCTGCTCGCGGCGGCGGGCGTGGGCGCGTTCGGGGTGCTCGGCCTGTGGCAGTCGAGCGTGGACACGCTGGCGCTGGTGGCGGCCTCGGTGCTGCTGTCGCTGGCGGTCGGCGTGCCGCTCGGCGTCTGGGCGGGGCTGTCGGCGCGGGTGCGCCGGGTGCTGACGCCGGTACTGGACGTCATGCAGATCATGCCGACGTTCGCCTACCTGGCGCCGCTCGTGCTGTTCTTCCACATCGGCGCGCCGGCCGGGGCGATCGCGACGATGATCTACTCGATCCCGCCCGCGATCCGGATCACCGCGCTGGCCGTCGAGGGGGTCTCCGCCACGGCGGTCGAGGCGTCGGCGTCGCTCGGCGCGACCCGCCGTCAGACGTTGTTCAAGGTGCAACTGCCGCTGGCCCGCCCGACGATGGCGCTGGCGGTGAACCAGACCATCATGATGGCGCTGTCGATGGTCGTGATCGCGAACCTGATCTCGGCCCCCGGCCTGGGCGGCGACATCATCCGCGGCCTGTCGCGGGCCCAGGTCGGCATCATGCTCCCGGCGGGCCTGGCCATCGTGGTCATGGCCGTCG
The DNA here is from genome assembly GCF_040674635.1 of Nonomuraea sp. NPDC049758. Classification (NCBI taxonomy): domain Bacteria; kingdom Bacillati; phylum Actinomycetota; class Actinomycetes; order Streptosporangiales; family Streptosporangiaceae; genus Nonomuraea; species Nonomuraea sp. NPDC049758. The sequence continues at coordinate 148,990 of NZ_JBFAMZ010000001.1, forward strand.
TGCTCGACCGCATGCTCATGTCGGTGGCCCGCCGCGAGGCGCACGCGTCGGTCGGCCGGCCGGACCTCGCGGTCGCGGCGGCGCTGGTGGTCGCGGGCGTGGCGGCCGGGCTCGCGCTGCCCGCGGGCTGGCCCGACGGCCTGACGGTCACCTTCGCCGGCGCGGTGAACGACGCCGTCCGCTGGGCGGAGACGACCTGGTACCCGGTCACGACGTTCGTCAAGGACCTGACCTCGGCCTTCCTGCTCAACCCGCTGGAGGGCCTGCTCACCTCCGCCCCGTGGTGGCTGGTCGCCCTCGCGGTGCTGGCCCTGGCCTGGCGGGTGAGCGGGGTACGCCCGGCGCTGACCGCGCTCGGCTGCCTGCTGGCGATCGCGCTGCTCGGCGTGTGGGAGCACGCCATGCAGACGATGACCACGGTCGCGGTGGCGGTGCTCGTCACCCTCGTGGTCGGCCTGTTGCTGGGGGTGGCCGCGGCCCGCTCGCCGCGCTGGTCGGCCGTTCAGCGCCCGCTGCTGGACGCCGCCCAGACCATGCCCGCGTTCGTCTACCTGCTGCCGGCGCTGGCCCTGTTCGAGACGACCCGGTTCACCGCGATCTTCGCCTCGGTGATCTACGCGGTGCCGCCCGTGGTGCGCCTGGTCGAGGACGGCATCAGAGGGGTGCCCGGCACGGTCGTCGAGGCGGCCGCGTCGGCCGGCTCGACCCCGGGCCAGCTGCTGTGGAAGGTGCAGCTGCCGATGGCGCGGCGGGCCATCCTGCTCGCCGCCAACCAGGGCATCGTGATGACGCTGGCCATGGTCGTCGTCGGCGGCCTGGTCGGGGCGGGCGCGCTCGGCTACGACGTGGTCGTCGGCTTCTCCCAGCGCACGGATTTCGGCATGGGCTTCGTGGCGGGCATCGCGACCGTCCTGCTCGGAGTCATGCTCGACCGCATCACGCAGGGCGCCGACAGGCGCCCTTCCCCCCGAAAGAGGAAGCGCACATGAAGATTCGCCTGCTCGCAGGCCTGCTCGTTGTCGGCCTCACCGCCGTGGGTTGCGGCGGTGGCGCCAAGGTGGAGACCTCCCCCAGCTCCGCCGCCCCGTCGGCCGGCGCCGCCTCCGGCGCGGCGACGACCGGCACCGTCAAGATCGCGATCAACCCGTGGGTCGGTTACGAGGCCAGCGCGAACGTCGTCGCCTACCTGCTGAAGAACGAGCTCAAGTACGACGTGCAGCTGCCGGAGATCAAGGAGCAGGTCGCCTGGGAGGGCTTCGAGACGGGCGACGTGGACGTCATCATCGAGAACTGGGGCCATCCGGACCTGAAGAAGAAGTTCATCGACGAGAAGAAGGTCGCGCTCTCGGCGGGCTCCACCGGCAACAAGGGCGTCATCGGCTGGTACGTGCCCAAGTGGATGGCCGACAAGTACCCCGACATCACCGACTACAAGAACCTGAACAAGTACGCCGACCTGTTCAAGACGTCGGAGTCCGGCGGCAAGGGCCAGCTCCTCGACGGCGACCCGAGCTACGTCACCAACGACGAGGCCCTGGTCAAGAACCTCAAGCTGAACTACAAGGTGGTGACCGGCGGCAGCGAGGCGGCCCTGCTCAAGGCGGCCGAGCAGGCGCAGGCGCAGAAGAAGGCGCTGCTGTTCTACTTCTGGACGCCCCACTGGCTGTTCGACAAGGTCGAGCTGACCCGGGTGAACCTGCCCCCGTACACCGAGGGTTGCGACGCCGACGCCAAGAAGGTCGCCTGCGACTACGCCGAGCTGGACCTCGACAAGATCGTCAGCAAGAAGTTCGCCGACACCGGCGGCAAGGCGTACGAGCTGGTCAAGAACTTCAGCTGGACCAACGAGGACCAGAACGCGGTCGCCAACGACATGACCAACAACGGCCTGACCGGCGAGCAGGCCGCCAAGAAGTGGGTCGAGGCCAACACCGCCAAGTGGCAGGCCTGGCTCCCCAAGTGACCCCTCTTGACCGCGTCCCCTCCGGCCGCCCCCCGGAGCGGACGCGGTCGCGGAGACCTCTCATGCGAACCAAGAAGCTGGCCGGGCCGCTGCTCGCGGCCCTGCTCCTGACGTCCTGCTCCGGCGGCGCCCCCGAGACCGGGGTCGCCGCCAAGGGCACGGTCAACATCGACGTGCACGCCTGGGTCGGGTACGAGGCCCAGGCCGCCGTCCTGGCCTACCTGCTCGAACACGAGCTGGGTTACAAGGTCAGCACGCGCAAGAACAACGAGAGCGATTCCTGGCGCGATTTCGAATCCGGCAAGGTCGACGTGATCGTCGAGAACTGGGGGCACAACGACCTGAAGAAGGAGTACATCGAGCAGAAGAAGGTGGCGCTGTCGGCCGGGCTCACCGGCAACAAAGGCGTGATCGGTTGGTACGTCCCCGAGTGGATGACCAAGAAATATCCCGACATAACCGACTACCGGAACCTGAACAAGTACGCACACCTATTCCGGACCGCCAAAACTGGAAATTTGGGTCAGGTACTCGACGGCGACCCGACATTCGTCACCAACGACGAGGTTCTCATCAAGAACCTCGGCCTCGATTACAAGGTCGTCTACTCCGGCAGCGAGGACGCGCTGATCAAGGCCGCGCAGACGGCGGCGCGCACCCGAACGCCCCTGCTCATGTATTTCTACGAACCGCAATGGCTGTTCACCAAGGTCAAACTGGTCAAGGTCAACCTGCCCCCGTACGCGGTCGGCTGCGACGACGTGCCCGCCAGGGTCGCCTGCGACTACCCGCCGTACCTGCTGGACAAGATCGTCAGCAGGCGGTTCGCCGAGCGCGGCGGGAAGGCGTACGAGCTGGTGCGCAACTTCACCTGGACCAACGACAACCAGAACGCCGTGGCCGCCGAGATGATCAACGGCAAGAAGACCGCCGAGCAGGCCGCCCGGCAGTGGGTGGAGGAGAACAAGATCGTGTGGAAGGACTGGATCCCGCGTTGAGCTTCGACTTCGTCATCGTGGGCGGCGGCTCGGCCGGCTGCGCCCTGGCCAACCGGCTGAGCGCCGATCCGTCGGTGTCCGTGCTGGTGCTGGAGGCGGGCCGGCCGGACTACCTCTGGGACGTCTTCATCCACATGCCGGCCGCGCTGATGTTCCCCATCGGCAGCCGGTTCTACGACTGGAAGTACGAGTCCGAGCCAGAGCCGCACATGAACGACCGGCGTATCTACCACGCGCGCGGCAAGGTGCTGGGCGGCTCCAGCAGCATCAACGGGATGATCTTCCAGCGTGGCAATCCGCTCGACTACGAGCGCTGGGCCGCCGATCCCGGCATGGAGACCTGGGACTACGCCCACTGCCTGCCCTACTTCAGGCGCATGGAGAACTGCCTGGCCGACCCCGGCTCCCCCTTCCGGGGCGACGACGGCCCGCTGAAGCTGGAGCGCGGCCCGGCCCGCGGCCCGCTGTTCAAGGCGTTCTTCGAGGCCGTCCAGCAGGCCGGCCATCCCCTCACCGACGACGTGAACGGCTACCGCCAGGAGGGCTTCGCCGCCTTCGACCGCAACGTCCACCGGGGACGCCGGCTCAGCGCGGCCCGCGCCTACCTGCATCCGGTGCGCCGCCGTCCCAACCTCACGGTCAGGACGCGGGCCCACGTGGAGAAGGTGCTCTTCGAGGGGACGCGGGCGGTGGGCGTCCAGTGCGGCGGCGAGCGCATCGAGGCGCGCGAGGTCGTGCTGTGCGGCGGCGCGATCAACACCCCGCAGCTCCTCCAGCTGTCCGGGGTCGGGCCGAAGGCGCTCCTGGAGTCCGTGGGCGTCCGGGTGGTGCACGACCTGCCGGGCGTCGGCGAGAACCTCCAGGACCACCTGGAGGTCTACGTCCAGCACGCCTGCACGCAGCCGGTCTCGCAGCAGCCGTCGCTGGCGATGTGGCGGCGGCCGTTCATCGGCGCCGACTGGCTGTTCCTGCGGCGCGGCCCCGGCGCCACGAACCACTTCGAGGCGGGCGGGTTCATCCGCTCCAACGACGACGTCGCGTACCCGAACCTGATGTTCCACTTCCTGCCGATCGCCGTGCGCTACGACGGCTCGGCGCCGGCCGGCGGGCACGGTTACCAGGTGCACATCGGCCCGATGTACTCCGACGCCCGCGGCTCGGTGCGGATCCGGTCGGCCGACCCCCGCGCCAAGCCGGCGCTGCGCTTCAACTACCTCTCCACCGAGCAGGACCGCCGCGAGTGGGTGGAGGCGATCAGGCACGCCCGCGCCATCCTGTCCCAGCCCGCCTGGGCCGGCCTGGACGGCGGCGAGATCTCCCCCGGCCCGGACGTCCGGACCGACGAGGAGATCCTGGCCTGGGTGGCCAAGGACGGCGAGACCGCCCTGCACCCGTCGTGCACCTGCAAGATGGGCGTGGACGACCTGGCCGTGGTCGACCCCGCCACCATGCGCGTGCACGGCCTGGACGGCCTGCGCGTCGTGGACGCCTCTGCCATGCCGTACGTCACCAACGGCAACATCTACGCCCCGGTCATGATGCTCGCCGAGAAGTCCGCCGACCTGATCCTCGGCAACACCCCCCTCGCCCCCGACACCACGGCCTTCCACCGCCACGCCTGACCCGGTCTAACGGTCCAGACGCTGGTACAGGCGGACGGACAGGACGAAGAAGACGACGGTGATCGCCACCGGCCACAGCACCGCCATCGTCACGGCGTGCTGGGCCACCCACGAGTCGCCGCCCCAGCCCGGGTTGCCGAACAGCTGCCTGGCGGCGGCGACCGTGGAGGAGAGCGGGTTCCACTCCGAGATCGCGCCCAGCCAGCCGGGCATGGTGCCGGGCGCGACGAAGGCGTTGGACAGGAAGCCGATCGGGAACTCCAGCGTCTGGATCGCGACCACCGCGCCCGGCTCGCGGGTGAGCAGGCCGAGGTACATGCCCGCCCACAACAGGGCGAAGCGCAGGAGCAGCAGCAGGCCGATCGCGCCCAGCGCGCCCCCGGCCGAGGCGGGCCGCCAGCCCACCGCCAGGCCGCACAGCAGCAGCCCGCCCAGGACGAGGACCGAGTTGAGCAGGTCGGCCACGGCCCGCCCGATCAGCACGGCCGAGGGCGCCATGGGCATCGACCGGAACCGGTCGGTGACGCCCTTGGAGACGTCGGAGGCCACGGCGATCATGGTGGAGCTCAGGCCGAAGAGCATCGTCATGCCGTACATGCCGGGCATGAGGAAGGCGAAGTAGTCGGCCCCCGCGGGCACCTCGACCGCGCCGCCGAACAGGTAGCCGAAGGCCAGGGTGATCACCACGGGGAAGAGCACCCCGAAGACCACCGTCATGGGCTGGTTGGCCCAGTGGATCAGGTCGCGGCGGGCGACGGTCCAGCCGTCGGCCAGCGCCCATCTGAGTGCGGTCATCGATCGCCTCCCGCGGTCGTCAGGTTCAGGAAGACCTCGTCGAGGGTCGGCCGGCGCAGCGCGACGTCGGCGGCCTCGATGCCGGACGCCGCCAGCGCGGGCAGGACGCGGGTGAGCGCGCTCACCCGGTCGGCCACCGGGGCGCTGACGTGCCGGGTGTCCCGGTCGATCTCGGCGGGGCCCGCGGCGGCCGCCGAGAGGATCGCTGCCGCCTCGTCGAGCCGCGCCGGGTCGTTGATCACCACGTCGAGCCGGTCGCCGCCGAGCTTGGCCTTCAGCTCCTCCGGCGTGCCCTCGGCGACCAGCCGGCCGGAGTCGATCACCGCGACGCGGTCCGCGAGCTGGTCGGCCTCCTCCAGGTACTGGGTGGTCAGCAGCACGGTCGTGCCGCCCGCGACCAGCTCGCGCACCGCGTTCCAGATCCCGGCGCGGCTGCGCGGGTCGAGGCCGGTGGTGGGTTCGTCGAGGAAGAGCACGGGCGGCGCCAGGATCATGCTCGCGGCCAGGTCGAGCCGCCTGCGCAGGCCGCCGGACAGCTCCTTGGCCGGGCCGTCGTGCCCGGTCAGGCCGAAGCGCTCCAGCAGCTCGGCGGCCCGGGCGCGGGCGGCCGGCGCGCTCAGGTGGTGGAGGCGGCCGAACAGCTCCAGGTTCTGCCGGCCGGTCAGGATCTCGTCCACGGCCGTCTGCTGGCCGACCAGGCCGATGGCGGCGCGGACCCGGCGGGGCTCGGCCGTCACGTCGAACCCGGCCACCTCCGCCCGGCCGGCCGAGGGGCGAAGGAGCGTGGTGAGGATGCGGACGCCGGTGGTCTTCCCGGCGCCGTTGGGCCCGAGCAGGCCGTAGACGGTGCCGGCGGGCACGTCGAGATCGATGCCGTCGAGCGCCGTCTTCGAGCCGTAGGTCTTGCGCAGGCCCTGGGCGAGCACTGCGGACATGGCCACCTCCCTGTCGAATCGTACAGCGTACCGTACAATATACGATCGATGCATGCAACCGTACGGTGTACCGTACGAGGGTGACTGTTGAGTACCCGGGCAAAGGCGACCCGGCCCGCAGCCTCGCGCTGCTGTGGCGGACGAGCGAACGGGCCAGCCGCAAGGGCAAGCCGGAGCTGAGCGTCGAGCGCGTCGTCCGCGCCGCCATCGACGTGGCCGACGCCGAGGGGCTGGCGGCGCTGTCCATGCGCCGGGTGGCCGAGAAGCTGGGCGTGGGCACGATGTCGCTCTACACGTACGTGCCGGGCAAACCCGAGCTGCTCGACGTCATGCTCGACACCGTCTACGGCGAGACCGCCCGCCCCGAGGACGTGCCGGGCGGCTGGCGGGCCCGCCTGGAGCTGATCGCCCGCGAGAACTTCGCCCTCTACCTGCGTCACCCGTGGCTGCTCCAGGTGGCGGCCAGCCGCCCGGTCCTCGGCCCCAACGTCACCGCCAAGTACGACTACGAGCTGCGCGCCGTCGACGGCATCGGCCTGACCGACCTGGAGATGGACTCGGTGATCACGCTGGTCACCGGCTTCGTGCACGGCACCGCGAGGGGCGCGGTGGAGGCCGCCCAGGCCGAGAGCCGGACCGGCATGACGGACATGCAGTGGTGGGCCGCGCACGCGCCCTTCCTCAGCCGGATCTCCGACCCCGCCATGTTCCCCACGGCCTCGCGCGTCGGCCAGGCGGCCGGGGAGGCGCTGCAGGCCGCCTACAGCCCCGAGCACGCCTTCGAGTTCGGCCTCCAGCGCGTGCTCGACGGCGTCGAGGTGCTGGTCAACAGCCGGTCAGCGAGCTGACAACGCCTGCTCGTAGGCCAGCAGGGTGCGCACGAACGTCTGCCGCTCCTGCGGCGTCAGCGGGTCGAGCGCGGCCCGCCAGGCCGTGGCGCCGTAGCCGAGCCATTCGGTGATCGCCTCCTGGTGGGCCGCGGCGATGCTGACGATCGTGCGGCGCCGGTCGGCGTCGTCCTCGCGGCGCTCCAGCACGCCCTTCCTGCTCAGCTCACCCACCATCAGGCTCACGGTGGCCGGCGCCACCTCCAGGCGTCCGGCCAGCTCGTTGACCGTCGTCGGACCGTCGAACAGCAGGTAGGCCAGCAACGACAGGTGCCGGGGGGCCAGCGCCAACGACCGCAGCGCCTCGGGAACCTTGAGCCGCTTGGCCCGGCCCACCATGCGCGGCATCAGGAGCAGCAGCGTCCTGATGCCTTCGTCCACGCTCAAGCCGTCGGTTGACATCGCCAATACCTTGCTGTCTAAATTAGCTTTGTTTGCAAAGCTAATTTGTCGTCGTCTGGGCAAAGGATAGTGACATGGACGAGCGGGCGCGGGCCTTCGGGGACGAGTTGGTCAAGGTGCACGACTGGTTCAGGGGCGAGCTGGCGGCCCTGCGCGCGGGCGGGGCGGTCACCGACGACCTGCGGGCACACTGCCTGACCTTCTGCGACGCGCTGAGTTTCCACCACTCCGGCGAGGACCGGGTGGCGTTCCCCTACCTGGAGGGCACGCGCCCGGAGCTGAAGGAGGCGCTCGACCGGCTGCGCCGCGAGCACGAGGCGATCGCCGCGCTGGTCGAGGAGCTGCGCGCGGCGAGCGACCCGGCGGCGATCGAACGCGTCGCCGCCGAGCTGGAGAGCCACTTCGACTATGAGGAGCGGGCGCTGGTGCCCGTGCTCAACTCGCTGGAGAGCGTCCCGTGGGCGGTCGGCGGCTAGCGGACGGGGGCCGCGCGCAGCCGTACGACGTGCTCGACCAGCGAGATCAGCGTCGTCTTGACCGACTCGCGGTTGCGCGCGTCGGTGCGCACGATCGGCACGTGCGAGCCCAGCGCCAGCGCCTCGCGCACCTCGTCGTCGGTGTGCGGGAACTGCCCGTCCCAGCCGTTGATGCCCACCACGAACGGCAACTTGGCCTCTTCGAAGTAGTCGATGGCGGGGAAGCTGTCGGCCAGGCGGCGGGTGTCGAGCAGCACGACCGCGCCGATGGCGCCGCGGACCAGGTCGTCCCACATGAACCAGAACCGGTGCTGTCCGGGCGTGCCGAACAGGTACAGGATCAGGTCGCGGTCGAGCGAGAGCCGGCCGAAGTCCATGGCGACGGTCGTGGTCTGCTTGTTCGGCGTCAACCCGAGGTCGTCGATGCCCGCGGACGCGTCGGTCATCACCGCTTCCGTGGTGAGCGGGAGGATCTCGGACACCGCCCCCACGAACGTCGTCTTGCCGACGCCGAACCCACCAGCGACGACGATCTTCGTCGAAGTGAGCCCGGGGCTAGAGCCTGCGAAGTCCACTGAGCACCCTTTCGAGCATGTTGAGGTCTGGCTGTCCCTGGCTGAGGCGTGGCTGGTGCAGGCGGACGAGACCTTCGTCTGACATGTCCGCCACTAGCACCCTCGCCACGCCCAGCGGGACGCGGAGCAGGGCCGAGATCTCGGCGACCGACCGGAACGTCCTGCAGAGCTGCATGATGGCCTCCTGCTCGGGGGTGAGCATGGCCATCTCGTCGTCCGGGATCGACATCGACGAGATCAGCGTCTCCATCGCGAGGTGATACCGCGGCTCGGAACGGCCGCCGGTCACCGCGTAAGGACGGAACAGGGGCTCGTCGTCCCCGGTCCCGTCACTGCCGTACACGGCCCTCTCCCATCAGTTCCATCACATCACCGGGTCCTGGCGGCCTGGAGTTCGGCGCGCAGGGCCGGCGTGAGCGCCTGTCCCGCTCTGTCTACCAGCAGCGTCATCTGGTACGCCACCAGCCCCATGTCACAATCAGGACCCGCCAGCACCGTCAGCACGGAGCCGTCGCTGATCGCCATGACCAGCAGCAGCCCGCGCTGCATCTCGACGACGGTCTGCGACACCGCGCCGCCCTCGAACACCCTGGACGCGCCCACCGTCAGGCTCAGCAGACCGGCGGAGACCGCCGCGAGCTGGTCGGCCCGGTCCGGCGGGAAACCCTCGGAGGCGGCCAGGCACAGGCCGTCCGCCGAGACGACCACGGCGTGCGCGACCCCCGGAGTGTTGCGCACGAAGTCGGTGATCAGCCAGTCGAAGCGGTGCGCTTCATGGCTCAGCGTTGTCACGCATCCTCCCCAGCGGGACGCTTACTCACTCTGTTCCTCCTGTCCACGTACTTCCTGGCGGCCCCGTCGCACACCCTTCTGGTAGCTGGCCATGCGGCTGCGCATCCGGTCGGCTGAGACCGGTGGCGCCGGCGGCGGCGACTGCTGAGCCTGCTGCTGAGCGGGCTGGCTGGCCGTGCCGGGGACCAGATTGGCCTTGGGGGTGCGCTTGGGGAGCCCCGCGGCGGTCACGCCGCCGAGGCTGGGCTCGCTGGCTTTGGCCGCCGCACGCCAACCGGCGTCCGCGGCCGTCTGCCACGCTTCCTCCCCAGAGGGTACGGCTTGCGCGGGCCTCGCCTCACCGCCGTTCTCGCCGGACGAGGACGCCTCGGGCGCCGACTCCCCCGGCGGCCTGCGGAACCACGCGGACTCCACCGACGCGAAGATCGGCAGAAACTCCTCCTGCTCCGGCTCCATCGGCGAGACGTCCACCGAGGGCGCCGGATCGGGACGGCGTACGTCGTTCGTCCCGTAGTTCGTCGCGTACGGCGGCGGCGTCGGGAACGTCCCGCCGCTCGCCGGGTACGGCGGGAACGAGCCGGTGCCCGACGACAACGACGGGTAGGCCCCGGAGTCGAACGAGGACGGCTGCCGCCGGTAGGAACCGCCGTCGGTGTCGGCCGTGAAGCCGTTGACCGGACGGCCCGGGTCGGAGTTGAACGCCCCGAGCCCGTGCCTGGGCGCAGGCGGCGGCGGGTTGTCGAAGGACGGCGGCCCGGAGGGAGCGCTGTCGAAGGTCCCCGAGGGCGCCGGGGCCGCCGGGGACGCCGACGGCCCGGTGCCGAACCTGGCCGGGTCGCCCGGAGCCGGCCTGGACCCGTTCGCCTCGACCGAGTCGAAGCTGCCGAACGACCGGAACGAGCCGTTCGGCGCGGGCGGCGGCACGGTCCCGCCGCCGAAGGCCGGGCGCTGCGGCAGCGGCTGCTGCATGTTGTCGGCGATCAGCGTGGGCGGCAGCAGCACCATGGCGATCAGGCCGGCGCCGTCGCCCTTGCGCAGCTGCACCCGGATGCCGTGGCGCAGCGCCAGCCGGCCGACCACGAACAGGCCCATGCGGCGGGAGACCGACACGTCCACGACGGGCGGCTCGGCCAGGCGGCGGTTGGCCTCGGCCAGCTCCTCCTCGGTCATGCTGATGCCGGAGTCGCTCACCGACAGCAGCGCGCCGCCGCCCTCGATGAGGCTGCTGGAGACCAGGACCTGGGAGTTGCTCGGGGAGAACTGGATCGCGTTCTCGACCAGCTCGGCCACCAGGTGGACGAGGTCGTTGGCGGCGCTGCCCTGCACGGACGTGGCCCGGTGGACCTTGACCTGGACCCGCTCGTAGCCCTCGACCTCCGACAGCGCGGCGCGCACGACGTCGACCAGCTTGGCCGGCTGGCTGCGCCGGCGGGTGGCCTCGTGGCCGGCGAGGACCAGCAGGTTCTCGGAGTTGCGGCGCATGCGGGTGGCCAGGTGGTCGAGCTTGAACAGGTCGGCCAGCCGGCCGCCGTCCTGCTCGCCCTTCTCCAGGCCGTCGATCAGCGAGATCTGCCGCTCGACCAGCGTCTGGGTGCGGCGCGAGAGGTTGACGAACATCGAGCTGATGTTGCTGCGGAGCTCGGCCTCCTCACCGGCCAGGCGCACGGCCTGGCGGTGGACCTGGTCGAAGGCCCGCGCGACCTCGCCGATCTCGTCCTGGCCCTCGACCTCGATCGGGCGGACCTCGGTGCTGGCCTCGCCCGAGACGCGCAGCTGGCGGACCACGTCGGGGAGCCGGAAACCGGCGATCTCCAGGGCCTCCGTGCGCAGCCGGCGCAGCGGGCCGACCATCGAACGGGCGATGGCCACGGTCAGCAGCAGCACGATCAGCAGCAGCGCCAGGATCAGCACACCGGCGATGATGGCGTTGCGGATCTCGGCCTCGCGCAGCTCCTGGCTGCGCAGGTTCACCTTGTCGGCGAGGTCCTTCTCGATCTCGTGCAGGACGCCGATGGCGACCTTGTTGTCGTTGAACCACTGCTCGCGGGCGTTGGACCGGGAGGAGATCAGGTTGTCGGCGATCCGCACGCCCGGGGCCCGGCCACTGGCCAGGGTGACCGCGCGGGCCTTGGTGAGCTGGACGTTGACGTACTCGTTCTTGCCGGTCAGCAGCTTGGACAGCTGCAGGCCGATCTCGACGCCGGCCTCGGCGCCCACGGTGGCGATGTCGCTCTGCTCGCGGGCGTTGGAGGCGATGAACCGCTCGACCTCCTTGGCGTCGACGCGCTCGACGTTGTAGGAGTTCTTCAGCAGCTGCACGCGCTGGCGGGACATCTCCTCCTTGGCCTGCGCGAGCGCGCTCAGGGCGCGGAAGTGGCCGATGATCTGGGAGTCGTCCGACAGCAGCGCGAGCTCGTCGTGCAGCTTGAGCAGGGTGTCGGTCAGGAAGTCGTACCGGATGGTGTCGGCCTGGCCCTCGGCGCGGATCTTGGACAGCCGGTTGAGGTCGTACTTGGCCTGACCGGCGGCCTTGACGACGCGTTCGCCGTAGGACTCGTCCATGGTGTCGAGGTCCGCGCGGACGCTGGTGACCAGCTTGTCGACCGCGGCCTTGTACTCGCCGAGTTCGCCGGCCTTCGACTTGCGCAACTTGGGATAGGCGCCGATCCAGCCCCCCGTGTCACGCTCCAGGCCGAGTGCCTGCACCAGGTCGCGGATCCGGCCGGCCTGCTCGGCCGCGGTGGCCGTGCGGTCGTAGTCGCCGATGCTCTGGACCGAGCCGACCACACGTGCTCCCCCGAGCACGACGCCGGCGATGGTGGGCACGAGGATGAGCGCCGTCAGACGCCATCTCACGCGCCAGTTCCGCAGGCCGAGGCGAGGCAGCGACCGCTTCCCGCGGTCCCGCCTCGCGGCATGGCCGCTGTCGGAGTTCCCCGTGATCACTGCTTTCGCTACCCCTCAATCGTCCCGTTCAAACGACGGGTGTTCAAGCCGTCCACAAGGTATCCGCAGCATCCGACTTAACAGGCATTTCGGACACAATCGTTACATATGTGACCGACAGTTGTTCACTGTTGGTTATCGCAGTGCGGCCAGCACCTGATCGTGGACTTGAGCTCGCTGCGCGCTGTCGCTGAGGGGGCGACCGGCGCGGTCCACGACATAGAAGACGTCCACCGCCTCCGCGCCGAGAGTCTCCACGCGGGCGGCTCTCACGTCAAGACCGCACTCCCCGAACGCCCGTCCGATGCGCCACAGGAGCCCCGGCCTGTCATGGGCCCTGACTTCCACCACGGTGGCCGTCGCGGAGGCGTCGTCGACCAGTGTCACCCGAGGTGGAGCCACAGGTACCCGCGGCGGCCGCACGGACCTGGTCCGGCGGGCCAGCCGCTGCTCGATGTCAAGACGGCCGGCAAGGACGAGACGGAGGTCGGCCTCCAGGGTGGCGGGGTCGGGCGGCGAGCCGTACTCGGGCACGACGGCGAACTCGATCACCGCCGTGCCGCCCGCCGAGGCGGCCGACGCCGAGCGCACGACCATCCGGTGGGCGGCCAGCACCCCGGCGGCGCTCCACAACAGCCCGGCCCGGTCGGGCGCGACGACGGTGACCGCCCCGCCGTTGACGCGCACCGCGCCGCCGCCGTGCCGGGCCAGCGCCGCCTGCTCGGGCGGGATCGAGGGCGCCCTGGGCGGCGGCGAGCCCGACAACACGGACCTGACGCGGCGGACGAGGTCGGCGACCAGCCCGGCCTTCCAGGCGTTCCAGGCGGCCGGCCCGGTCGCGTTGCCGTCGGCGACGGCCAGCGCGGCCAGCAGGTCGAGCACCTCGCGGGAGCCGACCGTGGCGGCGACCTTCTCGATCGTGACCGGGTCGTCGAGGTCCCTGCGGGTGGCGGTCTCGGGCAGCAGCAGGTGGTGGCGTACGACGGTGGCCAGCGTCTCGACGTCGCGGGCGGGCAGCCCCATGCGCCGGGCGATGTCGCGGACCACGACCTCGCCCGTCGCCGAATGGTCGCCCGGCCAGCCCTTGCCGATGTCGTGCAGGAGCGCGCCGATCAGCAGCAGGTCGGGACGGGAGACCTCGCGCGCGTGGCCGGCGGCGTTCGCGGCGGCCTCGATCAGGTGCCGGTCGACGGTGAAGCGGTGGATGGGGTTGCGCTGCGGACGATGCCGTACGCGCTCCCAGTCAGGAAGCAGCTTGACAAGCACGCCCGCCTGGTCGAGCTCCTCCCACACCGGCACGGCGGCCCGTCCCGCGCCGAGGATGGACACCAGCGCGTCGCGCGCCTCCTCCGGCCACGGCACCGGCATCGGAGCCGACTGAGCAGCCAGGACGGACACCGTGGCGGGCGCCAGCGGCAGCCCCGAGCCGGCCGCCGCGGCGGCGGCCCGCAGCACCAGGACGGGGTCCTTGCGCGGGTCGGCGCCCCTGGCCAGCACCACCTCGCCGCCGTGCTCGACCACGCCGTCGGCCAGCGGGCGGCGCCCGCGCGGGACCGGCCCTGACAGCAGCCTGTCAACGGTGCGCCAGGTGGCGTCGAAGGCGTGGGAGATGGTCCGGCCCGCCTCGGCGAGCCGGCGCATGAGGGCCTCGGCGTCCAGCAGGCCGAGCAGCCCGGCCACCGCGTCCTGCTCCTGGAGCACCAGCCGGTCGGCGCCGCGCGCGGTGACGACGTGCAGCGCGTGCCGCACGTCGAGGATGAACTCGTGGGCCTCGCGCGCCCGCGGTCCCGGCGCCGAGGCGACCCACGCCGCCGCCACGGCCTGCATCGCCTGGACGTCGCGCAGCCCGCCGCGGCCGTCCTTGAGGTCGGGTTCGAGGAGGAAGGCCAGCTCGCCGCTGACCTGGGCCCGCCGGTCGGCCGACGCGCGCAGCTCGCCCAGCCTGCGCCGCGAGTCGGCCCGCCACTCGGCCAGCACCGCCTCCCTGGCCCTCCTGGTCAGCTCGGGGTCGCCGGCGACGTGCCTGGCCTGGATGAGGCCGAGCACGGCCTTGAGGTCCTGCCCGGCCACGGCCACGGCCTCCGCCACGGTCCGCACGGAGTGGTCGAGGCCGACGCCGGAGTCCCAGATCGGGTACCAGATGCGCTCGGCGATCCGCGCCACGTCGGCCCGCCCGTCGTGCAGCAGGACCAGGTCCAGGTCGCTGCCGGGGGCCGGCTCGCCGCGGCCGAGGCTGCCGACGGCGACCAGGGAGACCTGGTCGCCGTCGCTCGCCGTCCTGAAGAGGTCCTTGAGCCAGCGGTCGGTGTCCGCGGTCCGCTCCTTGCGGGCCGCGGCGTACGAGCGCGCCTCTCCTCTCACAGGGCCTCCGGCCCTCGCTCTCCGGTGCGTACGCGCACGGCCGTGTCGACGGGCACGGACCAGACCTTGCCGTCGCCGATCTTGCCGGTGTGCGCCGCCTTGACGATGACGTCGATGACGTCCTCGGCGTCGTCCTCCTCGGTCAGCACCTCCAGGCGCACCTTCGGCACCAGGTCCACCTGGTACTCGGCGCCGCGGTAGACCTCGGTGTGGCCGCGCTGGCGGCCGTAGCCGCTGGCCTCGCTGACCGTCATGCCCTTGATGCCGAACTGCTCCAGCGCCGCCTTGACGTCGTCGAGCTTGAACGGCTTGATGATCGCGGTGATGAGCCTCATGCCTCCACCTTCTTGGGAGCCGGTGCCGGGGTGAGCGGACCGTTCGGGGTGGTCACGCCGGAGGCGTAGACCGTGCCGAGGTCGTACCCGGTCTCGGCGTGCGTGGTGACGTCGATGCCGGTGAGCTCGTCCTCGGCGGAGATGCGGAAGCCCATCGTCCTGTCGATGAGCTTGCCGACGATCCAGGTGGCGGCGAAGGAGTAGCCGCCGATCGCGACCGGGCCGAGCACCTGCAGCCCGAGCTGGCCGAGGCCGCCGCCGTAGAACAGCCCCTTGCTCTGCTGGTCGAGGAAGGGATAGGCGGCCAGGAAGCCGAGCGAGACGGCGCCGATGACGCCGCCGACCAGGTGCACGCCGACCACGTCGAGCGAGTCGTCGAAGCCCAGCCGGTACTTCAGGCCCACGGCGTAGGCGCAGACGGCCCCGGCGGCCAGGCCGATGACCATCGCGGCCCACGGGTCCACGAAGCCGCAGGCCGGCGTGATGGCGACCAGGCCGGCGACCGCGCCGGAGGCGACGCCGAGGCTGGTGGCGTGGCCGTCGCGCAGCTTCTCCACGACGAGCCAGGCCCCCGCGGCGACCGCCGTGGCGATCTGCGTGTTCATGAACGCCAGCCCGGCGGTGCCGTCCACGGCCAGCTCCGAGCCGGCGTTGAAGCCGAACCAGCCGAACCACAGCAGGCCCGCGCCGAGCAGGACCAGCGTCAGGTTGTGCGGCCGCATCGGCTCCCTGCGCCAGCCCTGGCGCTTGCCCAGCACGAGGGCCAGGGCCAGCGCCGCGGCGCCGGCGTTGATGTGGACGACGGTTCCGCCGGCGAAGTCCTCGATGCCCATGGTGTTGAGCCAGCCGGTGCCCCACACCCAGTGGGCGACCGGGAAGTAGACCACGGTGGCCCAGACGACGCTGAACAGGATCCACGCGCCGAACTTCGCCCGGTCCGCGATCGCGCCGCTGATCAGGGCGACGGTGATGATGGCGAACGTCAGCTGGAAGGCCGAGAAGACCAGGCTCGGCATGCCGGTGCCGTCGTCCTTGGTGGCCGTCTCCACCAGGCTCTGCAGGCCCAGGGCGTCGAAGCCGCCGACGACGTTGTTCAGCAGCGAGCTGCCGTTGTCGGTGAAGGCGAGCGAGTGCCCGAACAGCACCCAGGCCACGGTGACCGTGATGATGGCGCCGAAGGACATCATCATCATGTTCAGGACGCTCTTGGCCCTGGTCATGCCCCCGTAGAAGAACGCGAGACCCGGAGTCATCAGCAACACCAGCGCGGTGGCCGCGAGCATCCAGGCTGTGGTGCCGCTATCGATCTTCACGACGCGACCCTCCTTACATGTGACGTGTTGCCACAGCGTGTTCGGCCGGGGTTTCGTGGCTCGACCTGCAGTGTTTCGCGGCGGTGAATCTCGTCGGCACGGTGTTTCGGGTAGGTTTCGGCCCCTTCACACGCGCCGATCCGGTCATGAGATACTTAGGATTGCCTAACCTAATAGATCAAGGAATCCCTCATGCGTCTCCGGCTTCTGGCCCTGCTCCCCGTCCTCGCCCTGGCCGCCTGCGGCACCTCGACCGGCACGGAGGACGCCGGCCCCACCCGGACCGTCAAGCACGCCATGGGCGAGACCAAGGTGCCGATGACCCCCAAGCGGGTCGTCGTGCTCGACACCGACAAGCTGGACACGATGGTCTCCCTCGGACTGGCCCCCGTCGGCGCGGCCCAGGCGGGCGAGAACCAGACCTGGCCGGAGTACCTCGGCTCGGCGTTGGCGGCCACCAAGCCGGTCGGCACGCTCCAGCAGCCCAACATCGAGGCGATCATGGCGCTCAAGCCGGACCTCATCCTCGGCTCGAAGTTCCGCCAGGCCGCCTTCTACGACAAGCTCAGCAAGATCGCGCCGACCGTGTTCACCGAGAAGGTGGGCGTCACCTGGAAGGAGAACTTCCTGCTGGACGCCGAGGCCCTGGGCAAGAAGGAGCAGGCGTCCGGGCTGCTGTCGGCCTACGAGCAGCGGGCCAAGGCGCTGGGCGGGAAGTTCGGCGAGCTCTCGGTGAGCATCGTGCGCTTCATGCCCACCGAGATCCGCATGTACGGCCCCGAGTCGTTCAGCGGCATCGTGGTCGGCGACGCCGGCGTCCAGCGGCCCGAGGCCCAGCGCCTGGCCGACCAGGACGACAAGCGCTTCGGCAAGCTGAGCCAGGAGAACATCGCCAAGGCCGACGGCGACGCCGTCTTCTACAGCGCCTACGGCGAGGCCGCCGCCAAGTCGCAGGCCACGGTGACCGGCGGCCCGCTGTGGAAGAACCTCGCCGCGGTGAAGGCCGGCCACGCCCACGACGTGGACGACGAGATCTGGATGACCGGCATCGGCGTCACCGCCGCCGGCAAGATCCTCGACGACCTGGAGAAGTACCTCAGCCCGTCGGCCTGACCC
The DNA here is from genome assembly GCF_040674635.1 of Nonomuraea sp. NPDC049758. Classification (NCBI taxonomy): domain Bacteria; kingdom Bacillati; phylum Actinomycetota; class Actinomycetes; order Streptosporangiales; family Streptosporangiaceae; genus Nonomuraea; species Nonomuraea sp. NPDC049758. The sequence continues at coordinate 166,506 of NZ_JBFAMZ010000001.1, forward strand.
GGTCGCCCCGGGCGATCCGGCCGGGGCGCAGCACCCGCGCGTAGACGCCCGCGCACGCCTGGAGCCCGGCCTCCAGCACCTGGACCCGGTTGTGCCGGGCCACCACGCGCAGCGCCTCGGTGTCGCGGCCGAGCGCGCCGTGGGCGAGCGTCGGCACCGCGCAGCGCGGGCTGGCCACGATCACCTGGAGCACGACCTCGTCCCCGACGTGCAGTTCGCGCCCCACCCAGTCGTTCTCCACGAAGCCCGCCGCGTCCGTCCTGATGATCAGGTTGGGCCGGTAGCGGAGGGCTTCGACGTGCCCCCGCGGGCTGAGCTCGCCGATGCGGCCGATCGTCGAGGTGGAGATCAGGTGCAGGGGCGCGAAGTCGAAGAAGGTGCCCGCCGGCGAGGCCCCGCCGAGCGTGCCCACCGTGTACGGCACCTCCGCCTCGATGCCCTCGGCCAGCACCCGCTCGGGCACCGAGCGCTCCAGCTCGGCCCCCTCCGGCGGCACGTCGATCAGCCGCACCTCGCGGCCGAGCAGCTTCGACAGCTCCTCGTCGCCCGGCACGCGGGCGCCTTCGACGGTCAGCAGGTCACGCCAGAGCCGCGGGTTCTTGGCGCTGGCGATCTTCCCCGTGGCGACGTCGAGCACCGCCCGGGCCCGGTCGCCGGCCAGGCCGCGCTCGGTCACCTCGCTCTCGGCGACCTCCTCGCCCAGCATCGACTTCACCGGATGGCGGCGCAACGTCTCGACATGCATGATCGAGAGCTTAGGCCCGGCCCCAGAAGCGGCGCAGGTGGGGGACCAGCTCGGCGGCCCGCTCGTCGGGGAAGAACAGCCGCCCGCCGTCGATCTCGACGACCTCCCGCACGCCGGGGATCGTGTCGCGCAGCCAGCGGGCCCAGCTCACGTCGAAGAACACGTCGCCGGTGCCCCACACGACCAGCGTCGGCACGGCGAGCACGGTGAGCTGCGGCTCGATGGCGACCATGTCCGCGGCGTCGATCGAGGCCAGCAGGCGTTCGAAGGCGCGGCCGCCGTCCGGCTTGGCCAGGATCGGGCGCAGGTAGGCGTCCACCAGCTCGGCGGGGTCGTCGATGTGCTCGTAGCCGGCGCCCAGGGCGGTTCCGGCCAGCAGCTCGGGGTGGTCCAGCACGGCGGCCACCAGCCCGGCCAGCTCGCCCCTGGCGGCCAGCTCCACGGTGTCCTTGAACGCCTCCGGCGGGGTGTTGGTGTGCACGTCGCAGTTGGTGAGGGTGAGCGAGCGCAGGCGCCGGGGGTGGCGTACCGCGAAGACCTGGGCGACGGCGCCGCCGGTGTCGTTGGCCACGAGGTCCACCTCGTCCACGCCGAGCCCGGCGCACAGCTCCTCCACGGCCTCGGCCAGCGCGGGGATGGACAGGTCCGCGCGCGGCTCGCTGCCGCCGTGCGCGGGCAGGTCCATGGCCACGCAGCGGCGCTCGTCGCGCAGCTCGGCGATGACGTTGCGCCACAGGTACGAGCTGGTGCCCACGCCGTGCACGAACAGGGTCACCGGGCCCTGGCCCACGTCCACGTAGTTGATGCCGTCCATGCCGACTCCCTCTCGATTACAGACCGACTGTCGGTCTAGAAAATTACCGACCGTTGGTCGGTTTGTCTAGAGTGAGGGCATGAACCTCAAGGCGGAGCGCGGCGCGGCCACCCGCGACAAGGTCCTGGCCATCGCCACGCGGCTGTTCGCCGAGCGGGGCTACGACGACACGTCGATCGAGACCGTGCTCCAGGAGTCGGGGCTGAGCCGCGGGGCCCTCTACCACCACTACGCGGGCAAGGACGCGCTGTTCGAGGCGGTGCTGGAGGCCACGGAGTCGGCCATCGGCGTCAAGATCGCCAAGGCGGTGCGCGGCATCGCCGACCCGGCGGCGGCGCTCCTGGCGGGCGCGCTGGCCTGGGTCAGGCTGGCGGGCGATCCGGTGATCCGGCGCATCGTGCTCATCGACGCGCCCGCGGTGCTGGGCTGGGAGAGCTGGCGGGCCATGGAGGAGCGGTATTCGTTCGGCATGCTGAAGGCGGCCCTGCAGGCGACCGGCGCGGTCCCCGACGACTTCGTCGACCTGCATGCCCACATGCTGCTGGCGGCCGTCAACGAGAGCGCCCTGCTGGTCGCCAGGGGCGGCGACACGGCGACGGCGGAGGCCGCCGTGGAGGAGTTCCTGCGCCGCGTGCTCAAGCCGTAGCAGGCCCTCAGTCGCTGCGACACGGCCCCGGAAACGGCGGCGCCGCCCGGAGGCCGGGCGGCGGGGCCGGAAACGCGGAGAAAGGTCAGGCGGCGGCGTTGGCCATGCGGCGCAGCCGGGCCAGGGCGTCGCGCTCGATGCGGCGGGCGCGGTCGCGGCCGATGCCGTAGCGCTCCCCCACCTCGGTCAGCGTGTGCTCGCGCCCGTCGAGCAGCCCGTAGCGCCAGCGCAGCATCTCGCTGGTGTCGCCCTCCAGGCCGGTGAGCCACTGGTCGAGCCGCTCGCGCTCGAGGATGTCGATGGCCTGCTGCTCGGGATCGGCCCACGTCTCGTCGGCGATCATGTCACCGAGCTCGGTCTCGTCCTCGTCGCCCACGCCGAGCTGCAACGACACCGGGTCGGACGCCCAGCGGCGCAGCTCGCGCACCCGCTCGATCGGCAAATCGAGGATCTCGGCGAGGTCGCCGTCGGTCGGCTCGGCGTCGAACTCGGCCAGCATGTCGCGGCGCACCCGCATCAGCCGGGTCATCTGCTCGCCGGCGTGCGTCGGCAGCCGGACCGGACGGGCCTGCTCGTGGATGGCCCGTCCGACCGACTGCCTGATCCACCAGGTCGCGTAGGTGGAGAACTTGTACCCCCGGCGGTAGTCGAACTTCTCGACCGCTCGAACCAGGCCCAGGTTCCCCTCCTGGACCAGGTCGATGAGCGGCATCCCCCGGCCCGAGTACTTCCGGGCCACCGCCACCACCAGGCGCAGGTTGGCCTGGATGAACTCGTCCTTCGCGCGCTGGCCGGAGACGGCCAGGCGTTCCAGCTCCTCGTCCGCCGCGTCCCCGATCCGCGGCTCGGAGCCTCCGCTGTCAAGAAGCTGCTCGGCGAACAGGCCCGCCTCGATCCGCTTGGCGAGCTCCACCTCTTCCTCCGCCGTGAGCAGCGGGACCCGGCCGATCTCGGCCAGATACGTCCCCAGCAGGTCGCGGTCAGCGACGTGCTGCTCCTGCGTGCGACTCCCCGTAGGCCTTGCCATCCCCTGGCACCTCGTTCCGCAGCTGCGTCCTATATCCGGCCAACGTCCGGCCGGAAGCAAAGATTCCCTAAACAGCTACGCCAGAGGGAGGGTCTTGAACGTCCTCCTAAAGGAGGAGACCGCCCTGAAACACCTGGTGGACAAGGGGAACACCGGGCCGGTACGCCAGGTGGACGTAGGAGGGGGCGTCGAGCACGACCAGGTCCGCGCGGGCTCCCTGACGCAGCCACCCTACGTCCGTGCGGCGCAGCGCGCGGGCCCCGCCGTACGTGGCCGCGCGCACCGCCTCCAGCGGCGTCATCCCCATCTCGCGCACCGCCAGCGCCACGCAGAACGGCATCGACGAGGTGAACGACGAGCCCGGGTTGCAGTCGGTGGCCAGCGCGACCGTGACGCCCGCGTCGATGAGCCGCCGCGCGTCGGGATAGGGCGAGCGGGTGGAGAACTCGGCCCCCGGCAGCAGCGTCGCCACCGTCCCGCTCGACGCGAGGGCGTCGACGTCGGCGGCCGACAGGTGGGTGCAGTGGTCGGCCGAGGCCGCCCCCAGCTCGCAGGCGATGCGCACGCCGGGCCCCTCGGTGAGCTGGTTGGCGTGCACCCGGGGCTGCAGCCCGGCCTTGATCCCGGCGTTCAGGATCTCCCTGGTCTGGTCGCCGTCGAACGCGCCGCGCTCGCAGAAGACGTCCACCCATTTGGCGTAGGGGGCGCAGGCGTCGAGCATCTCGCCCGTCACCAGCCGGACGTAGTCGTCGGCGTCGGCGCCCTCGGGGACGACGTGCGCGCCCAGGTAGGTCGTCTCGTCGGTGAGGGTGGTGGCGATCTCCAGCGAGCGGCGCTCGTGCTCGGCGGACAGGCCGTAGCCGCTCTTGATCTCCACGGTGGTGGTGCCCTGGGCGAGCATCTCCTCCACCAGGGCGCGGGCGTGCGTGGCCAGGTCGGCGTCGCTGGCCGCGCGGGTGGCGGCGACGGTCGTCCTGATGCCGCCGCCGGTGTACGGCTGCCCCGACATGCGGGCCTGGAACTCGGCCGTACGGTCGCCGGCGAACACCAGGTGGGCGTGGCTGTCCACGAAGCCGGGCAGCACGGCCCGGCCGCCGGCGTGCAGGCGCTCGTCGGCGGCGGGCGCCTGGGCGGCGGGGCCGACCCAGGCCACCAGGCCGTCCTCGACGACCAGCGCCGCGTCGGTGATCTCCTCGCGCTCGGGGTCGCCGGTGTAGAGCAGCCCGATCCCGTCGATCAGCGTGGTGGTCATCGCACCTTTCCTATCGCCTCGGAGAGCATGTGCCCGACGTCGCCGAGCTCGTGGCGGCCCTGCGCGACCACCCTGCGGCCGCCGGAGACCACCGAGTGCACGTCGGAGGCCGTCGCCGCGAACACCACGGCCTCCAGGCCGCCGATGCCCGCCGTGCGCACCGAGTCGAGCCGGACCGACACCAGGTCGGCCCACGCCCCGGGGATGAGCCGGCCGGCGTCGGCGAAGCCGAGCGAGGTGTGCCCGGCGCCGGTGGCGGCGGTGAGCAGGTCGGCGGCGCTCCAGTGGCCGCGCCGCTCGCTGGTCAGCCGCTCGTCGAGCTCGACCGCGCGGGCCTCCTCGAACAGGTCGATCACGGCGTGGCCGTCGGAGCCGAGCGTGATCGGGGTGCCGCGGTCGGCCGCCGCCCTGGCCGGGCCGACGCCGTCGGCCAGGTCGCGCTCGGTGGTGGGGCACATGCAGATGTACGTGCCCGACTGGCCGAGCAGCTCCACGTCGGAGTCGGTCAGATGGGTGGCGTGCACCGCGGTCGAACGCGGGCCCAGCACGCCGCGCTCGTGCAGGATCTGGACCGGCGTGGCGGCGTACGTCTCGGCGCAGGCGGCGTTCTCGGCGCGCTGCTCGGAGACGTGCGCGTGCAGCGGGGCGCCGTGCCGGTGGGAGAACTCGGCCACCACCGGCATCTGGTCCGGCGGCACCGCGCGCACGGAGTGGACGGCGGCCCCGATCTCCACGTCGTGCTGCCCCTCGTAGGCGGCGGCCAGCTCGTCGGCCCTGGCCGCCCAGCCGTCGGCGCTGCCGTCGCTGAAGCGCAGCTGGGTGCCCGACAGCGGCACGCCGATGCCGCCGGACAGGTAGCAGGTGTCGAGCAGCGTGATGCGCAGCCCGGCCTCGCGCGCGGCCTGGACGAGCGCGTGGCTCATCACGTTCCGGTCCTCGTACGGGCGGCCGCCGGGGCCGTGGTGCAGGTAGTGGAACTCGCCCACGCAGGTCACCCCGGCCAGCGCCATCTCGGCGTAGACGGCCCTGGCGAGCTGGAAGTAGGTGTCGGGGTCGAGCTTGCCCGCGACCTCGTACATCTGGTCGCGCCAGGTCCAGAAGTCGCCCTTGCCGCGCTGGGTGGCGCCGCGCAGGGCCCGGTGGAAGGCGTGGGAATGGGCGTTGGCCAGGCCGGGGATGGTCAGGCCGGGCAGCCGCTCGGCCGAGCCGGGCTCACCCCGTCCGATCCGGGCGATCCGGGCGCCCTCGACCTCGATGAGGACGCCGTGGGCGACCCCGTCGGGCAACCAGGCCTGCTCGCACCAGTAGGTCAGCGACACAGATCCTCCAGCACGTCCGCGAGTGCCACCACTCCCGCATGGCAGTCTGCCTGGTCGGCGTGCTCCTCGGGGGAATGGGACACGCCGGTGGGGTTGCGTACGAACAACATCGCGCTCGGGACGCCCGCCGTGGCCAGGATTCCGGCGTCGTGGCCCGCTCCTGTGGGCAGGATCGGCGCGGGCGTGTCGCCGCCCGCCACGCGGGCCAGCCGGTCCCTCAGCGCCGCGCCGAAGGCGACCTCGGGGGTCCACGACTCCTCGCGCACGTCCGCGCCGGCCGCCGCGGACAGCTCCTCGACCAGGGCGCGGACCGCGGGCTCGGCCGGGCCTCGGGCGTCCAGCCAGGCGGTGACCAGGCCGGGGACGGCGTTGGCGTTGCCGGGCGAGACGCGGGTCTTGCCGACCGTGGCCACCACGTCGTGCCGCTCGGCCGCTTCGCGGGCGGCCAGCACCAGGCGGGCGAAGGGCAGCATCGGGTCGTCGCGGTCGGCCAGCCGGGTGGTGCCCGCGTGGTCGGCCCTGCCGTGGAAGTCGAACCGCCACCGGCCGTGCGGCCAGATGGCGCTGGCCACGCCCACCGGGCGGCCCTCGTGCACCAGGCCGCGGCCCTGCTCGACGTGGAGCTCGACGAACGTGCCGACGGTGGCCAGGGTCTCGGCGTCGTGGCCCACGTCCGCCGGCTTGCGGCCGGCCCGCGTCATGACGTCGGCCAGCGTGTCGCCGTCGTCGTCGGTGAGCGCGAGCGCGCGTTCCGGCGTGAGCGCGCCGGTGAGCAGCCGGGAGCCCATGCACGGCACGCCGAACCTGGCCCCCTCCTCGTCGGTGAAGCAGGCGACGCCGATCGGCCGGCCCGGCGTGACCTGCCGTTCGCGCAGCAGGTCGAGGGCGGCGAAGGCGGACACCACGCCGAGCGGGCCGTCGTAGGCGCCGCCGTGGCGCACCGAGTCGAGGTGGCTGCCGGTGACCACGCCGGGCCGGCGCGACGGGTCGCCCCACCAGGCCCAGAGGTTGCCGTTGCGGTCTTCCCGCAGGTCGAGCCCGCGGCGCGCGGCCTCGCCCGCGAACCACCCGCGTAGCTCCATGTCGGCGGCCGACCAGGCGTCTCTCACGTATCCGCCGGAGCGGGGATCTCGTCCTATGTGCGCGAGTGGTTCAAGCATGGGTCCACTGTAGTGAATGGATCCATTCAGATGTCAGTTGGCCGGGCCCGCGCTCGGTCTGATGGTCAGTTCGGTGAGGTGGGCGTCGGGTCCGGCGTTGATCGTGGCGAGCACGGCCCGCGCGACGCTCTCCGGGGTGAGGTACTTGTCCGGTTCGTACGAGCCGCCCTCCTGGGCGCGCACACCGCGCTGCATGTCGGTGGCCACCCGGCCCGGGTAGACGGTGGTGACCCGCAGCTCGGGCTCCTCCAGGCGCAGCGCGTCGGCGAAGGCCCGCAGGGCGAACTTGCTGGCCGCGTACGAGGCCCACTCGGGGTTGGCCCGCTGCCCCGCGCCGGAGTTCACGCAGACGACGTGCCCCCGGGCGCGGCGCAGCGCGGGCAGCAGCAGCCGGGTCAGCTCGGCGACCGCGACGACGTTGAGCTCCATGGTCGTGCGCCAGTTGCCGGCGGGCTGGTCGGCGATCCGGCCGAGCAGCGCGATCCCGGCGCTGTGCACGAGCACGTCGAGCCGCTCGACCCCGCTGACGTCGGCCTCGGTGAGCCGGGTCAGCTCGACGGGCCAGGGCCGCGCGTCGGGCAGCTCGCCGGCCAGCCTGGCGAGCGCGGACTCGTCCCTGCCGCCGAGGAGGACGTGATGCGTGGGGCCCAGCGCCCGTGCCACGGCCTCGCCCACACCACGGGAAGCGCCGGTGACCAGCGCAGTCGGTCGTTCAGTCATGGTGCCGAGTTTATGACCTTGACGGCTATACAAATTTGAGTACAAACTTGAGCACATGTCGGCGTCCACGCGCATCCTGATCCTCGGTTCCCTGCTCGACGGCCCCATGAACGGCTACGGCGTACGCCGCCGGCTGGAGATGATGGGCGCCGACACCTGGGCCAACGTCGCCTTCGGCTCGATCTACCACGGCCTGGGCAAGATGGCCGACGAGGGGCTGCTCGCGGTCGTGGAGGCCGGCAAGGGCGGCAAGGTCGTCTACGAGCTGACCGACGCCGGCCGCTACGAGTTCCACCGGCTGCTCATGCACAGCTGGTCCGAGGTGAGACCCGTCGTCGACCCCTTCCAGGTCGCGCTGACGTTCATGCACCGGATGGAAAAGCAGGAGATTCTCGGCGCCCTGCATGGCAGGATTCGGCAACTGCGACTGAACATCGAGACCATCGACCACGCGTACGGCACCAAGCAGCGCTACGGCGAGCCCCGCCACCTCGACGAGAACCTCCGCCTGACCCAAGCCATGCTCCAGGCCCAGCTCGACTGGGTCGAAGGCGCGATCGGCCGGGTCGAGAAGGACGAACTGCCCTGAGGAGAAAAATGATCATTGAGGCACGTGAGTTACGCAAGACGTTCACCACCAGGAGCCGCAAGGGCTCCCAGACCGTCGAGGCCGTGCGCGGCATCGACCTCGACGTCGAGAAGGGCGAGATCTTCGGCGTGCTCGGCCCCAACGGCGCCGGCAAGACCACGACGATCCGCATGCTGGCCACGCTGATCACGCCCGACTCCGGCACCGCCGTCGTCGCCGGCCACGACCTGCGCAAGGAGCCCGAGGCCGTGCGCCGCCGGCTCGGCTACGTCAGCCAGGCGGGCGGCGTGGAGGACACCACGAGCGCCCGCGCCCAGATCATGATGGCCGCGAAGATCCACGGCGTGGCCGACCCGAAGCAGGCCACGGCCGACGTGCTCGACCGCTTCGACCTCGCCGAGATGGCCGACCGGCCCGGCCGCACGCTCTCCGGCGGCCAGAAACGGCGGGTGGCCATCGCGCTGGGGCTGGTGCACGCCCCGCCGCTGCTCTTCCTCGACGAGCCCACCACCGGCCTCGACCCGCAGAACCGGGCCAACCTCTGGGACCGCATCAGGCAGCTCCGCGAGGCCGGCACGAGCGTGCTGCTCAGCACTCACTACCTCGACGAGGCCGACGCGCTCTGCGACCGGCTGGTGATCGTCGACCACGGGCGCATCGTGGCCGAGGGCACGCCCGGCGAGCTCAAGCGCGAGGTCTCCGGCGACGTCGTCACGCTGCGGCTGGCCGAGCCCGAGCGGGCCGCCGAGGCGCTCAGGCCCCTGGCCCGCGAGGTCCGCCTGGACGAGGACGCCCTGCGCGTCTACGTCGACGACGGCGAGCACACGCTGCCCGCGCTGCTGCGCGTCCTTGAGGAGCGGGGCATCGGCCTGCGCTCGATCGCGCTCGACCGCTCCACCCTCGACGACGTCTTCCTGGCCAAGACCGGCCGGTCCCTGCGCGACACCGGAGCCGCCGCATGATCCGCCACATCGCCCTGTTCACCGGCTACGAGCTGAAGAAGTCCTTCAGCAACCCCGTCTGGCCGCTGTTCGGCATCCTGCAGCCGGTGCTCTACCTGCTGATGTTCGCGCCGCTGCTCAAGGACCTGACGCCGGGCCGCAGCACGGTCGACGCGCTGCGCATGTTCACGCCCGCGTCGATGATGATGATCGCCGTGTTCGGCTCGCTGTTCTCCGGGTTCGGCCTGATCGCCGAACTGCGCAACGGCTCGCTCGAACGGTACGCCGTCAGCCCCGCCTGGCGGCCGGCCATCGTGCTCGGGCGGGTGGCCAAGGACATGGTCGTGCTGGTGTGCCAGGCGGTCCTGGTACTGGTCGTGGCCGTGGCCATGGGCGTGCGCATCGGCGGCGTCGAACTGGTGCTGGTGCTGGCGCTCATGGCGGCCACCGGGCTGTTCGCCTCCGGGCTGTCGCAGGGGCTGGCGCTGACCGTGCGCGACGAGAACGGCATGTCGCAGACGCTCAACCTGTTCATGCTGCCGATCATGCTGCTGGCCGGGCTGTTCATCCCGATCGCGTTCGCGCCCGGCTGGATGCGGGCGATCGCGCCGGTCAACCCGCTCTACCACGCGGTCGAGGCCGGGCGGGCGCTGTTCGCCGGACGGCTGGACGACTCGTCGATCCCGATCGCGTTCGCGCTGTTCATCGTGCTCGCGGTGCTCACGACGCTCTGGTCGACGCGGTCGCTACGCAGGATCGCCGGGTAGGAACGTGCCGGCCTCGTCGGTCATCCGCTCGTACTCCTCCAGCCTGGCCCTGGTCCGCAGCGGCGCGGCGTCGGCCATGGCCTCGACCAGGGCCATGGCCAGGGCCAGGGGGGCCGCGTGGGAGTCGAACACCAGGCGGTCCCCGACCGGGCCGTCGAGCACGACCTCGGCCGGGAAGTCCGCTTTGTCGGTGATGGCGGCGACGCGCAGGCCGAGCTTCTCGGCGTACTCCAGCGCCTGCACGACCTCGGCCGGATAACGCGGGAGCACCACCGCCACCACCCACTCCGCGCCCGCCCGCCGCGCCGCGTGCAGCCCCTCGACCAGCTCGGAGCCGCCGTGGGTGAGCAGGCGCACGTCGGGGTGGATGCGCCTGGCGTAGTAGGCGAAGGTGGTGGCCAGGCCGCAGGAGACCCGCAGGCCCAGCACCGGCAGCGGCTCGGTGGCGGCGAGCTGCTCGCCCAGCTCCTTGAGCGGGAGGGCGGCCAGCCGCTCGCGGACCACGGCGAGGTTGCGGATCTCGCTGTCGATCGCGTTGCGCAGCAGGCTCTCCTGCGGCGCGACCACGCCGCCGCCGAGCACCAGCGGGCGCAGCGCCTGGCGCAGCTCGGGATAGCCGGCGAAGCCGAGGACCATGGCGAACCTGGTCACCGACGGCTGGCTGACCCCGGCCCGCTCGGCCAGCTCGACGCTGGACAGGAAGATCGCCTCGTCGAGGTGCTCGCCCAGGTAATGGGCGATCCTGCGCTGCACCGGCGACAACCTCCGGCCGTCGAGCAGCACGCCGAGCCCACCGTGATATCCGTCAGCCACGCCACCTCCAACACTCCGCCACCGGCATTCTCATCCCCCGCGCCGCGCGGGGGACGGCGACGGCGGGGTCAGGACTCGCGCATGGGGATGCGCACGCCACGGGCCTCGGCCACCTCGGCGGCCTCCTCGTACCCCGCATCGACGTGCCGCATCACGCCCGTGCCCGGGTCGTTGGTCAGGACGCGGTTGAGCTTCTCCCCGGCCAGCGCGGTGCCATCGGCGACCGTGACCTGCCCGGCGTGGATGGACCGGCCGATCCCCACGCCGCCGCCGTGGTGGATGGACACCCAGGCCGCGCCGGAGGCGGTGTTGAGCATGGCGTTGAGCAGCGGCCAGTCGGCGATGGCGTCCGAGCCGTCGGCCATGGCCTCGGTCTCCCGGTACGGCGAGGCCACCGACCCGCTGTCCAGGTGGTCGCGGCCGATCACGATCGGCGCCTGAAGCTCGCCGGAGGCCACCATGTCGTTGAACCGCTCGCCCGCGACGTTGCGCTCGCCGTAGCCGAGCCAGCAGATGCGCGCGGGCAGCCCCTGGAAGTGCACCTTCTCGCCGGCCTGCGCGATCCACCTGGCCAGCGGCTCGTTGTCGGGGAACAGCTCCAGGATCGCGCGGTCGGTCGCGGCGATGTCGGCCGGGTCGCCGCTCAGCGCGGCCCACCGGAACGGCCCCTTGCCCTCGCAGAACAGCGGCCTGATGTACGCCGGCACGAAGCCGGGGAAGTCGAAGGCCCGCGTGTACCCCGCCAGCTGGGCCTCCCCGCGGATGGAGTTGCCGTAGTCGAACACCTCGGCGCCGGCGTCCTTGAAGCCGACCATGGCCTCGACGTGCCGGGCCATCGACGTGCGCGCCCGCTCGGTGAAGCCGGCCGGGTCCTTGTCGCGTTCGGCGCCCATGTCCTCGAAGGCGACGCCGACCGGCAGGTACATCAGCGGGTCGTGCGCGGAGGTCTGGTCGGTGACGATGTCGATCTCGGCGCCCCCGGCCAGCAGCTCGGGCAGGGCCTCGGCGGCGTTGGCCACGACGCCGATGGACAGCGGGCGGCGCGCGTCGCGGGCCTCGTAGGCCAGCCGCAGCGCCTCCTCCAGGGAGGCCGCCTGCACGTCGAGGTAGCGGTGCTCGATGCGGCGGGTGACCGAGCGGGGGTCGCAGTCGATGCAGATCGCGACGCCGCCGTTCATGGTGACGGCCAGCGGCTGGGCGCCGCCCATGCCGCCGAGGCCGGCCGTGAGGGTGATCGTGCCGGCCAGCGAGCCGCCGAACCGCTTCGCGGCGACCGCGGCGAACGTCTCGTACGTGCCCTGGAGGATGCCCTGGGTGCCGATGTAGATCCACGAACCGGCGGTCATCTGGCCGTACATGGTGAGGCCGGCCGCCTCCAGGCGGCGGAACTCCTCCCAGTTGGCCCAGTCGGGGACCAGGTTGGAGTTGGCGATGAGCACCCGGGGGGCCCATTCGTGGGTGCGGAAGACGCCCACCGGGCGGCCCGACTGGACCAGCAGCGTCTCGTCACCCTCCAGCGTGGTCAGGGTCCTGACCATGGCGTCGAAGGAGGGCCAGTCGCGGGCGGCCCGGCCGGAGCCGCCGTAGACGACCAGCTGCTCGGGGTGCTCGGCGACCTCGGGGTCCAGGTTGTTCTGAAGCATGCGGAGCGCCGCCTCCTGCGGCCACCCCTTCGCGGTGATCGTGGTGCCTCGCGGTGCGCGCACGCTGCGGCTCATGGTGACCCTCCTGAATGAACACATTCACCTTTGTCACCCGAAGACTACGGTGGACCGCGTCCAGCGGTCCACCGCAGGCAGCAGGCGAAGCCTGCGCCTACGGTCCCCGTAGCGTCCAGCGGCCCACTGTTTTTCCTCTAGCTCGTGAGGAACTGGGTGGCGGCCAGTTCGCGGTAGAGGTCGTCGTCCGCGACGAGTTCGGCGTGGGTGCCGACCGCCCGTACGCCGCCCGCCTCCATCACCACGATCCGGTCGGCGTTCGTGACGGTGGACAGCCGGTGGGCGATGACCAGCACGGTCGTCTCGGCCGCCACCTCGGCGATGACCTCGCGCAGCCGCAGCTCGTTGACCGCGTCGAGCTGGGACGTGGCCTCGTCGAGCAGCAGCAGCCTGGGCCTGCGCAGCAGCGCCCTGGCGATGGCGACCCGCTGCCGCTCGCCGCCGGACAGCAGCACGCCGCGGTGGCCCACCGCCGTGTCGAGCCCTTCGGGCAGCCGGGCGACCAGGTCGTCGAGCCGGGTGCGGGTGACTGCGCGGCGCAGCTCGTCCTCGGTGGCGTCCTGGGCGGCGAAGAGCAGGTTCTCGCGCAGCGTGCCGGCCAGGACGGGGGCGTCCTGCTCGACGTAGCCGAGCGCGGCCCGCAGCTCGCCGAGCGGCCAGTCGCGGATGTCCCGGCCGCCGATGGAGATGAGGCCGTCCTGGTGTTCGTAGAAGCGTTCGAGCAGGGCGAACACCGTGGACTTGCCCGCGCCCGACGGCCCGACCAGCGCCGTGAGCCCGCCCGCGGGCACCTCGAAGGTGACGCCGTCGTGCACGGCGGGACGGTCGTCGCCGTACCGGAAGACGACGTCCTGGAACCGCAGGCCCACCGGCGTGCCCGCGACCGGGACGGCGGTGCTGACCGGCTCGCCGGGCAGGTCCTCGATCTCCTTGATGCGCCGCATCGCGGCCAGCCCGTTCTGGAGCTGGACGGCGCCCTGGACGAGCTGCCCGATCGGCGGCACCAGGTAGAACAGGTAGAGCAGGAACGCGATCAGGGACGAGACCTCCAGCACGCCCGACGCCACCCGCGACCCGCCGACGGCCAGCACGCACAGGAAGGCGATCTGCACGGCCATCCAGGTCGCCACGCCGGCCAGCGACGTCCAGCCGGCCACCTGCAGCCCGCGGTCGCGGGCGCGCTCGGCCGCCTCCCCGACGACCGCGATCTCCCGCTCCTCCGCGCCGCTGGCCTTGACCGTCCGGTACGCCTGCAGCGCCCGGTCCAGCACGGCCCCCATCTCGCCGACGGCCTGCTGGGCCTGCGTCTGCGCCCGCTGGATGCGCGGCATGATGAGCGCGACCAGGCCGCCGATCACCACCACCACGAGCAGCGTGACCAGCAGCAGCACGCCGTCCATGGTGGCCATCATGACGATCGCGCCGATCAGCATGAAGACCGCGCTGACCGACTCCACGATCCCGTTGGTCAGCACCGCGCGCAGCAGCGTCGTGTCACTCGTCACCCGCGACATCAGGTCGCCGGGCTTGAGCCGGTCGACGTCGGCGACCCTGAGCCGGAGCATCCGGTCGACGAGCCTGCGCCGGGCGCCCAGCACGACGCCCTCACCGGTGCGTTCCATGAGGTAGGTGCCCCCGGCCGAGACGACGGCTCCGACGAGCACCGCCACGGTCAGTCCTAACAGCGGCGCGGCCAGCGACTGGTCTTCTCCGAAGGCGTCCACGACGTACTTGGCCAGCAGGGGCATCGCCAGCCCCGCCACCGAGCCGATCAATCCGAGCAGACCGCCCGCGATCAGGACTTTCCGGTGCGGCCTGAGGTAGGCCAGCAGCTCTTTGAGCACTCCAACTCCTCTCACGACATTCCTCGAAATTGCCCAACGAACGGCGCGACGGGATCCGCACCGCCGCGCCAGGGTCAACTTAGGTTGACGACCAAAGTATGTCAACTTTCGTTGACGCCTCCTCCTTGAGAAGGAGACGCACGGGCGATCGCCGCCCCTGGCACCGGGATCAGCGGCGGACCTATAGTCATGTCCATGACTAGTCATGTTCTTGAGCGTCGCTGATGGCGTTGCGGCACGCCGTGCTGGCGGCGCTGCTCGACGGCGAGTACAGCGGCTACCAGCTCACCAAGATCTTCGACGTGGGCGTCTCCAACTTCTGGTACGCCGCCCCCCAGCAGCTCTACGCCGAGCTGACCAGGCTGGAGGCCGACGGCCTGGTCAGCGGCCGGGAGGTGGTCCAGCGCGGCCGTCCGAACAAGCGCCTGTTCTCGGTCACCCCGGCCGGCCTGGACGAGCTGGCCGCCTTCGCCGCGGCCCCGGCCAAGCCGTTGCTGCTCCGCGACGACCTGGCCGTCAAGGTCCACGCGGCCGACCGGCTCGACCCGGCGACGCTGATCGCCCAGCTCCTCGACCGCGCCGGGGAGGCCGCCGCCAAGCTCGCGTTCTTCGAGAAGACCCTGCTGCGGCTGCGCGGCGACCGCGACGAGGAGTCGTTCCTGCGCGAGGGCGAGCGGGTCGGCCCGTACCTGTCCTGCCTGGCGGGCTGCCGCCTGGAGCGGGAGATGCGCGACTGGTGCCTGAGCACCGCCCGGACGCTCGGCGAGCGCGCCGCCCGTACCCCGGAGGAGAATCCGTGACCTACACCCGTTACGTCGCGCTCGGCGACAGCCAGACCGAGGGCCTCGGCGACGGCGACGACGTCCTCGGCCACCGCGGCTGGGCCGACCGGCTCGCCGAGCACCTGGCCCGCGGCAATCCCGGCCTGCTCTACGCCAACCTCGCCGTGCGCGGCCGGGTGGCCGCCCAGATCCGCGCCGAGCAGCTTCCCGCCGCGCTGGAGCTCCGTCCCGACCTGGCCACGGTCATGGCGGGCATGAACGACGTCATCCGTCCCGGCTTCGACGCCGCCGCCGTCGCGGCCGACCTGGAGCACATGTTCGCGGCGCTGACCGGGGCGGGCGCGCGGGTGGTGACCGTGACGTTCCCCGACATCGGCCGGATCGCGCCGCTGGCCAGGCCGCTGCTGCCGCGCGTGCTCGACCTCAACGCCCGCGTCCGCGAGGCCGCCGCCCGGCACGGCGTGACGCTGGTGGACACCTTCCCCGACACGGCGGTGACCGACGCGCGGTTGTGGAGCTCCGACCGGCTGCACGCCAGCCCGGCGGGGCACGCCAGGTTCGCCGCATCAGTGGCGTACGCGCTGGAGCTGCCCGGCAGCGACGACAGCTGGAACCTGCCGCTGCCCGTGCTGCCGCCGCCCGGCCGCCTGCGCACGGCGGCGGCGGAGGCCCGCTGGCTGGGCTCGTTCGCCGGGCCGTGGATCGCCCGGCGCCTGCGGGGCCGCTCGTCGGGCGACGGCCGGGTGTGCAAGCGCCCGGCGCTCGCACCGGTGCTCCTGGGCCTGCCGGATCAGTCGACCTCGGGCAGGTCGGGATCGTCGTAGTCGGCGTCGCCGTCGTCGGCCCTGCGCAGCTTGATGTCCTCGGCCCACTCCCGGGCGAAGGCGCGGATGTCCGCGATGTGCCGTTCGTCCAGGCCGTGGGCCTCGAAGCGTTCGTCGCTCATGAGCTCGACGAACTCCAGCCGCATGAGCAGCTCCTGCGGCGAGAAGTCGTCGAGGTGGACGGCGGCGAGGCGTTCGAGGTCGCGGAAGGAGAACACGTGCGCCGCCGAGGCCGCGTCGGCGACGTCGGCCGGCAGCCCCCTCTCGTGCAGGTCGCGCACCCGCAGCCCGATCACGTCCGCCGGGGCCGCCACCGGCAGGCCGTCGCACACCACCGGGGGCTCGCGCAGCGCCTCACGGGTGAGGACGATCTCGGCGTCACGCCCGATGGACGGGTCCGTGACGGTCAGGCGGGCCGCCCACGCGGCGCTCTCGGCGACCTGCGCGACCAGCCCGCCGGCGCGCAACGCGGCCACGACGTCGCCGGCGGCGGACGGCAGGGGCCCCTCGGCGGCGGTCACCAGGTCGAGGCCCTCGACCAGGCGGTCGGTGAAGCCGTGGGCCCGCAGGGCGTGGCCGCCCGCCAGCAGCAGCCCGTGCCGCTCGCCGGCCGGGGACAGCGCCCGCAGCAGGCGCTCGGGGAACGGCGGTAAGCGCATCAGAGCGCGGCGGGGGGCGCGAGCGGTGTCATGGGTCAAGTATGCCGACGGCCGCGCCGGCTGGAGGGCAGGTCGTGCCGCCCCGACAGGAACTCCTGGAACGCGATCTTGACCCTGATGACCGGCCGCCGCCAGCGTTCCTCACGGTGGACGGCGGTGGCCAGCTTGCGGGGCGAGCGTCCGCCGCGGAAGAACCAGCGGGCCCACGGCGAGCCGGGACGGGCCAGGCGCACGGCGCCCACCACGAGCAGTAGAGGCAGGAACAGCCCCGCCATCCCGGTCCAGATCTTGCCCTTGAGCAGCGTGATCACCGCCAGCGCGAGGTTGGCCACGATCAGCGCCGCCGGGTTGACCGGCGTGCCGTAGTCCCAGGTCAGCGGGCGCAGGCCGATGAGGAGCAGGCCGGTCACGGCGACGGCGATGAAGACCGCGTCCACCGAGGTGCGCCCCTCCTCCTCCCAGTAGACGTCGTGCAGGTGCAGGATCAGCGCGAACTCGTCCAGCACGAGGGCGGAGCCGACGCCGAACACGCAGGCGGCGACCACCTGCCCGGCCTGCGCAGCGCCGTTGACGATGAGCCCGGTCACGCCTCCGATGAGCATGAGCACGACGCCGAACACGACGTGGTGGATGTGCATCTCGCCCACGTTCACGTTGCGGAACCAGCCGACCTTGGCCCTGATCAGGCGGACGTTGATGCGGGTGGCGATGAACGCCACGATGAGCGTGACGAAGTAACAGAACAGCGGCAGCCGTCCCGTGGTGACGATGTTGCTCTGGATCCAGTTCCCCATGACCTTAGAAGTCGATGGTACGAGCCGGAACAGCCTTGTATGTCCACTGCGGGAGGGCTTACGAGGCGGCTCTCGCCTGGAGGGCCCGTTCGTAGCCCTCGGTGACGAGCTGCCGCCTGATGTTGTCGCGTACCTGGTCGAAGGAGGGCGCGCCGGGGGCCGCGGTGCGGGCGTACCGGTCGCGCAGGCGGCGTTCGGACAGGTCGAGGGTGGCCGCGTGCAGCTTGCCGAGCGCCGAGTCCAGCTCGGCGGCCCGCACCTGCGCGTAGGTGTACTGGTCGTAGGAGGGCACGCCCGGGATCGGGCGGCCGGAGCGCGCGGCCTGCGCGCGGCGGGCGTTCTCGGCGGCCAGCTCGCGCTGGAACCCCTGCTCGCTGACGTCGGCGAGCAGGCCCGCCTCGCGGGCCCAGATCCGCCGCGCCTTGTCCAGCACGGCGGCCCGCACCGCCCGCTCCCTGAGCCGCCGCGCCGGGGTGACGCCGTCGCGGGGACGGTCCCAGAAGCCAGGACCGAGCCCCTGGGCGGCGAACTCGGAGATCACCTCGGCGCGCACGGTCTCGGCCGCCCTGAGCACCTCGGCCCCGCTCACCGGCTCCCCCTCGAACGTGACGACCGTGTCCCCGGGACGCATCCCGAGCACCTCCGCCACGCCCGCGGACGCCGCCCGCCCCGGAACCCCGCCCCCGGCCTCCTTCCCCGACACCGCGATGCCGACGACGAGCACCCCGGCCAGGGCGAGAGCCGCCCACAGGAGCCGCCCGCGCGCCGGGAACCCCGGACGCGGGCCGGACGCCCGGCGCGGCCGGCCGGTGGCCGGGGTGCTCGTCACGGCGTCAGCTCGCGATCTTCATGTCGAAGACGTGGAACCCCGCGTTCGCCAGCGGGCTGCCCGCCGGGAAGGTCACCGTGGCGACCGTCCTGGACGCGTCGAGCGGCACCGCGTAGCCGAACACCGACACGCCCGACTCGCGCGTCTGCCCGGTGGCCGGGTTCTTGTAGCTGGTCTGCGTCATGTTGTGGTAGTCGGCGCGGGCCACGAGCACGCCACCGGCGGGCGCGGTCGCGTCCCACTGGTCGCCGAACCTGACGGTCTTGTCCTCGGTCGTCCCGTCGGTGTAGGTGACCTTGAACACGCCCTCGCGCGCCTTCAGGCCGCCGGCTCCGAGCAGGACCAGCCTGGCGCCCTGCCCCGGCAGCGCGACCGTCTGCCCGGCGGCCTTGACGTTGTCGGTCATGCCGTACGGGCGCGGGTGCCAGACGAAGTCGGCGCCGAGCACGTTCACGGTCCGGCCCGGCGTCAGGCCCGCCTTCTCCAGCGCCTGGCCGGAGTAGCTGCGGCCGCTGGTGGAGAAGCCGCCGACGTTGGGGTTGAGGTCGGAGCTGACCGCGACGTTGTTGTACGCCTCCTCGACCGAGCCCGCCACGACCGGCGCGGTGGCCGGCCCGTTGTAGGCCCCGCGCGAGACCGTGCCGGCGACCTGGTTGCCGAAGTAGTCGCGGTCGCCGAGACCGTCCACGACCGCGCCGGACGCGAGCGCGGGCGAGCCTTCGAGCAGCTTGTAGCCGTCCACGTCGGCGGCGCCGTCGGCGGTGCCGGGGGCGGCGAGCCCGGGGTCTGCGGTCACCGCGCGGGCGTCGGCCGCCGGTACGGCCACGCCGCCGTGGTAGACGTTGGAGTCGTAGCCGATGCCGGGGGCCGCGGGCAGCGTGCCGGACGGCGCGTGGAAGATGTTGTTGACGATCTTCGAGTTCCCGGTGGGCACGGCCACGTCGAGCTTCTGCGACGGGCAGAAGAACGTGTTGTTGTACAGCCACAGCGGGCTCGTGTTGTCGCCGGAGGCGTTGCCCGCGATGCGGCAGTCGTCCTGGGCGATGTTGAACCGCAGGATGGCGGTGGCCTTGTAGTTGGGGAACTCGGTGCAGCTCTGGCAGCCGAGGTAGAAGCCGCCGGCGTTGTCGTGCGAGTAGTTGTACTGGTAGACGCACGAGCCCTTGATGCCGCCGTCGCAGTCCCAGGCGGTGGAGTCGAAGATGGTGGGCCGCTGCCGGGTCACCTCGTTGAACTGAAATACCGGGTCAACAGAGTTGATCGGCCACATTCCCGCGAAATTTCCGTCTACGTACGGGTATTTCCCGGCGCCGCCCTCGTCGAACAGGTTCTGCTCCACCAGCGGCCGGTCCGAGGCGTGCACCACGATGCCGTCGCCGCCGACCGCGCGGATGGTGTTGCGGGCGATGAGCACGTTCCGGTGGTAGTCGGTGCCCTTGCGGCTGATCTTGATGCCGCCGCCGCCCGTGTCGTGCACGTAGTTGCCGGTGATCGTGATGCCGTCGAGGTAGCCGACCTTGCCCTCGGGCAGCGCCTGGACGCTGATGCCCGCCGAGTAGGCGAACCAGGAGCCGTTCGCCCCGGTCTTGTTGCCCCATCCGGCGACGTCGGAGATCTCCAGGTCCCGCAGGACCAGCCCGGCCTTCGGCTCGGGGGTGGTGGAGTTGTACTGCACGCCGGTCCGCTTGGCCGTGGTGGCCGCCGGGTTGGTGATGTGCAGCTTCTCCAGCGTCACGTAGCTGTTGTCCACCAGGTGGACGGCCCACTCGCCGCCGTCGCCCTGGATGATCGGCTTGGGGCCCTCGCCGTAGGAGGTGAAGACGACGGGGTGCGCGGCCGTGCCGGAGCCGACGGGTTCAAGCCGGCCGGCGCAGACGGTGCCCGCCCTGAACTTGATCGTGTCCTTCTCGCGGAAGGTGATGGCGTTGACGGCGTCCAGGCTGTTCAGCGGCCCGGCGGCATTGCGCCCCGAGCCGCCGTCCGGCGCCTGGCAGTCGACGAAGAAGTTCCGGGCGGCGGCCGCTTCCGCGGGGGTGGCGACCAGTCCGGCCGCCACGACCAGGGCCGCGACTAACTGAAGGCGCATGTTTCCTCTCCGGGGGGTGTTTCAGGCGAACTCTGAGCAGTTCAGAGCGGTTCAGAGGGGGCTTCAGGCGGACCGGGACAGCGTGGCGGGCTCGACGCCGTGCTCGAAGGGCAGGCCCTGGGCGTGCCGGGCCAGCTCGTCGAGCGCGAGGTCGGCCATCCTGGCCAGCTCGCCGCCCAGCGAGCCGGCGACATGCGGCGTGACGAGCACGTTCGGCAGGTCGTAGAGGGGCGACTCGGCGGGCAGGAACTCCGGCTCGGTGTGGTCGAGCACCGCGTACAGCCGTCCGGAGGTCAGCTCGGCGATCAGCGCGTCCTGGTCGACCAGGGCGGCCCTGGCCGTGTTGATCAGCGTGGCGCCGTCGCGCATGGCGGCCAGCCGGCCCGCGTCGATCAGGTGGCGGGTCTCGGGCAGGTCGGGCGCGTGCAGGCTGACCACGTCGGAGCGGGCGACCAGCTCGTCCAGCCCGACCCGGCGCGCGCCCAGGTCCTCCGCCAGGTACGGATCGCTGACCAGCACCTCGAAGTCGAACGGCCGCAGCAGCTCGATCACCCGCCGCCCGATCCTGGAGGCCCCGACGACGCCGACCACCCGCCGGTAGTTGCCGAAGCCGGGGAAGCGGGCGTCCCAGTCGTCGTTGGCCCGCCGCGCACGGTAGGCGCGGGCGATGTCGATCACCCGCTTGTTCGCGAACAGGATCGCCGCGAGCGTGAACTCGGCCACCGGCTCGGCGTTGGCCGAGGCGGCCGAGGAGACCACGATGCCGCGCTCCCAGCAGGCGTCGGTGACGTGATGCTTGACCGAGCCGGCCGCGTGCACGATCGCCCGCAGCCGGGGCGCGCGGGCCAGCACCTCGGCGGTCACCGGCGGGCAGCCCCACGAGGTGAGCAGCACCTCGGCCTGCGACAGGTCGGCGTCGTCGAACGCGGCGACCTCGGCCCGGACGTCGGCCACCCGGGCCAGCCGGGCGCGCACCTCGCCGGTGAGCATGCGCCCGGCGACCTCGGCGGCCATGGCGACGACCGTCACCGGCTTGTTCATGTTCTCCCCCGAGAGCTCGTTCACTTGACGCTGCCCGCCGTCATCCCGGCCTTCCAGAACCGCTGCAGGGACACGAACACCAGCAGCAGGGGCACCACGGACAGCAGCGACCCGGTGATCACGAGGCTGTGGAACTCGGGGAAGGCGTTGCCCTGCTTCTCCCAGCCGTACAGGCCGAGGCTGAGCGGGTAGAGCCGCTGGTCGCTCAGCATGACCAGGGGCAGGAAGAAGTTGTTCCAGATGGCGGTGAACTGGAACAGGAAGATCGTCACGTACGCGGGCAGCAGCATGGGCAGCGCCACGGACACGAACGTGCGCAGCTCGCCGGCCCCGTCGGACCTGGCCGCCTCCAGCACCTCGCCGGGCACGTACCCGGAGGAGAGCACCCGCGCCAGGTAGACGCCGAACGGATGGACCAGCACCGGCACGAACACCGACCAGAACGTGTTCACCACGCCGA
Source organism: Nonomuraea sp. NPDC049758 (assembly GCF_040674635.1). NCBI lineage: Bacteria > Bacillati > Actinomycetota > Actinomycetes > Streptosporangiales > Streptosporangiaceae > Nonomuraea > Nonomuraea sp. NPDC049758. The sequence continues at coordinate 188,336 of NZ_JBFAMZ010000001.1, forward strand.
CCTTGGAGGCCAGCAGGTAGAGCGGCACGGCGGTGGCGGTGGTCGGCACCAGCACGCCGAGCAGCACCAGCCCGAACATCTTCTCCTTGGCGAACCAGGAGTACTTGTCGAAGGCGTAACCGCACATCACGGTGACGAACGAGCTGACCGCCGCGCCGACCCCGGCGTACAGGACGCTGTTGAGGTACCAGCGGAAGAAGACGCCGTCGCCCTCCTGCGCGACCGCCCTGATGTTCTCGAACAGGTTGAAGCCGGCGAAGGAGAAGCCGGGCGTCGAGTACAGGTCGGACAGCGACTTGGTGGAGGCGAACAGCAGCCACGTCAGCGGCAGCAGCGTGTAGAGCGCGGAGATGATCAGCAGCACGTTGACCGTGGCGCGGGACATCCACTTCACCGGCGGTTCCCCCACTTCGTGACGGCGTAGGACAGCACGGCGGCGAGCAGCGCGAGCAGGATGGAGGCCGCGCCGGCCTGGCCGTAGTCGTTGTTGCCGAACGCCTCGTTGTAGGCGTACATGTTGGGCGTCCAGGTGCTGACGACGCCGTCGCTGACGTTGTCGAGCACCATCGGCTCGGTGAACAGCTGCAGCGAGCCGATGATCGTGAACAGCACGGTGGTGACCACGGCGCCGCGGATCAGCGGCACCTTGACCTGGAGGGCGACGCGCAGCGGGCCCGCGCCGTCCATCCTGGCGGCCTCGACGACCTCGGCCGGGATGGCCTGGAGCGCCGCGAAGTAGATGATCATGTTGTAGCCCACCCACTCCCACAGCGCGATGTTGACCACCGAGCCGAGCACGTGGTCGCCGCCGAGGAAGTCGACGTCGCCGAGCAGGTCCACGATGGGGCTGATGCCAGGCAGGTACAGGTAGAGCCAGATCAGCCCGGCGATCACGCCCGGCACGATGTGCGGCATGAACAGCGCGAGCTGGAAGAACTTGCCCAGCCTGGCCAGCCCGGAGTCCAGCAGCAGCGCCAGCGTGAGCGCGCCGCCGATCATCAGCGGGATGTACAGCACGCAGTAGCCGAGGATGACCAGGAAGCCGTCGGTGAAGGCGGAGTCCTTCAGCGTGTCCAGGTAGTTGCCGAGCCCGACGAACACGGTCTCCGCGCCGCCGAAGCCGAGCCCCGACGACTTCTCGCTGAACAGGCTGAGGTAGACCGCGTAGGCCAGCGGGGCCACGATCACGGCCCCGAACAGCGCGAAGAACGGCCCGACGAACAGCAGGATCGCCCCCCGCCGCCGCCACCCCTCGCCGCCGCGACCGCTTCCTACTGGAGGAGTCACAAGCTGCCTTTCGGTGGGTCGCGGCGGAGCCGGCGCTCCGCCGCGAGCGTCGTGCTACTGCTGGGCGACGTTGAGGCCGCGGCTCTTGATCTCGCCGACGGTGGCCGTCTGGGCGGCGTCCAGCACGCCGGGGATGGTGGTGCCGCCGCTGGAGACCTTGCCGAGGGCGTCCTTGAACGTGGTCAGCGTCTGGACCATGCTCGGGCCCCACGTCCAGCCGGGCTGGACCGTCTTGTACGACTCCGCGAACAGCGCGTAGATGTCCTGGCCGCCGTAGAAGGAGGCGTCGAAGCTCTTGGCCGCGACCGGCACGAGGTCGGCGATGGCCGGGAAGCCGCTGGAGGTGCCCGAGGACAGGCGGGCGGTCCACGCCTCCTCCGAGCCGGTCAGCCACTTGACGACCTCGACGGCGGCCTTGGCGTTCTTCGACCCCTTGCTCACGCCGAACGTGGTGCCGCCGAGCATGCCGCTGGCCGGGGTGCCCCAGTTCGGGATCGGCGCGATGGCCCACTTGCCGGACTGGCCGGCGTGGTTGCCCTTCATGACGCCCGCGCCCCAGTTGGCGCCGACGTAGCCCCAGAGGGTGTCGTCCTCGAAGGCGGCGTTCCACTCCTGGCTGAAGGACGGCTGGACCTTCAGCAGGTCGTCCTTGACCAGGCCCTGCCAGTACTCGGCGACCTTCTTGCTGGGCTCGTCGTTGATCGTCACCTTCCAGGCGTCGCCCTCGGTGCCGAACCACTTGCCGCCCGCCTGCCACGACAGCGCGGCCAGCACGCTCGGGTCGTCGGGGAAGAAGGTGGCGATGCGCGACTTGCCGTCGGCCTTCTTGACCTTCTCGGCGGCGGCGCGGAAGTCGTCCCAGGTCTTGGGGACCTCGATCTTGTTCTTCTCGAACAGGTCCTTGCGGTAGAAGAACACCTGCGGCGCGGCGTCCATGGGCAGCGCCCACGCCTTGCCGCCCAGCTCGACCAGGCCGAAGACCTCGGCCGGGTACTTGGACTTGACGTCGGCCACGTCGGCCGAGATGTCCTGGAGGGCGCCCTGGTTCACGAAGTCGGGGAGCTGCGGGTACTCCACGGACATGACGTCGGGGGCGTTGCCGGCCTTGACGGCGTTGGAGAACTTGGCGTAGCCGCCCGCGTTGCCCGAGGGGATCTCCTCGTACTTGATCTGGACGTCCTTGTGTGACTTGTTGAAGGCGTCCACGACCTGCTGGGTGCCCTTGGCCCAGCCCCAGAAGGTGACCTCGGCGGGCTTGCCCGCCTCGCCCGCGGGCTGCGCCGGCTCCGTGCTGCCGCACGCGGCGGCGAGCAGGCTCATACCGGCCAGCAGTCCGGCAATGCCGGCGCTCTTGCGTCCCATCGATGGCTCCTCATCGCTTTCGATCGATAAGGCATCATTCGCTCATACTCGATCGGTTGTCTAGAGAGAGGCCACAAATCGATCAATAACGAAATGGATGCGTAACGTTACGGACGCGGCGCGACCGTGGATTCCCGGACCCTCAGCTCGGGCAGCAGCGCCACGTGCTGGGCAGGGCGCCGCGGGCCCTCCTGGATCCGGCTCACCAGCAGGTCGACGGCACAGCGGCCGACCGCGGCCTTGGGGGGCGCGACGGCCGTGAGCGGGGGGTCGCTGAGCGCCGCCACCTCGTCATCGTAGGCGACCAGCGACACCTCTTCGGGAATGCGCACCCCGGCCGTCCGCAGGTGCTGGACCAGCAGCAACGTGTCCTCGTCGTTGTGCACGAGCATGGCGGTGACCCCGCCCCTGATCGCCGCGACCACGTCGGCCACCTGCTCGCGCGAGGGCCCCTCCTGCGCGACGTCGAGGTGGACGGGCTCGGCCAGCCCCAGGTCGCGGACGGCGGCGAGGAACCCGTGCCGCACCCGGGGGGCCGTCGGGCTGTCCCGCGAGACCATCGCCAGGCGCCGGTGCCCGAGCTCGGCCAGGTGCCGCGTGCCGAGGAAGGCCCCGTGGGCGTGGTGGGAGGCCGCCGCGTCCAGCAGCGAGGCGGGCCCGCCGAGCTCGGCCCGCCGTTCGACGAGCACCGCCGGCACGCCCAGCTCGGCCAGCCAGTCCTCGTGCGAGGCGTCCGGCTGCCTGCTCGGGGTGAGCAGGAGGCCCTCGATGCCGCCGTCCACGAGCTGCCTGACCTGGGTGCGGTCCTCCTCGTCGTCGTAGCGCGAGACGCCGAGGACGAGCCGCGCGCCCAGCCGTTCGGCCTGCTCGCGGGCGCCCCTGATGACCGCCGGGTAGTAGTAGGTGGCCGAGGGCACCAGCATGCCGAGGGTCAGCGAGCGCTCCCTGGCCGGGGCGGACGCGGACTCGGGCCGGGTGATGCCGCCGTGCACGCGGTTGACCAGGCCCTGCCCGGCCAGGTGCTCGACGTCCCTGCGCAGGGTGACCATCGAGACGTTGAGCCGGTCGACCAGCTCGGCCAGGCGTACGGAACCGCGCTCGCGCACCTCGCGCAGGATCAGTTCATGACGTTGTTCGGCGAACACCGCGACTCCTTCTGACTCGACCCTACGATCCTAGCGGGAAGTGCTTTCGTTTTTGAACGGATGCTTTCGTTCGATCAGGATGCTAAGGTCCCGGCCGAGACCGGACGTCCCTTTGGAGTGCCGCATGTTCCCGCTTCCGCCGGAGGATCGAACGCTCAGCCCGTACACCGGCTGGACCCGCGCCCATTGGGAGGCGGTGGCCGACGGGCTGCTGGCCGCGGTGGAACCGTACCGCTCCGCGGACGGGGCCGTGATCACGTTGCCGGGACGCGAGAGCTGGTCGCGCTGCGACGGCCTGGAGGGGTACGCGCGCACCTTCCTGCTGGCCGCCTTCCGCGTGGCCGGCGGCGGCCCCGAGGAGCTGCTGGCCCCGTACGCGCGCGGCCTGGAGTCCGGCCCCGGCCTCTGGCAGCCGATCGAGGACCGCACCCAGCCCATGGTCGAGGCGGCCTCGATCGCCCTGTCGCTCTGGCTGACCCGCGAGCGCCTGTGGGACCGCCTGTCCCCCGCCACCCGTGAACGCGTCGCCGCCTACCTGGCCGGGGCGCTGCGCCACGAGCCGGTGGACAACAACTGGTGGCTGTTCCCCGCCATGGTGGGCGGCTTCCTGTCGGCCGCCGGCCTGCACGCCGAGGAGGCCGGCGCGGCGGTGGAGCGCGGCCTGGCCCGCATCGAGCCCTGGTACGCCGGCGACGGCTGGTACGCCGACGGCGACAACCGCTCCTTCGACCACTACAACGGCTGGGCCATGCACCTCTACCCGGCCCTGCTGGCCCACCTGGCGGGCCAGGGCTCCCCCGGGCCCCGCCTGCGCCGCTTCCTGGAGAGCTACGCCCTCACCTTCGACCAGGACGGCCGCATGCTCTACCACGGCCGCTCCCTCACCTACCGCTTCGCCTCGGCGACCTCGCTCTTCGCCGGCGCCCTGCTGGAGGCCACCCCGCTCTCCCCCGGCCAGACCCGCCGCATCGCCTCCGGCGTCCTGCGCCGCTTCCTCGACGAGGGCGCGCTCTCCCCCGAGGGGCTGCTCACGCTGGGCTGGCACGGCCCGCACGAGCCCTCGCTGCAGTCCTACTCCGGCTCGGCGTCGCCGTACTGGGCGTCGAAGGCGTTCCTCGGGCTGCTGCTGCCGGCCGGCCACCCGGTGTGGTCGGCGCCCGAGGAGCCCGGCCCCACCGGCCTGGCCGCGCTGCCCGGCCCGGGACTGGTCGTCCAGCACACCGGCGACGTCGCCCGCCTGCTCAACCACGGCAGCCAGCACCACCCCGGCGACCCCCTGTACGACCGCTACGCCTACTCCACCCACACCGCGCCGACGACGGGCGTCCCCGACAACCACTTCGGCGTGGTCGGCCCGGACGGCACGGTCGCCGGGCGCGGCACGATCACCCCTCGGGGGGCGGGCTCGGCGGGCGACCTGGCGTGGGCCGCGTCGGCGGGCGCCGGCGTGGAGAGCCTGAGCGTGATCAGGGGGGCCGTCGAGGTGCGCGTCCATCGGGTCGCGCCCGGCTCGGCGGTCCGGCAGAGCGGCTGGGCGCTCGTCGCGTCCGCCGACCAGGCCGACCCGGCCGGCGGGCCCGGCGCCCGGGTGCGGGACGGCGACGGGCTGGTCTCCGAGCTGGTCGCGGTGCGCGGCTACAGCCGGGCCTACGTCGCCGACGAGCCGGAGGGCAGCGCCTTCGGAGCTCCGGCGGCCGTGCCGGTGCTGGAGGGGGTGGCGGCGGACGGCTGGGCGGTCAGCGCGGCCGTCCTGGGCGGCGCCCCGGCCGGGACGCCGTCGGCGGCGGCCGACGACATCACGCTGACGGTGCCGTCGGCGGCGGTGACGGCTGACGAGATCACGCTGACCTGGCCCGACGGCGCCCGCCACACCTTCCAGCTCCGCACCCCGGACACCGCCGCCTGACGGCCCCGGCCCACGCTCAGGCCAGGAAGGCGCGCAGGAGGGCTGCCGTGCCCTCCAGGTGCTCGGACATCGCCCGGCGCGCCGCGTCCGGGTCGCCGGCCAGGATGGCGTCCACGATCGCCCGGTGCTGGGCGGCCGCGTGCTCGATGTTCACCTGGAGCATCGGGATCGCGTTCAGCAGGTCGCTCACCCGGGAGCGGGCGTCGGCGCACGTCGCCGCGAGCAGCGTCGAGCCGGTCAGCTCGGCGATCGACAGGTGGAAGGCCGTGTCCAGGCGCCGGTAGTCCTCCAGGGGCGCCTCGTCCAGCTCGGCCAGGCGGCGCGGCAGCACCTCCCGCTGGGCGGGGGTGAGCTCGGCCGCGGCCAGCACCTGTGCCGCCCCGCACTCGACCGCCAGCCGGAACGTCAGCGCGTCCGACAGCTCGGCCATGCCCATGTCGGCCACCGCCTGCCGCAGGTCGCCCGCGTCGGGCCGCGGCGGGACATAGGTGACGAACGCGCCGCCGTACCGGCCGCGCCGCACGTCGAGGTAGCCCGCGTCCTGGAGGGCGCGGATGGCCTCGCGCAGGGTGACCCTGCTGATGCCCAGCCGCACGGCGAGCTCGCGCTCGGGCGGCAGCTTGTCGCCGTACGGCACCACGCCCAGTTTGATCGCCTGGAGCAGCCGTTCCACGGTCTCCTCGAAGGCGTTCCCCGCCTTCACCGGGCGCAGCACTGTCATCAAACGCGCCGAATCGTCCAAGGTGTCCTCAGGTCTTGACAAGCGATCCCGGCATACACATCAATGGTCTGAGACTAGCCCAATCAACGGGAAAGCGCTTCAGAGCAGATCGGAGCGACCTAGGGTGAGCGAACCAGCGGGCAACGGATTCCTGTCCGTCGAGGAACTGCGGGGCGAGGTCGCCTCCGGCCGGATCGACACGGTGCTGCTCGCCGTCGCCGACATGCAGGGCAGGTTGCAGGGCAAACGGCTCTCCGCCCGCTACTTCCTGGACGAGGTGCTGCACCACGGCTCCGAGGGCTGCAACTACCTGCTCGCGGTCGACGTGGACATGAACACCGTCGCCGGCTACGACATGTCCTCCTGGGACCGGGGCTACGGCGACTTCGCGATGAAGCCTGACCTGTCCACCCTGCGCCGGATCCCCTGGCAGGACGGCACCGCCCTGGTCATGGCCGACCTGGCCTGGGAGGAGGGCGGCGAGGTCACCGCCTCGCCGCGGCAGATCCTGCGCCGCCAGCTCGCCCGCCTGGCCGAGCGGGGCCTGGCCGCGTACGTGGGCACCGAGCTGGAGTTCGTCGTCTACGACGACAGCTACGAGGACGCCTGGCGGCGCGCCTACCGCGACCTGACCCCCGCCAACCTCTACAACGTCGACTACTCCCTCCTCGGCACCGCCCGCGTCGAGCCGCTGCTCCGGCGCATCAGGCGCGACATGGAGGGCGCCGGCATGTACGTCGAGTCGGCCAAGGGCGAGTGCAACCTCGGCCAGCACGAGATCGCCTTCCGCTACGACGAGGCCCTGCGCACCTGCGACAACCACTCGATCTACAAGAACGGCGCCAAGGAGATCGCCGCCCAGGAGGGCCGCTCGATCACCTTCATGGCCAAGCCGAACCAGCGCGAGGGCAACTCCTGCCACATCCACATCTCGCTGCGCGGCCTCGACGGCGGCCTGGTGATGGCGGGCGAGGGGCCGTACGGGCTCTCGCCGCTCGGCGCGCGGTTCATCGCCGGGCAGCTCGCCCGCATGCGCGAGCTCACGTTGCTGTACGCGCCCAACGTCAACTCCTACAAACGTTACGTGCCCGGCAGTTTCGCGCCCACCGCCGTCAAGTGGGGTGTCGACAACCGCACCTGCTCCCTGCGGCTGGTGGGCCACGGGCCGTCGCTGCGGGTGGAGAACCGGGTGCCGGGCGGGGACGTCAACCCCTACCTGGCGGTGTCGGCGCTGATCGCGGCCGGGCTGGACGGCATCGACCGGGAGCTGCCGCTGGAGGACGCCTTCGGCGGCAACGCCTACGACTCCGGCGCCGAGACCGTGCCCCACACCCTGCGGGACGCGCTCGCCCTGTTCGAGGGGTCGAAGCTGGCCAGGGAGGCGTTCGGCGACGACGTGGTCGAGCACTACGCGAACAACGCGCGCGTGGAGCTGGCCGCCTTCGACGCGGCGGTGACGGACTGGGAGCTGTTCCGTGGTTTCGAGCGAATGTGACGGTAGGCATGAGGATCGTTAATCCGGCGACGGAAGAGGTCGTCGCCGAGGTCGAGCTGGCCGACGCGGCCGAGGTCGACCGGGCGGTGGAGCGGGCCGCGAAGGCGTACCAGAGCTGGCGGGAGGTGGCGCCGGGCGACCGGGCGCGGCTGCTGCGCCGCTTCGCCGACCTGGTGGACGCCCACGGCGAGGAGCTGGCCCGGCTGGAGCTGGACAACGCCGGGCACCCGATCGGCAACGCGCGCTGGGCGGCCGGGGCCGTCCGCGACGTGCTGCACTTCTACGCCGCCGCCCCCGAGCGCAACCACGGCAAGCAGATCCCGGTGCCCGGCGGCGTGGACATCACGTTCCAGGAGCCGCTGGGCGTGGTGGGCGTCATCGTGCCGTGGAACTTCCCGATGCTGATCATGTCGTGGGGCGTCGCGCCGGCGCTGGCGGCGGGCAACACGGTGATCGTCAAGCCGGCGGAATGGACTCCGCTCACGGCGCTGCGGCTGGCCGAGCTGGCCCTGTCGGCGGGCCTCCCCGAGGGGGTGCTCCAGGTGCTGCCCGGGGCAGGGGAGGTCGCGGGGGCCCGGCTGGTCGAGCATCCCGGCGTGGCCAAGATCGTGTTCACCGGTTCGACCGAGGTGGGCAAGGAGATCGCCGCGAAGGCGGCGGCGCAGGTCAAGCGGGTGACGCTGGAGCTGGGCGGCAAGTCGGCGAACATCGTCTTCGCCGACTCAGATCTCGAAAAAGCGGCAAGAACCGCCCCTTATGCGGTCTTCGACAACTCCGGCCAGGACTGCTGCGCCCGCTCGCGCATCCTCGTCCAGGCCGAGGTGTACGACGAGTTCCTGGAACGCCTGTCGGCGGCGGTGCGCGGCGTCAAGGTCGGCGACCCGCTCGACGAGTCCACCGAGATGGGCCCGCTGATCAGCGCCGAGCACCTGGAGCGCGTCCGCGGCTTCGTCGAGGGCACGCCCTACCTCCAGGGCGACTGCCCCCAGGGCAGGGGCTTCTGGTTCCCGCCGACGGTGCTCACCTCCAAGGTCACCGACCGCGCCTTCACCGAGGAGATCTTCGGCCCGGTCGTGTCGGTGGTGCCGTTCGCCGACGAGGCCGAGGCCGTGCGCATCGCCAACGACACCCCGTACGGGCTGAGCGGCTCCATCTGGACGCGCGACGTCGGGCGGGCGCTGCGGGTGGCCCGCGCGGTGGAGTCGGGCGCCCTGTCGGTGAACTCGCACTCCTCGGTGCGCTACTGGACCCCGTTCGGCGGCTTCAAGCAGTCCGGCCTCGGCCGTGAGCTCGGCCCGGACGCCTTGACGGCCTTCACCGAGACCAAGAACGTCTTCATTTCCTGGGAGTGACAGTGCAGCGATTGCAGGACCGGGTGGCCGTCATCACCGGCGCGGGCAGCGGCATCGGGCTGGCCACGGCGCGCAGGTTCGCGCAGGAGGGCGCGAAGGTCGTCTGCGTCGACATCGACGAGGAGGCCGGGGCCAAGGCCGCGGGCGAGGTCGGCGGCCTCTTCGTCAAGGCCGACGTGACCAGCGAGGACGACGTCGTCCGGATGTTCGCCACGGCCCACGAGACCTACGGAAGCGTGGACGTCGCCTTCAACAACGCCGGCATCTCGCCGCCCGACGACGACTCGATCCTGGAGACCGGCCTCGACGCCTGGCGCCGCGTCCAGGAGGTGAACCTGACCAGCGTGTACCTGTGCTGCAAGCACGCCATCCCGTACATGCGGCGGCAGGGCAAGGGGTCGATCATCAACACCGCGTCGTTCGTGGCGGTCATGGGGTCGGCCACGTCGCAGATCTCGTACACGGCCTCCAAGGGCGGCGTGCTGGCGATGTCGCGCGAGCTGGGCGTGCAGTTCGCCCGCGAGGGCATCCGGGTCAACGCGCTGTGCCCCGGGCCGGTGAACACGCCGCTGCTGCAGGAGCTGTTCGCCAAGGACCCCGAGCGGGCCCAGCGGCGCCTGGTGCACATCCCGGTGGGCCGCTTCGCCGAGGCGTCGGAGATCGCCGCCGCCGTGGCGTTCCTGGCCAGCGACGACGCCTCCTTCATCACGGGGGCCGAGTTCCTGGTGGACGGCGGCATCTCCGGCGCGTACGTGACGCCGCTGTGACCCGTCCGGTCATCGGCGTCACGACGTACGTCGAGCCCGCCCGGTTCACCGTGTGGGACCTGCCCGTCGCGCTGCTGCCGTACATGTACGTCGAGAAGATCGTCCAAGCCGGCGGGCAGCCCGTGCTGCTGCCGCCGGCCGGCGATCCCGCCCAGGTCGTGGGGCGGCTCGACGGTCTCGTCCTGGCCGGTGGCGGCGACGTCGACCCGGCCAGGTACGGCCGGGCGGCGCACGAGCGCACCGGCTACGTCCGGGAGTTCCGGGACGAGGCCGAGTTCGCCCTCCTGGCGGCGGCCCTGGAGGCCGGGCTGCCGTTCCTGGGCATCTGCCGCGGCCTGCAGGTGCTCAACGTGCTGCTCGGCGGCACCCTGCACCAGCACCTGCCCGACGTGACCGGGCACACCGGCCACTCCCCCGCGCCCGGCGAGTTCGGCCACCTGCCGGTCACGCCCGTCCCCGGCAGCCGCCTGGCCAAGGTGCTCGGCACGGACCCGGTGGCGGTCCCGCACTACCACCATCAGGCCATCGACCGGCTCGGCCGGGGCCTCACGGTCACCGCCACGGCCGGCGACGGGACGATCGAGGCGGTGGAGCTCGACTCCGGCGGGTTCGCGGTGGCGGTCCAGTGGCACCCGGAGGCGGGCGAGGGACCGGCGCTCTTCGAGGCGTTCACGGCGGCCTGCTGAGACCGTTACTGGAAAGCTTCTTTACCTTTTCTGCGCCCTAAAATCCGGCGAAATCCCAGCTCAGGGGGCCATACCACCGCGTTATAGGAAACTTGTTGGGTACCGGATCGCGCCATCCCGGTGTCACCCTGTGTTCATCCCCAGCCGGCCGGGGCTCTTCCACTCCACACCCCCCTGAGGAGCCAGAGAGTGAACCCCAAACTCAGGTTGGGGGCTGCCGCAATGCTCGCGCTAGCCCTGACCACCAGCTCGCTGGTGGGCGCCACGAGCGCCACAGCCCAAGCGTCGCAGGTGGCCGATCCTCCCAGCCCCGACGAGCGCAGGAACGCGATCGCCACCGCACACAACGCGATCCTGGCCGACTCGGCGGCATTGCTGGCATCCGAGCAGGACACGTTCACGCTGACGTCGACCGTCGAAGGCGTCCGCGGCCTGCAGTACCTGACCTACGCCCGTAAGCACGCGGGCCTGCCCGTCTACGGCGGCGAAGTGGTCGTCGCCACGGACGCCTCCGGCGCGGTGGTCGACACGGTCGCCACCGGGCAGCGCACGAAGATCGGGATCGGCACGAAGGCGAAGGTCACCGCGGCCCAGGCCGCCGTGACGGCCAGGGCCAAGGTGGCCAGGGTCGAGACCGTCGCCACGCCCGTGCTGTCCGTGCACGCCACCACGACGACCCCGCGGCTGGCCTGGGAGGTCCTCGTCACCGGCGCCAACGCCGCCGGTCACGAGACCAAGCTCCACGTCTACGTGGACGCCCTGACCGGCAAGGTCATCGACGACTGGGACGAGGTGCGCGACGGCACCGGCAACAGCTACTACGTCGGCACCGTCACCATCGACACCAGCCCCTCGTACACGATGCGCGACCCCCGCAGGAGCGGCGTCGCGTGCGGCGGCCAGAACGGCTCGCCGTACACGAAGACCACCGACACCTGGGGCAACGGCTCGGGCACGAACCTGGAGACCGCCTGCGTCGACGCGCTCTACGCCGCGCAGCGGGAATGGGACATGCTGAGCGCCTGGCTCGGCCGCAACGGCATCAACGGCCAGGGCGGCGGCTACCCGGCCCGCGTCGGCCTGGCCGACGTCAACGCCTACTGGAACGGCCAGTACGGCTCCTTCGGCCACAACTCCGCCAACTCCCAGCAGCTCACGTCGATGGACGTGGTCGGCCACGAGTTCGGCCACGGCATCTTCCAGTTCACCAGCGGCGGCTCGGGCAGCGGCAACGAGACCGGCGGCATGAACGAGTCCACCGGCGACATCTTCGGCGCCCTCACCGAGGCGTACGCCAACAACCCGAACGACCCGCCGGACTACCTGGTCGGCGAGGAGGTCAACCTCTCCGGGGCCGGGCCGATCCGCAACATGTACAACCCGTCGGCCCTCAGCCACCCGAACTGCTACAGCGCCTCCATCCCGAACACCGAGGTGCACGCGGCGGCCGGCCCGCAGAACCACTGGTTCTACCTGGTGGCCGAGGGCACCAACCCCTCGGGCAAGCCCGCCAGCACCCGCTGCGACAACGGCGCCGCGATCACCGGCATCGGCATCCGCAAGGCCGGTGAGGTGTTCATGTCCGCGCTGAACATGAAGACCCAGCCGTGGACGCACGCCAAGGCCAGGGTCGCCACCCTCCAGGCCGCCAAGACGCTGTACCCGGGCAGCTGCGCCGAGTTCAACGTGGTCAAGAACGCCTGGGACGGCGTCAGCGTACGGGCCCAGTCCGGCGAGCCGACCTGCACCCAGGGCAACAACGACTTCTCGGTCAACCTGAACCCCGCCTCCGGCAGCGTGACTCCCGGCCAGAGCACCACGACCACGGTGAGCACCACCGTGACCGGCGGCTCGGCGCAGTCGATCACCCTGCGGACCGGCACCCTGCCGGCCGGCGTGACCGCCTCGTTCAGCCCGGCCACCATCACCGCGGGGCAGAGCTCGACGCTGACGATCAACACCTCGGCGAGCAGCCCGCAGGGCAGCCACTCGATCGCCATCACGGCCGACGGCGCCGACGTGGACCGCCAGGCCACCTACAACCTGCAGATCGGGCAGAGCTCGCCGAACGACTACTCCTTCGGCGTGACGCCGTCGTCGGCCTCGGTGCAGGCCGGTCAGTCGGCCACCGCCACGGTCAGCACGCAGGTCACCGCCGGTCAGGCGCAGAGCATCGCCCTGGCGGCGAGCAACGTGCCCGCGGGCGTGACGGTCAGCTTCAGCCCGTCCACGATCACCGCCGGGCAGTCGTCCACGGTGACGTTCGCGACCACGAGCGGCGTGACGCCCAGCACGTACACGATCAGCCTGAACGCCGACGGCGCGAGCGCCGACCACTCGGCCTCCTTCAGCCTGACGGTGGGCGGCGGCCAGGGCACCACGTGGCAGACGTACACGGCGTACACGGCCGGACAGACCGTCACCTACCAGGGCACCAGCTACCGCTGCCTCCAGGCGCACACCAGCCTGCCGGGCTGGGAGCCGCCCAACACCCCTGCCCTCTGGCAGCCGGTCTAAGTCGCACGACCTGGGCGGCCACGCCGGGGTGGCCGCCCAACCCCCTTGAGGAGCCACAGATCGTGAACGCCATGCTCAGGCTGGGCGCCGCGGCCACCGCCGCGTTGGCCCTGACCCTCACCACGCCGGCCGGACCGGCCGGCGCCGCCGCCGACCCCGCGCCCGACATCCCCGTCGCGAACGTGACGGCGCATCTGAGCCAGTTGCAGTCCATCGCCACGAGCAACGGCGGCAACCGCGCCTCGGGCAGGCCGGGCTTCACCGCCTCGATGAACTACATCAAGGGCAAGCTGGACGCGGCTGGCTTCACCACCCGCGTGCAGAACTTCAGCGGCGGCAGCAACCTGATCGCCGACTGGCCGGGCGGCCCGGCCAACCAGACCGTGATGCTCGGCGCCCACCTCGACAGCGTCGCGGCCGGCCCCGGGATCAACGACAACGGTTCCGGCTCGGCCGCGCTCCTGGAGAACGCCCTCACCCTGGCCGCCCGCAAGCCCACCCTCACCAAGCACGTGCGCTTCGGCTGGTGGGGCGCCGAAGAGGCGGGCATGGTCGGGTCCAGGTACTACGTGCAGAACGGCGGCGCGAGCGGCGTCGAGGTGTACCTGAACTTCGACATGATCGCCTCGACCAACGCCGGCTACTTCGTCTACGACGACGACGCGGCGATCCAGCGGACCTTCAACGACTACTTCGCCACCATCGGCCTGCAGACCGAGGGTGACAGGGAGGGCGATGGCCGCAGCGACCACGCCTCGTTCAAGAGCGCGGGCGTCCGGGTCGGCGGCCTGGCCACGGGAGCCGGGGCGGTCAAGAGCTCGGCCCAGGCCGCCAAGTGGGGCGGCTCGGCCGGGCAGGCGTTCGACCGCTGCTACCACAGCGCGTGCGACAGCTACCCGAGCGCCATCAACACCACGGCGCTCGACCGCAACTCCGACGCCATCGCGTACGCCATATGGAAGCTCGCCGTGGGCACCAGCACGCCCACGGAGAACGACTACTCGATCTCGGTGACCCCGTCGTCGGCATCGGTCCAGGCCGGTCAGTCGGCTACCGCGGCGGTCAGTACCCAGGTCACGTCCGGCCAGGCGCAGAGCGTCGCGCTCTCCGCCGGGAACGTGCCGAGCGGGGTCACCGTCTCCTTCAGCCCGTCCACGGTTCAGGCGGGCCAGTCGTCCACCGTCACGATCGCCACCACCAGCGGTGTCGCGGCGGGGACGTACACCATAGGGATCAACGGCGACGGGGCGACGGCGGACCACTCCGCGTCCTTCACCCTGACCGTCGGAGGGGACGGCCAGGGCACCACCTGGACGGCTTACAAGTCGTACACGGCCGGAGACGTCGTCACCTACCAGGGGGTCAGCTACCGCTGCCTCCAGGCGCACACCAGCCTGCCGGGCTGGGAGCCGCCGAACGTGCCCGCCCTCTGGGCGCGGGCCTGACCCTCGGGCCTGATCTCCGGGTTCGATCCCCCGCGGGCCGGTCACCGCCGGCCCGCCCCGAGCTGCCGCGTGCGAGCTGACCTGCCATGACCGGCTCGCGCGCGGCCACCAACGCGGCCGCGACCCCGCCTCTCCGGGGCCGCGGCCGCTTTTCGCTGCGTGCGGTATGTCGCGGATGCCGCGGATGACGGAGGGCGAAGCGCGACAACACCCCCATGACGGCACTAGGCTGACGGACATCACCGGCGAAACCGTGCGGGAGAGCACCCTGACAGCCGGTCAGGGTCCCTGAAGGAGCAAGCCCTCCCCGCGAACCTCTCAAGGCAAAGGACCGCGCGGCAGCCCTGTAAGGCGTTCTTACGGGGAGGTGACCTCTGGAAAGCAGGCCCTCGGGGCCTCGCCGAAGGTGAAAGTCCGGTAAAACTCGGGCGAAGCTCTCAGGCATCCATGACAGAGGGGGAGGATGCTGGCATCCAATCCTGTCCTGAGGTGCGACAAATGTCCCGACCTACGCCGCTACGAGACGTCCACGAGGCCCTAGGCGCCACGCTGACCGACTTCGCCGGCTGGCTCATGCCGCTCCGGTACGGCAGCGAGTCGGCGGAGCACAAAGCCGTCCGCGAGGCGGCCGGGCTGTTCGACCTCTCGCACATGGGCGAGATCTTCCTGACCGGTCCGCAGGCCGGAGAGGCCCTCGACTACGCGCTGGTCGGCCACCTGTCGGCGCTCGCGCCCGGCCGGGCCAGGTACACGATGATCGTGGACGAGCGCGGCGGGGTGCTCGACGACCTCATCGTCTACCGGCTGGCGGACGAGGAGTTCATGGTGGTGGCCAACGCCTCGAACTCCGACAAGGTCGCTGATGAGCTGAAAAATCGTACTAAGTCGTATGACGCGGCGGTCGATGACCGCTCCCAGCAGTACGCCCTCATCGCGATCCAGGGCCCGAAGGCCCAGGAGATCCTGGCCACGCTCACCGACGCCGACCTCGACGGTCTCAAGTACTACGCGGGCCTGCCCGGCGTGGTCGACGGCCGCCAGGCGCTCATCGCCCGTACCGGCTACACCGGCGAGGACGGCTTCGAGCTGTTCGTCGCCAACCAGGACGCCGTGCCGCTCTGGCGCGCCCTGGAGGCCGCGGGCGAGCCGCACGGGCTGCGCGCCGCCGGTCTGTCCAGCCGCGACACCCTCAGGCTGGAGGCCGGCATGCCGCTCTACGGCAACGAGCTGAGCTCCGACCTGACCCCGTTCGACGCGGGGCTGGGCAGAGTGGTGAAATTCGACAAGCCCGGTGACTTCGTCGGCAGGGCGGCACTGGAGGCGGTCAAGGACGACCAGCCCCGCCGCCGCCTCGTCGGCCTGGTCGCCCAGGGCCGCCGGGTGCCGCGTCACGGCTACCCGGTCACCCGCGACGGCGCCGTCGTCGGCGAGGTCACCAGCGGTGCGCCCTCCCAGACCCTGGGCAAGCCCATCGCGATGGCCTACGTGGACGCCGGGGCCGACACAGGTCTGGCCGTGGACATCCGGGGCAGCCATGAACCTATGGACCTGGTCGAGCTGCCCTTCTACAGGAGGAACAAGTGAGCAACATCCCTGACGACCTGAACTACACCAAGGAGCACGAGTGGGTGTCGGGCGTGGACGACGGCATCACCGTGACCGTCGGCATCACGGCCTTCGCCGCCGAGGCTCTTGGTGACGTCGTCTTCGTGCAGCTCCCCGAGGTCGGTTCGACCGTCGAGGCGGGTGACTCGGTCGGCGAGGTGGAGTCCACCAAGTCGGTGAGCGAGATCTACGCGCCCGTCGGCGGCGAGATCGTCGAGGTGAACTCGGCCGTGGCCGACGACCCGTCGCTGGCCAACAGCGACCCGTACGGCGACGGCTGGATGTTCCGCGTCCGCATGGAGGGCGACGCGGAGGACCTGCTGTCGGCCGAGGAGTACACGGCGCTCACCTCAGGCGAGTCCTGACACCAACGCCGGGGCCCGCGCTCGGGCCCCGGCACTTCCTGAACTGAAGGGCGCCATCAATGGCGATCAGCGTCTTCGACCTCTTCAAGATCGGCATCGGACCGTCCAGCTCCCACACGGGCGGCCCGATGGCCGCCGCGCACAAGTTCGCCCGCGGGCTGCACGACGACGGCCTGCTCCCCCGCGTGGCCCGCGTCGAGGTCATCCTGTACGGCTCGCTCGGCCTGACCGGCAAGGGCCACGGCAGCGACAAGGCGGTGCTGCTCGGCCTGTCCGGTGAGAAGCCGGAGCTGGTCGACGTCGACTCCGTCGACGCCCGCCTGGCCGAGATGCGCGCCGCGGGCACGGTCAAGCTCTACGGCGAGCACGAGATCCCCTTCGTCGTGGGCCAGGACCTCGTCTTCGAGCGCAAGATCTCCCTGCCCGAGCACCCCAACGGCATGCGCTTCACCGCCCGCGACGAGCAGGGCGAGACCGTGCGCGAGAAGGTCTACTTCTCCGTCGGCGGCGGCTTCGTCGTGGACGAGAAGGCCACCGGCGCCGACCGCATCAAGCCCGACGACACCGTCCTGCCCTACCCGTTCGCCTCGGGCGAGGAGCTGCTCAAGCACTGCTCGAACACCGGCCTGTCGATCTCCGCCCTGATGCTGGAGAACGAGAAGGCGTTCGGGCGCACCGAGGAGGAGATCCGCGCGGGCATCCTCAACCTGTGGCGCGTGATGTCGGAGTGCGTGCGGCGCGGCATCACCAAGGAGGGCGTGCTGCCCGGCGGCCTGAAGGTCAAGCGCCGGGCCAACCAGCTCCACCGGCGGCTGCAGGCCGAGTCGGCCGAGAAGGACCCGCTGCAGGCGATGGACTGGGTGGCGCTGTTCGCCCTGGCCGTCAACGAGGAGAACGCCGCCGGCGGCCGCATCGTCACCGCCCCCACCAACGGCGCCGCGGGCATCATCCCGGCCGTGCTGACGTACTACACCAAGTTCGTCCCGAGCGCCGACGACGACGGCGTGGTGCGCTTCCTGCTCACGGCGGCCGCGATCGGCGTGCTGTTCAAGGAGAACGCCTCGATCTCCGGCGCCGAGGTCGGCTGCCAGGGCGAGGTGGGCTCGGCCTGCTCGATGGCCTCGGCCGGGCTGACCGAGGTCATGGGCGGCACCCCCGAGCAGGTGGAGAACGCCGCCGAGATCGGCATCGAGCACAACCTCGGGCTGACCTGCGACCCGATCGGCGGCCTGGTGCAGATCCCGTGCATCGAGCGCAACGCGGTGGCCTCGAACAAGGCCATCACGGCCGCCAGGATCGCCCTGCGCGGCGACGGCCGCCACTACGTGGCGCTGGACAAGGCCATCAAGACCATGCGCGACACCGGCCGCGACATGCTCGACAAGTACAAGGAGACCTCCCGCGGCGGCCTGGCCGTCAACGTCATCGAGTGCTGACCCGCCTCCGAGTGGTACCGTGAAGTTGTACCACTCGGAGGAGGCGACCATGTCCATCACCGCCAGCGAGGCTCGCCGTCGTCTGTTCCCCCTCATCGAAGAGGTCAACAACGACCGCACCGCCGTGGAGATCGTGTCCAAGAGCGGCAGCGCCTACCTGGTGGCCGCAGAGGAGTACGAAGCACTGCAGGAGACGGCCTACCTGCTACGTTCCCCGGCTAACGCCCGCCGGCTGATCGAGTCCTATCAGGAAGCGGTCCAAGGGCGTCATGAGCGGCACGAGCTGCTGGGCGACGAGGCTGCTCGGTGAAGGTGGCGTTCACCAGCCAGGGCTGGGAGGACTACGTCCACTGGCAGACGGCTGACCGGCAGGTGCTCAAGCGCATCAACCGGCTCGTCGAGGATGTCATGCGCGATCCTTACGAGGGCATCGGCAAGCCCGAGCCCCTCAAGTACGCGTTGGCGGGCGCCTGGTCCCGGCGCATCACCGACGAGCATCGCCTGGTGTACCTGGTCGCACACGACGAGATCGTCGTCCTGCAGGCTCGTTACCACTACGAGTAGAGACGCGGCGGTCCGCCCGGACCCTCCGCGCAGGAGGGGCCGGGCGGGCCGGGGTTCAGGCGGACGAGCGGCAGATGACCGTGGTGGTGTGGCTGTCCACGCAGATCAGGCCGACCGCGGGGCTGAGCGCCTGGGCCAGCAGGCCGGGCAGGTGATCGCCCACGCAGTGCATCTGGCCGTCTTCCCCGATCTTGCAGGGGATCAGCGGAAAGCCGTCGCCCGTCGCCGCGTGGGCGGCGGGCGCGGTGAGCGCGAGGGCGAGGGTTGCGGCGGCGAACGCGCCGATGATGCGGTGAATGACGACCTCCCGATCGGATTCGACGACGAAGGCGCCGAGTCGCGCCTTCTTCCTTCAGCTACGAGCAGCCGGTTGACTGGTCAGCGGCGCTCGGCCGGTTGGCGGCGGACGTGCACGCGGACGACCGCAGGCGTCTCGTCGTCCCGCACCTCACGGCGGATGCGGCCGACGATGTCCTGGTCGAGCTTGGTCACCACCGCGCCGACGTCCGCGTCGGAGGGGCAGGTCAGGGCGACGCGCAGACCGTTGTCGGCGACCCGTACGCCCGCCCGGCCCAGGCCGTCCACGCCCTTGAGGCCCACGCACAGCATGGCCGTGCCGGTGCCGCTGGCCGAGCCCCGGCGGCCCCAGCCCAGGCTGAGCAGCAGCCAGCGCACGGCGAGCATGGCCAGGATCAGCATGGCGAAGGCCAGCAACCACAACGTCCAGGGATCGGCGGCCAGCGTGCGGGCGAACTCGGCGGGCAGCACCTTGGCGTTGCGCGGCAGGTCGAACAGCAGGCCCCGGCCGCGCAGCCAGCCGTAGCCGCCCACGCCGAGCAGGGCGAGGCCGACCAGGGCCAGGCCGACGCGGTTGCCCGTGTACTGCCGCATCACACGCCCTTCCTGCGCAGCCGGACGACGACCTCGCCGGTGCCGAGCGTGCCGACGCCGGCCAGCCGGTCGCCGACCGCCGTGCCGACCTGCCGGAGCATCGCGCCCGAGCTCTCCGGCCCGGTCACGACGGTGACCTCGATGGTGCGCCGGCGCAGCCGTACCCGGGCCCGGTCCACGCCGTTCACCTTCTGGGCGGCCGCGCGCAGGGTGCGCCGCAGCCCGGCGCGGGTGATGCCGATGACGATCAGCGGGTCGGACGTCTCGACCGGGACCGTCCTGGACCGTCCCGGCACGATCGCGAGCAGCAGCATCAGCAGCCCGGCCCCGGCGGTGAGCAGCGCGGCCGAGGAGACCTGCGGCCACGTCCGCGCGCCGGCCAGCTCGACCGCCTCGTTCACCGGGACCCAGCCCAGCGGCTTGCCGAGCAGCGACGTCACCACCTCGGCGGTCGTCGCGCCGAGCACGGCGGCCAGGACGAGCGCGACGAGTGCGCCGGGCAACGTGCGCGCCGGTCTGAGCGCCCGTCTCGCCCTGCGCAGCCCGGTGTGGTGCTGGGCGGTGATGGCTGCGGGCACCATCTGCTGAAGCGTGGTCATCACAACGACAGACGTACATGGGTGCGCGGGGGCCGCGACCGCGCCCTCGCCGCCCATTTGCCCGATCATTACGGGCCGCACCAAGGAAAGTGAACCTCTCCCGCGCTCCGGATAGGAATATGAACCCCGCTCATATTCATTCGCCCGATATGCCGTTACCCTGCTGACATGGATGACCGCCGGCGCTACGACCGCGCCACCGCCGCGCTCGAACCGCCCTTCGCGATCCTCGACCTGGCGGCCATGCGGGCCAACGCGGCCGACCTGGTGCGCCGGGCCGCCGGCAAGCCGATCCGGGTGGCGAGCAAGTCCGTGCGCAGCCGCGCGGTCCTCGAACGCATCCTGGCCATGGACGGCTTCCGCGGCATCATGGCCTTCACCCTCCCCGAGGCCCTGTGGCTGGCCGGGCAGGGTTTCACCGACATCCTGGTCGCCTACCCCACGGCCGACCGGCACGCGCTCGCCGCCCTGGCCGCCGACCCGCGGGCCGCCGCCGAGATCGCGATCACCGTCGACTCCCGCGAGCAGCTCGACTTCGTCGAGAAGGCCGTGTCGGACGTGCATCCCAGGGCCGAGCTGCGGCTCTCCCTCGACCTGGACGCCGGCTACGTCGCCCTCGGCGGCAAGTTCAGGGCCGGCGCGCTCCGCTCCCCCGTGCGCGAGCCCCACGAGGCCGCCGACCTGGCCACGGCCATCGCCAAGCGCCCGGGGCTGCGCCTGGTGGGGCTCATGGCCTACGAGGCGCAGATCGCCGGGGTGGGCGACGCCCCGCCGGGCAACGCCGCCTTCGCCCGCGTCGTCCGGGTCATGCAGGCCCGCTCGGCCCGCGAGCTGATCCTCCGCCGCGGCCGCGTCGTGAACGCCGTGCGCCAGGTCGCCGACCTGGAGTTCGTCAACGGCGGCGGCACCGGCTCGATCGAGACGACGGTCAGGGAGAAGGCGATCACGGAGGTCGCCGCCGGGTCGGGTTTCTTCCACCCGCGGCTGTTCGACTTCTACCGGCGTTTCACCGGCCGTCCGGCGGCCCTGTTCGCGCTGCCGGTCGTCCGGCGGCCCGGGCCGGACACGGTGACGGTGCTGGGCGGCGGCTACCTCGCCTCCGGCCCTCCCGGGCCGAGCCGGCTGCCGCAGCCGTACCTGCCCGCCGGCCTGCGGTACGCGCAGGACGAGGGCGCGGGCGAGGTGCAGACCCCGCTGCTGGGCCAGGCGGCCCAGGAGCTGCGGGTCGGGGACCGGGTGTGGTTCCGGCACGCCAAGGCCGGCGAGATGTGCGAGCGCTTCGACACCCTCCACCTCGTGGACGGCGACACCCTGGCCGAGTCGGTGCCGACGTACCGGGGCGAGGGCCGGACGTTCCTGTGACCCCGGCCCCGGCACACGCGCTCAGCGCCGGCGGCGCCTGCGCCGGAACAGCACGATCGCGGCGCCGACGACCAGCACCGCGCCGACGCCGATGAGCACCGGCGCCAGGTTGGGCTGCTCGTCCTCCCACACCCCTTCGGGCTTGTCGCCGTAGTCGACCGGGCGGGCGGTCACCCCGAGGGCGTCCCCCACGGACGCCACGAAGTGGCCCGCCCGGGTCTTGACATCGACGACCGTACGCTCGGCGACCCGCTTGGGGCTCACCCGGTCGGCGATGGCGTCGACCGTCTGCGCCAACTCCGCGCGCGTGCGCGCGATCCGCCGCTCCAACTCGTCGGGATCGGTGTCAGCCATGGCTCTCCTTTCGACCGTACGCGTGGTCGCGCCCGCTACGTTGTCCGTCGCGAGCTCCGTCCGTTCTGGTCGTGATCAGTCTGTCAGGTCGGCGTGCCGTACGGCACAGCGGCCGGGCCGGTAGGTTTGCCGGAGGAACTCAGGAGGGCCCATGACAGAGACCAAGCTCGCGCCCGGCGACGCCGCGCCCGAGTTCACGCTACCCACCGCCGACGGCGGCACCGTCTCCCTCGACAGCCTGCGCGGCAAGAGGGTGATCCTCTATTTCTACCCCGCCGCCATGACGCCCGGCTGCACCAAACAGGCCTGCGACTTCCGCGACAACCTCAGCCAGTTGACCGGCGAGGGTTTCGTCGTCCTCGGCGTGTCGAAGGACAAGCCGGAGAAGCTGGCCAAGTTCGTCGCCCGCGACGCCCTGACCTTCCCCTTGTTGTCGGACCCGGAGCTCGCCGTCCACCAGGCCTACGGCGCGTACGGCCCGAAGAAGCTCTACGGCAAGGAGATGATCGGCGTGATCCGCTCGACGTTCGTCATCGACGCCGACGGCAAGATCGAGCAGGCGCTCTACAACGTGAAGGCCACCGGCCACGTGGCCTCGCTCAAGAAGAGGCTCGGCCTGGCCTGACCCCGGCTCGCGGGCCCCGCATGCGAGGGGCCCGCGGTCGTCGCGGAAGGCTGCCCGGCCACGGCCGGAGCGCTAAGCTGTTCCCAGCCCGCCTCGGCGGGATCGCGGGCGTGGCGAAATGGCATACGCGGCAGGTTTAGGTCCTGTTGGTGGAGACACTGTGGGGGTTCGAGTCCCCCCGCCCGCACACGCGGCGGTTGCGCGGGCCGCGCCGTCCGGGAGGCCGGGTCGCGCGGTGCTTCCTCTTCACCGCGCGACCCGCGTCTCGATCATGATCCGCCATCACGATCTCCCTTTACTCGCCCGCGAGGGGCGCTCCCAGGTACCACCATGCCTGGTCCCCCGTAAGACCCATGTAAGACCTGGGTCGTAGGCGGACTTCCCCCTCCAGGCGGACAAACCCGCGGCGTGGCTTACATATCGTGATGATGTGTTCGGCAGGGTACGGGCGTGGTCGAGGCGCCACGGCGGGCTGGTGAGCGTCCTTCGGGTCGCCCCCCTCGCCGTCCTCAGCTTGCTTCTGGCGATCCCCTACGCCTCGCTCACCCCGGCGGGAGGCAGCCGGTACCTGGGCGTGGTGGGCTACGTCGCGCTCTCGGTGCTGCTGATCGCGCCGCTGTTGTGGCGGCGCAGGCCGCTGGCGGCGTACGCGGTGATCACGCTGGCCTCCTTCGGGCAGTGGCTGGCCCACGTCGACCCGCTGCCCGCCAACCTCGCGGTCATGGTGGCGCTGTGGACGGTCGCCTCCGAGTGCGCGTTCCGGTGGGCGCTGGCCGCCGGGCTGGTGGCCGAGCTGGGGATCTTCCTGGCGCTGGTGAACTGGTCCGTCGCCACCTTCGGCATGTTCTTCAGCGGCTCGATCTTCGTCGTCACCATCTGGCTGGCCGGCCTGTACGCCAACACCCGCCGGCGCTACCTCGAAGGGCTGGAGGAACGCGCCGAGCGGGCCGAGCGCGAACGCGACCAGCAGGCCAGGATGGCCGCGGCGGCCGAGCGCACCAGGATCGCCAGGGAGCTGCACGACGTGGTGGCGCACAATGTCAGCGTGATGGTGGTGCAGGCCGACGGCGCGGGCTTCGCCCTCGACAGCGACCCCGAGCAGGCCCGGCTGGCCGTACGGAACATCTCCAAGACCGGGCGGGCCGCGCTGGCCGAGATGCGCAGGATGGTCGGCGTGCTGCGCGAGAACGAGGACGACGGCACCGACTACACCCCGCAGCCCGGCCTGGGCCAGCTCGAAGAGCTGGTACGCGGCGCCGGCGTGCCCGCCAGCCTGCGGATCGGCGGCGTGCCCGGCGAGCTTCCCGAAGGGCAGCAGCTCGCCGTCTACCGCATCGTCCAGGAGGCGCTGACGAACGCGCTCAAGCACGGCGGCCCGCACGTCCAGGCGCGGGTCGAGATCGACTACGGCGGGCCCGAGCTGGTCGTCCGGGTGACCGACGACGGCCGGGGCGCCGCCGCGCCGCGCAGCCCCGACGGGCACGGCCTGATCGGCATGCGCGAACGCGTCGGCATGTACGGCGGCGCGGTGTCGGCCGGTCCTCTGACCGGCGGCGGCTTCGAGGTGCTGGCCCGCCTCCCGACGGCCAGGGCGGCGTGATGATCAGGGTGATGCTGGTCGACGACCAGGAGCTGCTGCGGGCCGGGTTCCGGATGGTGCTCGGCGCCCAGCCCGACATCGACGTGGTGGCCGAGGCCGCCGACGGCGTCACGG
The DNA here is from genome assembly GCF_040674635.1 of Nonomuraea sp. NPDC049758. Classification (NCBI taxonomy): domain Bacteria; kingdom Bacillati; phylum Actinomycetota; class Actinomycetes; order Streptosporangiales; family Streptosporangiaceae; genus Nonomuraea; species Nonomuraea sp. NPDC049758. The sequence continues at coordinate 212,534 of NZ_JBFAMZ010000001.1, forward strand.
CCCTGGAGCTGCTGGACCGCGTCGAGGTGGACGTCGTGCTCATGGACGTCCGCATGCCGCGCATGGACGGCGTCGAGGCGACCAGGCGCATCGACGGGCCGAAGGTGCTGATCCTGACCACGTTCGACCTCGACGAGTACGCGCTGGCCGCGATCAAGGCGGGCGCGGCCGGGTTCCTGCTGAAGGACGTGCCGCCGGCCGACCTGGTCAACGCCATCAGGCAGGTGCACGCGGGCGACGCCGTGGTCTCGCCGCGCACGCTGCGCCGGATGCTGGACCGCTTCGCCGCCCAGTTGCCGGTGGAGGAGCTGCCGGCGGCGACCGAGCTGACCCCGCGCGAGCGGGAGGTGCTGCTCATGGTGGCCCGCGGCCTGTCGAACATGGAGATCGCGAACCGCCTGGAGGTCGCCGAGGCCACGGTGAAGACGCATCTCGGCCGGGTGCTGGCCAAGCTGGGGCTGCGGGACCGGGCCCAGGTGGTCGTGTACGCCTACGAGGCGGGGCTCGTCGTGCCCTCGCATCGGCCGAAAGGCTGACGGGGGTCGTCTGAGGTTCTACACGAAGTCCCTCCTCAGGGCCCACAATTCCTGAAATTTCCACTCCTAACGTTGGTCGCGACGAGAAATTGCGACAAGGAGTGAAAGTGACCCTCACCGAGTCCTGGCGCGCGGCACCGCCCGCGGTCGTGGCCAAGGCCCTGACCAAGGTGTACGGCCAGGGCGACGCCCAGGTCCACGCCCTCCGCGGCGTGGACGTGGCCTTCGCCACCGGCGCCTTCACGGCGATCATGGGCCCGTCCGGCTCCGGGAAGTCGACGCTCATGCACTGCCTGGCCGGCCTGGACACCGCCACCTCGGGCACGGTGCACATCGGCGACGTCGAGCTGACCGGCCTGGCCGACCGGCAGCTCACGCTGCTGCGCCGGGAGCGGATCGGCTTCATCTTCCAGGCGTTCAACCTGCTGCCCACGCTGACCGCCGAGCAGAACATCAGGCTGCCCCTGGACATCGCCGCCCGGCAGGCGGACGAGGAGCTGTTCGCCCGGGTCATCGACACCGTCGGGCTGCGGAACCGGCTCGGGCATCGGCCGACCGAGCTGTCCGGCGGCCAGCAGCAGCGCGTGGCCGTGGCCAGGGCCCTGATCAGCAAGCCGCAGGTGATCTTCGCCGACGAGCCCACGGGCAACCTGGACTCGCGCAGCGGCTCGGAGATCCTCTCCTTCCTGCGCACCTCGGTCCGCGAGCTCGGCCAGACCATCGTCATGGTCACCCACGACCCGGTCGCGGCGGCCTACGCCGACCGGGTGGTGTTCCTGCGCGACGGCGAGCTGGTCACCGAGATCACCTCGCCGTCGCCGCAGGCCGTCCTGGACACGCTCGTGAAGCTGGAGGGCTGAGGTGCTGAAGACGGCGCTGGCCGGCCTGCGCGCGCACAAGCTCAGGCTGCTGCTCACCTCGCTGGCGATCACGCTCGGGGTGGGCTTCATCGCGGGCACGTTCGTGCTGAACGACACCATCCAGGCGGGCTTCTCCCAGCGCGTCACCGCCGACGCCGACAAGGTGGACGTGGCCGTCCTGCCCAAGGAGCGCGACGGCGTGCTGCCGGAGAAGGCCCTGGAACGGGTGCGCGCCCTGGCCGGCGTGACCGAGGCGCAGGGCCTGATCCGCGACCCCGCGCCGCTGCTCGGCAAGGACGGCAGGGCGGTCGGGAGCAGCCCGACCACGGCCCTGTCCATCGTCCCCGGCCCGCTGGACCGCACCGCGATCGTCGCGGGCACCGGTCCGGGCACCGACGACCAGGCGGCCGTGCTGGACAAGAACACCGCGAAGTCCCAGGGCCTGCGGCTCGGCGACACGATCACCGTGCTCGACCGCAAGCAGGCCCGTCACCAGTTCCGGCTGGTCGGCCTGCTCGACCCCGGGGTGGACCAGGAGCTCTCCTTCACCGGCGCGGTCGGCTTCACCGCGGCCACCGCGCAGCGCATGACCGGCGCCAAGGGCTACCGCGAGATCGACGTCGCCGGCTCGGCCCCCGGGCTGAAGCAGGCCGTGGCCGCGGCGCTCGGCGACGCGTACGAGGTCAAGTCCGGCACGGAGCTGGCCGACGACCTGGCGGCCTCGGCCGGGCTGTCGATGCGCACGCTGACCATCGGCCTGCTGCTGTTCGGGGCGGTGGCGATGATGGTGGCCGCGCTGGTCATCTACAACACCTTCACCATCCTGGTCGCGCAGCGCACCCGGGAGATGGCGCTGCTGCGCTGCATCGGCGCGACCCGCGGGCAGGTGTTCGGCTCGATCGTGCTGGAGTCGGTCGCGGTCGGGCTGCTCGCCTCCGCGCTCGGCCTGCTGGCCGGTTACGGGCTGGCCATGCTCGCCCTGACGCTGCTGGCCGCGTTCGACGCCCCCATGCCCACGGACGCGGCGGTCGCGCTGACGCCGGCCACCGTCGGGATCGGCCTGGCCGTCGGCCTGGTGGTCACCCTGTTCGCGGCCCTGCTGCCCGCGCGGGCGGCCACCCGCGTGCCGCCGGTCGCGGCGCTGCGCGCCCAGCCGGAGGAGCAGGACTTCCGCACCGGCCTGCTGCGCTCGGTGTTCGCGGGGCTGTTCCTGCTGGCCGGGGCGGGCCTGACCGCGTACGGCGTGGCGGGGCTGCCGGCGGGCGAGACGAGCACGCTGTTCGTCGTGATGGCCGGCGGCGCGCTGGTCTTCCTGGCCGTGCTGATCCTCGGGCCGGTGCTGGTCGGGCCGCTGAGCGCGGTGGTGGGCTGGGTCCCGGCCAAGCTGTTCGGCGTGCCCGGACGCCTGGCCCTGGACAACTCGGCCCGCAACCCCCGGCGCGCCGCGACCACCACGGTCGCGCTCACCATCGGCGTCACGCTGATGACGCTGATCTCGGTGCTCAGCGCCTCCACCCGGCTGACCGTGTGGAACAAGCTCGACGAGCAGTTCCCGGTCGACTACATGCTGGCCGGACAGGTGCAGGACAGCGGGGTGCCCAGGTCGGTGGCCGAGAAGCTGCGCGGCCGTCCCGAGCTGGCCTCGGTGCTGCAGATCCGCGAGACCCCGGGCAAGGTGGGCGACCGGCGCTTCGACATCGGCACCTACCACGGGACCATCACCCCCGAGGTGCTGTCCGGCTCGATGGCGGGCCTGTCGGCCGGGCAGGTCGCGCTGCTCGACTACGCGGCCTCCGGCCTGGGCGTCAAGGTCGGCGACACGGTCACGGTGAAGACCGAGTTGGCCGGGTCCGTGCCGCTGAAGGTGGTCGCCGTCCTCGCCGGGACGAACTCCACCCTGCCGCCGCTCACCGTCGCCGAGCGGCCGTTCGACACCTACTACGACCGGGTGCCCGACTCCCGCGTGATGATCAACATCCGCGACGGCGTCGCGACCGACCAGGCCCGTCAGGTGGTCAAGGCCGCGATCGCGGCCCATCCCACCGTCCAGATGGCCAGCTCGACCGAGGTGCGCGGGCAGTTCGACGAGACCCTGGACATGCTGCTCATGATCGTGACCGGGCTGCTCGGGCTGGCGATCCTGATCTCGCTGCTCGGCATCGCCAACACTCTGTCGTTGTCGGTGCACGAGCGCACCAGGGAGTCGGCGTTGCTGCGGGCGCTCGGGCTGACCCGGCCGCAGTTGCGGCGGATGCTCTCGGTCGAGGCGCTGCTGCTCGGCCTGATCGGGGCGCTGGTCGGCGTGGTGCTCGGCGGCGTGTTCGGCTGGGCCGCGGTACGGGCGATGTTGCCCGGTGCGGTGTTCTCCGCGCCGCTCGGGCAGATCGCGCTGTTCGTGGTGCTCTCGGGGCTGGCGGGCGTGCTGGCCGCCGTGGTGCCGGCCCGGCGGGCGGCCAGGGCGTCGATCGTCGGCTCGCTGGCTACGGGCTAATCCCTGATAAAAGCGAATAAAAGCGAAAAATCAGGATAGAGGGTACGCCGCAGGGGCTGCGCGGCCTCATGGGACGGGTGTCGTGGGGGACGCCGAGGCCGCGCAGCCACATACGTACCGCCAGGTCGGGCGCCCCATGGGGGCGGCGCCCGGCCCCGCGTGTGCCACGCGGTCAGCGCGGGGTGCGGCCCGGCCAGAGCTCGGCGACGGTCTCGGGGTCCAGCAGCGGCCGCACCACGACCTCCCCGGACGCCTTGTCGATCACGATGCACGCCCCGCCGATCGTGTCCGGCAGGGTGGTGGGGTCGTCGGGGTCGAGCTCCCGGATCCAGGCGACGTACCCGTCGTGGAAGCCGTACAGGCCCACCGACAGCGGCTCGTCCGGCGGGCGCGTCCCGTTGACGTACTCCTCCGCCAGCGCCCTGGCCTGGTCCATGTTCATCGCGGCCGCCCCTGCCGGTCGAGGATCATGCAGAACACCCCCGTCACCGTCGCGTACGGCGGCTCGACCGACATGTGCCCGCGCTGGGCGTCGATCCAGATCACCTCGCTGCCGGAGTTGACCGCGTTCCAGACGTGCGACCCGCCGCCCGGCCAGCGCACCACGATGACCGCGCTCGCGCCGTGCCCGGCCTCCAGCAGCCGCCGGGCGATCATGGGGTAGGCGTGCCGCCCCTGGCCCGCGTACTGGAACCGCTGGCCGGTCCACCGCTCGATCCGGGCTGCTCCGCCCTTCTCGCCGGTGAGCAGCGGACGGCCGATCCCGTCGTACTCGGGGAGCCGGGGGGCAGCCGTGGCGGGCTCGCCGTGCCAGGTGGACAGCACGGCCAGGGCACAGTCGGCGGCGTTGGAGGCCCGGAACGGGTCGTCCGCCGGGCCGCCGCCGTTGATCAGGCGGACCCAGGTGCCGCGCGGGTCGGGGAACCGGGCGCCGGGCTCCAGCGCCTGCCTCAGCTCCCGTTCCACCTGCGGGTCGGGCTGTGCCAGCCCGCCGGGCAGCCCGTACGGCCGGCTGTCGGCCAGCCTCGGCGGCCGCCGCTCGCTCTCGAACCAGTCGACGGCGGCACGGTTCCTCGCCCGGTCGATCCGGGCCTCCAGCGGATGCCGTCCGTCCGTGCCACGGGCTCCGTCCCTCTCTCCGAACTCCAGCCGCCGCATCCCGCTGACCGCCGCCCCGAACCCCCGCGTCACCGCGCCCCCGGGTCCCTCCGGCCCACCGATCCCGCCTTCTGGGAACTCCCCCTGCTCCCGCGCGTCCGGCCCGGCCCCCGGCGGGCTGCCCTTGCCCGGACCGGCCGCACGTAGGCTGCCCGTGTCCGGACCGGCCGCACGCGAGCTTCCCATGTCCGGACCGGCCGCACGCAGGCTGCCCGTCTCCGGAGCGGCTTCTCGCAGGCCGCTTCCGCGTGCCGCGCCTGCCTGCGGGGCAGCTCCGTTCGGGCCGATCTCGTGCGGGGCGGCCGGCGCGGGTGCGGCTGCGTGCGGATCGCGGGCCGGGTGAGCCGTCGTGCGCGACGCCTCCTCCGGACGGTCCTCGGGCGCGTCAGGACGTCCCTCCCGATGTCCGGACGTGCCGGTCCGCGTCTCCCCGGCGTTCGGCACTTCTGTGGCGGTCTGCCCGTCGGTCGTCGCGCCGGCGTCGGCGTCGCAGCCGGTCGGCTCGGTGGAAGGCGGCGCCGGACCGTCCGGCACATCCGTCGGCGGCAGCGCGGGACGTGCGTCCTCCCGTTCGTCCGGGAGGGCGAGGCGGTCGAGGGTGTTCAGGCTGAACGTCAGGCCGTACGGCGTGCCGGTGCGGGCCGGGGCCGGGCGGGTGGCGAGACCGGTGAGCACGTCCAGAGCGGAGGCCACACCAGGGGCGGCGGCTGCGGCGGGCTGGGGGGACGGGCGGGAAGGAGGAGGGGCCTGCATACGGAGGCCGGGTGGCGGCGGCGGCTCCTCGTCGGGGGCGCTGGAGGCGGCGGGCGTTAAGGGGGCCGACCCCTCACGGGAGGAGGGGACCTCGGTCGTGGCGGGCGCTTCGCCGGAGACGTCCTCGGCGGCACGTTCGTAGTCGAGCCACCGGACCCCCTCTCCCACCACCGGGTTGTACTGCCCCTCCGGAAGGACCCCTCGGACGCTCGACTTGCGTTCGCGGACCACGTCCTGCCTCCTGTCCTGCTTGGACGACCGATCGTAGGGCCGCCGTCGCGCCCGAGAGGGGGAAGTGGGGAAGATTATCCGTCAGTGGGAACGGCTTTACCTGCGCAAACGTCCGCGAATCAGGCCACCTGGACCGTCACGGCCGGCCACCCGCTGGCGCCGTCGGGCGCGGGCGGCGCCTGCCGTTCGGTCTGGGTGTGACCCGCCGCGTCCGTGGCCCGCGCCTCGATCGTGTGCTCCCCGGGCGTGGCGTCCCAGTCGAGCGCCCACTGCCGCCAGGTGTCGGGCCCCGGCACGGCGGCCAGCCGCGCCTGCCGCCACTCGCCGCGATCGACCCGCACCTCGACGGCGTCCACCCCGGTGTGCTGGGCCCACGCCACCCCGGCGATGGTCGTGCGCCCGGCCTTGAGCGAGGCGCCACTCTTCGGGACGTCGATGCGCGACTCCGTCTTGATCGGCCCCTTGGCGGCCCATCCGCGTGGCGTCCAGTACGCCTGGTCCCGGTCGAACCGGGTCACCTTCACGTCCACCACCCACTTGGTGGCCGACACATACCCGTACAGGCCGGGCACCACCTGGCGGACGGGGAAACCGTGCTCGAACGGGAGCGCCTCGCCGTTCATGGCGATGGCGAAGAGGGCGTCGCGGCCGTCCATCACGACGTCCACGGGCGTGCCGCAGGTGAAGCCGTCGTCGGAGGTGGACAGCAGCATGTCGGCGCCCGGCTGGAGCCCGGCACGGCGCAGCAGGTCGGCCATGCGTACGCCCAGCCAGCGGGCGTTGCCGACGTACGGGCCGCCCACCTCGTTGGAGACGCAGGTCAGGGTGATGTCGGCCTCGGTGAGCGGCAGGTTCAGCAGCTCGGCGTAGGTGATCTCGACTGGTCTGTCCACCATGCCGTGGATACGAAGCCGCCAGGCGCGCGGATCCACCTGGGGAACGACGAGCGCCGTATCAACCCTATAGAAGTCCTGATTTTTCGTGATGAAGGATGACAGGCCGGGGATGCGGAAGTCCGTACCGGGGGGAAGGGGCCGGGCGGGCGTCGCGGGCCTGGGCAGCGCCAGGTTCCCCCGCGTCGCGGCCAGTTCCCGCCGCCCGCCGAGCTGCCGGCCCAGCGCGGCCGACGCCCCCGCCACCACGATCCCGCCCGCCACCCCGGTGATCAGCCGCCGCCGGTCGAAACCGCGCTCCCCCGCCCCGACCCGCATCACAGCAGGCCGCTCCACAGCCCCCTCACCACCCGCGCCGACCTCGGAGCCCTCGCCGCCGCCCCCGCCGGCACCGCCCGCGCCACCGACCCCGGAAACGGCACCCTCACCGCCGCCCCCCGGCGCCGCCTCGCCACCGGCCTCAGCGCCCGCGACCGCGCCACCGGCCTCGGGGCCCGCCGCGGCCGTACCGCGACCACCGCCCGCGCGCCGCAGCAGCCACCCCAGCCCCAGCCCTCCGCACAGGACCCCGGCCACCGTGGGCAGCACGTCCACCGCCGCCGCCCCCGGACGGGTGAGCACCGCGGCCACCCCCACCACCCCGAACAGGGCCAGCCCCGCGTACCCGTACGCGAGCCGCCGCCGCGCCAGCACGCCGATGACCGCCGCGATCCCGGCGAGCACCACGAGCACGCCCCCGACGAGGACGGTCTTGTCGTTCTCCCCGAACGTGTTGATCGCGAAATCCTTCACCGGCGCCGGCGTCAGATCGACGGCGGCGTCCCCCACCGCCACCACCGGAAAGGTCTCAGGACCGGCGAGCCCGGCGACGAGCTGCGCGATCCCCAGCGCCAGCGCGCCCGCCGTGAGCCCTGCCAGGGCGCCGGCCCAGGCGGGCACCGTCTCGTTCTTCTGCACGGTACGACGTTACGTCGCCCGTGGTCAGCAGTTTCTTACGCGATGGTTACGAGCCGACGATGTCGCGCACGATCGGCGCCAGCGCGCGGAAGGCGCGGCCCCGGTGGCTGATGGCGTCCTTCTCGTCGGGGGACAGCTCGGCGGTGGTGCGGTCGTGGCCGAGCGGGACCAGGATCGGGTCGTAGCCGAACCCGTTGGTGCCCCGCGGGGTGGTGATCAGGTGGCCGGGCAGCGTGCCCTCCACCACCCGGTGCTCACCGGACGGCAGCGCGAGCGCGGCGGCGCAGGCGAAGTGCGCCGACAGCTTCTCGGCGGGCACGTCGGAGAGCTGGGCGAGCAGCAGGTCGAGGTTGGCCTGGTCGTCGCCGTGGCGGCCGGACCAGCGGGCCGAGAAGACGCCGGGCATGCCGTTGAGCACGTCGACGCAGAGCCCGGAGTCGTCGGCCACGGCCGGCAGCCCGGAGCCATTGGCGACGGCGTGCGCCTTGAGCAGCGCGTTCTCCTCGAAGGTGACGCCGGTCTCGGCGACCTCGCCGATCTCGGGGAACTCCTCCAGGCCGACGATGTCGAACCCGGTGAGGATGCGCCGCAGCTCCGCGATCTTGCCCGGGTTGCGGGTGGCGAGCACGATCTTCATGCGCTCAGCGCCTCCTGCTGGATCAGGGTGAGCTCCTCGCACCCGGCGGCGGCCAGGTCGAGCAGCTGGTCGAGGGCCGCGCGGTCGAAGGGCACGCCCTCGGCGGTGCCCTGCACCTCGACGAAGGCGCCCTCTCCGGTCATCACGACGTTCATGTCGGTCTCGGCGGCGACGTCTTCGGTGTAGCACAGGTCGAGCATGGGGACCGAGCCGACGACCCCGACGGAGACGGCCGCGACCGAGCCGATCAGCGGGTCTCCGGGGCACATCTTGCGCGCCTTCATCCAGGCGACGGCGTCGGCGAGCGCGACGTAGGCGCCGGTGATCGCGGCGGTCCTGGTGCCGCCGTCGGCCTGGAGAACGTCGCAGTCGAGCAGAATGGAGTTTTCGCCCAGGGCCTTGTAATCGACGCACGCGCGAAGTGATCTTCCGATCAACCGGGAAATCTCGTGCGTGCGCCCGCCGATTTTGCCGCGGACCGATTCCCGATCATTACGGGTATTGGTCGCCCGCGGCAGCATCGCGTATTCGGCCGTGACCCAGCCCTGCCCGCTGCCCCTGCGCCAGCGCGGCACGCTGTCCTGCACCGAGGCCGCGCAGAGCACCCGCGTGCCGCCGAACTCGACGAGGACCGAACCCTCGGCATGCGCCAGCCACTGCCGGGTGATGGTGATGGGGCGTAGCTGGTCGGGGTTGCGGCCATCCTGTCGGGACATGCAGATCACCCTATCTCCGCGGCACGACACTCTTGACCAAATGTGTCCGACACATGGATCCTTACGCAATGACAACGGGGGTGTTGCGAAACCCTGACTTCCTCCGGTTCCTGACGTCGCACGTGGGGAACGAACTGGGAGCGAATATCTCGCGCGTGGCCCTCCCGCTGGTGGCGGTCGTCACGCTGCACGCGCAGCCGGCCCAGGTGGCTCTGCTGTCCGCGCTGCAGACCGCCGCGTTCCTCGTGCTCGGCCTGCCCGCGGGGGTGTGGGTCGACCGGATGCGCCGGCGTCGCGTGATGATGGTCACCGACCTGGCCAGGTTCGTGCTGCTGGCGAGCATTCCGCTGGCGGCGCACCTGGGCGTGCTGTCGATCGGGATGATGTTCGCGGTCGCCTTCCTGGCGGGTGCGGCGCAGGTGTTCAACGACGTCGCGGACCAGACGTACCTGCCCAGCCTGGTGAGCACCCGGCAGCTCAGTGACGGCAACTCCAAGCTGGAGGTGGTGCGCTCCGGCGGCTTCCTGGCCGGGCCGGGCGTCGGCGGCCTGCTGGTGCAGCTCGTCGGCGCGCCGTTCACGATGTTCGCCACCGCGCTGGGCTCGCTGACGTCGGCGCTGTTCCTCAGCACCATCAAGACCCCGGACAAGCCGCCGGCCGCGAGCGAGCCCGAGCCGTTGCTGCGCGGCATCGGCGTGGGGCTGCGCCACGTGTGGCGCGACCGCCTGCTGCGCATGTTCGCCGCGTCCTCGGTGCTGACGAACCTGACGGTCGGCGCGGTGCTCGGCCTGTCGGTGTTGTTCCTGGCCGACGAGGTGGGGCTGGCGCCCGGTCTCATCGGCGTGCTGCTCATGTCCGGCGGGTTCGGCGGCGTGGCCGCGGGCCTGCTCGGCGCGCTGCTGGCCAGGAAGGTCGGCACGGCCAGGATCACCTGGCTCTCCCTCACCGTGCCGGCGCCGTTCGCCCTGCTGCTGCCGATGACCCAGGCCGACTGGCGGGTGACGTTCTTCGCCGTCACCTCGATCGCGTTGTCGTGGAGCGCGGCGCTGAGCACGGTCGGCCAGATCACCTACCGGCAGACGACGGTCCCCGAGCGGCTGCTGGGCCGGGTCAACGCCTCGTTCCGGTCGTTGATGTGGAGCTCGGTCCCGCTGGGCGCGCTGCTCGGCGGGATCGTCGCCCAGCAGTTCGGCGTGCGGACGGCCTTATGGGTGTTCATGATCGGCCGGGTCGTGTCGTTCGTGCCGCTGCTGTTCTCGCCGCTGCCCCGATTACGCGACTTCGACGACGTTCAGGCCAGATCGTAGACCGCACCGCTGCGGGCCAGCTCGATCGGCCCGGCGTAGCCGCCCCTCGACGCGTCCTGCAGCACCCTCGCGTTGTCGTTCCACGGCACCAGATGGGTGAGCACCAGCTTGCCCGCGTTGGCCTTGGCCGCGTGCTCGGCCGCCTGACGACCGGTCAGGTGCAGGTCGGGCGGCAGGTCGGGCCCCTCGACGAACGACGCCTCGCACAACATGAGGTCGGCCCCAGCGGCCAGCTTGACCAGCTCCGCCGACTCCCCGGTGTCCCCCGAGTACGCCATGCACACGTCGTCGCTGGCCACCCGGAACCCGTACGCCTCGACCGGATGGTTCACCAGGCCGGCGGTGACGACGAACGGCCCCACCTCGAACGAGCCGGGCGACAGCGGCGTGAAGTCGAAGGCGGTCTCCAGACCGGGCTCGTCCGGCATCCCGTACGCGGCCGCGAGCCGGGCCGGCGCCCCCTCGGGCGCGTAGACCGGCACGGGCGGGTACGGCGCGTCGGGCCCGTACGTGCGGGCCACGTGGTAGCCGCAGACGTCGAGGCAGTGGTCGGCGTGCAGATGGGACAGGCAGATGGCGTCCACGTCGTAGAGGCCGATGTGGCGCTGGAGCGCGCCGAGCGACCCGTTGCCGAGGTCGAGCAGCATCCTGAACCCCTCGGCCTCGACGAGATAGCAGGACGCGGGGCTGTCGGGGCCGGGGTAGCTGCCCGAGCATCCGACGATGGTCACCTTCATGTGGGCCTCCCGCTAAAGGTAGTACCCCCCACTGGCGCGACTTCGACCACGTCGATCTCCGGGCCCAGGAACCGCCTGCCGAGGCGGGCGAAGAGCTGGGAGTCGCCGGTGGCGCGGAAGCGGTGCCGGGGGGTGGCCTCGCCTCCCGCCGCCAGTCCGCGGTCGTGCAGGATCCGGTAGACGTCCTTGGCCGTCTCGTCGGCGCTGGAGACCAGCGTGACCCCGTCGCCGACGACGTAGGAGATCGCGCCGGTGAGCAGCGGGTAGTGGGTGCAGCCGAGGATGAGCGTGTCGCAGCCGGCCGCCCTGATCGGCTCCAGGTAGTCGCGCAGGACGTCGATGAGCTCCTTGCTCATCGTCTCCCCGCGCTCGACGTACTCCACCAGCCGGGGCGCGGCCACGCCGGTGAGCTGCACGTCGGGGGCCGCGGTGAAGGCGTCGTGGTAGGCCAGCGACGTGATGGTGGCCTGGGTGGCGATCACGCCGACCCGGCCGGTGCGGGTGGCGCGCACCGCGCGCCTGGTGGCGGGCTGGATCACCTCGACGACCGGCACGTCGTAGCGTTCGCGGGCGTCGCGCAGCACGGCGGCGCTGGCGCTGTTGCACGCGATGACGAGCATCTTGACGTCCTGCTCGACGAGGTGGTCCATCACCTCAAGGGCGTAGGCGCGCAGCTCCGCGAGAGGTTTCGGCCCGTACGGCTGACGGGCCGTGTCGGCCACGTAGGTGATCGACTCGTGGGGGAGCTGGTCGATGATCGCGCGGGCGACCGTCAGGCCGCCCACCCCGCTGTCGAAGATCCCAATACTCTCGTCCGGCACGTTCTAGAGGGTAGGCGACCTGCTCGATCAACACCGCGTAAGAATGCTCACACCTGATGAAGGCGCGACTGTCGGGTTGCTCACATCAGCCCCTTCCGACCCTGGCGAGCTGGCGCGACTGGGCGACGAGCCGGCCCGCGGAGTCCCAGACCTCGACCTCCTCGTCGAACCAGCCGTCCGAAATGAGGCGGCCGCTGCCGATCAGGGTGAGCCAGCCGGGGGCGGGCAGGGCGCGCAGGTGCCAGGTGAGCTCGACGGTGGGCGCCCAGCCGCGGGCGCCGGCGGAGAACACCACGGGCGGCAGCGCGTCCACGGCCAGGGCCAGCACGTACGGGTCGGCGTCCTGCGGCTCGGCCATCCTGAAGTACGCCCGCGACTCCGGCCTGCCCGTCGGTTCGCCGGCCAGCCAGGCGATGGTGGGCGGGTCGAAGCGCATGTCCATCTGGGCGTTGAGGGTCATGTTGTTCTCGGGCTTGGGGTCGGGCAGCTTGACGCACTCCTCCACGGACGGCATGACGACCGAGGGCGCGTCGGTGTAGACGGGGTCGGCGCCGGTCAGGGTGGCGGTGGTGATCAGGCTCTCGATCTGCGGCACGCCGTCCTGGACGAGGGTGGCCCTGGCGAACGCGGCCGTGCGGCCCGACTTCAGCGGCTCGACCCGGACCTGGGCGGGGCCGGCGACCGGTGACTTGAGGAACTGCGAGGTGGTGCTCACCGGGTGCTCGAACGGCGAGGCGTCCACGGCGGCGCGCAGGACGACGGCCATCAGGTAGCCGCCGTTGAGCGGGCCGCCGATGGAGTATCCGGGGTCGAGGCACACGTCATAGGTGGTCTCGTCGACCCTGATCGCCTGTGTGGCCTCGTCGAACTTGGTCATCCCGCCCTGCCTTCACCGTACGGAACTATATTCTAGTAGTCCCCCCACTTTACGCGGGGCTGCGGCGTTCGCACCACGCCGTTCCGATATCAGCGCGCCTACCTGCGGAAACACCACCCGGATGGGACAGTTCGATCATGGCAACTGTCACCGAACTCATCGGTCAGTCGGTGTGGGACTCCAACGGGATCTGGGTCGGTCACGTGGTCGACATCCGCGCCCACAGGCACAGGGGCGGCCTCCAGCAGAGCCAGACGGTCTACGGGCTGGTCGTCTCGGGACGGCGGGCGCCCGTCCTGCTCGGGCTCACCCGCGACCGTCAGGGCCGCTCCCCCTGGCTGTCCAAGACGCTGGCGCGGACGGTGTACGCCGGGTGCACGTTCGTCCCCTGGGCCTGCGTGACGGACTGGACAGATGGCGAAGTCCACCTCGATGTGCTGAAAAAGGAGCTGAATCGGGCCTGATCCCGACTTCAGCACATTGCAAGCGGCCATCTAGCAACATCAGCTACCTTCTCTGTGGTCAAAAGTCCACATTGTGAGTTGAGTGATGTCTGCGAATAATCCCCCACCTGGCCAGGATCCTGAGCGCACCACGGCGTACCGAGGAGGCTGGGACCAGCCGCAGGAGCAGCAGCAGCCGTACCAGCCGCAGCAGCCGTACCAGCAGCCCCATGGTCAGCAGGCCCCGCAGCCGGGGCAGGGAGCTTCGTACGGGCAGCCGGCTTACAGCCCTCAATCCGCCTACGGCCAGCAGCCCGCCTACGGCGCCCCGTACGGCGGCCAGGCGCAGCAGGGCTGGCAACAGCAACAACAGCAGACCTGGCCGCAGCAGGACCAGCACGCCCAGCAACAGGGCTGGGCGCAGCAGGACCCCTACGCGCAGCAGCAACAGCAGCAGGGCTGGCAGCAGCAGGACCAGTACGGGCAGCAAGGTTGGCAGCAGCAGGGCCCCGAGGGCTTCGGCCCGCCCCAGCCGGCGAAGAAGGGCGGCCGCAAGGGCTGGCTGATCGCCGGCGCGGCGGCGCTCGCGGTGGTGCTGCTCGGCGGCGGCGCGGTGTGGGCCGTGGGCGCGATCGGCGGCGGCGGCACGCAGCCGAACGAGGTCCTGCCCGCCAACGCGATCGCCTACGCCCGCCTCGACCTCGACCCGGCCGCGAACCAGAAGCTGGCGCTGTTCCAGCTCGCCAGGAAGTTCACGGTCACCAAGGGCTCCTTCACCGGCGAGGACCCGCGCCAGGCCCTGTTCAACCTGGTCAACGAGACCGGCGAGAAGAAGGTCGACTTCGCCAAGGACGTGGACCCGTGGCTGGGCAGCAGGGTCGGCTTCGCCGCCGTGCCCTCCGGCGAGTCCGAGCCCGACTTCGCGGTGGCCGTGCAGGTCAAGGACCAGGCGCAGGCCAAGGCGGGCATCGCCAAGCTCATGGACGGCGACAAGTACGGCATCGCCTTCCGCGACGACTACGCACTGCTGTCCTCGACGCAGGCGCTGGCCGACAAGTTCGCGAAGGGCGAGGCCACCCTCGCCGACAACAGCGAGTTCAACGACGACATGGGCGACGTCGGCGAGCAGGGCGTGTTGTCGTTCTGGGCGGACATGGGCGCGCTGGCCAAGCTCACCCCCATCCCCGCCGAGCAGGCCGCGAGCATCGAGCCCATCAAGGACGCCCGGTTCGCCGGCGCGCTGCGCTTCGACAGCGCCTACGTCGAGCTGGCCGGCCTGGTCAGGGGCGCCAAGGGCGTGACCTCGGACGACGTCCAGCCCGCCACCCTGGGCACGCTGCCCGCCGGCACCGCCGGGGCCCTGTCGGTCTCCGGCCTGGACCAACTGATCACCAGCCAGTGGGCCCAGATCCAGAAGTCGGCCGCGGCCGGCGGCGGCGCCGAGGTGCAGCAGCTCCTCGACCAGGCCAAGACCAAGTTCGGCCTCGACCTGCCCGGCGACCTCGCCACGGTGCTGGGCAAGAACTTCACGGTCGCGGTGGACAGCCAGGGCCTGGACGGCGACCAGATCAAGGCGGGCGTCCGCGTGGTCACCGACCCGGCCAAGGCCCAGGCGGTCGTCGGCAAGATCGAGAAGGCGCTGGCGGCCAGTGGGCAGCCCGCTCCGCAGCTCGCCAAGGTGCCCGGTGACGGCGTCTTCACGGCGGCGACGAGCGAGGAGTACGCCAAGAAGCTGGCCGAGGAGGGCACGCTGGGCGACTCCGAGACGTTCCAGACCGCGATCCCCGACGCCGGCGAGGCCACCTTCGCGCTCTTCGTGGACCTCGACAAGGTCGAGCACCTGTACCTGCAGAGCATGGAGGGCGACGAGAAGGCCAACGTGCAGGTCCTGCGGGCCGTCGGGCTGAGCGGCAGGCAGAGCGCCACCGAGGCGGACTTCTCGCTGCGGGTCCTGTTCAACTGACCAGGCAAGAAGGGGGGCGGCCGTCCCGGCCGCCCCCCTTCTTCATGTCCTCAGGCCCAGAGCTGGCCTTCGAGGCGGTCTTCCGCCTCCTCCAGGGTGCCTTCGTAGGCGCCCGTGGACAGGTATTTCCAGCCGCCGTCGGCCACCACGAAGACGACGTCGGCCCGCTCGCCCGCCTTGACCGCCTTCCCTGCCACGCCCAGCGCGGCGTGCAGCGCGGCGCCGGTCGAGACGCCGGCGAAGATGCCCTCGGCGGCCAGCAGCTCGCGGGTGCGCCGCAGCGCGTCGGCCGAGCCGACGGAGAAGCGGGTGGTCAGCACGGACTCGTCGTACAACTCGGGGATGAAGCCCTCGTCGACGTTGCGCAGGCCGTAGACCAGCTCGCCGTAGCGCGGCTCGGCGGCGACGATCTGCACGCCGGGCACCCGTTCCCGCAGGAAGCGGCCGACGCCCATGAGCGTGCCCGTCGTGCCGAGCCCGGCCACGAAGTGGGTGACCGTGGGCAGGTCGGCCAGGATCTCCGGGCCGGTGGTCTCGTAGTGGGAGCGCCAGTTGGCCGGGTTCCCGTACTGGTAGAGCATCACCCAGGACGGGTTCTCCGCGGCCAGGCCCTTGGCCACGCGGACGGCCTCGTTGGAGCCGCCCGCAGCGGGCGAGGAGATGATCTCCGCGCCCCACATGCGCAGGAGCTGGCGGCGTTCCTCGGAGGTGTTCTCCGGCATCACGCAGATCAGCCGGTAGCCCTTGAGCTTGGCCGACATCGCGAGCGAGATGCCGGTGTTGCCGCTGGTGGGCTCCAGGATCGTGCAGCCGGGCGTGAGCAGGCCGTCCTTCTCGGCCTGCTCGATCATCCACAGCGCCGGCCGGTCCTTGATCGACCCGGTCGGGTTCCGGTCTTCAAGCTTGGCCCAGACGCGCATCTCGGGCGAGGGCGACAGCCGGGGCAGCCCGACGAGCGGCGTGCGCCCGACCGAGTCGATCAGCGAGTCGAACCGCATGTCACCCGCCGGCGACGGCGGGCAGCACGGTCACCGTGTCGCCGTCGGACACCGGGGTGCCGAGGCCGCCGAGGAAGCGCACGTCTTCGTCGTTGAGGTAGACGTTGACGAAGCGGCGCAGGCTGCCCTGGTCGACCAGGCGGTCCTTGATGCCGGGGTGGCGCGACTCAAGGTTGCTGATCAGCTCGTCGAGGGTGGCGCCCTCGGCGTCGACGGCCTTGGCGCCGTCGGTGTAGGTGCGCAGGATGGTGGGAATGCGAACCTCGATGGCCATCGCGGTCATTCTCCTCTTATCTGGTCGTCGTCCCATCGGCGGCAACACCGATGGCTTGGCACGGATTCCAGATCAGCGACAGTCGTAGACGACGACGGCCGGGGTGTGCGCGAAGAGGTAGCTCTGCACCGGCCGGACCATCATGGGAGGAATCTTACCTCTTCCTCCTCGATCACTCCGTCGAGGATCCGGTAGGAGCGGAACTCGACCTCGTTCTCGTCCCTGGTCGAGACCAGGACGTAGTGGGCCTGCGGCTCGGAGGCGTAGGACACGTCGGTGCGCGACGGGTACGCCTCGGTGGCGGTGTGGGAGTGGTAGATCACGACGGGCTCCTCGTCGCGGTCGTCCATCTCCCGCCAGACGCGCAGTTGCTCCATGGAGTCGAACCGGTAGAAGGTGGGCGAACGCTCGGCGTTCTCCATCGGGACGAACCGCTCGGGCACGCCGTCGCGGCCCGCGATCACCCCGCACGCCTCGTCGGGATGGTCGGCCCGCGCGTGCGCGACGATCTTGTCCACCAGTTCCTGCGAGATCGTGAGCATGCCCGGAAGCTACCAGAGCGCGCGGACCAGGCTGTCTTGGAGGTAGGTCAGCCAGTCGTAGGTGACGTAGGCCGGGTAACGGGGGTCGTCCTCGGACATCATGGCGATCTCGTCGTGGACCTCCTCGGTCACGTCGAGCTTGGTGCCGAGCGTCAGGCGCACGTCGTTGAGCGAGCGCAGCCACGCCTGGGCCTGCTCCGGCGTCAGCTCGGCGCCGCCCGGTCGCGCGGTGTCCAGGACGGTCTGGGCGTCGGCGCGCTTGCCGTCGCGCAGCGTGGCCTCGGTGTAGCGGCGGAACTCCGAGGCCTCCTGCTCGTCCTCGTAGGCCGAGGGGAACAGCCGGGCCAGCACCGGGTCGGTGGGCGCCTGGGCCGCCCCGATGCCGAGCGCCCGCTCCAGCGGATCGTCGCTGGTCTCCCCCGGCGCGACCAGGCCGAGCAGCATCGAGACGAGCGAGCGCAACAGCGAGACCTCCGCGGCCTCGAACTGCGCGATGACCGAGCCGTTCCGCCCGGCCGAGAACCCCGAACTCACTGCCGCCGCCTCACTTGACCGAATCCGGCTGGACCGTCGCCCACAGGCCGTAGGAGTGAAGAATCTGCACATCGCGTTCCATCTCTTCGCGCGTGCCACTGGACACGACCGCCTTGCCCTTTTGGTGGACGTCCAGCATCAGTTTCTCCGCCTTCTCCTTGGTGTAGCCGAAGACGGTTTGGAAGACATAGGTCACGTAGGACATGAGGTTGACCGGGTCGTTCCAGACGATGGTCACCCATGGCAGATCGGGCCGGACGTCCGATGACGGACGCTCGACGGTGATTGGAGCGGTGCTACCCACATCCCCGAGTCTGCCCTATCTGGGTCGTAGTCTTCGAGTCGTGAGAATGACCATGAGCACTGCGTTGCTCACAGATCACTATGAGCTGACGATGCTCCAGGCGGCACTGCGCAGCGGCGCGGCGCACCGGCGCGCGGTCTTCGAGGTGTTCGCCAGACACCTGCCGGGCGGCCGCCGGTACGGGGTCGTGGCCGGCATCGGACGCGTCCTGGACGAGCTCGAACGCTTCCGTTTCGGTGACGAAGAACTCACCTTTCTCCGCGAGCAGGAGGTGGTCGACGAATCGACTCTGGCGTTTCTCGCCGATTACCGGTTTTCCGGGAACGTCTACGGCTACCGCGAGGGCGATCTGTACTTCCCCGCCTCCCCGATCATGATCGTCGAGGGCACCTTCGCCGAGGCCGTGCTGCTGGAGACGCTGACGCTGTCGATACTCAACCACGACTGCGCCATCGCCTCGGCCGCCTCCCGCATGACCAACGCCGCCGGCAAGCGCCCGCTCATCGAGATGGGCTCGCGCCGCACGCACGAGTACGCCGCCGTCGCCGCCGCCCGCGCCGCCTACATCGCCGGGTTCGCCTCCACCTCCAACCTCATGGCCGGCCACATGTACGGCGTCCCCACGGCGGGCACGGCCGCGCACGCGTTCACCCTGCTGCACGACTCCGAGCGGGACGCGTTCGAGGCCCAGATCGCCTCCCTCGGCGTGGGCACGACGCTGCTGGTGGACACCTACGACGTCGAGCAGGCGGTGCGCACGGCGGTCGAGCTGGCCGGCAGCAAGCTGGGCGCGGTCCGCATCGACTCCGGCGACCTGGCCGCCGCCGCGCAGGAGGTGCGCGAGCTGCTCGACTCTCTCGGCGCCTTCGACACCCGCATCGTGGTCACCTCCGACCTCGACGAGTACGCCATCGCCGCGCTCGCCGCCGCCCCCGTGGACGGCTACGGCGTGGGCACCTCCCTGGTGACCGGGTCCGGCGTCCCCACGGCGGCCCTGGTGTACAAGCTGGTGGCGCGGGAGACCGGGGCGGGCCGGCTGGAGGCCGTGGCCAAGCGGTCGGTGGGCAAGCCGTCGCGCGGGGGGCGCAAGGAGGCGTACCGGCTGCTCGACGAGGGCGGGCACGTCGAGACCGAGCTGATCACGACCGGCGGCGGCGTCCCCGACGGCGGCATCCCCCTGCTGCACGAGCTGGTGCGCGACGGCGAGGTCGTCGGCCGGGAGCCCCTGTCCGCCGCCCGTGACCGCCACGCCGCGGCCGTCGCGCTGCTCCCCCAGGACGCGCTCCACCTCGGGAGGGGGTACGCGGCGATCCCCACGGAGTTCGTCTGACGTATCGTGCTCTTATGGGCACCGCATTGATCATCGTCGATGTGCAGAACGACTTCTGCGAGGGTGGCAGCCTGGCCGTGGCAGGCGGCTCGGAGGTGGCCGCCGCGATCACCCGCCATCTCGGCGAGCACGGCTACGACCACGTCGTGGCCACCCGTGACCACCACGTCGACCCCGGCACCCACTTCTCGGACACCCCCGACTACGTCACGTCCTGGCCCGCCCACTGCGTGGCCGGCACCCCCGGCGCCGACTTCCATCCCTCCTTCGACGTGTCGGAGGTGGAGGAGGTCTTCAGCAAGGGCGCCCACGCGGCGGCCTACAGCGGCTTCGAGGGCGCCTCGGGCGACGGCGCGCCGCTGGCCGACTGGCTGCGCGAGCACGGGGTGACCGAGGTCGACGTGGTGGGCATCGCCACCGACCACTGCGTGCGCGCGACCGCGCTCGACGCGGCGGCCAACGGGCTGGCCGTGCGCGTGCTGCTCGACCTCACCGCGGGCGTCTCCCCGGCGACCACGCAGTCGGCCATGGCCCAGATGGAGGCCGCGGGCGTGACGCTGGAGGGCACGCCCAAGGCGGGCTGACCGGCCCCGCCGGGGACGACCCGCGGTTGTGCCGCGCTCGCGCCTGATCACGGACGGTACACAGTGCGCAACCCTGCGGTCATGTGATATTCAAGGATGACCTAACCTCTCCGCAGTCGAAGTAGTACGTAGAGTCATATCTCTTCATCCTGTGCGAGGTTTCTCATGCTTGCCATCTCCCTGGGCGTGGCCTGGCTGCTGCTCACCCCTCTCGCCCTCTGGGTGCTCGTCAAGGGCCGTCCGGGGGCGCGGGTGGGGGCGGTCGTGACGCTGGCGCTGCTGGAGGTCGCGACGGTCGCGATGGGCGACGTGCCCTCCGGCCGCGGCCCCGCCGTCGTGGCCCACGACATGCCGCCGGCGCCCGCGCTGCCCGCCTGCGACGAGCGCACCCCGATCCCCCAGTGGGCCAAGGTCGGGCGGCAGCTCGTGCTGTCGTGGTCGGCCGCGCCGCGCGAGTGCGCGACGGCCAAGGTGATCGCCCGTCCCGAGGGCCGCCGGCTGCTGGTGTGGGTGCACGAGGGCCCGCTGAGCGGCGACCATCAGGGGGTGCGCACCCTTCCCGTCCGCGTCAAGGACGGCCGGGCGGCGCTGACCGTCCCGCTGCCGGGCGACGAGCGCTACATCCCGGTGGACGGCCGCTCCGGGAAGCGGATCCCGGCCCCTACCGGCCTCTAGAGGGTCGCCACGGCCAGCCGCAGGGCGTCGTCGAACCTGGTGAACACCTCGAACGCGTGCCGTAGCCCCGTGATCGACAACACCCGGGCCATCACCCCGTGCACCCCCGCGAGCAGCAGCCTGGTGCCCCTCGACTCGCACCGCTGCATGACCTCGACGAGCTCGTTCATGCCCATCGAGTCGCAGAAGGCGACCGCGCCGAGGTCGAGGATCAGGAACGGCTTGGCCGGCAGCTCCCACACGCGCTGCATGTGCTCGCGCAGGATCGGGATCGCGTAGACGTCGAGCTCGCCTTCGAGCCGGATGATGACGGCGTTTCGGGAGAGGCCGGAAGCGACGGTGAGCGTCGACCTGCCGGGGGCCTCAGACGACATGGGCAAGATCCTTCTGGTATCCCAAGACAGCCAAGAGGGTTGTTGCCGTTCTGGCCGGCCTTCTAACGGAAGGTCACTGCTCTGTGTCCAAATGCGCAGGGTCCCCTGCCGGACCCCCGCCGGACCCCTTCGCCGGTTCGCGGGGAACCGGCGAAGGGGCGCGGCTAGCGCCGCTGGGTGGCCCAGCGGCGGATGGCGTCGATGCGTTCCTGGATCTGCTCGGCCGTGGCCTGCGCGATCGGCGGGCCGCCGCACGTGCGGCGCAGCTCGGCGTGGATGACGCCGTGGGGCTGGCCCGTGCGGTGGTTCCAGGCGCCGACCAGGCCGTTGAGCTCGCGCCGGAGCTCGGCGATCTGCTCGTGCGGGGCGAGCGTCTCCTTGGGCTGCTCGGCCGGGCTCTGCCTGCGCTTGGCGGCCTGCTGGTCGGACTGGCGCTTGCGGAGCAGGGTGGCCACCTGGTCGGGCTCCAGGAGGCCGGGCAGGCCGAGGAAGTCCTCCTCCTCGGCCGAGCCGATCTCCGCGCCGGTGCCGAACTCGCCGCCGTCGAAGAGCACCCGGTCGAAGGTTGCCGAGGTCTCCATCGTCTCGAACGGCAGCTCGTCGCCCAGGACGTCGGGGTTGTCCTTCTGCCGGTTGGCCTGCTCCAGCAGGCTGTCGTCGAGGCCGTCCTCCGGGGGCTTCCTGTTGAGCACGTGGTCGCGCTCGACCTCCATCTCGTTGGCCAGCCCCATGAGGGTGGGCACCGAGGGGAGGAAGACCGAGGCGGTCTCGCCGCGCTTGCGGGCGCGCACGAACCGGCCCACGGCCTGGGCGAAGAAGAGCGGGGTGGAGGTCGAGGTGGCGTAGACGCCCACGCACAGGCGCGGGATGTCGACCCCCTCGGACACCATGCGGACGGCCACCAGCCACCGGTCGTGGGAGGCGGCGAACTGCTTGATCTTCTTGGACGCCCCCGGGTCGTCGGACAGGACCACGGTCGCGCCCTCGCCGGTGATGTTGCGCAGGTGGCGGGCGTAGGCGCGGGCGGTCTCGTGGTCGGTGGCGATCACCAGGCCGCCCGCGTCGGGCACGCCCCGGCGGATCTCGGTCAGGCGGCGGTCGGCGGCCTGCATGACCTGGCGGATCCAGTCGCCCTTGGGGTCGAGCGCGGCTCGCCACGCCTGGGACAGCTGGTCCTTGGTGAGCGGGGTGCCGAGCGTCGCGGCGATCTCGTCGCCCGCGCGGGTGCGCCACTTCATCTCGCCGGAGTAGGCCAGGAAGATCACCGGACGGACGACGCCGTCGTCGAGCGCCGGGCCGTAGCCGTAGGAGAAGTCGGAGACGCTGCGCTTGACGCCCTCGGCGTCCTCCTCGTAGCCGACGAACGGGATCGGGTTGTCGTCGGACCTGAACGGCGTGCCGGTGAGCTGGAGCCGGCGGGTGGCGGGCTCGAACGCCTCGCGCACGCCGTCGCCCCACGACTTGGCGTCGCCCGCGTGGTGGATCTCGTCGAAGATGACCAGTGTCTTGCGGGCCTCGGTGCGCGCCCGGTGGAGCGCGGGGTGCATCGCGACCTGCGCGTAGGTCACCGCCACCCCGGTGTAGTCGCGCGAGGTCGTGCCCTGGCTGTTCTTGAACTCCGGGTCGATGCCGATGCCGACCCGGGCGGCGGCGTCGGCCCACTGGCGCTTGAGGTGCTCGGTGGGCGTGACGATGGTGACGGCCCTGATCACCCCGTTGGCCAGCAGCTCGCTGGCGATGCGCAGGGCGTAGGTCGTCTTGCCCGCGCCGGGGGTGGCCACGGTGAGGAAGTCACGCGGCTCGCGCCTGAAGTACAGGTCGAACGCCTGCTGCTGCCAGGCGCGCAGTTTGGGCGCGGTGCCCCACGCGGCGCGGTCTGGATAGGAAGGCGAAAGGTGGGACGCGGCGAAGGTGCTCACCGCATCACCTCTGGGGTTCGTGTGCTTCGCTCTCTCACAGTGACCCAAGAGTAATCGGGCTCACCGACAAGACGTGCCGTGCACCGAGGATTCTGGCCAAGGTCTTCCCTACGTGCTATGTGGCTTATCTGAAGCTCGTCATCACCGCGTCGAGCGCCTGTCTGCCGGTGGCCGCCTCGGGTTGGAGCAGGCCGACGAGCAGCACGGCGCGGCCCGCGCGAGTGAGAAGCATCACGCGCAGGAACGCGGGGCGGTTGACGACGTCCTGGTACTCGGCCCGCAGGGCCCGGGTGTGTCCCTGCGGGATGTCCCGGTCGTCGACGACCGTGACCTTGTCGCCCTTGAGCAGCAGCCTGGAGTACAGCTCGGCGGCCTCCCCCGCGGCCTTCTTGGCATTCGGCACGGGCTCGGCGACCCGCCTGGCCATGACCAGCGCGCCGTTGCCGTCCCTGGCGACCGAGGAGAAGCCGGTGACCGGCGGGACCGTCCCGGCGCTCCAGCCGGGCGGCAGCCGCAGCGTCACGCCGGCCACGGCGTCGCTCAGCCGGTCGGGCCGCGGCGGCGGCGCGGTGAGCCGGGACGCCACCGCGCTCACCCCGGCGATCAGCCCCGCCACCGCCACCAGCGCGACCAGGACGCCGGCCAGAGGCCGTCCGCGCCGCGGGGCCTGCTCCAGCGGGCCGGGGTCGGCGGGGGTGCCGTAGAGGCGGGCCGAGGGCGGCAGCGGCTCGGAGGGGGTGGCGTGGCGGCGGGCCGAGGGCGGCAGCGGGTCGGCCGGCGGGTCGAAGGGGACGGTCCTGCGGATCCGCGGGTTCCACGCCGGCCGCTCGTACGGGTCGCGCCCCCGGCGTGGCGGCCAGGGGGCCTCCTCGTCGCCGCCGTCGTCGCCGCCGTCGTCGTCACTGTCGTCGCTGTCGGGGTCGTCCGGGAAGTCCGCGTCCTGGGGAGGAGTGCGGCGGTGCCGGGGCCCGGAAGCGGGGGGCCAGACCCGGTGATCATCCTCCATGACACCTCCTCGTCCCGTTGTCCTATCACTCCTCGGGACGAAGATCTGGCGATCCGTGATCGCTGTGGCGGGAGGGGCAGAATCACACGATCAGCGGGTGCGCGCGGCCAGGAACGTGGCGGCCAGCCCGATGAGCGCCATGAGGACCGAGATCACCACGAATCCGGTGGCGATCTGCCCGGAGCCGTGCCCGATGAAGTTGATCACCGCGCCGCCCAGGCCCACGGTCAGGGCCGAGCCCAGCATGTCGGTGACCGACAACGCCGCGGAGTTGGCGCCCTGCTCGCTGACCGGCGACTGCCTGAGCGCGGTGACGCTGACCGTGGTCATGCCGAGGCCCATGCCGAACCCGGCCGCGATCCAGGCCGGCACCGCGATCCAGCCGCTCACCGCGGGCAGCGCCGCGAACAGCGCGATCACGATCCCGGCCGTGACGCACACCGCCCCGAGCCTGATCCGCCGGTGCGGCTCGGCGGTCCGCCTGCTCTGCAGGAACGAGCCCGCAGACCAGCCGAGCGCGCCCGTGGTCAGCGCGATCCCGGCGGCCCTGGCGTCGAAGAGCTTGACCGACGTGAGCACCAGCGGGATGAAGGAGTTGACCCCGAAGAAGGCGGCCGAGAAGAACCCGCGCAGCAGCACGGTCGTGGGCAGCCCGCGCCCGAACCGCAGCGCGCCCGGCGGCAGCAGCCGGTGCAGGCCGTAGATGAGGAAGCCCAGCCCGCCGAGCGTGGCGGCCGTGCCGATCACCGGCTGCTTGTGCAGCTCGTCCACGCCCCACAGCAGCACGCCCGCGCCGCCGGCGGCGGAGGTGGCGGCCAGCGTCATCGCCAGCGGCTGCGAACGCGGCCCGCGCGGGCTCTCGTCGGCCTCACCCGGCGAGGCCATCCGCAGCGCCGGGACGAGCATCACCAGCGCGGGCACCACCAGCGGGATGATCCCGTAAAAGACGAAACGCCAGCCCCACTCCTTCGCGACGGCCCCCGCCACGGCGGGCCCGACCATCGAGGGCACGACCCAGGCGGCCGACAGCGCCGCGAAGACCTTGGGCCGCACGACCGCCGGGTAGACCCGGGCGATCATCACGTACAGCGCCACGATCGAGGAGCCGGCGCCCAGCCCCTGGACGGCCCGCGCCACCAGGAACAGCTCCTTGGCGTCGGCCGCGCCGGCCAGTGCCATCCCGGCGACGAACAGCACCACCCCGACGAGGAACGGCAGCGGGTAGCCGCGCCGGTCCGACCAGAGCCCGGCGACCACGTTGGCGAACAGGCTGGCGATGAGGAAGGCCGAGAAGCTGATGCCGTACAGGTTGAGCGCGTCGAGGTCGGCCGAGACCGCCGGCATGACGACGCCGACCGACATGCCCTCGAAGGCGATCAGCGTGACCACCAGAAGAATCCCCAAGGTGGCGGTGCGGTACTGGGGCCCGAGGATCGGGGGTGAGGTGTCGGGAGCGTCGATTGCCTTCGGTGCTGTCACCTGCACATCGTAATTGCCCCCAAACTACGCATCTGCGCTGCGTCGGTAGGCCGTCCACATCTCGTGCATGCGGTCGGCCTGGCCCTGGGTGAACTCCGACATGCACCGGTCGTGGGTGTAGTCCATGTAGTTGCGCATCGGGTCGGAGCCGGCGTGGGCGCAGGTGTCCTTGCCCTCGGGGCAGCCCTCGGTCGCGCGGGCCTCGGGGGCGGTGTCGGCGATGCCGTCGCCCGGCTCGTCGCAGCCGTTCTCGAAGGTGTGGAACAGGCCGAGCCAGTGGCCGATCTCGTGGACGCCGGTGTAGCCCTTGTCGTAGTTGGTCATCGGGCCGCCGGGCAGGCTGCGCCAGTCGATCACGACGCCGTCGAGGGCGGGGGCGCCGGCGTACCAGTAGGGGTAGCTGGCGAAGCCCAGCATGAGCTCGCTGAGCTGGGCGATGTAGAGGTTGAGCGTCTGGGCGCCGCCCTGGTGCAGGCGGGTCTTCATGTCCTTCTCGCCGCCGACGGGGTCGGTGAACCAGCCGGCGTTCTCCTTGACGGAGACCGACTCCAGCTTGAAGCGCACGCCGGTGTCGACGCCTCCGTTACGGCCGGCGTAGGCGGCGTTGAGCACGTCGATCTGGGCCTTGACCGCCTGCTCGGAGATCTTGCGGCGGCCGTCGGTGAGGACGACCACCCGGGTCGGCACGGTGATGCGCGCCGGCACGGCCACGCCGCGCAGCCGGACCTTAAGCTCGGCCATGACCTTCGCGACGTCCTCGGGGAGCGGCGAGCGCGGGCCGGTCGCCTTGGGCACGCCCGGGGCCGGGCGCGCGGTCGGACGCGCGGTCGGGCGCGCGGTCGGGCGCGCGGTCGGGCGCGTGCTCAGGCGCGCGGCCGACGATTGGCAGCGCGACGTCGGGGTGGCGTCGAGCGGGAGCGGCGGGGCGAGCCCGGCCGCGAGCAGGCATGCCAACGAGACGGCGGTCGCGCGCCGGGCCATGCAATCCCCCCGTGACGGTATGGGCTGGTCAGATTACCGACCGTAGCCTTACCCGAGGGGATTGGGCTTCAGCAACACTCACTGCTTCTTGTCGTCACCCCCGCCGCCCGACGGAAGACCTTCGTAGATCTCCTTGCACTCGGGGCAGACCGGGTATTTCTTCGGGTCCCGGCTGGGCACCCAGACCTTGCCGCACAGGGCGCGGATGGGTGTGCCCGTCACCATGCTCTCGGTGATCTTGTGCTTGTCCGCGTAGTGGGCGAAGCGCTCGTGGTCGCCGTCACCGTGAGAGGTGCGCGGCGTGGTCTCCTGCTCTGGGAGGATCTTCGTGCTCACCCCATCGAGTTTATGCCCGCCGGCGAGCGGTCCCGCGTACCGCGCCGGCGTGGCAGCGCGGCGAGCCCGGGGAGCCAGCCGAGCACGATTCCCCAGATCAGCCCCACGGCCAGGCCGCCGCCGAGATAGCCCAGATAGGCGCCGATCCCGGCCTGCGCGACCGTGGCGAGCAGGGCCGCGCGCAGCAGGTTCACCACGACCGCGGCGGCCAGGAACCTGCCCCAGGTGCGCCAGAAGCCGCCGCGCGTGGCCGCCACCGCGCCGACCAGGGCGAGCGCCAGGACCGTGTCGGCGAGCGTGAGCAGCCACGTCGTCTCACCGAGGGGGACGACGCGCAGGCCCGGCAGCGCGTACGGGGCCCCGACCGCGGACGGCACGGCCAGGTAGCCGACCCTCGTGACCAGGACCGCGCCGAACAGACCGAACCCCAGGACGATCAAGAAGGCGACGATCGCCGGCAGGCTATTGCGAACAAGGCTCATGTTCGGCAGGCTAGCCGCGTCCATGATTCTGATGGAAGACCCCATTTCCCGGCATCCGCGGAGATCAGATGAAGCGTGCCAGGTTGCTCGCGACGACAGCCGTGCTCGTCCTGCTGGCCGGAGGCGCCGTCGCCGCCGCGACCAGGGAAGCTCCCCCGTCCACGCCCCGCTACGTCACCGACGACCTGGGACGGGCGCTGATCCTGCACGGCTTCAACACGGCGAGCAGCGCCAAGGGCGCCCCCGACGCCCTGCCCGAGCTGACCCCGGACGACATCGACCGCGAGTACCGGGACATGGGCACCAACTTCGTGCGGTTCCTCATCCAGTGGCGGGCCGTGGAGCCCTCCCCCGGCACCAATGACACGAAATATCTGGACAAGGTGGCTGAGCGGGTGCGGTGGTACTCCGACCGCGGCTACCAGGTCATGCTCGACATGCACCAGGACCTGTGGGGCAACGGCATCACCCCCACCGGCGTCGCGGGCAACGGCGCGCCCGGCTGGGCCACCCACACCGACGGCCTGCCGGTGGCCACCGACCACTTCACCTGGGAGATGTACTACCTGGAACCCGGCGTCATCCGGGCCTTCGACCACTTCTGGAACACCACCGGCGAGCACCCCGAGCTGATGGACCACTACGCCAAGGCGTGGGCGGCGGTCGCGGCCCGCTTCAAGGACGTGCCGGGCGTTCTCGGGTACGACGTGATGAACGAGCCGTGGGGCGGCTCGGTCCAGGGCGCGGCGTTCGAGACCGGCCCCCTGGCCACCCTCTACCGCAAGAGCATCGAGCGGATCAGGGCGGTCGACCAGGACAGCTGGATCTTCCTGGAGCCGCAGGCCGTGGGCGTCAACTGGGGGCTGCCGTCGTCGCTGCCGCGCTTCGACGACCCGCGCGGCGGGCCGCCGCGCATCGCCTTCGCCCCGCACGTCTACCCGCTGCCGCTGGACCTCGGGGACGACTACGCCGCGGGCTCCAAGGAGTGGACCGACCGCACGCTGGGCTGGTGGCGCGACAACATCGCGCGGACGGCCGAGCGCATGGGGGCGCCGGTCCTGCTGGGCGAGTTCGGGCTGGACATGACCCGGCCCGGCGCGTCCGACCTGGTGCGGAAGGTCCAGGGGCTGAGCGACGAGGTGGGCACCGGCATGGCCTACTGGTCGCGGGACGCCGACGCCTGGGGGCCGTACGACGTGAAGGGGAAGGCCACCGCGTTGCCGGGCGCGTACGTCAGGGCCTATCCGAGGGCGATCGGCGGCGTCCCGATCAGCGTGACCTACGGCGAGAACCGCCTCCAGGTGGTCTTCGACGCCAACGAGACCGGCCCGACCGAGATCTACCTGCCCGAGCGCGGCTTCCCGAACGGCGGCCGGGTGGACGGCGGCACGGCCGCCTGGAACGCCGCCAGGCGCATCCTGACGGTCACCACCAAGACCTCGGGCCGCGTCGCCCTGACCGTCACCCCCGCATGACCGACCCCGGACACCCGTCACCCCCCGCATAACCGGGCCCGGACAGCGGAACGGCCCCCGCCACGCAGGCGGGGGCCGTTCCGGCGGGACGCGCTCAGCCCATGTGGACCGGCGCGCCCTCGCTCTTCCGCCCGGCCTTGACGAACAGCGTCAGCAGGGCCGTCAGCACCGCGACACCGGTGCTGACCAGGAAGGCGAGGTGCATGCCGTCCATGAACGAGTGGTGCACGGCGTCGGTGACCACCTGCGGCAGCCCGGGAGGCGCCGCGCCGAACGCGGCGGCCTTCTCCAGCAGCGGGAGCTGCGCGGGCGGGATCGCCTGCGCCGCCGGGCCGAGGTAGCCGGGCAGCGTGTCGGCGATCTCGCCGGCCATCACGGCGCCCAGGATCGCGGTGCCGAGCGCGCCGCCGACCTGCATGGCCGACTGCTGCACGCCGCCCGCGACACCGCTCAGCTCGACCGGCGCGTTGCCCACGATGATCTCGGTCGCCCCGACGAACACCGGCGAGAGGCCGAAGGCCAGCAGCACGAACGGCAGGCCGCTCTCGATGAACGAGGCGTCGATGCTGAGCCGCGACATGAGGAACATCGAGCACGCGGTGATCAGCAGACCGGCGGCCATCGTGATCTTCGGACCGAGCTTGCCGATCGCCATGCCGGCCAGCGGCGAGGCCACGATCATGCCCGCGCTCATCGGCAACATCCGCAGACCCGCCTCCAGCGGGGTCAGGCCGTGCACGCCCTGGAAGAAGAAGCCCAGGAAGAACATCGCGCCGAACATGGCGAACGCGACCATCATCATCAGCAGGGTGCCGATCGAGATCGAGGCGTTCTTGAACAGCGACAGCGGCACCAGCGGCTGCTTGGCCCTGCTCTGCCAGAAGATGAACGCGGCGATGAGCACCACGAACGCGCCGATGAAGGTCAGCGTCGTCGAGTCGCCCCAGCCCCACTCGGGGGCCTTGATGATCGTCCAGACCAGCGAGAACATCGCGCCCGACAGCAGCAGCACGCCGAGCCAGTCGATCCTGGCGAACGTCTGGACGCGGTTCTCCTTGATCAGCAAAATGCCCATGATCAGCGCGACGATGCCCACCGGGGCGTTGATGAAGAAGACCGACTCCCAGCTCACCTTCTCCACCAGCACGCCGCCCACGATCGGGCCGGCGGCGCTGGACAGGCCGATGATCGCACCCCAGGCGCCCATGGCCTGGTTCAGCTTCTCACCGGGGAAGGCGCCACGCAGCAGGGCCAGGGCGGCCGGCTGGAGCAGGGCGCCGAAGAGGCCCTGCAGCACCCGCAGGCCGATCAGCGCGCCGACCGGCGACACGCCGGGAACGATGTCGGCCAGTTCCTGGCTGAGACCGATGCCGATCGAGGACAGAGCGAAGCCGGTCACGCCGATCAGGAAGACGCGCTTGTGCCCGAACAGGTCGCCGAGCTTGCCCGCCGTGATCAGGAACACGGCCAGCGCGAGCAGGTAACCACTGGTCACCCACTGCAGGTCGGACAGCGACGCCTTCAACTCCATCTGGATGACGGGGTTGGCGATGCCCACCACCGTGCCGTCCAGCATCACCATGATGACGCCGAGGCTGACCGCCAACAGCACCAGCCACGGGTTTCCGCCACCTGTCCCCGTCTTACCGAGGCCGGGCGACGACGGTTCGACGACCGCCTTCGCGTTAGCCATAAGGTCCCCCTCAGTCACATACCGCTCAACTGCGGCATAGGTCTCGTAAGCCTCAGGTAGGGTATGTCAGGCGATGACTTATGACAAACGATTTTAAAAAGACGCCGCATGACTTCTGGCACACTGTGACAGAAAGGTGGCGAAGGGGTGTCCGCTGTGGGTCTACGGGAACGCAAGAAGGAGAAGACGCGCCTCGCGCTCCTCGACGCGGCGCTCGACCTGTTCCTCGAACAAGGATACGAGTCCACCACGATCGAGCAGATAGCGGGGGTCGTCGAAGTCTCTCCCCGCACCTTCTTCCGCTACTTCACCAGCAAGGACCATCTCGTCCTGTGGTTCCACGACCACGGCGAGGCGATCCTGCTGGAGGAGTTCGCCGCTCGTCCCGCGGACGAGCCCCCGTTCACGTCGCTCATGCACGGCCTGCGGGCCATGGTGGACGACATGCAGGGGTCAACGCCGGAGGACACCGAGAGGTTCCTGAAGCTGCGGCAACTATTCGATAAATATCCGCATCTGGTGGGACAGTCGGTGGCCCGGGGCGCCATGACGGAGACCCGGCTGGCCGAGGCCGTCGCCGCCCGCAGAGGGGTCGCCCCCGAGGACGATCAGCTGACGTACCTGATCGTGGCGTTCGCGATGTCCACCATGCGCATCGGCTTCGAGTGCCCCCGCAGGGAGACCACCATGCCGGAGATCGTCTCGCGCATCTCCGAGGCGGTCGCGCTGGCCGAGGCGTCGCTGCGGCCCGGCTGGGACACCCGCCCGGCGGCCTAGTTCATCGTGGGGTCGTCGGGGCAGGTCGCCACGAAGGCCAGCTCGCCCGGCTGGCGCCGCAGCACGTGCCGCCAGAGCGAGCCGGGGTCGCCGTGGAAGGTGTCGCCGTCCTCGGAGTCGACGACGTACCAGGCGCCTTCGGCGATCTCGCTCTCCAGCTGACCGGAGGTCCAGCCGGCGTATCCGGCGAAGATCCGCATCTGCGCGATCTCGCCCTGGAGGATCTCGGGGGGCGCGTCGAGGTCGACCGTGCCCAGGCGGGAGACGGCCGGGGTGCCGGCGTGGAGCCTGCGCCAGCCGAGCGGCTCCTCCCCGCTCGGGACCGCCGCGAGGGCGAGGGCGCTGTCGGTCTGCACGGGGCCGCCCTCGAACAGCACCGGCGGCCCGGTCACCAGCGGGTCCCAGACCGGCAGCACCTGCGTGACCGAGATGTCGCTGGGCCGGTTGAGCACCACGCCGAGCGTGCCGCCGTCCTGGTCGTGTTCCAGGATCAGCACGACGCTACGCCGGAAGTTGGGGTCGTCAAGAAGCGGCGTCGCCACCAACAAACCGCCGACGTAGATCGCTTCCGCCATACCTCCATCATGAGGGGTGTGACGGGCTTCCGCTCCCCCGGCTCGGCCATGTTACTTTCTGTGCACTTATGGGCACGATCTGTGGCAAAGATCACGCTTGCGGGGCTCGGGAGGAGCACATGCGCATCGGTACACGCCTCGTCCTGGCCGCCCTTCCCGTGGGCGCGGCCCTGCTGCTGCCGTCGTCCGCGCAGGCGTGGCCGCTGCCCGACCGGGGTGATCCGTTCACGATGACGACCGACCGGATCGCGTGCGGTTCGGGGTCCGTACGGGTCACGCTGCGCAACCAGACCCCCCAGCTCGCCCGGTTCGACCTGCGGGTGGACGCGCGGAGCGTGGCGACCGGCTCGATCCCGGCCCGCAAGCAGGTGGTCAGGACGGTCCGGATCGACCGGGGCACCACCCGCGAGATCGAGGCGTTCTCGGTCACCGACACCCACCCCGACACGCTGCTCGACTCCACCCGGGTGCGCAACGACTGCGCCTGGGGGCGGGAGCACAGGCACGGCCGCCTGCCGTACACCGGGCCGCCGTCCGACCTGTGGGGGAAGCTGGCCACGGCGGCCGGGCTTGTGGTGATGGGCGGGATCATGTGGTGGTACGGCTCCGTCTGGCCCCGTTCGGTCCCCGACGGCCCCCTGTGACCCCGCCCGCGCGGGAGGCCCCGTCGTGCCGCGTCAGGCGTCCCGCGGGACGAACGCGCCCGCCCGCGCCGCGGCCAGCGTGCGCAGCGCCGCGTCCCGGGCGACCGCCAGGTCCACCGGCTCCTTGGTGACGAGCAGGCGGTAGTAGAGCGGCGCCGAGATCGCCCGGATCACCTCCATGCCGTCGGTGCCCTCGGGCAGCTCACCCCGTTTCACCGCGAGGTCGACGACCTTCGCCCACTCCTCGATGCGCCGCAGATAGAACGCGCGCAACGCCTGGACGGCCTGCGCGTCGGAGGTGCCCGCCGCGATCACCGCCTGGAACGTGGCCCCGAGCCGGTGGTCGGTGACCGCGCCCACGACGGCCCCGGCGTTGGCCAGCAGGTCGCCCTCGATGGATCCCGTGTCGGCGTGCGGTGACGACTGCTCGGCCAGCTCGGTCATCAGGTCCGTCACCAGCCCGGCCCTGCTGCCCCAGCGCCGGTAGACCGTGGTCTTGCCCACGCCGGCCCTGGCCGCCACCTGGTCCATGGTCAGCCCATGGAAACCGTGCTCGACCAGCTCGTCCTGAGTGGCCTCCAGCACGGCCGCGCGCACGCGCGCGGTGCGGCCCCCTGGCCGCACAGTCCCCGCCAAACGGGACTCTTGTTCCATTAATGCCCCTTTCGTGCTGTCGTCGTGCCGCATTTTAACGGAACAAGCGTTCCATTAGAGGGATGGCATGACCGTGCTCGCCGATCGGCCCCGATCCGATCGCATGACGTCCGCGCAACGGCTGGTTCCGGTGCTCCTGCTGGGGTCCCCGTTCATGCTCGCCGTGGACTTCTCCATTCTGAACGTGGCGCTGCCGGTGATCGGTTCAGGTCTCGGCTTCGCGCCGGCCGCCGCCGGGTTCACGTTGCTCTGCCGACCACGCCGTTCCCCGAGGGGCCGCTGCGGGCCAGGGCGCTCGGCCTGGCCCGCCAACGCCGCGCTCGCGGTCGGCGGGGCGCCGATTTCCCGCAAGCGTTCGGCAATGTCGAACTGATCTGCGCTAGGGTGACCGCCGTGGGAGAGACGATTCAATCGGTGGAACGGGCGGCCGCGATCCTGCGGCTGCTCGCATCCGGCCCCCGCCAGCTAGGCGTGGCGGAGCTGGCCAGGGCGCTGGGCCTGCCCAAGGGCACGCTCCACGGCATCCTGCGCACGCTGGTCCGCGTCGGCTTCGTCGAGCAGGACGCCGCGACCGGCAAGTACCGGCTCGGGGCCACCCTGCTCCACCTGGGCAGCAGCTACCTCGACGTCAACGAGCTGCGCACCCGCTCGATCAACTGGGCCGACGCCCTGGCCGGGCGGAGCAGGG
Source organism: Nonomuraea sp. NPDC049758 (assembly GCF_040674635.1). Classification (NCBI taxonomy): domain Bacteria; kingdom Bacillati; phylum Actinomycetota; class Actinomycetes; order Streptosporangiales; family Streptosporangiaceae; genus Nonomuraea; species Nonomuraea sp. NPDC049758. The sequence goes on from NZ_JBFAMZ010000001.1 coordinate 246,238, forward strand.
AGAGCGCCTGGATCGGCACCCTGCACGAGGGGCACGTGCTGGTGATCCACCACGTGTTCCGCCCCGACGACAGCATGCAGACCCTCCAGGTCGGCACCTACCTGCCGACGCACGCCAGCGCGCTCGGCAAGGTGCTGCTCGCCTACGACCCGTACGGGGAGTCGCTGGCGGCCGCGCCGCTGCCGGCGTACACCGACCGGACGCTGGTCGACGCCGCCAAGCTGGAGGAGGACCTGGAGCAGGTCCGGGCCAGGGGGTGGGCGGCCGAGATGGAGGAGCTCACCGAGGGCGAGGTCGCCATCGCCGCCCCGATCAAGGACCCGCGCGGCCTCGTGGTGGGCGCCATCGGCATCCGGGGCGCGGTCGAACGGCTGACCGCCGACGGCGCCCTGACCATGGAGTACGTCTCCTACGTCCGCGACGCCGCCCGCGCGATCACCCGCGATCTGGCCAGATGACCGGTTGAACAACACCGGGGCAAACACGTAACATCGCTCACATCGTTCGACAATGTCGAACCCCGACTCCCAAGCGAGGAACCTCGTGCCTCGACCGCACTACATCGCAGCCATCGACCAGGGCACCACGTCCAGCCGGTGCATCGTCTTCGACCAGGCCGGCAACATCGTCACCGTCGCCCAGCGCGAGCACCGCCAGATCTTCCCCAAGCCGGGCTGGGTCGAGCACGACGCCGAGGAGATCTGGCGGTCGGTCCGGACCGTCATGGCCGAGGCCACCGAGGGGCTCGACATCGCCGCGCTGGGCATCACCAACCAGCGCGAGACCACCGTCCTGTGGGACCGGAAGACCGGGCGTCCCGTCTGCCCCGCGATCGTGTGGCAGGACACCAGGACCGACGCGCTCACCCGCACGCTCGCCGAGCACGAGGGGCTGTTCAAGGAGAAGGCCGGCCTGCCGCTGACCACCTACTTCTCCGGGCCGAAGATCCGCTGGCTGCTCGACGCGTACGGGCTGCACGAGCGGGCCGGGCGCGGCGAGGTGCTGTTCGGCACGATGGACAGCTGGCTGCTGTGGAACCTGACCGGCCGCCACCTGACCGACGTGACCAACGCCAGCCGCACGATGCTGATGAACATCCACACGCTGAGCTGGGACGACGACCTGCTCGCCGCCCTCGGCGTGCCGCGCGCGATGCTGCCGGAGATCCGCCCGTCCGCCGAGGTCTACGGCCACACAGCGGCCGGCGTGCCGGTGGCCTCCGCGCTCGGCGACCAGCAGGCGGCGCTGTTCGGCCAGACCTGCTTCGAGCCCGGCGAGACCAAGAGCACCTACGGCTCGGGCAGCTTCCTGCTGATGAACACCGGCCAGGACCCCGTCGTCTCCCGGCACGGCCTGCTGACCACCGTCGGCTACCAGATCGGCGACGGCCCGGCCACGTACGCGCTGGAGGGCGCCATCGCCGTCACCGGCTCGCTGGTGCAGTGGCTGCGCGACAACCTGGGCCTGATCTCCAGCGCCGCCGAGATCGAGACGCTGGCCAAGACCGTCGACGACAACGGCGGCTGCTACTTCGTCCCGGCCTTCTCGGGGCTGTTCGCGCCCCACTGGCGCTCCGACGCGCGCGGCGTGATCGCCGGGCTGACCGGGTTCGTCACCAAGGGGCACATCGCGCGGGCCGTCCTGGAGGCCACCGCCTGGCAGACCCGCGAGGTCGTCGACGCGATGAACGCCGACTCCGGCCTCGACCTGACCACGCTGCGCGCCGACGGCGGCATGACGGCCGACAACCTGCTCATGCAGACGCTGGCCGACGTGCTGGCCGTCCCCGTGATCAGGCCGATGGTCGCCGAGACCACCGCGCTCGGCGCCGCGTACGCCGCCGGCCTGGCCACCGGCTACTGGCCCGACCTCGACAGCCTGCGCGCCAACTGGCACAAGGCGTCGGAGTGGCGGCCGGAGATCGACGAACAGGTCCGCGCGCGGGAGTACCGCAATTGGAAGAAGGCCGTGGCCCGCACCCTCGACTGGGTCGAACAGTAGGACTGGAGCACGTCATGAACATCGCCATCGGCGCCGACCGGGCCGAGATCCGGCACGAGCTCTCCCGCGCCACGTACGACCTGCTGGTGATCGGCGGCGGCATCCTCGGCACCTCCGTCACCTGGATGGCCGCGCAGGCGGGGCTGCGGGTGGCGATGGTCGAGGCGGGCGACTTCGCCGGGGCCACCTCCAGCGCGTCGTCCAAGCTGGTCCACGGCGGCCTGCGCTACCTGCAGACCGGCAACGTCAAGCTGGTCGCCGAGAACCACCGCGAACGCCGTGCCCTGGCCGCCGACATCGCGCCCCACCTGGTCAAACCGCTCAGCTTCCTGGTGCCGATCTACAAGGGCGGCCCGCACGGCGCGGCCAAGCTCGGCGCCGGCGTCTTCCTGTACTCCGCGCTGTCGGTGTTCGGCGACGGCATGGGCAAGGTCATCACGCCGCACCAGGCCATGACCCGCGTCCCCGCGCTGCGCAGCGAGGGGCTGCGCGCCGCCGCCGTCTACGGCGACCACCAGATGAACGACAGCCGCGTCGCCGTCATGACCGTGCGCGCGGCCGTCGACGCGGGCGCGGTCGTGCTCAACCACGCCGAGGTCGTCGGACTGCGCAAGTCGGGCGGCAACGTGACCGGGGCAGAGCTGCGCGACCGCCTCGACGGCACCGAGTTCGGGGTGGACGCCCGGCTCGTCCTCAACGCCACCGGCCCGTGGGTGGACCACCTGCGCCGGATGGAGGACCCGCACGCGGCGCCGAGCATCAGGCTCTCCAAGGGCGCCCACCTGGTCATGCGCCGCCACGACCCGTGGAAGGCCGCGCTCACCACGCCGATCGACAAGTACCGGGTCTCCTTCGCCATCCCGTGGGAGGACCACCTGCTGCTCGGCACCACCGACGAGGCGTACGAGGGCGACCCGGCCGACGTGCGCGCCACCGACGCCGACATCGCCCAGATCCTCGACGAGGCCGGTCACGCCGTCCGTGACTGCCAGCTCCGGCGTGAGGACATCACCTACGCCTTCGCCGGGCTGCGCGTGCTGCCCGGCGGCCCCGGGCAGGTGTCGGCCGCCAAGCGGGAGACCGTCGTGACCAGGGGCGCGGGCGGCATGTTGTCGGTCGCGGGCGGCAAGTGGACCACCTACCGGCACATCGGCAGGCACGTCCTGGAGACCCTCTCCCGCCTGCCGGGCCGGCCGCTGGGCGACGACCTGGCCGACATCCTGCCCGCCGTGCCGCTGCCGGGCCTGGCCAGCCCGGACGCCGTCGCCATGCGCCTGTGGACCGAACGCGAGCCGGGCGCCCGCATGGACCCGCTGGTCGCCCGCAACCTGGCCACCCACTACGGCACGATCGCCTTCGACGTGGCCCGGCTCATCCGCGACGACCCCTCGCTCGGCGAGCGCATCCACCCCGACGGGCCCGACATCTGGGCCCAGGCCGTCTACGCCCGCGACCACGAGTGGGCGGCCACCGTCGACGACGTCGTGCGCCGCCGTACCACGCTCACCGTGCGCGGCCTCGACACGCCCGACGTCCGCACCCGCATCGAGCGGCTCCTCGCCTGACCGTCACCCCGGCCGCGGCGGCGCCCCGCCGCCGCGGCTGCGACGAACGTCACCGCAGTTCACAGGTTCGAAGCGGCCGGCACGGGGAATCCGAGATGGCGCACCCGCCGCCTCGCATCGAGGCTGCGGGCCGCCTACCGGCCGAACCCTCTTCTGCCGCCCCTACGGAGGTGACGTCATGTCCGCCAAGTCCCGGCTGCACATCGCGATGGTGGCTCCCCCGAGGTTCGAGAACCCGCCCCGCTCGTACGGCGGTGTCAAGGTCATGATGGACGACCTCGCGCGGTCCCTGCTCAGACTGGGCCACCAGGTCACCCTGATCGGCGCGGGCCGGTCGGGCACGTCTCCCCACGTCCTGGCCGCCTACACCCAGCCGCCCTCCCACCCGCTGGACGAACCCGCCCCTAGGGCGGCGGTCCCCGACGTCCGGCCGGCGGACCTGGACGTGGACGTCGTCCACGACCACTCCCCGGCGGGCTCGGTGACCGCCCTGAACCCCCGGATCCCGACGGTGACGACCGTGCACGGCCCGGCCTCGGGCGAGCAGGCCGAGCGCTACCGCCGGCTCGGCGACTCCGTCGGCCTGGTGTCCACCTCGACGTTCCAGCGCATGCAGGCCCCCGACCTCAACTGGCTGGGCACCGTGCACAACGGCGTGGACCTGAAGAGCTTCCCCTTCCGCGAGCGCAAGGAGGACTACGCGCTCTTCCTCGGCCGGTTCAGCCCCGGCAAGGGCGCCCACCTGGCCATCGACGCCGCCCGGCGGGCCGGCCGGCGCATCGTGCTCGCCGGCCGGCTGAACGAGCCGTCCGAGCACGAGTACTTCGACCGCCACATCCGCCCCCGGCTCGGCGACGACGCCGTCTACGTCGGCGAGGCCGACGGAGCGCGCAAGCGCGAGCTGCTGGCCGACGCCCACTGCCTGCTCTTCCCCAGCCGCCGGGAGGAGGCGTTCGGCATGGTCATGATCGAGGCCATGGCGAGCGGCACCCCGGTGGTCGCGCTGCGCGGCGGCGCCGTGGGCGAGGTCCTCGTCGACGGCATCACCGGGTACGTCTGCGACGACCCGGCCGACCTGGCCGAGGCGGTCGAGGCCGCGGGCGGCCTGAACCCGGCCGACTGCCGCATGCACGTCAAGCGCAACTTCGACGCGCTCGGCATGGCCATGGGCTACGAGAAGATCTACGAGCTGAGCATCCGCGACCGGCGTCCGGCGCCGTTCGCCGCCTGACCCGCGCGTCCCCGTGCGGCGGATCGCCGCCGCACGGGGTGTCGCCCCCGTCCCGGGGGAAGGGGGTAGGCATGCGCACTGCCATGAACGAGGCCCTGATCAGGCATTTCACCGACCTGCGCGACGGCGTCCACGGCGGCGTCACCGCGCGGGAGGACAAGGAACGCCTGTTCGCCACGGCGGTCGAGCTGCTCGACCCGGTGGCGCGGGCGACGCTGGACGAGTTCAACGCCGACCTGCTCCTCGGCACGGGGCAGGTGGTGGCCAGCGGGCTCACCAGGTCTCAGGAGGGCGGGCTCAACGCCATGTGGTCGCTCACGTGGCCGGAGCAGCGCGACAAGGACATCCTGCCGATCGCGATCGTGGCCCACTACGGCGCCGACTTCCACCACCCGCACCTGCGCGGCAACACGGTCGGCGACTGGCCGCTGAACGTCTTCGACCACTCGGACGCGGCGGGGCAGCTCACCACCCTGCGCGCCATCGCCGCCGCCGACGCCCACAACCTGGTCTTCCAGGAAAGCTACCGCCTCATCCCCGCCGTCACCCGGTAGGCCTCTTCGTTCTCACGGCCCTTTCCGCTTTTCGTCTTTACGGCTTCGCGTGGTCAGGCCACCCGCCGTACGTCGGCTGGTGGCCTTCCATGTCACGCCCGCTGACCCTTCACCGGCGCGCCACCGTGACGGTGCGCTCTGTGGGCCGCCTGGGTGCGGGGCCGCGCCTGTCGGGGCGGCCCCTGTGCGTCACGCCTCGGTGAAGCCTCTTGCGCGGCCGCCGGCGCTCTCGCGGACCGCGGCGGCCACCGCCGTCGCCACGTCGGGGTGGAAGACGCTCGGCACGATGTAGTTGGGGCCCAGCTCCTCCGGGGTCACCACGGCCGCCAGCGCGCCCGCCGCGGCCAGCAGCATCTCCTGCGTCACCCCGCCGGCCTGCGCGTCGAGCAGGCCGCGGAACACGCCCGGGAAGGCCAGTACGTTGTTGATCTGGTTGGGGTAGTCGGAGCGGCCGGTCGCCACCACGGCGGCGTGCTCGCGCGCGTCGTCGGGCGAGACCTCGGGCTCGGGGTTGGCCAGCGCGAACACCACGGAGTCCTTGGCCATCGTCGCGATGTCGTCGCCGGTCAGGATGCCGGGCGCGGACACGCCCACGAACACGTCGGCGTCCTTGACCGCGCCGCGCAGGTCGCCCGCGTAGCCGTCGGCGTTGGTGTGCTCGGCGATCCAGCGCAGCGAGTCGTCGAGGTCGTCGCGGCCCTTGTGCACGGCGCCCAGGTAGTCGCAGACGACCACGTTGCGGGCGCCGGCGGCCAGCAGCAGCCGCAGCACCGCGTTCCCGGCCGCGCCGGCGCCGGCCATCGTGATCCTGACGTTCTCGATGGACTTGTTCACCACGCGCAGCGCGTTGGTCAGCGCCGCCAGCACGCAGATCGCCGTGCCGTGCTGGTCGTCGTGGAAGACCGGGATGTCCAGCAGCTCGCGCAGCCGGCGCTCGACCTCGAAGCAGCGCGGCGCGCCGATGTCCTCCAGGTTGATGCCGCCGAACCCGGGCGCGATCAGCTGCACGGTGCGGACGATCTCGTCGACGTCCTGGGTGTCGAGGCAGATCGGCCAGGCGTCGATGCCCGCGAACCGCTTGAACAGGGCCGCCTTGCCCTCCATGACCGGCAGCGCGGCCTCCGGCCCGATGTTGCCCAGGCCCAGCACCGCCGACCCGTCGGTGACCACGGCCACCGAGTTGCGCTTGATCGTCAGGCGCCGCGCGTCCTCCTTGTTCCTGGCGATGGCCATCGACACGCGCGCCACGCCCGGGGTGTAGGCCATGGACAGCTCGTCGCGGTTGCGCAGCGGCACCTTCGACTTCATCTCGATCTTGCCGCCGAGGTGCATGAGGAACGTGCGGTCGGAGACCTTGTGGATGACGACGCCCTCGACCGCCTCCAGCTGGTCGACGATGGCCTGCGCGTGGTCGGTGTCACGCGCGGCGCAGGTGACGTCGATGCGGAGCTTCTCGTGGCCCGCGTTGGTGACGTCGAGGGCGGTCACCACGCCTCCGGCCGACTCTACGGCGTGGGTGAGCTGGCTCACGGCCTTGCCGCCTGCGGGCACCTCAAGACGCACGGTTATGGAGTACGACACACTCGGGACGGTCGCCACGTCAATCGCTCCTTCGGGACTGACCAAGAAGTCATCCAAGGATAGGGGGCATCAGGTCAACCCAGTGCCGTCGCTGCGGTGACGATGAGATCGACACACGCGGGGACGGGAATCGTCGTGCTGTCGAGCACAAGGTGATAGTGGCACGGATCACCCGGATCCGCCCGGTAGAAGTGGCGGACGTAGGCCGTCCTGGCCCGGTCGTTGTCCTCGACGACGGCCCGCGCCTCCCGCTCGCTCGTGCCGCTCAGCGTGGCCGTCTGGCGGACCCGGCGCTTCAGCGGCGCGTCGAGCCTGACATGGAGGGCGCCGGGATGGTCGGCCAGCACCAGGGCGCCGGCGCGGCCCAGGAAGACGCCTCCCTGGGCCAGGGCCATCTCCTTCATCATGCGCTCGGTGCGCCGGACGAACTCCTCGGGCGGCAGCGGCATCGCGCCGGGGACGTACATGTCCACGCCGCCGAAGGTGACCGTGGGCAGCCGGATGGCGCCCGACAGCAGCCTGCCCAGGCCGTGCTCGGCGCGGTCGTCGTGGGCCAGCGCCTCCTCCAGCGTGCAGCCGAGCTCCTTGGCCACGGCGCTGGGGATGGCACGGTCGACGAAGGGCACGCCGAGCCGTTCGGCGACGGCCGGGCCGATGAGGCTGCCGGCCGTGCCGTAGGTCGCGGAGATCGTGACGACCCGCATACCCCCAGGTTAGAACAGGGCGCTCGCCAATGCTCTACGCGCTTTCGCCAAAGATGGGTCGTCTGACGGCAACGCGTCGAAAAGTCCGAGCAAGTGCTTTCTGGCCCGGTCGCGGTCGTCGCCCGACGTGCGCTTGACCACGGCCACCACGCGCTCGAACGCCTCGTCGACCGCGCCGGAGAGCATCTCCAGGTCGGCGGCCAGCAGCTGCGCGTCGACGTCGGACGGGTCCTGGAGGCGCCGCTGCACGTCGGCCGGGTCGGCCGCGGAGGTGCGCTTGATCAGGCCGACGCCCGCCAGGCCCATCTTGGCGTCCTCGTCGCCGGGGACGCGGGCCAGCAGGCGCTGGTAGGCCGCCTCGGCCGCGTCGAGGTCGCCCGCGTCGATGGCCTGCTCGGCCGCCACCAGGTCGGGGTCGGCGGGCGGCCCGGCGGGCTCCTGCGGCCCCTCCTCGGCCGCCGGCGGCCGGGCGTCGGGGTTGGCCTGGTAGAACTGCTCGACCGCGCCCATCAGCTCGTCGAGCCAGCGGCGCACCTCCTGCTCGGGCAGCACCTGCTGGAAGCCGGTGACGGCCTGCCCCTGGAAGATGGCCAGCACGGTCGGCACGGCCTGCACCCGCAGCGCCTGCGCGATCTGGGGGCTGGCGTCGACGTTGACCTTGGCCAGCACGGCCCGGCCGCCCAGGTCGCCGATCACCTTCTCCAGCACCGGGCTGAGCTGGGCGCTGCCGGGTGCCCTCGGCGACCACAGGTCGAGCACCACCGGCACGGTCATCGACCGGTCGATGACGTCCGTCGTGAACGTCTCCTCGGTCACGTCGACGACCGAGGCCGAGGTGGCCCCCTGGGGACCGGCGGCCTCCCGCCGGGCCTGGGCCTCCAGTGCCTGTTTGCGCGCGCCCAGGTCCACAGCTCCGTAGAGCGACCCGGGCCTAGAGAAGTCCGCCATGCTCCTCATCTTGCCGCATGGACGGGCCCGCGAAGTCACCCGCCGCCACCCTCAGCGTGCGGAGCTGGTCGAAGATCTGGCGGAGTTCGTCCTCGGCGTACATCGTGAGGCCGAACTCGGCGGCCATCAGGTCGTCGGTGGCCCGGCGCACGACCTCCCTGCCCTTGCCGGTGATCTCGGCCAGCACGCCGCGGCCGTCGCGGGGGTTGGGCAGGCGGCAGACGAACCCGGACTTCTCCAGCCTGTCCACCGTGTTCGTGACGCTGGTGGGGTGGACCATGAGCCGTTCGCCGATCTTCCACAGCGGCAGCGAGCCGGTGTGGCTGAAGGTCAGCAGGACCAGGGCCTCGTAGCGGGCGAAGGTGAGGTCGTGGGGTTTCAGCAGCGAGTCGAGCTGCGACAGCAGGATCTGCTGCGCTCTCATGATCGAGGTGACCGCGGCCATCGCGGAGGAAGGCCCGAAGCGGGCACGCCAGCTCTCCGCGGCGCGGTCGATGGGATCGAACGGCAGATTGAGCGGCTTCGGCTGGGACACAGCGCTACGGTAGCGTGCCTCTCGTCCCGGTTTCGTCGGGCTACCTGGAGCGACAGGCTTCACCGCTTGACCAAGAATCCGACCGTCAATCATCACGCTCCGTTATGGTTCTCTCACGTAAGGTGACGCGGAAGCCAAGTCCATCTGCCGTGGGGACGGGTCTGGGCTGGCATTCTTCCGCTTTGCCGAGGGCACGGGGGGTGCTTGGTGAACATCAACGGGATACAGGGTGCGTGAGCACTCGGGCGTTACACGCGAGGAGCTGAAGCACAGCGCGGCCGTGACAGTGGCGGTGCTGCTCGCTCTCGGCCTGGTCGCGGCGTGGAACGTCCTGATACCCGGCGTCGACGCGTGGGAGAACATCCTGGCCGCGGTCATCGGCTCGCTGCGGATGACCGGGCCGGTGGCGGCCGCGTTCGCCGCGTGGGTGGCGTTGCGCAAGCGGCGCGCCCTGCGCGGGCGGTCGCTCACGACCTGGCGGGCGCTCAAGGCGCCGCTGGCGATCGTGGTGGTGGTGCTGGGCTCGTTCGGCGCGACGGTGCTGGTGCTGGCGGTCAAGACCGTGCTCACCGACCAGGCGGGGCGGCTCAGCCTGTCCGGCCTGGGCATGGGCATGGCGGGCCTGGCGCTCTACGCGGTGATCGGGTGGGTGGCCGGCTGGGTCGTGCCCAAGGCGCTCACGCCGCCGATCGCGGGGCTGGCCTGCTACGTCGCCTTCTCCTGGCTGGCCGACGACCGGGGGCTGGCCGACCGGCTGGTGCCGGGCACGGGCGAGCCGTACGACCTGTTCCAGGGGCTGGGCGGGGCGCCGTTCTTCGACCAGACGATCTGGCTGCTCGGCATCACCTGCGCGCTGCTGCTCGGCTGGGCGGCGCTGGTGACCAGGCAGGCCCTGGTGCTGGCGTGCGCGCTGCTGGCCGTGCTGGCGGCGGGCATGGGCGTGTCGCGGATGCTGGCCCACCCCAAGCCGGCCGCGGCCGAGGACATCGCCTACGCCTGCCAGGAGTGGCCGATCACGGTCTGCCTGCACCCCGGGATGCGGGCCGGGCAGACCGAGCTGGGCGCGGTGTTCACGCAGATCGCCTCGCGCCTGGCCGGCACGCCGGCCGCGTTCACGCGGGTGGAGCAGCGGCCGCTGGACGAGCCGCTGAAGCCCTCCAACGGCCTGGCGCCGATCCACGTGCCCGACCTGTCGGCGGGGTTCGCCGAGGAGGCGGCCTACGAGTACATCGACGCGCTGGCCGCCCGCTGCCCCGGCACGCCGGCCGACGGCTACCGGGAGATCGTGATGGCCTGGCTGCGCGGCGAGCCGCTGCCCGGCGGCCCGCTGCCCGAGCACCAGTACGCCGCGTCCTGGTTCTCCGGTCTCGACGAGCACCAGCGCAGGGAGTGGCTGCGCATGTTCTACAGCGACTTCCAGGCGTGCCGCCTGTCCAGCACGCACTTCGGCGGCGGTCCGGCCCCCACCGCCGTCATCACGCCCCCCACCGGCGCCACGCCCGAGAGCAGCCACGTCTACCCGGTCTATCCCGACCCCGGCACCCCGGGCACCTGAGGACGAAGATGTCACCCTGCGGGTGGCACTGATGATCGCCGAGCGGGTAGTCATGCCCCATGACGACTTCCCAGACGACGCCGCCGGACCTGGCTCCCCGGCGGCGGCGCAGGTGGCGATATGCGGCCGGGTTCCTCGTCCTGGCGGTCCTGCTCGTGGTGGGCGGCCGGCTGGCCTGGACCTGGCTCAACCCGTTCGGAGAGCAGACCGTCGACCGCAGCCAGCCGGTGCTGCTGCAGTCCATCAAGGACCTCAGCCGGTTCGAGGCGGCCACGGGCACCTTCCAGGTCGTCGTCGACCTGGAGAAGGACGCAAACTTCCTGCCCGACGCGGTCAAGGGCACCCGCACGCTGTTCGTGGGCGCGGGCGGCGTCGACGCCTACGTCGACTTCTCGGCCATGGGGGCGGGCGCGGTGACCGTGAACAAGGAGCGCACCGAGGCCACCGTCCGCCTCCCGCGCGCCCAGTTGGAGAAGCCCAACCTGGACAACAGCCGCTCGTACGTGTTCGCTCAGCAGCGCGGCCTGCTCGACCGCGTCCAGGACTTCCTGTCGGGCTCCCCGGGCGACCAGCGCGAGCTCTACCTGCTGGCGGAGAAGAAGATCACCGAGGCGGCCGTGGCCAGCGACCTGCGGGCGCGGGCCGACGCCAACACCAGATCGATGCTCACCGGCATGCTCAAGTCGCTCGGGTTCGCCAAGGTGACCGTGAAGTTCACCGACGAGCCCTGACGGGCGTCCTTACCCCGCCTGCGGGCCGCTCCACCTCGGGTGGGGCGGCCCGTCCGCGTTCCCGCCTAGGTATGCCGAGGCGTCCTTAGTCCATGGGCGTGTCTGCCTAAGTACCTCCCTACCTGCCCGAACCCCGGCAGATAGGACATCCGCCCGATGTGGCGGGAGGGGCCTTAGGAGGAGTCTTAAGAGTGCAGGGAACAAGGAAACACCAACAGCAGGAGCATCGGATGAACGCCGAACTCGAGTACTCCGTCATGCAGCACCACGCCGCCGAACTCCGTCGGGCCGCCGCCGAGCAGCGGCGCGTACGGGAAGCGCTGAAGGGACAGCGTTCCGAGCGTCGCCACCGCTCGGTCTTCGCCAAGTTCCTGGCTTCATGACCGTCCACAAGCAGCCCGGCCGCAACCTCCCTCGCGGCCGGGCTGAGATGCCCCCTTAGGGGGCGCGTCCGGCGCCGGATTCCTGGCCGGCCCGAGCGCAGCGTCACCGACACCCCGGTCCCGTTCCTGGTCGGACCGGGGTTTCGCGCGTTCACGCCGTACGTCGCGGGGGCTCGTACGGCGTGGGCGGGACACTGACGGAAGATGTCAGGGATCGGCGCATACCGTCCGGGCATGGACAACAGCTTCGACTTCTTCGTCGGCACCTGGACCTCACGGCAGCGGCGGCTGCGCAAGGCGCTGGCCGGCAGCGACGAATGGTACGAGTTCACCGGCCACACCAGGTGCTGGAGCGTCCTGGACGGCGCGGGCAACATCGACGAGGTCACCTTTCCCAGCGAGGGCTCGGCCGGGGTGACCCTGCGCCTGTACGACAAGGCGGCCGGCACCTGGTCGCTCTACTGGGCCGGCAGCTCCACCGGCATGTCCCTGCCGCCCGTCGTGGGCCGCTTCGACGACACCGGAGTCGGCCTGTTCACCTGCGACGACGTGTACGACGGCAGGCCGATCAAGGTCGCCTACGTCTGGTCGGACATCACCGCCGAGTCGTGCCGATGGGAGCAGCGCTTCTCCCCCGACGGCGGGACGACCTGGGAGACCAACTGGACGGCCGACTTCACCCGCGTCTCCTGAATCCTTTTCGGGGGTCGGCGCCTCTCATGTCCGTACAACGGAACGAGACAATGGGAGACCATCATGGTGATCGCCATCGCGGCCGGCGCTGCGGCCGTACTGATCTGCACGTGCGTCGTCGTACTGCGGCGAAGGAGCAAGGAACGTGGCTGACCCGCAGCGCCTCGGCACGGCCGCCGGGCCCGGCGCCCCGGCGCCGGGGCCGGCCGGCGGCGGGCGCGCCTGGTCGGACGAGCAGCTGATCAACGCGGCCCGAGCCGGCGACGCCGACTCGATCGCCGCGCTGGTGTCGGGCGCCCACCCGCACGTGCGGCGCTTCGCCCACACGCTGTGCGCCACGCCGGAGGACGCCGAGGACGCCGCCCAGGAGGCGCTGATCGTCCTGTACCGCAAGATCGGCACCCTGCGCGCGTCCGGAGCGCTGGCCTCGTGGATGTTCCGGATCATCCGCAACGAATGCATCAGGCGGGCCCGCCTGATGCTGCGTCCCGAACCGCCCGCGCCCTCCTCGGCCGCCGCGCAGTCGGCCGAGGAGGAGATGTTCGAACGGCTGGAGGCCGCGCGGGTGGCCGAGGCCATCGCGGCACTCCCCGCCGACCAGCGGCGGGTGCTCATCATGCGGGACGTCCAGGGGCTCAGCGGCCGCATGGTCGCCGACGCCCTCGGGCTGAGCGTCCCGGCGATGAAGTCCCGCCTGCACCGCGCCCGTGCGACCGTGCACGGCCTGCTGTCCCAAGGAGCCCTCCATGACTGAGCCCACCGCGGGGACGTCACTGCCCCGTCACCTGGCCCGCGGCGCGCTGGGCTTCGGCGCGCTGATCGCCTCGATCGCGCTGATCCCGTGGACCGGGCCGGTCAGCCTGGTGCTCGCCGTCCCCGGCGCGATCGCCCTGCGCGGGTGCCCGGCGTGCTGGGTGATGGCGCTGGTGCAGCTCGTCTCGATGGGACGCATGCAGCGCCAGTGCACCGACGGCGTGTGCGAGCTGGTCCCGGCGGGCGCGCGGCACACGGGCGAGGGCGCGGCTCATTGACCGCGCCCTGACCGGCGACCGCGCACAGCGGGCAAGAGACAGGCCCACCCGACGACAGCGACCGGGTGGGCCGGGACGGGTCAGGGCACGCGGATGATCAGCGCGTCGCCCTGCCCGCCGCCGCCGCACAGGCCGGCCGCCCCGAGGCCGCCGCCCCGCCGCTTCAGCTCGTACGCCAGCGTCAGCACGATCCGCGCCCCCGAGGCCCCGATCGGGTGCCCGAGCGCGATGCCGCCGCCGTTGACGTTCACCTTGTCCAGCGGCACGCCGAGCTCCTTGGCCGACTGCAGGACCACGCTCGCGAACGCCTCGTTGATCTCGATCAGGTCGAGGTCGTCGGCGGTCAGCCCCTGCTTGGACAGCGCGTGCTTGATGGCGTTGGCCGGCTGCGACTGCAGGGACGCGTCGGGCCCGGCCACGTTGCCGTGCCGGCCGATCTCCGCCAGCCACGGCAGCCCGAGCTCCTCGGCCTTGGCCTTCGACATGACCACCACGGCGCACGCGCCGTCGGAGATCTGCGAGGCCGACCCGGCGGTGATGGTGCCGTCGGCGGCGAAGGCCGGGCGCAGCTTGGCCAGCGTCTCGGCGGTGGTGTCGCCGCGGATGCCCTCGTCCTCCCGGACGATCACCGGCTCGCCGCGGCGCTGCGGGATCTCGACCGGGACGATCTCCTCCTCGAAGACGCCGTTCTTGGTGGCGGCGGCGGCGAGCTGGTGGGAGCGGGCCGACAGGGCGTCCTGCTCGTCGCGGGCGATGCCGAGCCGGGCGTTGTGCCGCTCGGTCGACTCGCCCATCGCGCACTGGTCGAAGGCGCAGAACAGGCCGTCGTGGGCCATGGAGTCGACCACGTCGGAGCCGCCGTACTTGACGCCCTTACGCAGCCCCGGCAGCAGGTGGGGGGCGTTGGTCATGGACTCCATGCCGCCCGCGACCACGATGTCGAACTCGCCGGCGCGGATGAGCTGGTCGGCCAGGGCGATGGCGTCGAGGCCCGACAGGCAGACCTTGTTGACGGTCAGCGAGGGCACGGTCATCGGGATGCCGGCCTTGACGGCGGCCTGGCGGGAGGGGATCTGACCCGCGCCCGCCTGGAGCACCTGGCCCATGATCACGTACTCGACGGCCTCCGGGGCCACTCCGGCACGTTCCAGGGCGGCCTTGATGGCGATGCCACCCAGCTCCACGCCGGACAGCCCGGACAGGGCGCCGAGCAACTTGCCGATGGGGGTACGAGCTCCGGCGACGATGACGGAACTGGACATTGGCGGCGGCCTCCTGTGCTCACGAGGGGTTCTTTGACACCATACCCACGAGTAGGAGCTCGCTCGCTATGGAGGTAGGCCACACAATGTTCATGCGCATCGACCACATCGGGATCGCCTGCCACGACCTGGAGGAGAAGATCGCGTTCTTCTCCGAGACGTTCGAGCTGACCGTCGTGGCCCGCGAGGTCAACGAGGCGCAGGGCGTCAAGGAGGCGATGCTGCACATCGCCGACGGCGAGGGCGGGGGCTCCTACATCCAGCTGCTGGAACCGCTCTCCGACGACTCGCCGGTGGGGAAATTCCTCGCCAAACGGGGCGAAGGTGTCCACCATGTGGCATTTGGGGTTTCCGACGTCGCCGAGGCCATGACTAAGATCAACGAGAAGGGCGTGAGGGTGCTGGACGAACGTCCGCGGCACGGTTCGATGGGGTCGCAGATCGCGTTCCTGCACCCCAAAGATGTGGGAGGAATGCTCACCGAGTTGGTCCAAGCGGCCTCGCGCTAGCAAACGGAAATTTCGTACATAAGTAACTAGTCACGCAGAAAGCTGGACGGGGCCCGAAGGTGGCACCAGCGGAGTACGCTGGCTTCCCACCGGACAGGGAGCCTGCCGCGAGGCACAGGCTCCTGGCTCGGCTGCCCCGAACCCCCCGTCCGGCCCGTGTAGCCGTCTCGACAACCCAGGATCGAGCCTCCATGCAGTCCGACATCGACGCCCAGCTCAACAACTTCTTCGAGGACGCCCCGGCACGCGAGTTCGACGTCGTGCTCAGGGGCTACGACCGGCACCAGGTGCACGACCACCTCAAGCAGCTCGACCTGGAGCTACGCCAGTCCAGGGAGCAGGTCACCAACCTGCAGCGCGATCTGTCCGACTCCCAGCGCCAGCTGCAGGAGCAGGAGCGTCCGACGTACTCCGGTCTCGGCGCCCGCATCGAGCAGTTGCTGCGCCTGGCCGAGGAGCAGGCCACCGAGCTCGTGCAGGCCGCCCGGACCGAGGCCAACGAGATCAAGGCCGCCGCCAAGGTCGAGGCCGCCGACCTGCGGGCCGCCGCCGAGGCCGAGGCCGCCGAGAAGCGGGCCCAGGCCACGCGGGAGAGCGACGACATGCGCTCCACCGCCGAGCGGGACGCCGAGGAGATCCGTTCCACCGCCCGCCGCGAGGCCGACGAGCTGACCAACACCACCGAGCGCGAGGCCGCCAAGCTGCGGGCCACCGCCGACCACGAGGTGGCCGAGAAGCGGGCCGACGCCGAGCGCGAGATCGCCAAGCTGCGCACCACCACCGAGCGCGAGGTGGCGCAGCTGCGCGCCTCGACCAAGCGCGAGCGCGACGAGGTGCTGACCACCGCCAAGCGGCAGGCCGACGAGATGCGCGCGCAGGCTCAGCGGGTGCTGGAGGAGTCGGAGGCCAAGCGGGCCCAGGACGAGGCGGAGTTCGAGATCCAGCTCGCCTCCCGCCGGGAGGAGGCCGAGCGCCAGGAGGCCGAGCGCCACGCCACCGCCCAGGCCAACACGCAGAAGATGGTCGCCGAGGCCGAGCAGCGGGCCGCCACGGCCGAGTCGCGCGCCACGAAGGCCACCCAGCAGGCCGAGCAGACGCGCCGCGAGGCCGACCTGCACGCCAAGCAGCTCGTCGCCAACGCCCGCAAGAGCGCCGAGACGATCATGTCGGAGGCCAAGACCAGCGCCGAGACGATCGTCACCGAGGCGAAGAACGACGCCGAGCGCACCCGCACCACGATGCAGCGCCAGGTCGACGAGCTGACCAGGCAGCGCGACAGCATCACCAGCCACCTGGCCCAGCTGCGCCAGCTGCTCGGCGGCGCCGCCCTGCCGGGCCTGGAGCCGGAGCCCGCGGTCGCCGCGGCCCCGGCCAAGCCGGCCATCGCAGCGCCGGCCGCCGAGCCGGTCGCGCCGCCCACGACGCCCGCTCCCAAGGTCGAGGCCAAGAGCGAGGACGACGCGGAGTGGTGGCAGGAGTGACGGCGGGCTAGACGGGAGACCGCACACGGGGGCAGCGAACGGCTGGAGAGAGGGCCTGGTGACCTTGGGTCGCTAGGCTCTCTTTCTGTTTCCCCGACACCTCCCGTCCCCCTAGGAGCCCCCCGTGTCCGCAGAAGCCGAGCCCAGGACCGCCGAGGAGGCCGAGGCGCCCCGGGAGTCCGGTCCCACCGAGGAGCAGGGGCCCGCCGAGGAGCCGGCGCCTTACGGGCTGCCGGGCAAGCCGTTCGCCCGCGGGCCCTTCCTGTTCGGGCTGGTGGGCGGGCTGGGCGTGCTGACCGCCATCGCGCTCGCCCAGATGATCGAGAAGTCGCTCAGCACGATCATCCTCATCGTCGTGGCGATGTTCCTGGCCGTGGGCCTCAACCCGGCGGTCGAGGCGTTGCAGCGGCGCGGCCTGGGCAGGCGGCCGGCGATCTCGATCGTGTTCACCGGGGTGGTCGTGGCGTTCGCGCTGTTCGGCCTGGCCGTGGTGCCGCCGGTCAGCCAGCAGTTGTCGGAGTTCATCGCGGCCGTGCCCGGCTACATCACCGACCTGAGCAACCATCCGACGGTCCGCCAGATCGAGGCCGAGTACCACGTGCTGGCGCAGGTGCGTCAGTTCGTGACCAGCACGCTCGGGCCCGCGCTGGCCAGCGGCATCATGGGCGCGGGTCTGGTGGTGCTCAACGGCGTGTTCACCACGGTGACGCTGCTGGTGCTCATGCTGTACTTCCTGGGCTCGCTGCACACGATCAAGGAGTACCTGCTCAAGCTCGTCCCGGCCTCGCGCCGGCCGCGCACGACGGCCATCACCGAGCAGATCCTCACCGGCATCGGCGGCTACGTCGCGGGCAACGTGCTCATCTCGGTCATCGCGGGCGTGCTGACCTGGATCTTCCTGTCGATCGCCGGGGTCCAGTACGCGCTCGCGCTCGCCCTCGTCGTGGCCCTGACCGACCTGATCCCGCTGGTGGGCGCCACGATCGGCGCGGTGCTGGTCACCGGGGTCGCGCTGCTGCAGTCGCTGCCCGCCGGCATCGCCTGCGCCATCTTCTTCGTGGTCTACCAGCAGATCGAGAACTACTTCATCTACCCCAGGGTGATGAAGCGCTCGGTGGACGTGACGCCCGCCGTGACGGTGATCGCCGCGCTGTTCGGCGGCGCCCTGCTCGGCATCGTCGGAGCGTTGCTGGCGATCCCGGTGGCCGCCGCCATCGCGCTGATCATCCGGGAGATCGTGCTGCCCCGCCAAGCTCGGTCCTGAGGAACTCGGCCACCGTCGCGTTGAACGCCTCCGGCTGCTCGACCGCGCTCAGGTGGCCGGCCTTGGGGATGACCTCCAGCCTGCCCTCGGGCGCGGCCCGCGCCATGGCCTCGGCGTCGGCGGGCGGTGACAGCTCGTCCTCCTCCCCCACGACGATCAGCAGGGGCACCTTCAGCTCGCCCAGCGTGCCGAAGGAGTCGGGACGCGCGGCCATGGCCCGTTGCGCCCAGGCCACGGCCCCCGGCGGGGCCGACTGCACCAGGCCCTTGACCCGGCCGAACACCATGGCCCTGCGTTCCTTGGTCGTGGGCCCGATGAGCGCCGGCAGCACCTCGCTGACCAGCACCTCGCTCCCCTCGTCCAGCACGGCGCGGGCGATGCGTTCCCGGTTGTCCCTGGCGGCGGGCGGGTCGGTGCCGGCCTTGGTGTCGGCCAGGACCACGCCCAGCACCCGGTCGGGATGCCGGCGGCAGAACGCCATGGTCACGTAGCCGCCCATCGACAACCCGCCGACCACCGCCCGGTCGATGCCCTCGTCGTCGAGCAGCCGGGCGACGTCGTCGGCCATCAGATCGAGGGAGGGCTCGTCGTCGCCCAGCCGGGAGCCGCCGAATCCGCGCAGGTCGGGGGTGATGACCCGGCAGACCGTCGACAGCCCTTCGCGCTGGGCCAGCCACATCGCCGACGACAGCGGGAACGCGTGAAGCAGCACAACCGGGAGTCCGCTCCCGGCCGATCTCGTGTAGAGCTGCACGGACCACACGGTAGCCGGGTTCACGGAGACATTCACTTATTGACCTATGCCGGTATACCGGGATAAGCCCGACCGCTTCCGGACGTTGCCCTGCGGCGGTCCCAGCACGCACAATCCAGGCGAGGTGATAGCGATGGCCGGAACCCGTCCCGCCCTCCCCGACGCCACCAACAACGCCTTCCTGCAGGAGGCGCTGAACGAGGTCAACGCCCACCGGGCCAAACACCACGCGCCCCCGCTCACGATGGACCCGCTGCTGGTCGGGTACGCCAGGTCCAGGGCCGCCTCGCGCTCCGAGCACGAGGGCCTGAGCGCCGGGCACGACGGCCTGCGCGCGGGCACGGGCGAGAGCCTCTTCTGGCACCCCGGTGACGCCACCGCCGGGGACGCCGTCGCCGCCTGGCACGACCGGGCGGCCGGTGACGGCCGGGCGGAGACCACCGGCGACTTCGGCCGGCTCGTCCTGGCGGGCACCACCAGGATGGGCGCCGGCCGCGTGGCGGGCAACGGCGGCCGGTCGTTCGAGACGTACGTCGTCTTCGTGTTCGAGCCGCCGGGCGAGCCCGGAGTCGTCTGAGGGCCCCGGCGCACGAGGGCTCAGCCGATCGCGGTGGCCCCGCCGTCGACGAACAGCACCTGCCCGGTCATGTACGCCGACGCCTCCCCGGCCAGGAACACGGCCGGCTGGGCCATCTCCTCCGGCGTGCCCCAGCGCCGCATGGGCACGCCCGCGACCGTGGCCGCGGCGGCGGCCTCGTCCTGCCACAGGTTGCGGTTGAGGTCGGTGGCCGTCCAGCCGGGGCACAGGGCGTTGACCCGGACGCCCGCCGGCGCCCACTCGGCCGCGAGCGTCTTGGTCAGGGCCACCAGCCCGGCCTTGGCGGCGGCGTACGGGGCGAGCAGCGGAGCGCCGCGCGCCGCCACCGAGGCCACGTTGATCACCGAGCCGGAGCCGCGGCCCAGCAGGTGGGGCGCGACGGCGTGGCAGACGGCCATGGCGGAGTCGAGGTTGAGCCGCATCAGCTTGTCCCAGCCGGACAGGCGCAGGTCCTTGAACTCGACCAGGAAGTTCGAGCCGCCGGCGTTGTTGACGACGACGTCGAGGTGCCCGAGCCCGTCGATCGAGGCGGCGACGGCCGCGGCGGCCGCCTCGCGGTCGGTGAGGTCGGCCGGGATCACGACGGCCCGCCTGCCGAGCGCCTGGACCTCCTTGGCCACCTCGGCGAGGGGCTCGGCCGACCTGCTGACCAGGGCGACGTCGGCGCCCGCCGCGGCGTAGGCGAGCGCGATGGCCCGCCCGATGCCCTTCGACGCCCCGGTGACCAGAGCCGTCCTGCCGGACAGGTCGAACGCGCCCACACTGCCTCCTCGCTCGGAACCGAACAAGATTCTACAAATCTTGCCCGGCCCGCGCTATGCCCGTACCGCCCCGAATCACGACAGGACGGGCGCCGCGGGCGCGGCCGGAGCCTGCGGCGCGGCCGGCAGCCTCGCCCCTCGCGGCAGCAGCGACTCGCACGCCCTGACCGCCGCCCCGTACGTCGCCGACAGCGCGTCCACCCGCTCGCCGTCGATGCTGAGGTTGATCAGCCCGTCCTCGGAGACGGTGACCCCGGGGAGGTCCGGCAGCCCGTGCGCGCGCACGCAGGCGGTGAACGCCTTCCCGCCGTCGCCCGGCCCGCTCTCCCCGTACGACGCCGCCGCCCCGCCCGCCACGGCGGCGAAGACCAGGGCGGCCAGGACCACCCGCCTGATGGTCGAACCCTTCATGATGACTCCTCCGTTTCGTCCGACGCTCCCAGCGAACCCCGCCCCCGGTAACCGCCCGGGAACGACGGCGGTTACCCCGCTGTAACCCCGCTCTGGGCATGCTGGGCGGACCATGAGGGTGCTGATCGTCGAAGACCACGAGGAGCTCGCCCACACCGTCGCCGCCGGCCTGCGCCGCGAGGGCATGGCCGTCGACGTGGCGCTGGACGGGCCCGCCGGGCTGGAACGCACGTCCGTCAACGACTACGACGTGGTCGTGCTCGACCGCGACCTGCCCGGCCTGCACGGCGACGACGTGTGCCGCAGCCTGGCCGCCGGCGGCCATCCGGCGCGCGTGCTGATGCTCACCGCCGCCGGGACCATCGACGACCGGGTGAGCGGGCTGGGCATCGGGGCCGACGACTACCTGCCCAAGCCGTTCGCGTTCGCCGAACTGGTGGCCAGGATCCGGGCGCTGGCCAGACGGGCGCGTCCGGCGCTGCCCGCGGTGCTGGTCCACGGCGGGTTGCGGCTCGACCCGGCCACGCGGGTGGCCACCCGCGACGGGCGCCGGCTGCCGCTCAGCCCGAAGGAGTTCGCGGTGCTGGAGCTGCTGCTGTCGGCGGGCGGCGCGGTCGTCTCGGCCGAGCAGCTGCTCGAACGCGGGTGGGACGAGTTCGCCGACCCGTTCACCCAGACCGTGAAGGTCACGGTCAGCCGGTTGCGCCGCAAGCTCGCGACCCGCCGCTGATCGAGACCGTGCCGCAGGCCGGGTACCGGATGGCCGGCCCCGCGCGGGCACCGGACCCGGACGGAGGTGTCCCGGCGTGCGGCGGACCGTACGGCTGCGGCTGACGCTGCTCTACAGCGGCCTGTTCCTGGCCGCCGGGCTGCTGCTGGTCGCCCTGATCTACCTGCTGGTCGCGCACTCGCCGTTCCCGGCCGCGCCGCCCGCGCCCGTGCTGCCCGGCGGGCCCGGCCAGGTCGTGCCGGAGCCGCGGGTGGACGTGGCGTACCTGGCCGAGCAGCAGGCGGCCGGGCTGCGCAGGCTGCTGGTCAACTCGGCGATCGCCCTGGTGGTCATGGCGTTCGCGTCGGTGCTGCTGGGCCGGTTGACGGCCGGCCGGGTGCTGCGCCCGTTGCGGGACATGACGGCGACCGTCCGGCGCATCACGGCCGACCGGCTCGACCGGCGGCTGGCCGCCTCCGGCCCGGACGACGAGCTGAAGGAGCTGGCCGACACCTTCGACGACCTGCTCGACCGGCTGGAGGCCGCCTTCACCGCCCAACGCCGGTTCGTGGCCAACGCCTCCCACGAGCTGCGCACCCCGCTGACCCTGCAACGCGCCATGGCCGAGGTCGCGCTGGCCGACCCGGACGCCGGTGCCGCCGAGCTGCGCCACGTCCTCGACCGCCTGCTGGCGGCCGGCCGGCACCAGGAACGGCTCATCGAGGCGCTGCTCGTCCTGGCCAGGAGCCAGCAGGGGCTGGACCACCGGGAGCCGCTGGACCTCGCCGCCGTCGCCGGGCAGGCGCTCGACCGGCGGCCGGACTCACCGCCGCGCGTCGAGGCGGCGCTGCGGCCCGCGCCCGCCTCCGGTGACCGCGCCCTGCTCGACCGCCTGGTGGTGAACCTGCTGGACAACGCGACACGGCACAACGTGCCGGACGGCTGGATCACGGTGACCACCGGCGTGCGGGCGGGCCTGGCCACGCTCAGCGTCGCCAACAGCGGCCCGGTGATCCCGCCCGACCGGGTCGCGACGCTGCTCCAGCCGTTCCAGCGGCTGGCGGGCGGCCGCCGGGCGGTCGGCGACGGGCTGGGGCTCGGCCTGTCGATCGTCGCCGCCGTCGTCCAGGCCCATCACGGCACGCTGGAGGTGGTCGCGCGGCCGCAGGGCGGGCTGGAGGTGACCGTCAGATGTCCGTCGGCAGCGGGTACGCCTCCGGATTGACCCGCCGGACGATCTCGTTCAGCACGATCCGGACGTAGGGCTCGCCCACCCACAGGTGCTTGGCGCCGTCGACCCCGATGACCTCGGCCTGCGGCACCCTGGCGAAGCGCCGCCGGGCCTCCTCAGGACGCAGGTAGTCGTCGAACTCGGGCACCATCGCCACCAGCGGACGGCCGAACCGGGCCCAGGCGTCGAGGTCGTCGTCGGTGGCCCTGTGGAGCGGCGGCGAGAGCAGGATCGCCCCCTCGACCAGGGGGTCGTGGGCCCACTTCAGGGTCAGCTCGGTGCCGAAGGACCAGCCCACCACCCACACCCGCGGCAGGTCGTTGAACTCGGCGTACTCCAGCGCCGCCGCCACGTCGAACCGCTCGCCCTCGCCGCCGTCGAACGCGCCTGCGGAGGTGCCGCGCTCGGAGCTGGTGCCGCGCGTGTTGAAGCGCAGCACGGCGAGGTCGGCGAGCGCGGGCAGCCGGTTGGCGGCCTTCTTGTAGACGTGGCTGTCCATGAACCCGCCGTGGGTGGGCAGCGGGTGCAGGGTCACCAGGGTCGCCACGGGCGGCCGGTCGAGGGGCTGGGCCAGCTCGCCGACCAGGGTCAGGCCGTCGGCCGTCTGCAGCTCGATCGGTTCACGCCTGGCGGGCAGCACGGTGGCCGCGCGAATCTCCACGGGGGTCCTCCTAGTAGCGGCTGCGGCCGGGGCCGCGGTCGAGTCTCTTGCGCCAGCAGGCCGGATGCCAGTGGCGGCGCTCCTCGTCGCCGCCCGGCCAGTCGGGCCAGGCGACCAGGTGCGGCCTGCCGCCCAGGATCTCCTGGTCGCAGCCGGGGCAGCGGTAGGTCTTGGCCGAGGACGCGCCCGTGAGCATGCGCACCTTCCAGTCGCCGTCCGGCCATTCCTCCACCTTGTCGTTGCCGGTGGGAAGGCCGAGAGGGCGGGAGTCGTCCCTCCGGCGGGCGCGGCGGGGGCTCATGAGCGGGGGAACTCGCTCACACCGGCCGTGACGAGCTGGTCGAGCAGGGGGGCGGGGGCGAAGGCGGGCTCGCGGTACTCGGCGTACAGGGCCCTGAGGCCGTCGCGGACCCTGGCCAGGCCGAGGTAGGCCAGCATCTCGAACGGGCCGGCCGGGTAGCCGCAGCCCAGCCGCATGGCGGCGTCGATGTCGGCGATGGAGGCGTAGCCGGCGTCGTACATGCGGACGGCGTCGTTGAGGTAGGGGAACAGCAGGGCGTCGGCCACGAACCCGGCCCGGTCCTTGCACGAGACGGGCACCAGACCGGCGACCCGCATCAGGTCGCGCGCCGCCTTGGCGGCCCCGGGCGAGGTGAGCGCGGTGCCGGCCAGCTCGGCCACCTTGTCGCCGACGACGTGCACGCCGACCATCCTGGTGGGGTCGGACAGGCGTACGGCGTGCTCGATCACCGGACGGTCGGTGCAGCGCAGCACGGTGTCGGGCGCGTCGGACGGCCCGAACCCGGAGGCCCGCAACCGCTCGCCGAGCCCGTGGACGTCGGGCCCGTCGATGCCGAACGTGATGACCGTGGACTTCTCCGGCTCCTTGGGCGGCTCCTGCGGCCCGTAGAAGCCGTGGCCGCTCTTGCGGCCGAGCCGCCCGGCGGTGACCAGCTCGCGCAGCAGCGGCGAGGGCGCGTGCCGGCGGTCGCGCGTCTCGTCGAACAGCACCTCCATCACCTCGTACGCGGTGTCGAGCCCGATCAGGTCGAGCAGCGCGAACGGCCCCATCGGCAGCCCCACGCCCAGCCGCATCGCGTCGTCGATGCCGTCGCGCGTGGCGATGCCCAGCTCCAGCAGGACGGCGGCGTGGTTCAGATAGGGCAGCAGCAGCCGGTTGACCACGAACCCGGCCCGGTCGCCCGCCGGTACGGCGGTCTTGCCAAGCCGCCTGGCCAGCTCGCAGATCTCGGAGACCACTCCGGGCGCGGTCACCACCGTGCCCACCACCTCGACCAGCCGCATCACCGGCGCCGGATTGAAGAAGTGCATGCCGACCACGCGCCCGGGCCGGCCCGTGGCGGCGGCGACGGCGGTGACCGGCAGCGAGGAGGTGTTGGTGGCCAGCACCGTCTCGGGCTTGCAGATCCGGTCGAGGTCCTGGAACAGCGAGATCTTCAGGTCGAGCACCTCGGGGATCGCCTCGATCACCAGGTCGGCCTCGCGCAGGTCCTCGCGCGAGGTGGTCAGCGTGATGCGCCCCAGGATCTCGGCCCGCTGCCCGTCCGTCAGCTTGCCCCGGTCGGCCGCCCTGGCCGTGGAGCGCTCGACGTGCCCGCGCCCTCTTGCCAGCGCCTCGACGTCGGCCTCGACGCCGATCACCCGGAGCCCGGCACGCGCGAAGACCTCGGCGATCCCGGCGCCCATCGTGCCGAGCCCGACAACTCCCACCGTTTCAAACGCCATGCGACCAGTTTTCCAGAGCCGCTAAGGTGGACCGTCATGCGGCTGGTCATCGCGCGGTGCAGCGTGGATTACATCGGACGGCTCACGGCGCATCTGCCGATGGCGCCGAGGCTCGTCCTCATCAAGGCGGACGGGAGCGTCAGCATCCACGCCGACGACCGCGCCTTCAAACCGCTCAACTGGATGAACCCTCCGTGCAAGCTCAAGGAGGACGGCGAGACCTGGACGGTCACCCACGGCAAGACCGGCGAGAAGCTGGTCCTGACCATGGCGGAGATCATCCACGACTCCAGCCACGAGCTGGGCGTCGACCCCGGCCTGATCAAGGACGGCGTGGAGGCCCACCTCCAGGAGCTGCTGGCCGAGCACATCACGACCCTGGGCGAGGGCTACTCGCTGATCCGCCGCGAGTACATGACGGCCATCGGGCCGGTCGACATCCTGTGCCGCGACGCGCTGGGCGCGACGGTGGCCATCGAGATCAAGCGGCGCGGCGAGATCGACGGCGTCGAGCAGCTCACCCGCTACCTGGAGCTGCTCAACCGCGATCCGCTGCTCGCGCCGGTGCGCGGGGTGTTCGCGGCGCAGGAGATCAAGCCGCAGGCGCGCGTGCTGGCCGCCGACCGGGGCATCGACTGCGTCACCCTCGACTACGCCGCCCTGCGCGGCATCGAGCCGGAGAACCCGACCCTCTTCTGACCCTCCCGGCCTCGTGGCGAGGCCGGGATTTCCCATGGCCTGACATTCCTGTGTTGACACGTCTCTTCTGGACGTTCTAGTTTCGACCTATCGAGATTGGAGTGTTCATGGACGTTCCCGCGTATCTCAGCGGCGACCTGGCGCCCGTCCCCGACGAGATCGAGGCGCACGACCTGGAGGTCACAGGCGCGCTGCCCGCCGAGCTGACCGGGCGCTACTTCCGCAACGGGCCCAACCCGCGGCCGGGCGAGGATCCCGGCCACTGGTTCGCCGGGCACGGCATGCTGCACGGCGTCCGGCTGCGGGACGGGCGGGCCGAGTGGTACCGCAACCGGTGGGTGCGGACCAGCAAGTTCACCGACGACGCGCCGTTCGTCTCCGACACCGGCGTCGATCTCGCCGCGGTGACCGCCAACACGCACGTCGTCCGGCACGCCGGGCGCATCCTGGCGCTCGTGGAGAACGGCCTGCCGCACGAGGTGACGCCCGAGCTGGCCACCGTGGGCCCGTGCGACTTCGGCGGACGGCTGACCACCGCGATGACCGCCCACCCCAAGCACGACCCGCTCACCGGCGAGCTGCACTTCTTCGGCTACGGGTACTTCCCGCCGTTCCTCACCTACCATCGGCTCTCGGCCGCCGGCGAGCTGGTGGAGAGCAGGGAGATCGAGGTGCCGGGGCCGACGATGATGCACGACTTCGCCGTCACCGAGCACCACCTGCTCTGGCTGGACCTGCCGGTGGTGTTCGACCTCGACCGCCGCGGCATGCCGTACGCGTGGGAGGACGACTACGGCGCCAGGATCGGCGTCACCCCCCGGACGGGCGGCCCGACCCGCTGGTTCGACGTCGACCCCTGCTACGTGTTCCACGTCGGCAACGCCTGGGAGGACGAGCGGGGGCGCGTCGTCCTGAACGCCGCCCGCTACTCCCCCGGCGCGTGGTCGGCCGTCTGGAAGCAGATCGGCGGCGCCGCCGACCCGGCCCGGCACGCGGGCGCCGCCGGCGCGGCCGCCCTGCACCGCTGGACCCTCGACCCGGCCACCGGCACGGCCACGGAGGAGGCGCTGGACGACCGCGGCGTGGAGTTCCCCACCTTCAACGAGGACCTGCTCGGCCGGCCCAGCCGCCACCTGTACACGGTGGGCGCCGACGCCGTCGTCAAGTACGACCTGCGCGACGGCTCCGCCCAGGTCAGGAAGACCGGCGGCGCCACCGGCGAGGCCGTGTTCGTGCCGGCCGAGGGGGCCGCGGGCGAGGACGAGGGGTGGCTGCTGTCGATCGTCACCTCCGGCGAGTCGTCCGAGCTGCTGGTGCTGGACGCGAGCGACCTGTCCGGCGTCGCGTCGGTGCGGCTGCCCAGGCGGGTGCCGGCGGGCTTCCACGGCTCGTGGTTCGCGGAGGGCTGACCGGTGGAGATCAGGCAGTCCGACGACTTCGACGCCGCCGGCGACGCGCTGGCCAGGGCCTTCCACGACGATCCGGTGGTCGGCTGGCTGCTGCCCGGCGGCCGCGGCGCGGCGGGGATGTTCACCACGATCGCCCGTCACATGCACGGGTTCACCGACACGGCGCTCAGCGGGGGCGGCGCCGTGGCGGGGGTCGCGCTGTGGGACCCGCCGGGCCACCGGCCCGACGCGGAGGCGGGCGTGCCCGGCCTGGTGGCGGCCATGGGCGACCGGCTGCGCCAGGGCCTGCTGCTGGAGGAGGAGTTCGCCCGGCACAAGCCGGAAGGCCCCTACTGGTACCTGGCCCAGCTCGGCACCGTGCCCGAGCTCCAGGGCACCGGCGTGGGCGGCGCGCTGCTGCGCGCGGGCCTGGCCAGGTGCGGCGGCCTGCCCGTCTACCTGGAGAGCAGCAAGGAGTCGAACGTGCCCTTCTACGAGCGGTTCGGGTTCGCGGTCACCGAGCGGTTCACCCTGCCGGACGGGCCGCCGGTGTGGGGGATGCTGCGCCCGCCCCGGAGCTAGTAAGCGACGGCTTACCGGTTTATCGTGACGCCATGACCACGCTGACGTTCGACTCACTGAACCCGGCTACCGGCGAGGTCGTCGGCAGTCACCCCAAGAACGACGCCCAGGCCGTGCGCGAGGCCGTGACCAGGGCCGAGACGGCCGCGGAGTGGTGGGGTGCCCTGCCCGCGGGCGAGCGCAGGCGCCGCCTGCTCGACTACAAGGCGGTCCTCACGCGGCGCCTGCGGGAGCTGGCCGCGCTGGTGCACGAGGAGACCGGCAAGCCGGTGGGCGACGCCACGCTGGAGATCGTGCTGGCCGTCACGCACCTCGACTGGGCGGCCCGCAACGCCGCCAAGGTGCTGGGCCGCCGCCGCGTGGCGACGGGCATGCTGGGGCTCAACCTGGCCGCCACCCTGGAATACCTGCCGCTCGGCGTGGTCGGCGTGATCGGCCCGTGGAACTACCCGGTGTTCACCCCCATGGGGTCCATCGCGTACGCGCTGGCCGCCGGCAACGCGGTCGTCTTCAAGCCCAGCGAGCTCACCCCGGGCGTGGGCGTGCGGCTGGCGGAGCTGTTCGCCGAGTCGGTGCCCGAGCAGCCGGTGTTGCAGACGGTGACCGGACTCGGCGAGACCGGCGCGGCGCTGGCCGCCGACCCCCGGGTGCGGAAGGTGGCCTTCACCGGCTCGACCGCCACCGCCAAGCGGGTCATGGCGGCGTGCGCGGAGAACCTCACGCCCCTCGTGGCCGAGTGCGGCGGCAAGGACGCCTTCATCGTGGACGCCGACGCCGACCTGCCCGCCGCGGCCGACGCCTGCCTGTGGGGCGCGATGTCGAACGCGGGCCAGACCTGCGCGGGCGTCGAGCGGGTCTACGTGGTGGACGCGGTGTACGAGCCGTTCCTGCGGGAGCTGTCGGAGCGGGCCGCCGGGGTCAAGGCCGGCCAGGACTACGGCCCGATCACCATGCCCGCCCAGATCGACATCATCCGGCGGCACATCGACGACGCCACCAAGTCCGGAAAAGTGGTGACCGGCGGCCCAGGCTCGGTACGGGCGCCGTTCGTCGACCCGGTCATCGTGGCGGACGTGCCCGAGGACTCCCCGGCGGTGCGCGAGGAGACGTTCGGGCCGACGATCACCGTCCGGCGCACCCGCGACGCGCAGGAGGCGCTGGAGCTGGCCAACGCCTCGGCGTACGGGCTGGCGGGCACGATCTTCTCGCGGGACGCCCGCCGGGCGACGCGGCTCGCGCGGGCGATGCGTACCGGGATGACCGCCGTCAACTCGGTCATCTCCTTCGCCGGGGTGCCCGCGCTGCCGTTCGGCGGGGTCGGCGACTCGGGGTTCGGCCGCATCCACGGAGCCGACGGCCTACGCGAGTTCACCAGGCCGAAGGCGGTCTCCCGCCAGCGCTTCGCCCTGCCCGGCATGAACCTGACCTCCTTCAGGAGGGGCCCCGACGAGCTTGAGCGACTGATCAGGCTTGTCACGTTCTTGCACGGACGACGTAAAAGATAATCATCGCGCTCTTTCCCAAATCCGATCATCCGTCCATAATTGTGTGCTCTGGGGGCCACGATCATGTTGGACGGGTGGAATGTGAACCGGTCTTACCGGGGAATGTCGGCTGAGCAAAGGCTGGCGGACAGACGCGAGCGGCTGATGACGGCCGCCTACACGCTATACGCGAAACCAGGTTTCGCGGCGACGACCATCGAAAGATTGTGCTCGGAGGCGCGGATCTCCAACCGCGCCTTCTACGAATGTTTCGGCGGCCGCGAGGAGTTGCTCCAGGCGCTGCACGAGCGGTGCGTGGAGGAAAGCCTCGCGGTTGTGGCCAAAGCGTTACAGGAGGCGCCGGGCACGCTTGACGGAAGAGTCAAGGCGGGGATTCGCGCCTATATCGAGTTCGCCGCCGCCGACTGGCGGCGGGCCCGCATCATGCACCTGGAGGTGCGCAGGTCGGGTGACGTCCTGACAGCCTCGCGTCAGCGGGCGGTGGACTCCTTCGCCCGGCTCGTGGAGGAGGCATCGGCGGATTTCCCGCAGGCCCGCTCGCTGAAACGGCGCCTGGTGGCACTTGGCGTAATTGGCGCGCTGCAAGAGCTGCTGATCGAATGGATACTGGCCGACCAGCAGCCTGCCATCGACGATCTGGTCGAGGTGGCGGTGCACATCTTCATCCGCAGCCTCAGTCCGTCGTGACCCGCCGATTACCCGCAGTGATGGGGTCACAGAATAATCACTTTCACAGTTCTTTCCGAGTGCCCACGCCCGTGATAGCGGGCCAGCCGAAATCTACATTCCTTCTATATTCGGCTCGTGAAAGGGCACGGGCGACGGCTGATCGGCGCCCGGCCCCGATATGTGACCTCAGGCCACCGCGGCCGCGGGAACCTCGACGTGCAGGACCCGATTCAGCCGGGTCACCGCCAGGATCCGCATGATCCGCGGGGGCACCCCCCGAAGAACGAGGCGGCGTTGCACGCTGATCGCGCGCCGATGCGCCCCGACCAGCACCCCGAGCCCGGTGGCGTCGATCATCTCCAGCTTGGAGAGGTCGAGGATGAGGTCGCCCTCGCCGGCGTCGAGCGCGGCGTGCAGCCGCTCACGCACGCCGGCCGACGTGCCGGCGTCGAGCCGGGCACCGATCCGCACAGTCTGGCCTCGTGGATTGCGCCGGACGCGCATGCCACCTCCTCAATCACGCACACGGCGTGTGGTCGCCGGGATCGAAACCCCCGCTCTGCTCCCCTACCCATCTATCGGGAGTGACACGACAGCCGTCAGCAGGAACTGTCCGTCGCCGGTGGGACGGGCCGTCAGGCGCCCGCCCACGGCGGCCATCCGCTCGCCCATGCCGGTCAGCCCGCTGCCCAGGTCGTCGGCCTGCCTGCGGGCCACGCCGTCGTTGCGCACCGCCAGTTCCGCCTCCTGGTCGGTGAACCGCAGGGTGATGTCGCAGAAGGTCGCGGCGCTGTGCTTCAGCACGTTCGTGACCGCCTCACGCACCGCGTAGGCGAACACCGGCGCGACGCCGTGGGGCAGCTCGCGGTGCGGCAGCCGCACCTCGCAGCGGACGCCGGCCGCTTCGAGCACTCCCTTCACGCTATTCAGCTCAGCGGTCAAGTCAAGTTCGCGGTAGCCGCGCACGGCCTGGCGCAGCTCGCGCAGGGCCTTGCGGGTCAGCGCGTTCACCTCCGCCATCTCGGCCCTGGCGGCCCTGCCGTCGGCGTCTGCCAGGCGTACGGCCAGCTCGGTCTTGACGGCGATGGCGGACAGCTGGTGACCGACGAGGTCGTGCAGGTCCCTGGCGAAGCGCAGCCGCTCCTCGGCCAGCGCCAGCCGGGTGTGCGCCTCGCGGCCGTCGTGGGCCTGCACGGCCAGCGACCAGATCCAGGCCCACATCCTGTTCGTGCCGGGCAGCGCCGCGGCCCAGAAGACGTCGAAGCCGGTGATGACGAGCAGCGAGACGAGGAAGGAGTCACCGTCCGGCGCCAGCAGGCCCGTCCCGGTCAGCATGGACAGCACGCCGAGCCCGACGCAGGCCGCGCACGTCGCCGCGCCCAGCGCCAGCGCCCGGCGCGCGGGCAGCCCGATCACCACCACGGACAGCCAGACCATGGGCACGAACCCCCAGCCCATCGGGTCGGCCCCGCCGAGCACCGCCGCCAGGAACGCCAGAGCGCCGGTCCACACGACCTCCCTCGTGGGATACCGGCGCTCCATGACCGCGGCGACGACGCGTACGTAGAGCCAGGTGAAGGCGAGCGCCGCGATCGTCGCGAGCAACAGGCGCGGCCAGCCGGCCGCCCCCGAGCCGAGGCTGAACACCGTCGCCGTGATCACGATGACCCACATGATCACGAGCGTCGAGTTCAGCATCCCGCGGGCCAGCCGCCGCGCCCGCGTGATCGCGTCCATCTAGCCGGCGCGCAGCACGTCGCCGAGCTTCAGCCGGGCGCCCGTGCGCAGCACCGCCCGCTCGTAGACCTTGGCGCCGAACGACAACACCGCCAGCACGGCCACGGCCATCGCCGCCATGGACGCCGCCACCTGCCACATCGGCACGTCGGCCGCCGCCATCCGGACCGGCATGATCATCGAGGAGAACGGCGGGATGTAGGACATCACCGTGGCCAGCGTGCCCGTGGGATCGTTGGTGGCGTAGAAGGCCACGAAGTACGTGACCATGATGAGCATGGTCAGCGGCGACATCACGCTGCTCACCTCCTCCTGGCGGGAGACCAGCGAGGCGAACGCGGCCGCGAGCGTGGCGAAGAACGCGTACCCGAGCACGAACCAGACCAGGACGGC
The DNA here is from genome assembly GCF_040674635.1 of Nonomuraea sp. NPDC049758. Taxonomy (NCBI): domain Bacteria; kingdom Bacillati; phylum Actinomycetota; class Actinomycetes; order Streptosporangiales; family Streptosporangiaceae; genus Nonomuraea; species Nonomuraea sp. NPDC049758. The sequence continues at coordinate 278,110 of NZ_JBFAMZ010000001.1, forward strand.
GACCACCAGACCCGGCACGCCCGGCGGGAAGTCGGCGGCGAACCCCGACACCGACGTGGCGACCAGGCCGACGGCGAGGATGGTGAGCAGGTTGATCAGCCCGAGCACGCCCAGCCCGACGATCTTGCCGCCGAGCAGCTGCCACGGGCGCACCGCCGCGAGCAGGATCTCCACGATCCTGCTGCCCTTCTCCTCCACCACGCCCATCGCCACCATCATGACCTGGCCCATGAGCAGCATGAACAGCACGAGCACCAGCACCACGGCGATGCCGGTCTTGGCCGCCTGGTAGCGGGTGTCCACGCCCACGGAGACCATCTGCAGCGGCGGGATCGTCACCCCCGCCGCGCCGAGCCGCATCTCCCGGTTGGTGCTCTGCATGAGCACGCCGAGCTTGCTGTCGATCTCGCCGTCGGTGAGCACCTTGTCGCCGTTGACCAGCACCGCGTCCACGTCACCGGCCAGCACGGCCTTCTTGGCCGCGGCCTCGTCGGGGAAGGAGCGCCACTCGAACTCTGCGTCCGGCGCGGCGGCCTTCAGCGGGAGCTGCTGGGAGTTGACCGTGCCCAGCGTGTACGAGTCGTTCCCGCCCATGATCTTCGGCGCGAAGGAGACGGCCGCCACCAGCAGGGCGGTCACCAGCAGGCCGACCAGGAACGTCTTCGTGCGCACCTGTGTGACGATCTCGCGGCGGGCGACCAGCATCAGTCCGTTCACGCCACGGCCTCCTTGAAGATCTCGGTGAGGGTCGGCTGCTCGACCCCGAAGTGCTCGACGCGGCCCGCCTTCATGGCGCGGCGCAGGATCTCCTGGTCGTCGCCCTCGGCCGTCCGCAGGGTGTGCAGGTCGCCGTGGACGGTCACCGTGCCCGGCAGGCCGTCGGCCCAGCCCGGGGCCGGGTCGCGGACCTCCACCCGCAACGTGTCGCCCTCGGCGGCGCGCAGCTCGGCCACCGTGCCCGTCGCCACCATCCGGCCGCCGGAGACGATGCCCACCGAGTCGCACAGCCGCTCCACCAGGTCGAGCTGGTGACTGGAGAAGATCACCGGCACGCCGCTTCTGCAGCGTTCCTGGAGCGCCCCGGCCAGGGCGTCCACGGCGAGAGGGTCGAGCCCCGAGAACGGCTCGTCCAGGACCAGTGCCTCGGGGTCGTGCACCAGCGCCACGGCGAGCTGCACGCGCTGCTGGTTGCCCAGCGACAGCGTCTGCACCGCGTCGCTCCTGCGCTCGGTCAGCCCCAGCCGCTCGATGAGCTCGTCGGCGGCCTTCTTCGCCGCCGCCGGGGCGAGCCCGTGCAGCCGGCCGAAGTACTCGATCTGCTCGGCGACCCGCATCTTCTGGTACAGCCCGCGCTCCTCGGGCATGTAACCGAACCGCGTGCGGTCGTCGTAGCCCAGCGCGCGGTCCCGCCAGCGCACCGAACCGGAGTCGGCCTGGAGCACGCCCATGACGATGCGCATCGTCGTCGTCTTGCCCGCACCGTTCGCGCCCACGAAGCCGTACATCTCGCCCGGACGTACCGTGAAGCTGATCCCGTCCAGGGCGACCTTGCCGCCGGGGTTGTCGGGACCGCCCGCGAAGCGCTTGCGCAGCTCGCTGATCTCGAGCATCAGGTCCTCTCTCTCGTCATGGGTAGATTGTGGCTTTGGCGGCGTTCGCCCTGGTAGTCGTGGAAATCATGGACGCGACATGGAAAGCGCGTCCCGTTCGGATGACATTTGTCATTACGCTGGGCTCATGACGCGTGCCGACAAGGACAAGCCCGTCGTCCTCTCCCGCATCTACACCCGTACGGGCGACGACGGCACCACGAACCTGAGCGACATGAGCCGCGCGGCCAAGACCGACACCCGGCTGGCCGCCTACGCCGACGTCGAGGAGGCCAACGCCTGCCTGGGCCTGGCCCTGTCCCACGGCACCCTGTCCGCCGACCTCGTGGCGCTCCTCGTGCGCATCCAGAACGAGCTGTTCGACGTGGGGGCCGACCTGGCCACACCGGTGGTGGAGGAGCCGGAGTTCCCGCCGCTGCGGGTGGAGCAGTCCTACATCGACCGGCTGGAGGAGCAGTGCGACCGGCTCAACGCCGAGCTCCAGCCGCTGCGCAGCTTCATCCTGCCCGGGGGCGACCCGGCCACGGCCGCGCTGCACCTGGCCCGGGTGACCGTACGCCGGGCCGAGCGCACCACGTGGGCGGCGCTCGAGGCCCACGACGACGTCAACCCGCTGACCGCCAAATACCTCAACAGGCTCTCCGACCTGCTCTTCATCGCCTGCCGGATCGCCCACGGCGGCAACGAGATCCTCTGGAAGCCCGGCGGCACCCGCTAGGCGACGTCGAGGTACGCGCTGGGCGGCGCCGACTCCAGCCAGGCGAGGAAGCCGGTGAGAGCGTCGGCGCTCATCGCCAGCGACAACCCGCGCGTCGTGCCGCTGCAGTCGACGGCGTAGAGGCCGCCGTCGATCTCACGCCGGGCGGAAACGACGAGGCCGCGCCTCGCGATCGCGTGGCGCGGCCTCAGTCGGACGCCCATGAGCGGAATCCAGTGGAGCTCACCGTCGGCGTAGCGGGCCACCCCGCTCTGCCACCCTCGGCTGCCCACTTTCAGCCGGCAGGGTACGCTGCCGCGCGAACGGGCGAGCGTCACCCCTCGAAGGACCACGAGGGCGACCAGCAGCAACAACAAAACCGAAACCGTCGCCACCATGGCCGCCCCCTGAATCCCGTTGTATGTATTAAACCTCTTCGCCCGCCGCGCGCAGCCGGGCCCTGGCCCGCTTCGCCTCGATCGCCGCGTCGGCGTCCTCCTGGTTGGCCTCGATCGAGGCCTGAGCCCGGTCGAGAGCGTCTCGGGCGGCCGCGACGTCGACCTCGGAACCGAGCTCGGCGACCTCGGCGAGCACCGACACCTCATCATCGGCCACGGAGATGAACCCCCCGTGAACGGCCGCGACGAGCTCGGGCTCACCTTCCCGCTTGACGCGCAGCACGCCGCCCTCGACGAGGACGCCGAGCACGGGTGCGTGTTGCGGCATAATACCGATCTCGCCGTCAACGGTCTTGGCAATCACCATGTCGGCCTCGCCCGACCAGATCTCACGCTCGGGTGAGACAACCCCTACGCGTAGCTTCGCCACTTCGTCAGGTTCCTTTCCGATCAGGTAGCGGCACGGGTTCTCCCACCCGTGCCGCTACCGTAGGGCGATCAGCGACGCTCGAGTTCCTTGGCCTTGGCCACGGCCTGGTCGATGCCGCCGACCATGAAGAACGCCTGCTCGGGCAGGTGGTCGTACTCGCCGGCGCACAGGCCCTTGAAGGAGGCGATCGTCTCGTCCAGCGGGACGTTCTCGCCCGGCTGGCCGGTGAACGCCTCGGCGGCGTACATCGGGTGCGACAGGAACCGCTCGATGCGACGGGCCCGCTGCACGGTGACCTTGTCCTCTTCGGACAGCTCGTCGATACCGAGGATCGCGATGATGTCCTGGAGCTCGCGGTACTTCTGCAGGATCCGCTTGGTCTCCTGGGCCACCCGGTAGTGCTCCTCGCCCACGACCTGCGGGTCGAGGATCCGGGAGGTGGAGTCGAGCGGGTCCACCGCGGGGTAGATGCCCTTCTCCGAGATCGGCCGGGACAGAACGGTCTGCGCGTCGAGGTGCGCGAACGCGTTGTGCGGGGCCGGGTCGGTGATGTCGTCGGCGGGCACGTAGATCGCCTGCATGGAGGTGATCGAGTGACCGCGCGTCGAGGTGATGCGCTCCTGGAGCACACCCATCTCGTCGGCCAGCGTCGGCTGGTAACCCACCGCGGACGGCATGCGGCCGAGGAGGGTGGAGACCTCCGAGCCCGCCTGCGTGAAGCGGAAGATGTTGTCGATGAACAGCAGCACGTCCTGCTTCTGCACGTCGCGGAAGTACTCCGCCATCGTCAGCGCGGACAGGGCCACCCGCAGACGGGTGCCCGGCGGCTCGTCCATCTGGCCGAAGACGAGGGCGGTGTCCTTGAGGACGTCCGCCTCCTCCATCTCCAGCCAGAGGTCGTTGCCCTCACGGGTGCGCTCGCCGACGCCGGCGAACACCGAGGTGCCACCGAAGTTGCGGGCGACACGGCGGATCATCTCCTGGATGAGAACCGTCTTGCCCACACCGGCACCACCGAACAGGCCGATCTTGCCACCCTGCACGTACGGGGTGAGCAGGTCGATGACCTTGATACCCGTGACCAGCATCTCGGTACGGGACTCGAGCTGGTCGAAGGGCGGGGACGGCCGGTGGATGCCCCACTTCTCGGTGACCTGGAGCGACGCGGTCGGCACGTCGAGCGCCTCGCCGAGCGCGTTCCACACGTGACCCTTGACGACGTCGCCGACGGGCACCGAGATCGGGTGGCCGGAGTCGGTGACGGCCGTACCGCGGACCAGGCCGTCGGTGGGCTGCATGGAGATGGCGCGGACCAGGTTGTCACCCAGGTGCTGGGCGACCTCCATGGTCAGGGTCTTGGTCTCGCCGCCGAGGGTCACCTCGACGTTGAGCGCGTTGTAGATGTCGGGCATCGCCTCGACGGGGAACTCCACGTCGACGACGGGCCCCTTGACGCTGGCCACACGACCGGCACCGGCCGACGTGGGCTCAACAGTCTCAACAGCCTCTGCAGTCATTTCACTCTTTCCCCGCTGCGGCGTCAGCCAGCGCGTTGGCGCCACCGACGATCTCGCTGATTTCCTGGGTGATCTCGGCCTGGCGAGCCTGGTTCATCTGCATGGTGAACACGCGGATCAGCTCGTTGGCGTTGTCCGTGGCGGACTTCATGGCGCGGCGGCGCGCGGCCTCCTCCGAAGCAGCCGACTGCAGCAGCGCCGTGAAGATGCGGGACTCCACATAGCGCGGCAGCAGCGATTCGAGCACGTCGCCCGCGGTGGGCTCGAACTCGAAGTACGGCGGGATCGTCTCGCTGGCCGTCGCCTCGGTCTCCTCGACCTCCAGCGGCAGCACGCGCTTGACCACGACGTTCTGGGTCAGCATCGAGACGAACTCGGTCGAGACGATGTGGATCTCGTCGATCCCCGCCTCTTCCTTGAAGGAGTCGATCAGCGTCTGCGCGATCTCCTTGGCGTCGGCGTAGGCCGGCTTCCTGGAGAAGCCGACCCACTGGCCGCCCATCGTACGGTTGCGGAAGGTGTGCCAGGTGACACCCTTCCGGCCGGTGACGAACGGCACCACCGTCAGGCCGCGGCTCTCCAGCAGCCCGCGCAGGGCCTCGGCCTCGCGCAGGACGTTGGCGTTGAAGCCGCCACAGAACCCGCTGTCGCTGGTGACGATGAGGACGCCCGCCTTGGCGGGGTTCTCCTTCGCCACGGTCAACGGATGGTCGACGCTGGCCGCGTTGCTGACGACGCCGGTGACGGCGCGAGTGATCTCACGCTCGTACGGCAGCGCCGCCTGCATCCGCATCTGCGCCTTCACGATCCGCGAGGAGGCGATGAGCTCCTGGGCACGCGTGATCTTGGCGGTCGACTTGACCGACTTGATCCGCCGCCGCAGCAGCCTTAGCTGGGCACCCATGAGCTACTTCTCCGTCGCCGGACGGACGACCTTCTTGATCTTCTCCTGGCCGACCTCGCCGGCTTCGAGCGGCGCCACCGGCTCGTCCTTGACCAGGAGCTCGCCCGAGGAGGTGGTGAAGCCCTTCTTGAACTCCGTGACGGCGTCCTTGAGGCTGGTCACCGCGTCGTCCGACAGCTCGTTGGTCTCGCGGATGCTGTCGAAGATGCCCTTGTGGCTGCTCTGCAGGTAGTCGAGGAACTCCTGCTCGAAGCGGCGGATGTCCTCGACCGGAACCTCGTCGAGCTCACCCGTCGTGCCCGCCCACACCGACACGACCTGGCGCTCCACGGGGAACGGCGAGTACTGCGGCTGGATGAGCAGCTCGGTCAGGCGCTGACCGCGCTCCAGCTGGGCGCGGGAGGCCGCGTCCAGGTCGGAGGCGAAGGCCGCGAAGGCCTCCAGGTCGCGGTACTGCGACAGCGACAGACGCAGCGTGCCGGCCACCTTGCGCATCGCCTTGATCTGCGCCGAGCCACCGACTCGGGAGACCGAGATACCGACGTTGATGGCGGGACGGATACCGGCGTTGAAGTAGTCGGTCTCCAGGAAGCACTGGCCGTCGGTGATGGAGATGACGTTGGTCGGGATGAACGCCGACACGTCGTTGCCCTTCGTCTCGATGATCGGAAGACCGGTCATCGAGCCGCCGCCCATGTCACTGGAGAGCTTGGCGCAGCGCTCCAGCAGGCGGGAGTGGAGGTAGAAGACGTCACCGGGGAACGCCTCGCGGCCCGGCGGGCGGCGAAGCAGCAGCGAGACGGCGCGGTAGGCGTCGGCCTGCTTGGTGAGGTCGTCGAAGATGATGAGGACGTGCTTGCCCTGGTACATCCAGTGCTGGCCGATGGCCGAACCGGTGTACGGGGAGATGTACTTGTAACCGGCCGGGTCGGAGGCCGGGGCGGCGACGATCGTGGTGTACTCCAGGGCGCCGGCCTCTTCGAGGCGGGAACGCACCTGGGCGATCGTCGAGCCCTTCTGGCCGACCGCGACGTAGACGCAGCGCACCTGCTTCTCGGGGTCGCCCGAGAGCCAGTTGTCGCGCTGGTTGATGATCGTGTCCACGGCGACGGCCGTCTTGCCCGTGCCACGGTCACCGATGATCAGCTGGCGCTGGCCGCGGCCGATCGGCGTCATGGCGTCGATCGCCTTGATGCCGGTCTGCAGCGGCTGCTTCACCGGCTGCCGCTGGACGACCGAGGGGGCCTGCAGTTCGAGGGCGCGCAGGCCCTCGGACTCGATCGCGCCCTTGCCGTCGAGGGGGTTGCCGAGCGGGTCGACCACGCGGCCGAGGAAGTTGTCGCCGACGGGCACGGACAGGACCTCGCCCGTCCGGCGGACCGTCTGGCCCTCCTCGATGTGGCTGAAGTCGCCCAGGACCACGACGCCGATCTCTCGGGGGTCGAGGTTCAGGGCCAGGCCGCGCGTGCCGTCCTCGAACTCGAGCAGCTCGTTCGCCATCGCCGAGGGAAGGCCGGAGACATGGGCAATGCCGTCGCCGGCGTCGACGACGGTCCCGATCTCCTCGCGCGCGGCGCCTTCCGGTTCGTACGCCTGGACGAAGCGCTCAAGCGCGTCCCGGATCTCGTCCGGCCGGATCGTAAGCTCCGCCATCTCTACTCTGTCTCCCTATTCATTCGGCGCTCACTGCGCCTCAGCCGGCCAACCGGCGGCGGACTTCTTCAATTCGTCCCACGATCGTGGTGTCGATCATCTCGTCGCCGATGCGGACCGAGAACCCACCGAGCACTCGCTTGTCCACCTCGACGTTCAGGTGCACGTCACGACCGTAGGAGGTGCGCAGCCAGTCGGCCAGTCGCTGCTTCTGCGCGTCGGACAGCTCGACCGCGCTGCGCACGACCGCCACCAGGCGCTGGCGCTGCTGGGCCACGAGCTGGCCGAACTCCTCCAAGCCCACTTCCAGGCTACGCCCTCGCGGGTGCACCGCCAGCTGCGTGATCAGGCGCTGGCTGGTGGGGGCCACCTTGCCGCCGAGCAGGTCGCTCAGCAGCTGCCGCTTGCCCTCCGCGGGCGCGGCCGCGTCGGCGAGCGCGCGTCGGAGGTCGGGGTTGGCGGCGACGATACGGCCGAAGCGGAAGAGCTCGTCCTCGACGTCGTCGAGCCTGGACTGGCCCTCCGCCTCGGCGGCGGCGGCGACGACGCCGAGCCGTTCGAGCGAGTCGGCCAGGTCACCCGCGCGCGACCACCGGACCGAGACCGCGGCCTCGGTCGTGGCGAGGGCCGCCTCGGAGACCTTGCCGCCGAGCAGGGCGCGGACGGTGCCCGCCTTCTGCTCGGCGGCCCTGGCCGGGTCGGACAGCGCGCGGCGCAGGCCGTGCTCGCGGTCGAGCAGATCCGCGACGGCGAACAACTCGTCGGAGAGCGCGCCGAGGTCGGCGCTGCCCGCGACCGCGTTGAAGCGCTCCTCGACCTCTGCCAACGAGGTCCTGCTCAGACCTCGCATTAGCGCACCGCCTGCGCGTTGCTGCTCTCAAGCTCGTCGAGGAACCTGTCCACGATCCGGCTCTGGCGGACCTCGTCCTCGAGGGACTCGCCGACGATGCGGCCGGCCAGCTCGGTGGACAGACGGCCGATCTCCGTGCGGAGCTGCGCGAACGCGGCGGCGCGGTCGGCCTCGATCTGGGCGTGCGCGGCCTCGACGAGACGACGGGCCTCGGCCTGCGCCTCCTCGCGGAGCTCCGCCTTGATCTGCGCGGCCTGCTCACGAGCCTCTTCACGGAGCCGGCCGGCCTCGCGGCGGGCCTCCTCGAGCTGCTGCGCGTACTGCCGCTGGAGGTTCTGCGCCTCGGCCTGGGCCTCCTCAGCCCTCTTGATGCCACCCTCGATCGCGTCGGTCCGCTCGGCCAGAGTCTTCTGGATGCGCGGAACGAGAATCTTGCCGACGACGAGGAGGACGACGAGGAACGAGAAGATACCGACGACGAGCTCGAACGTGTGCGGAAGGAGCGGGTTCGCCCCTTCTTCCTGCGCGAGGAGCGTAGCTGCCTTAATCATGGGTGCAGCCTTTCGTCAGAATTCTTCTGGTCCTAGATGCCCGCGAAGATGAACGGCGCGACCAGACCGATCAGGGCGAGGGCCTCGGTGAGGACGAAGCCGAGGAGCATGTTCTGGCGGATCAGGCCGTAAGCCTCGGGCTGACGCGCGATGGCCTGCACGCCCTGACCGAAGATGATGCCGACGCCGATGCCGGGGCCGATGGCGGCGAGACCGTAACCGATGGCGGTGACGTTGCCGGAGACCTCAGCGAGAACGCTCATTGCTATTTCCTTTACTGGACGGCCGGTGAAGGGAGTCCCACCGGTCATGGATATTCCGGTATGTGGTTCTCAGTGATCCGGGTGCAGCGCGCCGCCGATGTACATCGACGCCAGCATTGCGAACAGGAAGGCCTGCAGGAACTGGATGAACATCTCGAACCCGGTCAGGATGATCGTCATGATCACGCCCACCACGCCGACGGGTGCGCCCAAGGGCGTCAGCTTCTCGAACAGGAACCAGAAGCCGACCATGCTGAAGAACGCGAGCAGCATGTGACCGGCGAACATGTTCGCGAACAGTCGGACAGCGTGCGTGAACGGCGCGATGATCATGTTCGACAGGAACTCGATCGGCGCCAGAAGGAAGTAGATCGGCTTGGGCAGGCCGGGCGGGAACATCATGTTCTTGAAGTAACCGATGCCGCCCTGGTGCTTGACGCCCAGGTAGACCTTGATCGCGTAGATCGAGAGCGCGAGCACGGCCGGGAACGCGATGTGCGAGGCGACCGGGAACTGCGCGAGCGGGATCACGCCGAGGATGTTCCAGAACAGGACCAGGAAGAAGAGCGTGACCAGCAGGCCCATCCACCGATCGGCGTCCTTGCCGAGGAACGGCCGGGCGATCTGGTCACGGACGAACATGTAGCCGTACTCGACGACGTTCTGGGTGCCCCTCGGCACGAGCTTCGGCTTGGCGAAGGCCACCCAGCACACGGCGATCACCACGAGCGCGCTGAGCATCGCCAGCAGCACCGGCTTGGTGAACCAGGTCACCCCGGGGATGATCGGCGTGAACGAATTGAACAGCTCATCGGGCGATGGCGCCCGGAAGTTGTCTTCGGGGGCGAGGACCGTCAGCGCAATCACGCGGCGTTCCCTTCAACGTCGTAGTGGATCACAAGGGTTTCCTCAGCGAGGCGATCGCTGCGTCGGGTTAGCGACCGAACTTCCGGTAGACCGCGTAGCCGCCGAGCACGACCCCAAGGACCACGCCTATGGGGAAGAACGCGGACATGTCGAGCCACCGGTCCAGCAACCACCCGAGACCGCCATAGACCGCCATCCCGGCGAGCAGATAGCTGGGGACTGACCACATGGCATCGGAGAAGTCGCGACCGTCGTGTTCCGGCCGGCGTTCCTGTGCGCTCATCGCGGCCCCGACGATAGCAGGCGAGTGGAGGACTAGTCATATCGGACCCCATCCCTTTACCTGCCTCATGAGTCGCCCTTTCCGGGGACCGAGGCTTCGGGGTCGACGTAGAGCATCTTGGTCTTCATGAACGCGCGGACCTCGAATCCGGTCCAGACGAGCGTGCATCCGACCACGGACCACGCGAAGGCCTGGGTGTTCCAGGCGGTGGTCTCACGGAAGGCGGACAGCACCACCATGATGGCGACGACTTTGACGAGGTAGCTGACCATCGCCGCGATCGCCATCATCTGCGGGGAGACGCGTGCGGCATAGGAGACCGCTACCACGCTGATGCTGAAGAAAACCCCGACGAGCAAGGTGCCGAGGGCCGCGCCGAGCGCTCCCTTGCCGCCCGCCAGGAGGAACGCCACGATGACCGCGACCACCCCGACCGCGAAGGTCGGAACAGCGGCGCTCTTGAGTACGCGCACGTCGTTGGCCTGCATCGGTGCTCCATCAGCATGTTGTCAAGCGAGCGTTTGCTACCTCCAGAACATGTGCGTCTGGAGGTCCCTGCTCGTGAAAGATATCACAAGCTCACGGAAGACCGCTTTTACCTGCCGTTTCTAGTTCCCGATCACGGACGGCTCGGAAATGCAGGAATGACCGGTTTGCTCTCGGCGCTCGCGCGTTCCTGCGCCGAGGGGCCGCCCTGCGGCGGCATCTGCCGCCTGACCTGGGTGTCCGGGCCGATCGGCGGCATCGGGCCGGTGGGCGGCCCGTCGTCGTCGGGCTGCTTGTCACGCGGGGCGGCGTGCGCGCCGCCCCTCCCCCGCCACCGGGGCGCCGCCATCAGGACGAGCACCGCCAGCGCCAGCACGATGACCACGACGAACAGCAGCACCGGCACGCCCTCGCGGGACATCGCCACCAGGCCGAAGGCGAACAGGAACGCCCACGCGTACATGATCAGCACCGAGCGGCGGTGCGAGTGGCCGATGTCCAGCAGCCGGTGGTGCAGGTGACCGCGGTCGGGCGCGAACGGCGACATGCCGTGGGACGTGCGCCGGACCACGGCGGTGATCAGGTCGATCAGCGGCAGGACCAGCACCGCCGCCGGCAGCATCAGCGGCAGCAGCACCGGGACCTTGTTCATGTCCTCGATGGCGGCCGGGTCGAGCGGTGTCACCGTGACGATCGAGGAGGCGAGCACCAGCCCGATCAGCATCGCCCCGGTGTCGCCCATGAAGATCTTGGCCGGATGGAAGTTGTGCGGCAGGAAACCCAGGCACGTGCCGATGAGGACGGCCGCGATGGCCGCCGTCGTGGTGATGTTCCCCACGCTCATGCTCTGGGCCAGCAGGATCGAGTACGCCCACGTGGCCATGGCGGCGATGCACACGATGCCGGCCGCGAGCCCGTCGAGCCCGTCGACGAAGTTCACGGCGTTGATGGTGACCACCACGATCATGATGGTGATGATCGTGCTCAGCGTGTAGTCGAGGCTGGTGGAGCCGCCCCAGTCCTTCGGCAGCGGGATGTAGAGCAGCCGCAGGTCGAAGTAGACCAGCACGCCCGCCGCCGCGATCTGCCCGCCGAGCTTGATGAAGGCGTCCATGCCCCACCAGTCGTCGAGGAAGCCGGTGAGCGTGATCAGGCCGCCGGCGACGATCAACGCGGTGACGGCTTTGCCGTCGTACTCCGACAGCGCCGCGCCCGTGTGTTTCAGCTGGCTGGCGACCAGCAGGCCGACCACCAGGCCGCCGTACATGGCCAGGCCGCCGAGTCTCGGCGTCGGCGTGGTGTGCACGTCGCGCTCGCGAACCTCGGGCATGGCGCCGATGCGGATGGCGAAGCGGCGCACCAGCGGGACCAGCAGATACGTCACCGCTGCCGAGATGAGCGCCATGAACAGGTATTCGCGCACGGACCTAGTTTCCCGGATGCTCCGGCCAGCTGTGACCGGAAACCGACACAGACCAGCTTAATATTCGCTGAGATATGGCTGATGGATGGCGAGAAGCGCCGCCACTCTTTCCCTGACCTCGGGTGCTACGGCCGGGTCGCGCACGGACATCGACAGCAGACTTCCCACCTCTTCCATCTCCCGCGGGCCCATGCCCTGCGTGGTCACGCACGCCGTGCCCACCCGGATCCCGGAGGTGACGGCCGCCGGCTCCGGATCGTAGGGGATGACGTTGCGGTTGAGCGTGATGCCGGCGGCCGCGCAGCGCCGTTCGGCCTCGGCGCCCGAGACGCCCAGCTCACGCAGGTCGATCAGGGTCAGGTGGGTGTCGGTGCCGCCGGTGACCGGACGCATGCCCGCCCCGTCCAGCGCGCCGGCGAGCGTGCGGGCGTTGGCGACGACGCGGCCCGCGTACTCGGCGAACTCCGGCCGCAGCGCCTCACCGAACGCCACCGCCTTGGCCGCCACCGCGTGCATCAGCGGCCCGCCCTGCACGAACGGGAACACCGCCCGGTCGATCTTGGCGGCCAGCTCCTCCGTGCACAGGATCGCGCCGCCGCGCGGCCCGCGCAGCACCTTGTGCGTGGTCATCGTCACGACGTCCGCGTACGGCACCGCCGACGGGATCACCCCGCCCGCCATCAGCCCGATCGGGTGCGCCACGTCGGCCAGCAACCACGCGCCCACCTCGTCGGCGATGCCGCGGAAGACCGAGAAGTCGATCAGCCTCGGGTACGCCGTCGCGCCGCACACGATGACCTTGGGCCGGCGTCGCAGCGCCAGGTCGCGCACCTCGTCGTAGTCGATGAGCTCGGTGTCGCGCCGCACGCCGTAGGAGGCGACGTCGAACCATCGTCCCGAGAAGTTCGCCTTCGAGCCGTGCGTGAGGTGGCCGCCGTGCGGGAGCGCCATGGCGAGCATGGTGTCGCCGGGCTGGAGCAGGGCGGCGTAGGCGGCCAGGTTGGCGCTCGCGCCGGAATGCGGCTGGACGTTGGCGTGCTCGGCCCCGAACAGCCTGCACGCCCGCTCCACGGCCAGCCGTTCGGCCCGGTCGACGACCTCGCAGCCGCCGTAGTAGCGCCTGCCGGGGTAGCCCTCGGCGTACTTGTTGGTGAGGGTGGAGCCCAGGGCGGCCATGACCGCGGGGGAGGTGAAGTTCTCGCCGGCGATCAGCTGGATGCCGGTGCGTTCGCGTTCGAGCTCGTCGAGCAGCACCTGCGCCAGCTCCGGATCCTGCCGCCGCAACCGCCCGAAGTCGGGCCCGTAGTACGGCTCCCCACCCATTTCTCCACTGTACGACCGCATGTCCGTTTTGCCCAGATAACCGCGCTGCGAGGGCAGTCGCTTGCGAGGGCATGGGGGCCGTGTCGGTCAGGAGCCATGAGCGCGTTCACCTGCGAAGGACGGAGTGCGGCGACCGCGAAGCTCCGAGAGCGCGAACCTCACGAACCGTGAAGCGCCGGGGAAGGCGGAGGTCAGGGGAAGGCGTGTGGTGCGCCGGTCTGGCTGGGGATCCACCTCGGGGTGTCGTCGGCCTGGTCGCTGATCGCGGTGAGCACGGCGTGACGGTAGAGAGCCAGCTTCGACCGCCATTCCCGGATGTCCTGCACATAACGATCGCCGACCGGCGCGTCCCACGTCTGCGGGCTCTTGGCCAGCGCGTACGCCTTGTCGAGGGCCGTGCTGAGCTTCTCCAGCATGGGCATGACGGTGTTCCAGGCGGTGACGAGACGTTCGTAGTCGGGGTTGAACTCGTAGGCCAGCGGCTGGTTGTCCAGCGGGCCCGCGGCGGTGACGGGTGGCATCTCGTCCCTGCTCCTGGGCCTGGGGGCGGGCGGGTCGACGTACATCACACGCTCCTTCCCGACGTCCCGGGATCGGCCTCACCCGATGGACCGTCCGGCCTGATGTCCCTGGGCGTCCAGTCACCCTCGCCGTACTCACCGGACGGAACCTCCACGGATGGCATGTCGAGCGGCTGAATGTCGCGGACGTCGTCGATCAAAGTCCTGATCGCCTCCGGCCCGGCCGCGGACACATCCACAGCCACAACCCCGTCCCCCTCACTCACCCACTTCCCACCGACACCCCCGCCATCCAAGCCCTGTGCCCCACCATCACCATGACTCCCGACCCCATGCCCCCCGCCGCCGTAAGCAGCCGCGCCATGCCGCCCTGTATCGCCAGCAGATGCGTCCCCTCCCGCCGATACGTCTCCTCCAGCAGATACGGCCGCCCCTCCCCCAGGCGCCGTAGGCGGAATCCGCACCCCAGCGGACCCGTCACCCCGCCCAGCCGCTCCACCATCCGCACCGGCCCGACCAGCGTCCGCCGCCCCCCCATGAGCCCGCCCGGCATCCGCCGCACCACCACCGGCCCCCACGCCGGCGCGCCCACCGTCGGAGTTGCCGCCGGCACCGCTGCCGGCGTCGCGGCTGCCGTTGGCGGTGTCCGCGTCAGTGCGGGTGCCGTTCGTGGCCTTGTCGTCGGCGCAGGCGGTGTCGTCAGGGCGGCCGGTGTCCGTGGTGCCGCCGTCGGAGCGGCCGGTGTCGCTGTTCGCGCCGCCGCTGGAGCCGTCGGCCCGGTCTGTGCCGGTGTCCGTGTGGCCATTTGCGCCGTCGGCCCGGCCGGTGTCGCCGATGGGCTGGGTGGCGGTGCCTGTGGTGGTGTCGGGGCGGGTCGGGGTGGAGGAGGTGCCGTCGGCGTGGGTGCCATGGGCGTGGCCCGCGTCCCCTGGGGTGCCCTGGTGGGCGCCTGTGTCCCCGGTGGTGCCGCGGTAGGCGTCTCCGGTGGTGCCGGAGTGGGTGGCCGCATCGCCTTGGGTGCCGTTGTGAGAGGTCGTGTCGCCTGCGGTGCCGAAGTGTGCGCCCGTGCCTTCTGACGTGCCGTAGGGGTGACCGGTGGCGTTTGCAGTGCCGTACGGGTGGCCGGTGGCAGTTGCGGTGCCGTACGGGTGGCCGGTGGCGGTTGTGGTGCCGGGGTGGTGGCCGGGGGTGCTGCCTGAGGTGGCCGTCGAGGGGTCCGTGCCGCCCTCTCCTGTCGGCACCGACAGCCCTTCGCCTCCGCCCGCCGTCGCCGCACCTCCGTCGGCGTGCACGGTCGGCATGTCGGCGGGCTGCACGTTGTCGACGTTCTTGAGCAGGGATTCCAGTTGTTCGGCCGTGGGCGGGTCGATGGGGACCTGGAGGACCTTCACGCCGTCGACCACCACGACCTGGGGCTTGTGCGGGTCGTCCGGCTGGTCCTTCGCCGGGACGTTGGCCGTGCCGGTGTCAGTTTCCGCTCCCCGGTCGCGTCTGCTGTCCTGGTCGGGTGCCTTGGGGTCGTCGGCGGCCGGGGTGTCGCCGGTGCTGCCGTCTGTGCGGTCACCGCTCCGATCACCGGTCCGGTCGTCGGTCCTGGTGTCGTTTCCGCTGGTCCCGGTGTCCTTGTCGGCGTCGTCGCACGCCTTCCCGTCACCGTCGGCCTTGGCACCGTCGTCGCCGGTCTTGCTGTCAGGGTCCTTCTGCGTCGGGGGGTCCGTCGGCTTGGGGTCGTGGTCCCTCGACGCAGGCGGGTCCGTCGGCTTGGGGTCGTGGTCCCTCGACGCAGGTGGGTCCGTTGGCTTGGGGTCGGGGGTTTTCGGGGGTGGGTCGGTGGGTTTCGGGTCGTGGTCCTTCGGGGTGGAGGGGTGGGTGGGCTTCGGGTCGGCGGGGTGAGCGGGGTCGGTGTGCTTGGGCGGGTCGTCGGCGCGGGGGTTGCCGTACTTGTCGTCGCGGCTGCCGGGCGACTCCTTGGGCTCGTCGGCCGTGCCGCCGCCGCCCGTCTTCGACGTGTCGCCCAGCTTCCCGTCGGCGCGCTTCTCCAGGACGGCCAGCCGCGCGTTGACGTCCTTGACCATGTGATCGGCGGAGTCGGCCACCTGGACCGGACGGTGGGTGCTCCGCGCGGACAGCCCGGCACGGCTCAGCACCGCCCTGACCTGGTCCTCGGCCGTGCGCAGCGCCGAGGACGCGTGCTTGACCTCGGCCAGCAGGTCACGGACCAGCTGCGGATCCATGCCGTCGAACTTGCCCATGGGCCACTCCCGGACGTGTCGCCGTTCCGGGACTCACGGTAATCGCGGCCGTGGCGTCGCCGCAGCCGGGATGCAAAGACGGTATACGTCAGTCGTCGGTGGCGACGTAGCCGATGATGCCGCGCAGCTTCTCGACGGGGATCGCGCCGCGGCGCAACATCCGGGGCACCGCCGTGGTGAGGTCGAGGATGGTCGAGGGCGTGTTGTCGGTGGTCTTGCCGCCGTCGAGGTAGACCGCGACCGAGTCGCCGAGCTGCTCCTCGGCCTCCTCCGCCGTCGTCGCCGCGGGGGCGCCGGAGCGGTTGGCGCTGGAGACGGCCATCGGGCCGGTCTCCTTGAGCAGGTCGAGGGCGACCGGGTGGAGCGGCATGCGGACGGCGACCGTGCCCTTGGTGTCGCCCAGGTCCCAGGAAAGGGCCCTGTTGGCCCTGCAGACCAGCGTGAGCGGCCCGGGCCAGAAGGCGTCGATGAGATCCTGCCCGTAGGGCCCGAGGTCGTCCACGAGCGCTGTGGCGGCTCGGACGGTGCCCACGAGCACGGGCGGCGGCATGTCGCGGCCGCGCCCCTTGGCGTCGAGCAGCGCGGTGACGGCCGGCGGCATGAACGCGTCGGCGCCGATGCCGTAGACGGTGTCGGTCGGCAGCACGACCAGCTCGCCGCGGCGCACGGCGGTGGCGGCCTCGATCAGGCCCTCGGCGCGCTGGTCGAGGTCGGAGCAGTCAAAGCGTCTTCCCACGGCGTGCATCCTAGTCCTGGCCGAGTCTGGCCGTGACGAAGCGGTCCCTTCGGGTGAGGTCCTGGCGCAGGCGGACGTCGCGCCAGCCGTTGTCCTCCGGGAAGGTCAGATAGACGGCCCTGCCCTGCTCGTCGGCGTGTTCGACGGCCACCCAGCCGCCGGGACGCAGCAGGCGGCGGGCGGTGCGTTCGACCGCGCGCACCTCGCCGAGGCCGTCGTCGCCAGAGCCGTAAAGGGCCCGGGAGGGGTCGTAGTCGCGGACCTCGGGGTCGCGCGGGATGGCGCCGGGCGGGATGTACGGCGGGTTGGAGATCACCAGGTCGACCTTGCCGTTGAGCTCGGGAAGGGCTTCGGCGAGGTCTTCCGGGTGCAGGTGCGTACGCCCCTGGCCCAGCTCGGAGATGTTGCGCTTGGCCCAGGTGTAGGCCGCGGGGTCGACCTCGACGGCGTGCACCTCGGCGAGCGCGACCTCCTGGGCGATCGACAGCGCGATGGCCCCCGAGCCGGTGCCGAGGTCGACGACGAGGGGCGCCGTCACGTCCATGGCGCGCAGGGTCTCGATCGCCCACCCGGCCATGACCTCGGTCTCCGGCCGCGGCACGAACACGCCGGGGCCGACCGCGAGCTCCAGGTAGCGGAAGTAGGCGTGGCCGGTGATGTGCTGCAGCGGCTCACGCGCCTCGCGCCGGGCGATGCCCTCCCAGAACAGCGCGTCGAAGTCGGAGTCCTTGACCGTGTGGAGCTCGCTCCTGCGCACGCCGTGGACGAACGCCGCGATCTCCTCCGCGTCGGTGCGCGGCGAAGGCACACCTGCCTCGGCGAGCCGGGCGGTGGCCAGAGCGATCTCGTCCAGCAGAAATGTCATGAGTGTTGTGCGAGCTTCTCCGCCATCTCGGCGTCGATGAGTGCCTGGGTGACGGCGTTGAGCTCGCCGTCGAGAACCTGGTCGAGGTTATACGCCTTGAAGCCTACGCGGTGGTCGGAAATCCGGTTCTCGGGAAAGTTGTACGTGCGGATGCGCTCGGAACGGTCGACCGTGCGGACCTGCGACTTGCGCTCGGCCTGCGCCGCGGCGTCGGCCTGCTCCTGGGCCACGGCCAGCAGGCGGGCACGCAGGATGCGCATCGCCGACTCCTTGTTCTGGAGCTGGCTCTTCTCGTTCTGGCAGGAGACGACCACGCCCGTGGGCAGGTGGGTGATGCGCACGGCCGAGTCGGTCGTGTTGACGCTCTGGCCACCGGGACCGCTGGAGCGGTAGACGTCGATGCGCAGGTCGTTGGGGTCGATCTGGACGTCGACCTCCTCCGCCTCCGGGTAGACCAGCACGCCCGCGGCACTGGTGTGGATGCGGCCCTGGGACTCGGTGACGGGCACCCGCTGCACGCGGTGGACGCCGCCCTCGAACTTGAGCCTGGACCACACGCCCTCGTCGCCCTTGGCCTTGATGCCGACCGTGACGTCCTTGTAGCCGCCGAGGTCGGAGGGCTGGGTGTCGATGATCTCGGTCTTCCAGCCGAGGCGCTCGGCGTAGCGCAGGTACATCCGCAGCAGGTCGCCGGCGAACAGCGCGGACTCCTCGCCGCCCTCGCCCGCCTTGATCTCCATGATGATGTCTTTGTCATCGTTGGGGTCGCGCGGGATGAGCAGGTGCTTGAGCTTCTCCTCAAGCTGAGGGATGCGCTCCTCGATCTCGGCCGCCTCGGCCGCGAACCCGTCGTCCTCACCGGCCAGTTCCTTGGCCGCCGTCAGGTCCTCGCGGGCCGTGTCGAGCTCCCGGTAGGTGCTGACGATCGGGGTGAGCTGGCTGTAGCGCCGGCCGAGTGTGCGGGCCTTGTTCTGGTCGGCGTGCACGGCGGGGTCGGCAAGCTGCAGCTCCAGCTCGGAATACTCCTTGAGCAACTCGTCGAGGTTCACCGTGGGTCCTTCAGTGGTTTGAATGCCGTTTCACCAACAACGCCGACCCGGCGCACGTGGTGCGGCCGGGTCGGCGTCGGTGAAGCTACTTGCCCGTGGCCTTCTTGCCGAAGCGCTTCTCGAAGCGAGCCACCCGGCCGCCGGTGTCGAGGATCTTCTGCTTGCCCGTGTAGAACGGGTGGCAGGCCGAGCACACGTCGGCGTGGATGACGCCGTTCTTCGCGGTGCTGCGGGTCGTGAACGTGTTGCCGCAGGAGCAGGAGACCTGCGTCACGTGGTAATCGGGGTGGATGTCGGGCTTCATGGCTGTCCTTTCGGGCTGCGGCCGCCGGGTCGCCTTCACGCGTGGCGTGAACCGGAACCGCAAAATGGTCAGCTACCAGTGTGCCAGATCGTGCAACCTGCCCAGGCCATGGGGCATTCCCGCGATCTTCATGACGCGGCCGCACGCGCCACACTAGGCTCCCTCGCACAAACCATCACTTTTCCCACAAATGGGACTTAGCCAAAGGATCACCCAACTGATGAAGAGAAGGGTGCGGCTGCTCCTCGCGGCCGCCACGGGGGCCGCCGTTCTCCTCGGAGGCGCCGGTCTCTCGGCCACCGGCGCGTCGGCCTCGGCGTACGCGCTGGCGGACGACTTCGCGGGCGACGCGTCGGCGAGCGCGTACGTCCCGCTGGAGAAGGACGTCGACGCCACCGTCACGCTCAAGCTCAAGAACCCGGACACCGTCACCGGCGTGACCGGGTCCATCGAGCCGCCCGGCAAGTCGGCCAAGACGGTGTCGTTCGACTTCACGCCGAGCACCTCCACCTCCACCTCCACCCCGACCGCCACCCCGTCGCCGGCTCCCGACAAGACGATCACCGGCAAGTGGACGATCACCAAGGACGACCCGGCGGGCGACTGGAAGCTCACCGTCAACGTCGCCCGCTCGGGCGGGGGAAGCAGCCCGAGCACCTTCACCGTCAAGGTCTCCGGCAAGCAGGGCATCTCCGGCGCGAACGTCACCCCCGACCCCGTCCAGCTCGTCAAGGGCAGGGACACCAAGGTCACGGTCGAGGCGTCGGTGAAGGACGCGGGCACGGTCTCGGCCAAGCTCGTCAGCGACACCACCAGCGAGTACTACGACCTCGGTGAGCTGGCCAAGGAGTCGGACAGCTACTACCGCGGCGTCACGTACTTCACCGACGACACCACCGAGGGCGCCTGGACCCTGGAGGTGTACGCCACCCGCAGCGGCCAGACGCTCAAGGGCGAGGCGTCGTTCTCGGTCGTCGCCCCGACCGGCGGCGCGTCCAAGAAGGCCAAGACCAGGGTGACGATCTCGGCCCCGAACAAGGTCACCAAGGGCCGGGCGTTCAAGGTCTACGGCAAGGTCTACCGCGGCACCAAGGCGTACAAGAACAAGATCGTCGAGGTGTACTTCAAGGCCAAGGGCACCAAGACGTACAAGTTCATGGGGTACGCCAAGGCGACCTCGACCGGCAAGTACAGCAAGACCTTCAAGGGCAAGAAGGACGGCTACTTCCAGGTCAAGGTGCCCGGCACGAGCAAGACGCGCACCTCCCTGTCGCCGCAGGAGTTCGTGGACGTGAGGTAGCGGGTACGGCCCGCATCCCCAACCCCGGGTGCAGGCCGTATCAGCGACCCAGATACGTCAGGACGGCGAGAACCCGCCGATGGTCCTCGGGCGCGGGCCCGAGGGCCAGCTTGGCGAAGATGCCGGACACGTGTTTCTCCACCGCCCCTTCGGTGACGACCAGCCTGGAGGCGATCGCGGTGTTGGAGCGGCCCTCGGCCATCAGGGCCAGGACCTCGCGCTCCCGGGGGGAGAGCAGGTCGAGCGGCGCGCCCCTGCGCCTGCGGCTGAGCAGTTGCACGACGACCTCCGGATCGATCACCGTGCCGCCCGCCGCGACCTCGCGCACCGCCTCCATGAACTCGGCCACGTCGGCCACCCGCTCCTTCAGCAGGTAGCCGACGGCCTTGCCGATCAGCTCGCCCGCGTAGCGCTCCTCGACGTACTGGGACAGGACCAGGATCGGGAAGTCGGGCCTGGCCTCGCGGACCCTCAGCGCCGCCTTCAGCCCTTCGTCGGTGTGGGTGGGCGGCATGCGCACGTCGACGATCGCCAGGTCGGGCTCGTGTTCGTGGACGGCGGCCACCAGCGCGGGCCCGTCGGAGACCGCCGCGACGGTCTCGAAACCGCCGTCGGCGAGCAACCGCGCCAGCCCCTCGCGCAACAGTACGGAATCCTCGGCGATGACCACGCGCATGTGCACATGCCTACCATTCGCAGGGCAGCTCCGCACGCACGATCGTCGGCCCCCCGACGGGGCTGTGCAGCACGAGCACGCCGTCGATGGTCGCCGCCCGGTCGGCCAGGCCCGACAGCCCGCCGTCCGGCGTGACGACGGCGCCGCCGATGCCGTTGTCCCACACGTCCACGACCACGCCGCGGTCGCCCTCGAACACCGCCACCGACGCCTCCGTCGCGCCCGAGTGCTTGGCGAGGTTGGTCAGGGCCTCGGCGACGATGAAGTACGCGATGCTCTCCACCGCGGCGGGCGGTCGTTCGGTCAGTTCGACGGAGACGTCCACGTGCACCGGGGCCCGCGCGGCCAGCCCCGACAGCGCCGCGTCGAGCCCGCGGTCGGTGAGGATGGCCGGGTGGATGCCGCGGGCCAGGTCGCGCAGCTCGGCGATGGCCGCCTTCGTGCCCGCGTGGGCCTGGACGATCAGCGCCCTGGCCTCCTCCGGCTCGGCGTCGAACTTGGCCTGCGCCCGTCCGAGGTCCACCGCCACCGACAGCAGCCGCTGCTGCGCGCCGTCGTGCAGGTCGCGCTCGATCCTGCGGCGTTCGGCCTCGGCGGCGTCGATCCCCCTGGCCCGGCTGGCCCGCAGCCGCTCCTCCTCGCTGCCGCCGAGCAGCACCGTGGCCAGGGTGCCGTGCAGCCAGGCGATGCCCCGTACGAGATAGGCCGTCACGACGAGCAGCACCACGCCGGCCGCGCCCGCGACCAGCACGCCCGCCCAGTCGTCGATGATCAGGCCGGTGCGCCCGTCGCTCAGGACGTACAGGACGCGGGCCAGGGGCGCGAGGAGCAGCGTCGCCGTCGCCGTCCACAGGGCCAGCGACAACGCGGACTCGACCAGGCCCAGCGGCAGGAGCATGAGGAGGTAGCCGAGGTCCTGCCAGGTGGCCTTGTCGCCCAGCAGCCAGGTGAGGTGCGCAAGCAGCCCGCCCTCGGGCCTGCTCCGGTACGGGTCGGCGATCCGCACCCCGAACGCCGCCCCCATCAGCCGCCGCTCCAGCATCGCCCCGCCGCGCCACATCAGCACGGTCGCCATCGTCAGCGGCAGCCCCACCCAGACGACCACCAGCGGCACCGCCACCGTCGTGGCCAGGGTCACCACGACGAACCAGGCCATCCCGAACCCCGCGCTGACCAGCAGGTACGGGGCCGCCCGCCAGGTCATCGGGTCAACCAGCACCCCTAACGGCCCCTTCGGCCCGAACGGCACCCTGTCCTTCAGCCTCACCGATCGCATGCCCCCAGCCTGCCCGGCGCCGCGGACGGGGTGAATGGAGCAGACGTCCGATCCACGGGTGGGGTTAACCCCACCCCGGCGCCCTGGCATGCGAAAGGGGCGGCGGGAGAACCTCCCCGCCGCCCCTCAAGGCGCGTGGCCGCTAGTCGCGGTCGTTGCTCACCGTGGTCTTCTGCACCTGCAGAAGGAACTCGGCGTTGGACTTGGTCTCCTTCATCTTCTCCAGGAGAAGCTCCAGAGCCTGCTGCATGTCCAGGGCGTGCAGCACCCGGCGGAGCTTCCAGACGATCTGCAGCTCCTCCTTGGCCATGAGGATCTCTTCCTTACGCGTGCCGGACGCGTCGACGTCGACCGCGGGGAAGATGCGCTTGTCGGCCAGGGAGCGGTTGAGCTTGAGCTCCATGTTGCCGGTGCCCTTGAACTCCTCGAAGATGACCTCGTCCATCTTGGACCCGGTCTCGACCAGGGCCGTGGCGAGGATCGTCAGCGAGCCGCCGTTCTCGATGTTGCGCGCGGCGCCGAAGAAGCGCTTCGGCGGGTAGAGCGCCGTGGAGTCGACACCACCCGACAGGATACGACCGGAGGCCGGGGCCGCCAGGTTGTAGGCGCGGCCGAGTCGCGTGATCGAGTCGAGCAGGACGACCACGTCGTGGCCCAGCTCCACCAGGCGCTTGGCGCGCTCGATGGCCAGCTCGGCGACCGTGGTATGGTCTTCGGCCGGACGGTCGAAGGTCGAGTGGATGACCTCGCCCTTGACCGACCGCTGCATGTCGGTGACCTCTTCCGGACGCTCGTCCACGAGGACGACCATCAGGTGGCACTCGGGGTTGTTGCGGGTGATCGCGTTGGCGATCGCCTGCAGCACCATCGTCTTGCCGGCCTTGGGCGGCGAGACGATCAGACCGCGCTGGCCCTTGCCGATCGGCGAGACCAGGTCGATGATCCGCGTGGTGAGGATGTTGTGCTCGGTCTCCAGGCGCAGGCGCTCCTGCGGGTAGAGCGGCGTCAGCTTGTTGAAGTCGGGCCGGTTGCGGGCCTGCTCCGGGTCCATGCCGTTGACGGTGTCGAGGCGGACCAGGGCGTTGAACTTCTCGCGGCGCTCGCCGTCGCGCGGCTGGCGCACCGCGCCGGTGATGACGTCGCCCTTGCGCAGGCCGTTGCGGCGAATCTGGGCCAGCGAGACGTAGACGTCGTTGCTGCCCGGCAGGTAGCCGCTGGTCCTGACGAACGCGTAGTTGTCGAGGATGTCGAGGATGCCGGCGATCGGGATGAGCACGTCGTCGTCGCCGATGACGGGCTCGGTGCTGTCGAAGCGGTCACGGCCACGGCCGCGGTTGCGCTCCCTGAAGCGGCCCCTGCGGCCACGCCCGCGGTCGTCGTCGTCGCCGCCACCACGCTGGTCACCGCGCTGGTCGCCGCGCTGGTCGCCACGCTGCTCGCCGCCACGCTGGTCACCGCGCTGCTCGCCACGCTGGTCACTGCGCTGCTCGCCGCGCTGGTCGCCCCTGCCGCCGGCGTCCGTGGCGCGCTGGTCGCCGCGGCTGCCCTCGGCACGGCCGCCCTCACCGCGGTCGGCACGGTCGCCACGCTCACCGCGGTCGCTGCGCTCACCGCGCTCGCCGCGGTCGCCACGCTCACGGCGCTCGCCGCGGCTGCGCCGCTCGCGACGGCTCTCGCGCTCGCCCCGCGTGTCGGCCTGACCGGCGTCCACGACCTGGGCCTGCTGCTCGACGGCCGGCTCGGCCGGCGCGGCCACGAGCTCGGGGGCCGCGGCCACCGGCTCGGCGGCCTGCGGTGCCGCCTCGTCGGCGGGCTTGGTGCGGGAACGTTCCCTGCGCGTACGGGTGGGCCGCTCGGCCACGGGAGGCGCGGCCTCCGTCAGGACGGGCGCCGCCTCAACCGCGGCTGCCGCCGGAGCGCCATCTCCGGAGGCGCCACCCTGCTTCTCCTGGATGGCCGCGATGAGCTGGCTCTTCCGCATGCGCCCGGTGCCGCTGATGCCCAGCTCAGCGGCCATCTTCTGCAGCTCGGGCAGCACCTTGGCGGACAGGCCGGTGCCGGAGCGACGCGCACGAGGCTTGGCCGCGGCGCGGATGGGGGTGTCGCCGGACGCGGGCTGAGAGCCTGGTGCGTCGGAGAGGAGTTCGGTGGTGTCGCTCAACTAAAAGGTCCTTCCCAGGGGTCGGGCGCCGGTTTTGTTCTGCCGGGCGTCCCGGAGGTGCTTGCGACCCGGCGGGACAGACCGGGTCGGGGTGCACGTTGCGATCTTCGGCTGTCGCGGACGGCCGCCACTCTTGGGGAGGGGTTCGTCCAGGCCGCCACAGGACCGTGGCGCGTGGCTGACACCCCCCAGATTGCTGTCGCCAACCAGATGTCGATGTGCGTCGAACGCGCAGGTCCCCGTCGTCGCCGCCTCACGTTGGGCCAACCGGGTGTGGGCCAACCGGAGGCAACGGATTCCGGGGAGACAGCCGCGCTGCTCACGCCTCGCGACGTGAAGCATGATGCAGCGATGTATGGCTGACAAGCACGCACCCACCAAGGGGGCATCTGGTGCGGCTATCAGCCTAACATCACCAGCGCACACGGCTATTCCCTGAAGGTCTAAAGAGGCATCAGCGTGTCTCGGGGAACTGAACGTTCGCACCAACCGGGTCGACGTCCATTTGCTGGATGTGCCAGTCATTACCCACTTCTGGCGCGATCAAATCCTGCGTATCCGGTGACGAAAACGCAAGAACCGTGGGACCCGCCCCCGAAACGACCGCGGGCACGCCGACTGCACGCAGACGTTCTACCAGACGCGCGCTCTCCGGCATGGCAGGCGCGCGATAGGGCTGGTGGAGACGGTCTTCGGTGGCGGCGAGCAGCAGCTCTGGTTCCGGCCGCGAGGTCAGCGCGGCGATCAGCAACGCGGCCCTGCCGGCGTTGA
The DNA here is from genome assembly GCF_040674635.1 of Nonomuraea sp. NPDC049758. Classification (NCBI taxonomy): domain Bacteria; kingdom Bacillati; phylum Actinomycetota; class Actinomycetes; order Streptosporangiales; family Streptosporangiaceae; genus Nonomuraea; species Nonomuraea sp. NPDC049758. Next base: position 303,276 of record NZ_JBFAMZ010000001.1, read on the forward strand.
AGGAGGCGTCCTTGTGGGGCACGTCCTTCGGCAACAACCCCCGAGCGGTCTCCGTGGCCAGCCGCGTCGTAGGAATGACGACGACCGGACGGACCCTCTCGTCGGGGGCCAGCTTCACCATACGCGCTGCTCCCGCGTGGTCGGTCCAGGCCACCGTCAGGCCCCCGGCCAGGCACGGAGCGACGTTGTCGGGGTGGCCCTCCATCTCGGTGGCCAGCGCGAAGACCTCGTCGTCGGACAGGCCGCCGTCGCTCAGCGCGCGGGCGGCCAGGATGCCGGCGCAGACGGCGGCCGAGGACGAGCCCAGGCCGCGGGCGTGCGGGATGCGGTTGACGCAGCGCAGGGCGATGCCCGCGGGCTGCGGCGTCCCCATGCGGGCGTACGCCTCGCGCATCGCCCGGACGACGAGGTGTCCCTCGCCGAGGTCGACCTCGCCCGCGCCTTCGCCCGCCACGCTCACGCGCACGCCGGGCTCGGCGGTGAGCGTGGCCTCCACGTCGTCGTAGAGGGTGAGCGCCAGGCCGAGCGCGTCGAAGCCCGGCCCCAGGTTGGCCGACGTGGCCGGCACGCGGATTCGCACCGTCGTCATCGATTCACCGTTCCCTCGTCGTTCGCTCACTCCCCGTGCGCCTTTCAGGCGAGGTTGAGCGCCGCGGCGGCAGCATGCACGTCGATGGGGATGACCACCGGGGCGGGCGCGCCCGAGATGGCCCAGTCGGGGTCCTTCAGGCCGTTGCCGGTGACGGTGCAGACGATGCGCTGCCCGGCCTCCACGAGCCCCTGCGCGTGTGCCTGGAGCAGCCCCGCGACGCTCGCCGCCGAGGCCAGCTCCACGAACACGCCCTCCTCCTGGGCCAGCAGCTTGTACGCCGCCGCGATCTGCCGGTCGGTCACCGCCTGGATGACGCCGCCGGACTCGTCGCGGGCCGCGGTGGCCAGGTTCCAGGACGCCGGGTTGCCGATGCGGATGGCGGTGGCGATCGTGTGGGGATGGGTCACCGGGGCGCCCTCGACGATCGGCGCGGCGCCGCTGGCCTGGAAGCCGAACATGCGCGGACGCTTCGTCGAGACGCCGTCGTCGGCGTACTCCTGGTAGCCCATCCAGTAGGCCGAGATGTTGCCCGCGTTGCCCACCGGGATGCAGTGGATGTCGGGGGCGTCGCCGAGCGTGTCGACGATCTCGAACGCCGCCGTCTTCTGGCCCTGCAGCCGGAACGGGTTGACCGAGTTGACCAGCGCGATCGGGTAGCTGGAGGACAGCTTGCGGGTCATCTCCAGGCAGTCGTCGAACGACCCCTCGACCTGCAGCAGCGTGGCCCCGTGGACGAGCGCCTGCGCCAGCTTGCCCATCGCGATCTTGCCCTTCGGCACCAGCACGGCGCAGGTCAGCCCCGCGCGTACGGCGTAGGCCGCCGCGGAGGCCGAGGTGTTGCCGGTGGAGGCGCAGATGACCGCCTTGGCGCCCTCTTCGACCGCCTTGCTGATGGCCATGGTCATGCCACGGTCCTTGAAGCTGCCGGTCGGGTTCGCCCCCTCGACCTTGAGATAGACCTCGCATCCCGTCAGCGCCGACACGCGGTGCGCCGGGACGAGCGGGGTGCCGCCTTCGAGGAGCGTGACGACGGGCGTCTTCGTGGTGACCGGAAGACGCTCTCGGTACTCCTCGATGAGGCCACGCCACGACCTGCCCATGATGACTCCCTACCTGCGGTGTTGGCCACCGAGTGTACGGGGTGCGCGGCGCGGGCGCGGAGCCGAGTCCATTGAGTGGACAGGTCGTTGGACAGCGCCACTATTCAGGAAATTCTCAGCATCTCCCGATAAGGTCTCGGCAGGGGGTCACCATGAACGCGCGTCCTGCTTTGAGGCAGAACGACTATTCACCAGTAGTGCCGCCGGAGCTCGGGGCCTGGTCGCCGGAGTTGTCCGTGAGCGTGGTGATACCGGCGCACGGCGGGCAGGACAAACTCGACCTGACGCTGGCCGCGCTGGCCGCGCAGACGTACCCGGGCCATCTCATGGAGATCCTGGTCGTCGACGACGGAAGCGCGCCGCCCGTCCGGCTGCCGGAGATCCGGCCGGTCAACGCCAGGATCGTCCCGGTACGCGACGGCTGGGGCATCTCCAACGCGGTCAACACCGGCGCCAAGGCCGCCGACGGGGAGATCATCCAGCGGCTCGACGCCGACATGGTCGCCTGCCGCGAGCACATCGAGGCCCTGGCCCGCTGGCACCACGTGACCGACTACCTGGTCACGATCGGGATGAAGAAGTTCGTCGAGGCGCCGCCGGTCACCGCGCGGCAGGTCTTCCGCGCCGAGCGCCTGGACGAGGTGTTCGACCTGGCCGGGGCCGTGTCGAGCTCGACCGAGGCGACCATCGACAAGACCGACGGGCTGCGCGGCAGCCGCAACCCGTACCACGTGTGCACCGGGCCGACCTTCGCCCTCCCCCGCGAGGTCTTCGACGCCGTGGGCGGGCTCGACCCGACCGTGGTGCGCGGCGAGGACACCGAGTTCTCCTACCGGCTGGCCATGCACGGCGTGGTGTTCGTGCCCGACCGGGCCGCCCAGGCGGTGCACCTCGGGCTGCCGGCGCAGCACCGCGACCGGGAGCGGGCCGTGCGGGCGGTGGAGCCGTACCTGGCGCACCGGATCCCGCTCCGCCGGGACCTGCGCAAGGACCGGGGGCGGCGGTGGCTGGTGCCGTACGTGGAGATCGTGCTGGACGTCACCGACACCTCCGAGTCGGTGGTGCGGCGGGCGGTGACGGCGGCCCTGGACGGCAAGCTCCAGGACGTCGTGCTGACGCTGGTGGGCCCGTGGTCACGGCTCGACGACGGGCGGCGCGCGGTGTTGTCGGACCCGTGCTTCGAGCTGCGGCTCATGCGCGACCTGTGCGCGCACGACGAACGCATCCGGCTCATCGACGAGGCCGCCCCCACGCCCGCGCCCACGCCGTTCCGCTACCGGGGGCCGGTGGACGTGCCGCTGCACCGGGCGACGCTGGAGCGCATGGTCGAGTCGGTGCAGAAGGACCTGACCGGGGTGCTCGTCGTCGACCTGCCCGACGGGCGCACGGCCCGGCTTGAACGCACCTCGGCGCTGGGCCGGGCGCTGCTGCTCGCCGGTCCAGGCGCCGATCTCGACGAGGTCATCGACACCACGCACGGCGTGCGTCACGAGCCGCCGGACCGCTACTGGCCCGCGCCGCCGCAGCCGGAGCCGGTCACCATCCCCGCGACGGTCGCGGTCCCGGCCGAGTCCGCCGAGAACACCCTGTTCAGGCGGCTGAAGTCGGCCCTGCGCCCGAACTGACCGCCGCCCGCGGGACGCGGTCGGCCGCGCAGGCGGCCCAGCGCTCGTCTCATCGCAGGCGACGGCCCAGCGCGCGTTTCATCGTGGCCGACAGCAGGGTGCGCAGGCTCTGCTGGGCGCGGTTCGCGGCGGCGAGCTGGCGGCGCAGGGTGCTCACGTCGCGCCGCAGCTCGACGGCCGTCCTGCGCCACCGGGTGGCCTCGTCCCGCCACTTGGTCACCTGGGCGCGCAGGCGGTCGGCCTCCGCCGCCAGCCGCTCTGCCTCGGCCCGGGCCTCCAGCCGCGCCCGGTACGCCCCGCGCCGCCCGATCAGCGGCGCCGCCTCCGTGGTGAACCCGTAGGTCTCGCCCTCGACCCAGGACACGCCGGACACGGCGTCCACCACGTCGTCGAGGTCGCCGGGCTCACCGCCGGCCACCATGCGGGCCCTGGCGAAGGCCGAGCGGCGTTCCAGGCGGGCCGCCACGACACCCTGCGACGACTCCCGCAGCAGCACGGCGACCAGGCCGAGGCCCTCGTCGCGGGCCAGGTCGAGCAGGCGGGCGAGGGTGTCCTCGCCGGGGATCCAGCCGGGCGGCAGGCGCAGCACGAAGGGCGTGGCCGGGTCCAGCTCCTCGGCCGTGGCCAGGCGCACCCGTCCTTCGTGCTGGTAGTGGCCGTGGACCAGGGCCAGGTCGAGGCCGGGGTCCTTGAGCGGGGAGCGGCGCTCGCGGCCCACCTCGTCCCAGGGGCCGAGCAGGAGCACCGACAGGTCGGGAACGGTCCCGGCGAGCAGGGCGTCCACGGTGGCGCGCACGCTGTCGTAGCCGGCCGTGCCGTCCACGACGGCGGTGACGTACGGGATCTTCCACTGGCGGGACGGATGGGAGCGCAACCACCGGTACGCCGGGATGCGGTCGGCCACGAACGCGTGACTCACCCGGTCGATGGACTCCTTGTCGCGCATGCGCATGGTCGGGCCGAGATGGTAGGCGCGGGCGCGCGGCTCGGGCACGAACACCGCGCCCGCCTGGCCCAGCCGGTAGCCCATCTCGGTGTCCTGGCCGAGGATCAGCTCGTCGTCCATGGGGCCGGCGGCCTCGATCAGGCGGGCCCCGACCGAGGTCGCGCCGCCGACGTGCAGGCTGAAGGGACGCTGGGGGTTGGCGGTGAGGCCGTCGGTGCGTTCGACGAGGTCGACGATCCAGGCGTGCGGCTCGGCCGGCTCGAAGTGCTCCTCCAGGTCGGCGGGGAGCTCGGCGGGCAGCTCCGCGCCGGTGAACCTGATGTAGCCGGTCACCACCAGGTAGGGGGCCGTGTGGTGCCAGCGCATGTGGGCCTCGATCGCGCCCGGGGTGAGGACGACGTCGGAGTCGAGCCAGTGGATCACGTCGCCGGTGGCCTCGGCCAGCCCGGCGTTGCGGGCGTTCGCGCGGCCGGGCTGGTCGCAGACGATCAGCCGGGCGCCCTCGGGACGGACGTCGGGCAGCCGCAGGGGCGGCACGCTGCCGTTGTCCACGACGATGACCTCGGTGAGCGCGGCCGGGTAGGTCTGGCGGGCGAGGCCGGCCAGCACCAGGTCCAGCTTGTCCTGGCCGCCGTAGGCCGGGATGATCACGCTGACCGTGAGCGACGGGGTGAGATCCTCGGCGGGCCGCAGCACGCGGTAGTCGTTGCCGCGCACCGGCGGCTTCTGGCCGTTGTTCATGCGGTTTCCATCAGCAGGCTCGGCCGGAAGCCGTGCCATTGGTTCGTGGCGATTCTGACGAAATGGGCGAGGGGCAGCTGCCAGGTGTGCTCCTCGGTGAACCCCCTGCGCAGGACGTAGCCGAGGCCGTGCGTGCGATAGACGCGCGCGCCGATCTTTTGCGCCGCTTTCACGAACTCCAGATCGACCGCACGCGGGAGAGCGGGAAATCCTCCAATTTCCCGAAATTTCGCGCTTTGGAGCAAAATGGTGCCTCCAGCTACGTGATCCGCCCAAACCTCGCTAGGGTACGCCGCTCCGCTCGCGAACGTCGTCCGCCGGATCGTGGCGCGCAGCGGCTCCAGGTAGAAGAACTCGGCCGTCGTGCCCACCACGTCGGCCCCCGCGTACGAGCGGGCCATGAGGAGGTCGGACAGGTGGCCGGGGCCGTACCAGTCGTCGTCGTCCCACTTGGCGAGATAGTCGCCCGAGGCCAGGGCGGCGGCCCGGTTCAGCACCTCGCCGAACGGCACCGTCCGGGCCGCCTCGACCCACCTGACGGGCAGCGAGCACGCCTCGACGGCCGCGCGCACCTGCTCGAAGGCCACCCCGTGCAACCCGAGCAGGACCTCGGCCTCGACGCCCCGCTGCCGCTCCATCTGCGCCAGCGCCGCGCCGACCAGGGCGGGCCGCTTGGTCGACATGACGATGCTGACCGTCGCGCGGGCGGGCCGGTGGACCAGGCGCCGCAGCCGTACGCTGTGCTCCTCCCGCCGCAGGTCGGCCAGGCAGCGCGCGGTGCCGTCGGCGGGCTCGGCGAGCCAGTCGCGGTCGGTGAGCAGCGTGGCCAGGTCGCCCGGCACCCACGCGGGAGCGTCCTGGGCGGTCAGCGGGATCCCGGCGCCGGCCAGCTCCGTCAGGCCGTCGAGCGGCACCGGCGCGGCGGGCCAGTCGATCTCCAGTCCGCGCCGGGAGCGCAGCGCGGGCACGTCGGGCGGCCCGCCGTCCGCCTGCCATCCGTCCGCCCAGTGCAGCCGGGCGAACCCCTTGCCCGGCGTACGCGTGAAGCCGCAGGGGGTGACGGACATGGACGATGCTCCTCGACCGGACGTGACTGGATCGGCGCCTACCTTACGCCCGTTTTTACACGTCAGTAGACAGACAGGCAGCTTTCGGGTGGTGGGCGGCATGAGCCCCGAGGCCGGGTTCCCAGTTTTCCTCCAGGAACTTATGGCACGGTAGTGGTCAGGGTTTATTAGGGTGGCAATAATCCCGCCCATCCTCCTATGCCCGACTAGTCGTGACTATGAAAGGTTTGCGCGGATGCTCTCGCCCCGCCGACTGGCAGCGGCCGCCGCACTTCTCGCAGTCGTCGCCGCCGGGGTGCTCGCCCTGCTCGTCCTGGCCGGCCTGCTCACCCTCGGCGCGGCGGCGGCCGTCGCCGCGTTCGCGGTCACGCTGGCCGCCCTCGCCCTGCTGCTGCTCACCGTCCGCCGCGTGGACGGCAAGGCGCACCGGATCGACCTGCGCATGAAGAAGCACGAGGCCGAGCTCGCCCGTGCGACGACCGCGGTCAAGAACCTCGAATCCCGGCTGGAGCTGCTGGTCCAGGCGGTCGAGGAGTCGGCCGCGCGGCGGGCCGACGACATCGGGGCGATCCTCGCCTCGCTCGGCGAGGACCGCGTGAACGCCATGACCAGGGCCCGGGAGGTCGAGGAGCTGCGCGAGGAGGTTCGCGCGCTGGCCAAGGGCCTGGCATGACCCGCGTCCGGCACAACGACTACGGGGTGCTGCGCCCGCCCGCGATCGGGGACTGGACGCCCGAGCTGCGCGTGTCCGTGGTCATCCCGGCCTACGACTGCCAGGAGGCGCTGGAGCGCACGGCGTCCGCGCTGGCCGCGCAGACCTACCCGGCCGAACTCGTCGAGATCGTGGTCGCCGACGACGGCAGCACGCCGCCGGTCGAGCTGCCGGGGGCCCGCGTCGTACGGGTGACCGACGGCTGGGGACGCGGCGCGGCCCGGCAGACCGGGCAGCTGGCCGCCACCGGCGAGGTGATCCACTGGCTGGACTCCGACATGATCCTGGCCCCCGACCACCTTGAGGCGCACATGCGCTGGCACCACCTGCTCGACCACGTGGTGGTGATCGGCGACATCCGGTTCGTGACGACCCCCGGCGAGGAGGGCACGCGACCGGAGTACACGCGTAAGACCCTGGAGTCGACCCGGATGCTGAAGGACGCGGGGACGAGCGCGTACCTGCTGCACACGGGGGCCTCCACGTCGGTGCGCGCCGAGCTGCTGCGCGCGGCGGGCGGCGTGGACGCCTCGCTCAACATGGCCGAGGACACCGAGCTGGGCTATCGGCTGGCCCAGGCGGGGGCGGTGTTCGTGCCCGATCCGCAGGCCAGGGCTTGGCACGTCGGGCCGTCCACGGTGATGCTGCGGGAGAAGGAGGTCCACCGGCACAACTGGTCCTACCTGGGCGATCTGGTGCCGGATCTGCGCTGGCTGCGCGGCCATCCCCGGCGCCACTGGCGGGTGCCGTACGTGCGGGTCGTGGTGAGCGCCACCACGTACGAGGAGACCCGGGCGAGCGTGGACGCGGCGCTGGCGGGCACGCTGCCCGACGCCGCCGTCACCGTCGTCGGCCCCTGGGGCCGGCTGACCGGCGAGCGCCGGTCCAGCCTCGACGACCCGCTGCTGGACCTGCGGCTGCTGCACAACCTGTACGCCCACGAGCCGCGCGTCACTTTCGCGGAAAGCGAACCGGTCACCGCCGGCCCCTCCCCGTTCCTGCTGCGGCTGCCCGCCGGATGGGTCCTCGGGGCCGACACCCTCGCCAGGCTCGTGCGACTGGCCGACGAGGAGGCCCTCGGCCTGCTCTGCGTCGCGCTGGCCGAGGACGCGGACGGGGTCGTGGCCGCCCGGCTGGAGCGCACGGCCGCCTTCGCCCGCGCCGCGCGCTTCGACGGCCCCGCCGACGACCTGGTGGACGAGCTGTTCGGCGTCCTGTGGGTCGAGGGCGGCGAGCACGGCTTCGGCACCGCCGCCGACCCACCGCCGCTGGGCGGCGACCCGGCCAAGTGGCGCGCCCTGGCGGCCCGGCGGCTGGCGGAGACCAAGGAGCTGCGCGCCCAGGTCGACCGGCTCTCCGCCGAGGTCGAGCGCCTGTCCCGCGCGCAGGAGCAGGAGGACCCCGCTCCCGGGCCGCTGAGCTCCCTCATCCGGCACCTGCGGAGCGCCGGATGAGCGCCGAGCGGCGGACGGTCACCGCCTTGCTGGCTGAGCTGCCGGACGCCCGGGTGTTCCTGGCCGGCATCGAGAGCCACACCTTCCTGGTAGACGGCGAGGGCCGCGCCGGGCTGCCCGCCGGCGCCGTGGACCTGGACCGGGACCTGCTGGAGCCGCCCGCCGAGCCGGAGTCGGCCGACCACGTCCTCGTGCTCGCCAGGACGCCCGCCGACCTGCGCAGGGTGGCGACCCTGCACAAGCTGCTCCCGCTGGCCGGGCGGGTGGTGGTGTGCGTGCTCGACGCCCCCGCCTCGCACCCGGCCCCCGTACCGACGCCGACCCCCGCGCACCGCTGGCGCTCGCTGACGGACCTGCGGGTCTACCAGCCCAGGAGCCGGGTGTGGGTGGTGGACGCCCGCTTCTCGGCCGCGACGCCCGCCGGCCGCACGGTGACCGCCACCGCCCGCGCCTTCGCCGGTCACCGCCTGGACGTGATCGCCGCGCCCGCCGCCGGCATCGCCGGGATCGGCTCGGCCGACTGGCGTCCCGGCGACCCGAACGCCACGCCCGCCGAGGTGCGCGGCCCGGTCCCCGAACGCGTCGGCGCCCCCGGCAGCGACGTCGTGCTCCGCACGCTGGGCGACGACGCCCTCCGCGGCCTGGCCGGCGACGCCCTGCGCCCGCCGGGTGACGGCCGCGCCCCGGACGCGTCCCCGGCCCTGACGCCGGGCGGGTCCGCCGAGCCGGGCGCGATCGGCTGGGCCGGGGATCAGGCTCCCGTCGAGCGGCCCACGATCGTCGCCGCGAGCTGGGAGAGCATCGGGCGTCCCGGCGGGGCGGGGTCGCCGCTGGCCGATCCCGACGTGCTCGGCGAGCCGTCGATGGTCCCGCCCGTGGACGAGCGCCTGGTGAACCCCCAGGGGTTCGTGACCACGCCGTCCCGGGGCATGGCCGCGCTGGCCGAGCGCGACGGCCGCTGGTCAGTGCTGCTCGACGGCAAGGTCGTGACGACGTTCGCCGAGTCGGGCGGGGTCACCGACGCCGACGTGGCCAGGCTCCGGCAGATCCGCGGCGTCGAGGTGAGCTGGCAACATCCGCACAGCGGCCCGCTGGCGGCCGTGCGGGTGCTGGCCGGTCTGGCCGCCGCCGGGGTGCCGCTGGTCACCGGAGCCGTGCCGCGCTGGGCGGGCGCTCTCGGGGACGAGCTGGTCACGCTGCTGCCCGCCGCCCCCGATCTGTCCGACGAGCTGCGGCGCGAGGAGCACAGCATCCGGCTGCGCCGGGCCGCCCTGCGCACCCATGGCGTGGCGGCGCGGTGGGAGCAGCTCGGCGCGCCCGCCCCCGCTCCCCCGCTCACCTCCGTCCTGCTGGCCACCCGGCGCGCCGACATGGTGCCGTTCGCGCTGCGGCAGATCGCCCGCCAGCGCGACGCCCAGCTCGAAGTGGTGCTCGCGCTGCACGGCGTCCCGCGGGAGCACCCCGACGTCGCCGCCGCCCTGGCCGGCTTCGGCGGCCCGCTGACCGTGTACGAGGCCGACCCCGCGGCCGTCTTCGGCGAGGTGCTGAACGAGGCCGCCGCCAGGGCCTCCGGCTCGTTCCTGCTCAAGATGGACGACGACGACTGGTACGGCCCCGACTTCCTGGCCGACCTGCTGCTCGCCCACGCCTACTCGGGGGCGCAGGTGGTCGGCACGGTGCCCGAGTTCGTCTACCTGGCCTCGATCGACGTCACCGTGCACCGCAGCCAGGTCACCGAGCAGATCACCAGCTTCGTGGCGGGCGGGACGATCCTGGTCGAACGTTCGGCGTTCCAGGCCGTGGGCGGCTTCCGGCCGCTGCGCCGTTCGGTGGACACCCAGTTCCAGGAGGCCCTCCAGGCGGCGGGCGGCCAGATCTACCGCACCCACGGCCTGGGCTACATCCTGCGCCGCGGCCCGGCCTCCGCCCACACCTGGCAGGAGCCGATCGGCACGTTCCTGCGCCGCAACCGGCGCCAGTGGCGCGGGTTCCGCCCGAACGCCCTCATGGAGCTGGAGGGGAGCAGCCGCCCATGATCGTCCCGCGCATCCGTGGCAACGACTTCGGCGTCCTCGACCCGCCTGAGCTGGGGGCCTGGGAGCCGGAGCTCGCCGTCACGGTCGTCATCCCGGCGCACGACCGCCAGGAGACCCTGGACCTGACGCTCGCCGCCCTGTCCGCGCAGAGCTACCCGGCGCACCTGCTCGACGTGATCGTGGTGGACGACGGCAGCGCCACCCCCATCCGCCTGCCCGCCCTCACCCCGGGGGGCACCAAGCTGATCTCCAGCCCGCCGGGCGGCTGGGGGCGTGCCTGGGCCGTGCAGGCGGGCCTGGACGCCGCGGCCGGCGACGTCGTCCTCGTGCTGGACGCCGACATGGTCCCGCACCGGCGGCACGTCGAGGCCCAGCTCCGGTGGCACCACCTGGCCCCGTACGTGGTGGTGCTGGGCTGGATCGACTTCACCTCGGCCGGCGAGCCGCCCACGCCGGAGCAGGTCGTCCAGGCCCTGGACGCGGGCGCCGAGGACGACCTGTTCCCCCTGTCGCCGCACCGGCACGACTGGGCCGAGCAGATCATCCACGACCACGACGGCCTGCGTACGGCGTCCGGCGCGACGGCCGCCCGGGTGCACGTGGGGGCCACGGCGTCGTACCCGGCGGCGCTGCTGCGCTCGATCGGCGGCCTGGACACCTCGCTGGTGCTGGCCGAGGACACCGAGCTGGGGTACCGGCTCGTCCAGGCGGGGGCGGTGTTCGTCCCGGACCCGCAGGCGCGGGCGTGGCACGTCGGCCTGCCGACCGCGATGCGCGACGTCGCCGCGTTGAAGCGGTACAACGACCCCTACGTGGCCGACCGGGTTCCCTACCGGCGGTATCTGCGGACGGATCCGGGGCGGCAGTGGCTGGTGCCGTACGTGGAGGCGGCGGTGCCGGCGGGCGGCTACGAGGACACCCGCGCCACCGCGGACGCCCTGCTCGCCTCCTCCATCCCCGACGTGCGCCTCACCCTCACCGGCCCCTGGCCCGCGCTGTCCACCGGACGCCGCTCGCCCCTGCGCGACCCCGACCTGGACCTGCGCCTGCTCAAGGCCACCTTCGAACACGACCCGCGGGTCCGCCTGGCCACCGAACCGCCTCCTGGGCCCCCCGCCGGCACGACGGCCCCCTTCCGGCTGACCGTGCCGCCCGGCTGGACCCTCTCCCCAGGCACGCTCGAACGCCTGATCGCCCACCTGGACGAGCACGACCTCGGCAGCCTGTGCCTGGCCCTGCACGAGACCCCGCAGGGCGTGGTCGCCGCCCGCCTCGACCGTACGGCCGCCCTGTCCAGAGCCGCCCTGGTCGCCGCCCCCGGCGACCACCCGGACGACCTCATCGACGCCCTGTACGGCCTGGAATGGGCGGACGGCGCGTCGTGGGGCCTGCGCCGCCGCCCCGACGTCTACCCGCCGCGCAGGCCGCCGGTCGCGGAGCTCGCCCTGCTCACCGCCCGTCACGAGAAGGAGCTGACCCTCCACCGCAAGCGCGTCGCCGCCCTGCGCGCCGAGATCGCCCAGCTGCGCCGGGAGGCCGCCAAGAACGGCAGGGACGCCTCCCGCTGGCGGGAGAAGGCCGAGAGCTGGCGCCGCGAGGCGGTACGGCTGGCCCGCGAACAGGACCGCACGGTCCTGAAACGAGCCGTCCGCCGCGTGCGCGACCTGGCCTTCCCCGCCCACTGACCGGGCGGGGCGGGCGTCAGTCGTCGCCCTCCACGCGCATCACGCCGGCGACCGCGCGGACGATGTCGAGCTCGCGCAGCCCCTCCATGGTCGCCGTGAGGGCCGCGTCGGTGGCGCGGTGGCTGACGATGACGAGCTGGGCGTCGTCGCCGTGCCCCTCCTGGCGGACGGTCTGGATGGACACGTCGTGCTTGGCGAACAGGTCGGCCACCCGCGCCAGCACGCCGGGCTTGTCGGCCACGTCGAGCGCCACGTGGCAGCGCGTGACCGTGTCGCCCATCGGGTGGACGGCCAGGTCGGCGTAGGTGGACTCCTCGGGCCCGTGGGTGCCGGCCAGCCGGTTGCGGCCGACGGCCACGAGGTCGCCGAGCACGGCCGAGGCCGTCGGCGCGCCGCCGGCGCCCTTGCCGTAGAACATGAGCTGCCCGGCAGACTCGGCCTCCACGAACACCGCGTTGTACGCCTCGCGAACCCCCGCCAGCGGGTGGGTGCGCGGGATCATCGCCGGGTGCACCCGCACGCCGAACGACCGGCCGTCGTCGGAGCGCTGGCAGATGGCCAGCAGCTTGATCACGTAGCCCATGGCCTTGGCGGAGGCGACGTCGGTCGCGGTGATCTCGGTGATGCCCTCGCGGTGCACCTTGTCGGCGGTGACCCGGCTGTGGAAGGCCAGGCCGGCCAGGATCGCGGCCTTGGCGGCGGCGTCGAAGCCCTCGACGTCGGCCGTCGGGTCGGCCTCGGCGTAGCCGAGCGTCTGGGCCTCCTCCAGGGCGTCGGTGAAGGACGCGCCCGAGGTGTCCATCTTGTCGAGGATGTAGTTGGTGGTGCCGTTGACGATGCCGAGCACGCGCTTGACGTGGTCGCCGGCCAGCGACTCGCGCAGCGGGCGCAGCAGCGGGATCGCGCCGGCGACGCTGGCCTCGAAGTAGAGGTCGCCGCCCCCCCGGCGGGCCGCCTCGTGCAGGGACGAGCCGTCCTCGGCCAGCAGCGCCTTGTTGGCGGTGACGACCGACTTGCCGCGTTCGAGGGCGGCCACCATGAGCGTGCGGGCCGGCTCGATGCCGCCGATCACCTCGACGACGATGTCGATGTCGTCGCGGGTGACCAGCGACTCGGCGTCGGTGGTCAGCAGCGCCGGGTCGACCTCGATGTCACGCTTGCGCCCGAGCCTGCGCACGGCCACGCCGGCCAGCTCCAGCGGCGCGCCGATGCGCGCGGCCAGGTCGTCGGCCTGCTCGTGCAGGAGCCTGATGACCTGCGAGCCGACGACGCCGCAGCCCAGCAGAGCCACTTTCAGCGGTTTCACAGCTGCCCCCTCAACAGGTCGTCCTCGGTCTCGCCCGCCACGATCACCCGGGCCGCGCCGTCGGCGACGGCGACCACGGCGGGCCTGGGCAGGTAGTTGTAGTTGCTGGCCAGCGAACGGCAGTAGGCGCCGGTCGCGGCCACGGCGACCAGGTCGCCGGGCGCCAGGTCGGCGGGCAGGTGGAAGTCGCGCACGAGGATGTCGCCGCTCTCGCAGTGCTTGCCGACCAGGCGGCTGAGCATGGGCGCGGCGTCGCTGGCGCGGCTGGCGAGGGTGGCGGTGTACTCGGCGCCGTAGAGGGCGGTGCGCACGTTGTCGCTCATGCCGCCGTCGACGCTGACGTACGTGCGCAGCCCCTCGACGTCCTTGACCGTGCCGACCTCGTAGAGGGTGATGCCGCCCGGCCCCACGATGGTGCGGCCCGGCTCGACGGTCAGGCGCGGCACCGGCAGGCCGGCGTCGGCGCAGACCTTGGTGACGATCTCGCGCAGGCCGTCGGCCAGCTCCTTGATGTCGGGGGCCTCGTCGCCCTCGACGTAGGCGATGCCGTAGCCGCCGCCGAGGTCGAGCTCGGGCAGGACGACGCCGTGCTCGTCCTTGATCTGCACCAGCAGCGTGGCCAGCCGCCGCGCGGCCACCTCGAACCCGGCGGTGTCGACGATCTGCGACCCGATGTGGGAGTGGAGGCCGACCAGGTCGAGCTGCGGCAGCGCGAGGATGCGGCGCACGGCCTCGGCGGCGGCGCCGGTGTTGAGCGACAGGCCGAACTTCTGGTCGTCGTGGGCCGTGGCGATGAACTCGTGGGTGTGGGCCTCGACCCCGGTGGTCACCCGGATCATCACCTTGGGCCGCTTGCCGAGCTGCTCGGCGAGGTAGCCGAGGCGGGCGATCTCCTCGTAGGAGTCGACCACGATGTGCCCGACGCCGCACTCCAGGGCGCGGGTCAGCTCGGCCGTGGACTTGTTGTTGCCGTGGAGGGTGATGCGCTCGGGCGGGAAGCCGACGCTGAGCGCCACCGCCAGCTCGCCGCCGCTGGCGACGTCGAGCCCGAGGCCCTCGTCGGCCAGCCAGCGCACGATCTCCTTGCACAGGAACGCCTTGCCCGCGTAGTGGACGTCGGAGCCCTGGAAGGCCGTGGCGTAGTCGCGCATGCGTGAGCGTACGTCGGCCTCGTCGAGGACGTAGAGCGGCGTGCCGAACTCGCGGGCCAGGTCGCGCACGTCGACGCCGCCGACCGTGAGCGTGCCGTCGGTCCGGGTCGACGTTCGGGGCCAGATCGCGGGGTCGATCCGGTTGAGGTCGGCGGGCGCCATCGGGGGGCGCTCGTGGGGCAGCATCTCGGCGTGCCGGTCCCCGGCTGGATGGACGAAGCTCACCCGATCGAGGCTATCGGAACCGCCGCCCCTTCCAGGACCACCGCCCACGTATCGAGACGCGATCAAGGTCCACAAGCAACATTTTCACGATTTTTCGCGCTTTAGCCGGATATTTTACGATCCATCACAATCTTTCCGGCCCAACCAGTACCCCCCGGACGGCCTCCGCCAGCCGCAACCGCGCCGTGTGCACCGGCCGGACCGGCTCGTCCCCCATCGGGACGGCGGGGGCGTGCTCGTGGGCGTCGTGGTAGGCCAGCGCCAGCCGGACCGAGAAGGCGTCCCAGCCGGGGTCGCGGCTGACGGCGCGTCCGGGCAGCTCGGCCAGCACCCGCAGCACCCGGCGGTCGTGGGGGCCGTCGAGCAGCTCGGGCCGGAAGCCGGTGAGCGGCACCCCCAGCTCCCCGGCCCACCGCCGCACCGCGCAGGCGCGGACGTGGGCGTACCGGACGACGAAGCCGGGGTTGTCCCACGTGCGCGGGAAGTCGGGCCAGCCGGGCTCGGGCAGGGCGGGCGGGTCCAGGGACTCGACCAGCCGTCCCGGCGCGTCCACGACGATGCGCAGGAAGCCGTTCGGCCGCGCCCGCGCCTCGGCCACCCCGTCCACCGCCCGCACCCGCGCGGCCAGCTCGGCCGGCGGGACGCGGCGGCGCAGCGCGGCGGCCGTCACGTAGACGGCCTCCCGCTCCCACGTGCCCTCGGGCGCCGGCGGCTCCCCCAGCACCTCCGCCAGCGACTGGGCGAGCAGGTCGGTCATCGACTCAGCGTAGGCGTCAGATCAGCGCGTGCGGCTCCGCCGAGCCGTACTCGACCAGGTGGGCCGCGCCGAGCAGCCAGCGGTCCTCGTCGCGCACCCGCACGTAGCCGAACCGGTCGGCGGAGAAGACCTTGACGCCGTCGGTGCGGCACTGGCGCATCATGACCTCGTCCCAGCCCTCGGTGAGGTCGGCGAAGCCCACCTCGCGCAGGGCGTTCCTGCGGGCGAGCAGGGTGGCCCCGGCGATCTCCGGGAGGTAGGCGTACTCGGCCTCTGGCTGCTTGAGCAGGGTCGCCTGGGGCTTGCGCAGGTGGGCGTAGAAGGCGGCCTTGCCGACGATGTCGGCCGTGCTGAACAGGAAGGCCCGCCGCAGGTCGGACAGGTAGTGCGGGCCGTAGACGTCGCGCGGGTCCATGACCGCGACCAGGTCGGCCTCGCACAGGTCGAGGCCCTTGGCCAGCATCGCGCCCTCGCTCATGGCCGGGTGGGGCCGCCGGTACAGCACCTCGGCGTCGGTCAGCACGTCGCGGGCGCGCAGCTCGGCCTCGGGCGGCCCGATGACGATCACCTGGGCCACGCCGGACTGCCTGGCCACCTGGGCCAGCGCGTGCTCCATGAGCGACGGGTCGAGGATCGGCAGCAGCACGGAGGTGTCGAGGGTGGCGCGGGCGCTGGGCAGGCCGACGGCCTCCAGCAGCTCGTCCACGCGCTCGGTCATCGTCCCCGTGCCGTAGGCCCGGCGCAGCGCCACGTGCGCCCGCCGCGAGTCCGGCTCGGTGCCGATCGGCGTGCCGCAGGCGGCGATCTCGGCCAGCCGCCACTGCGGCGTGCCCGGCGGGCAGTCGGCCGCGGCCGGCCAGCGGTAGGAGGTGAGCACGTCGGGATAGGCCAGGTGCGGCGGCAGCAGCTGGTCGAGCGTGAGCACCCGGTCGACCCGCCCGCCGGCCAGCGGCAGCGGGTTGTGCACCCGGGGCTGCACGCCGAAGTGCAGGCGCGGCCACGGGACCGTCATGTCGGTGGTGAAGCGGTGCTCGAACAGCTCGGCCGCGGCGGCGTAGTCGGCCACGTCGCCCTGGGTGTGCCAGAAGACGGTGCGGATGCCGCGCTCGGCGCACCAGCCCAGCAGGGCCCTGAGCCCCTCGCCCGGCTCGCCGGTCAGCTCCTCCAGCCACGGCCCCTGCGTGACGGACTCCACCACGAGCAGGTGGGGCACCTCCAGCGGCAGCACGCGGGCGAAGTCGCGCGGCGTGAACCCGGTCGTCTGACGCCATTCGTAGCGCAGCAGCGCCTCGACGTGCGGATCGGCGACGACGGCCGCGGTCAGGTGCGGGCGGGTGTTGGGCCCGGTGGGGATCCGGTACGGCTTGAGCTTGAACGAGGCCCCGCCCAGCGTCCTGGTCGTGCTGGTGGCCTGGAACGACGCCCCAGGACGCGCCTCCCTGGCCCCCTGGACGGCCACCGGCCGGCGCTTGGGCGCGCTGGGCCGCTTGACCGGCCTGGCCGCGCCCTTGAGCCCCTTGGCCAGGCGCATCGGGTTGTTCTTGCCGCTCTTGATGGCGTCGCCGAGCCGGTTCCAGCGGGCGACCTTGATCGAGGACAGCTTCCAGTTGGCCACCTCGGCCTGGAAGCGCTGCTCGGCCAGCTCCTTGCGCAGCCTGTCGGCCGCGGCCCGCTCGGCCTCCAGCCGCTCCTCGGTCTCGCTCAGCTGCTCGGCCAGCTTCCTGGCCTCCTCGGCGCTCTCCTCGGCGGCCGCCAGCCTGGACTGCGCGGCGTCCAGCAGCCTGGCCAGTTCGGCCGCGCGCTCGGCCTGCGCGACAGCTTCCCGCAACGCCCGACGCGTGCTTTCCAGCTCGGTAGACAACCGGACCTCCGCTCTCTCAGCCCGGCAAAGGATACTCTTTTGCAGGAAGCGTCTCGAAGGGATGAGATCCGGTGCAGTTCAACGTGCGACCCTACGTATGCGGCGCTCTCGGCCGGATCGACACCTCCATACTGGGCAAACTCACCGCCGCGGGCCCCAAGGTGCGGCCCGCGCTCCAGACGGACGAGGCCGCGCTGTTCAGCTCCGCGCCGCTGCCGCCGTACCACCGGGCGGGCGGCGCGTTCGCGTTCTCGTGGGGCGAGCGCAAGCCCGCCGCCGCCGAGGACTGGATGACGGTCGCGGAGACGTACGAGACACCCGGCCTGATCGGTGATGGCGCGCGGGTGACGCTGCACGCGGGCGCGCTCGGCCTGGTCGACGTCTACTACGTGCGCCAGGGCGACGCGGTCTACTTCTCCTCGCTGATCCAGCCGCTGCTCAGCCTGGTGCCCATCGAGATCGACTGGGCCGCCTGGGCCTCGATCATCCAGGTGACGTTCCCGCTGGGCGAGGCGACCCCGTACCGGGAGGTCAGGCGGCTGCCGGGGTCGAGCGCGCTGGTGTTCGAGCACGGCCGGCTGGCCACCGAGCGCCGGTTGCCGCGCTGGCTGCGCACCGAGCCGTACGAGGCGTGGACCAGCCCCGAGGAGATCGTCGAGCTGCTGCACCACGTCTACGAGGACTACGACGGCCGCAGGCTGCTCGTGCCGGTCAGCGGCGGCTACGACTCGCGTCTGCTGGCCAGTGTGGCCATGGCCCGCGGCGCCGACGTCGAGTCGTGGACCACCAGCCCCGACGACGGCACCGACACCGACATCGCCTTCGCCAGGGCGATCACCCGCGAGCTGGGCATCCCGCACCGGGTCGTCACCCAGGACGCCGCCGCCTATCCCGGCGACGCCGCCGAGGTGGCCCGCCGGCTGGAGTACCTGACGCCGCACCACGCCTGGTACGCGCCGTTCGCCAAGGAGGTGCACGGCTCGGGCCGCATCCTGGTCGACGGCCTGGCCGGCGGCCCGCTGCTGAAGAACTTCATGGTCAGCGGCGCCGCGCTGGAGGCCAGGACGCAGGCCGAGCGGTCGGCGGCGCTGCTGGGCTCGCTGTCGCTGGGCGCGCCCGCGCAGCCGTTCCTGTCCAAGGCGGCCGCGCAGTGGATGGAGGAGACCGTGCGCGAGCAGTTCGCGGCGGCCACCTCGATGCTCCACGGCCACCGGGCCGAGCTGCCGCTGTCGGTGCTGCACACCAGGACCGTGCGCGGCATCGCGCGTTCGGCGGTCAACCTGGTGGGGCCGGAGGCGTCGTTCGCGGCGCCGTTCATCCATCCCGCCTTCTTCGACGCCGCGCTCAGCGTCGGCGTCGCGCGCAAGGACAAGGGCCGCTTCTACCGCGAGGTGCTGCACGCGGCCAACCCGAGGGTGGCCGCGCTGCCGTCCACGAACGTGGTCAAGCAGCCGCTCCAGCGGGTTCCCCTGCGTTCCACGGCCGCGCCGGCGCGGGCGTACTCCCACGCCATGCTCGAAGTCGTGGCCCGGCGCGTGCCCGCGATGCTCTCCGACGAGCTGCACGAGGTGATCGCCGGCGGTCCGGACGCGCTGACCCGGTTCAACGGCTGGAACGACCGTTTCTGGGTGCGCGGACTGGTGCTTTTCGGACTCTGGCTGAACGACTTCGAGAACGACCTCCCGGACGTCACCGCACCTTTTTAGTGAACTCTGGGTAACAGGGCGATTACATACGGATCTCGCGGGTATTACACGTCGCACAGCAGAAGCGGGTTCCGGAAAGCCACCGGGCTGGTAGTGTTCGGCCCGTAAGCGCCGCAACAAACGGGCACCAGATCACAAATCCGGTCTCGTTCGAGGGCATGGAGTTCGCAGGGATGACGACTCCACGCGGCGCGGTCACCAGCTAAGAACGCCGGGGTAACCGGTGACTTCGTCCTGCCCACATCTCTTCCTGTGAGCGACATCATGATCAACGCATCCCCATCACCTGAGTCGATCTCTGAGGCCTTCGTCTCGGAAGATCCGCGATGGTACAAGCGGGCGGTGTTCTACGAGGTTCTCGTCCGGGGGTTCAAGGACTCCAACGGTGACGGCACGGGCGACCTGCGCGGTCTCATCGAGAAGCTCGGGTACCTGGAATGGCTCGGCGTCGACTGCCTCTGGCTGCTGCCGCTGTACGAGTCCCCGCTGCGCGATGGCGGTTATGACATTTCGGACTATATGAAGATCCTTCCGGATTTTGGCGACCTGGGAGACTTCGTCCAGTTGATCGAGGCCGCGCACGAGCGGGGCCTGCGGATCATCACCGACCTGGTCATGAACCACACCAGCGACAGGCACCCGTGGTTCCAGGCCTCCAGGCACGATCCGGAGGGGCCCTACGGGGACTTCTACGTCTGGTCCGACGAGCCCACCGGCTATCCGGACGCGCCGATCATCTTCATCGGCGCCGAGGAGTCCAACTGGACGTACGACCCCGTGCGCAAGCAGTACTACTGGCACCGTTTCTTCCACCACCAGCCGGACCTGAACTATGACAACCCGGCGGTGCAGGAGGCCATGCTGGAGGTGCTGCGGTTCTGGCTCGACCTGGGGATCGACGGCTTCCGCCTCGACGCGGTGCCGTACCTGTTCGAGCGTGAGGGCACGGCGTGCTCCGGGCTGCCCGAGACGCACGCGTACCTGAAGAAGATCCGCTCGGAGGTCGACCGGCTCTACCCCGACCGGGTGCTGCTGGCCGAGGCCAACGGCTGGCCCGAGGACGTCGTGGAGTACTTCGGCGACCCCACCACCGGCGGCGACGAGTGCCACATGGCCTTCCACTTCCCGCTGATGCCGCGCATCTACATGGCGGTGAAGAAGGAGACCCGCGAGCCGATCTCCGAGATCATGTCCCGCACCCCCAAGCTGCCCGACACGGCACAGTGGGGCATCTTCCTGCGCAACCACGACGAGCTCACGCTCGAGACGGTGACCGAGGAAGAGCGCGACTACATGCACAAGGAGTACGCCAAGGACCCGCGCATGCGGGCCTACCTCGGCATCCGGCGTCGGCTGGCGCCCCTGCTGGACAACAACCGGGACCTGATCGAGCTGTTCACGGCGCTGTTGTTGTCGCTGCCGGGCTCGCCGGTCATGTACTACGGCGACGAGATCGGCATGGGCGACAACATCTGGCTGGAGGACCGCGACTCGGTCCGCACGCCGATGCAGTGGAGCCCCGACCGCAACGCCGGGTTCTCCTCGGCCGACCCGGGCCGCCTCTACCTGCCGGCCGTCATGGACCCGATCTACGGCTTCCAGGCGGTCAACGTCGAGGCCCAGCAGCGCCACGCGGGCTCCCTGCTGCACTTCACCCGCAGCATGCTGGAGATCCGCAAGAACCACCCGGTGTTCGGCCTCGGCGCCTACACCGAAATGTGGTCCTCCAACCCGTGCGTGCTCACGTACGTGCGCGAGGACCGCGACGACGTGATGCTCTGCGTCAACAACCTGTCGAAGTTCCCGCAGCCCGTCGAGCTGGACCTGCGCAGGTTCGAGGGCATGGTGCCGGTCGAGGCCCGCGGCGGGGTGCGCTTCCCGAAGATCGGTGAGCTGCCCTACCTGCTGACCCTGCCGGGCCACGGCTTCTACTGGTTCGCGCTGAAGCCCGGGGACTGAGCACAGCCCCCGAGCAGATCAGCGTGACGTGACGGGCACCTGGGCACGGGCCGCGCGGCGGGCGGGAATGAGCGCCACCGCGAGGGCCGTGCCCACTGCCGTCACCACGGCCAGTCCCAGCGTCACCGGCGAGGGCGCGCGGCCGATGCCCGCGCCCACGCCGCTCGTGTGACCCTGCAGGTCGATCAGCCCCACCACCACCGACGCCCCCACCGCCGTGCCGGCGCCGACGCCGAGCACGACCAGCAGGCCGGTGCCGGTCACCAGCGTGGCCATGACCTGGCGTGGCGTCAGCCCCATGGCCTTGAGCACGGCCAGGTCGAAGGCGTGGTCGCGCAGGCCGATCGCGCTCGCGGTGAGCAGGTTGGCCAGGCCGATCAGGGCCAGCACGGCGATCAGCGCCACAATCACCACTCTGATGATCGACAGCCGGTCGGCCGGGTTGACCGCGGCCTGCACGTCGAGGTTCTCCCCCGACTCGGCCAGCAGCCTGGCGCGCACCTCCGCCTTGTCGGCGCCCGGCCGCAGGGCGAGCGCGTAGTACTGGGGCGGCACGGAGTCCTTGGCGGCCAGGCTGTCCAGGCCCACCGAGAGCACCTCGCCGTCCAGGTCGGGCTCGACGGTACGGCCCACGATCCGGACGATCAGCGGCGAGCCGCCCACGGTCAGCCGTACCCGGTCGCCGATCCTGACCCCCAGCAGGTCGAGCAGCCCCTGCCCGGCGACCGCCTCGCCGCGCTCGGCGTAGCCCCTGCCCTCCATCACGGGGAACGGGTAGGGATCGGTCGAGCTGCCGACCGCCCGTACCCGGACCGACCGGGCCTCGCCCGGGGCCAGGGCGTTCACGTCGCTGCCCGGGTAGACAGAGCGCACGTCGCGGTCGCGTTCGGCGATGCGCTGGGCCTCGGCCGACTCCATCTGCTTGCCGGGACGGACGTACAGGCCGGCGTGCTGGCCGACCTGTTCCGGGTGGCTGAGGAAGTTGTCGAGGGTGGCCCAGACGCCGAGACCGATCGTGATCATCATCATCGGCACGGCCAGGCCGAACGCCGTCAGGAACGCCGGCACGCGCCTGGTGAAGGCGTCGCGGGTGCCCAGGATCAGGGCGGGCGGGAGGCGTACGAGCAGGCCGAGCCTGGCCAGCCGGGACAGGTGGCCGCGTGGCGGCGAGGCCGGCACGGCGGGGATCGGCGGCGTGCGCGCCCCCCGCCAGGCGGGCACCCCCACCGCGCCCAGGACGACCAGCGCCGTGCCCGCCACGATGGCCAGCACCGGCACCGGCGCGGCCGAGTACGTGCCGAGCACCACGGCCGTCGCCCCCCAGCCCGCCAGCGCGCCGAGACCGACGCCGAGCAGGCCGAGCGCGCCGTGCTCGACCAGGAGCAGCAGGGCGACCTGCCCGCCGGTGAAGCCCATCGACTTGAGCGTGGCCAGGTCGCGGAGCTGGCCGAGCACCCGGCCGCCGGCGGCGTTGGCCAGCGCGAGCGCCGCCGCGACCATGCCCACCACGCCGAACAGCGCGAGCAGCGTGCCGAGCAGCCGGTTGTCCAGCTCCATCGCGGCCCTGACCTCGCGCCAGGTGTAGACGCGCTGGAGCTTGTCCTCCAGCATCACCACGACGCGCTGGGCCACGACCTGGCTGGCGTCGGGGTCGGACAGGCGCAGCCCGGTGACCCATTCGCTGCGGCCGAGCATGGGCTCGACGCGGTCGAGCGTGGCGGGCAGCACCCAGGCCAGCCCGGGGGTCCATTCGGGGTAGAAGCCCTGGTCGGCGGAGTCGGCGATGCCGCGCACGTACAGCGTGTGGCGCTCGCCGTTGAGCGCGATGACGGTGAACGGCGAGCCGATCGCCAAACCCAGCGACCTGGCGAAGGAGTGCTCGACGACCACGCCGTCGGGCTGCGAGCCGTCGAGCCACCTGCCCTCGGCCAGCACGGGATGGGCCACCCGGGGCGGCGAGGCGGGCATCGCGCGCAGCGACGCGGGCTCCTTCTTGCCCTCCTGCGCCACGGTGACGGGCGCCGAGCGGTAGGGGCCCGCGGTGCCGGTGACGCCGTCGATGCCGCCCAGGGCGACTTGGGGGTCGTCGTCGGTGTAGACCCAGACGTGGGCGCCGTCGGTCTGGGCCGACAGGCTGCGCCACGGGTTGGTGCCGTCCTCCAGGAGGGTCGCCGCGGTGATCAGGGCGGCCACGATCCCGGCCACGACCAGCACGGTCAGCACCGCCTGGCCCTTCCTGGCCCGCAGGTCGGCCTTGATCCACCGGCTTCCGGCCAGGGTGGTGCTCATCGGAGGTCGATCACCTCGCCGGCGGTGCGGGTGCGGCGGCGGGCGATGCGACCGTCGTCGACGATCTCGCCGTCGAACAGCGACACCAGCCGGTCGGCCAGGCCCGCCACCCGGGCGTCGTGGGTGACCATGACGATCGTCTGCCCCTCTTTGTGCACGTCGCTGAGCAGGCGCAGCACGTCGCGCGTGTTGCGGCTGTCGAGGTTGCCGGTGGGTTCGTCGGCCAGCAGCAGGCTGGGCTTGTTGGCCAGGGCCCTGGCCAGCGCGACGCGCTGCTGCTCGCCGCCGGAGAGCTGGGCGGGCGAGGCCGCGGCACGGTCGGCCAGGTTGAGCGCGCCGAGCAGGCTCTCGCGCCGCTCGCGGGCCACCTTGGGCGAGGCCCCGGCCAGCAGCGCGGGCAGCTCGACGTTGTCGCCGACGGTCATGTTGGCGACCAGGTTGAAGAACTGGAAGACGAAGCCGACCTTCTTGCGCCGCAGCAGCGCCCAGGCGCTCTCGGAGAGGGTGTCGACCCGCTGCCCGTCGAGCCAGATCTCGCCGCTGGTGCGCGCGTCGAGGCCGCCGAGCATGTGCACGAGCGTGGACTTGCCCGAGCCGGACGGCCCCATCACCGCGACGAACTCGCCCGGCTCGACCTGGAGGTCCACCCCGCGCACGGCCGGCACCGGCACTGCGCCATCTTGGTAGATTTTGACCAGATTGACCGTTTTTAGGACCGAGCTCATGCCAGATCCTCCTGGCATCGCTCCAGCCAGTCAAGATCGGCCTGAAGGTGCAGCATGGCCCCTTCGATCAGCAGCAGGGCCACCCGGTCGGTGGGCTCCGTACGGGAGAGCAGGTCGTTGAGGTCGCCCATGAGCGACAGGTAGTGGCGGCGCTGGCGGCTGATCAGCGCCATCCGGTCGGCGATGCCGGTGAGCGGCGCGAGCACGAGCTTCATGAAGAACTCGTCGCGCACCCTGGGCCCCTCGGTGGGCTCGTCGACCCAGATGGTGAGCAGGTCGCGGCCCTTGGCGGTCAGGTAGTAGACCTTCTTGTTCGGCCGGTTGGACTGTTCGACGTCGACGGCCCTGACCAGCCCGTCCTTCTCCAGCCGGCCGAGCGTCACGTATATCTGCCCGATGTTCGGGGAGGGGTAGGCGCTGCCGAACGTCTGTTCAAGGGCCTGTTTGAGCTCGTAGCCGTGGGCCGGTTCCTTGGCCAGGAGCGCCAGCAGGTGAAGCCGCACGCCTCACCTCCCCGCTTTGTGTTACGTGAGCGTTACGTAGGTATCCGTTGACCATCAGATTACAGGTGTGCATAACATGAATGCATCTACCTAACACGTATGTAACCCCGCTGATTGTGGAGGAAACAGAGTGCTGCGCCCGCTTTCGTTCGCTCTGGTCGTCGTGCTGGCGGCCGGATGCACGGTGGCGGGTGACGAGGGCAGCGGCGAGAAGGGGACGGGCGGCACAGGCCCGATCACCTTCGCCACCGGACGCGACACCACGGCGTACCTGCAACCCCTGCTGGACCGCTGGAACCAGGCCCACCCGGCCGAGAAGGTGACGCTGCTGGAGCTGCCCGAGGCCGCCGACGAGCAACGCGCCCAGATGGTGGCCAACCTCCAGGCCCAGAGCAACCGCTACGACGTGCTGGGGCTCGACGTGGTGTGGACCGCCGAGTTCGCGGAGAACGGCTGGATCATCCCCCTGGAGCGCGGGTTGTTCCCGCTCGACAGGTTCCTGCCGCCCGTCGTGGACACGGCCGTCTACAAGGGCAAGCTCTGGGCCGTCCCGTACACCAGCAACGCGGGACTGCTCTACTACCGGACCGATCTCATCAAGAAGCCGCCGCAGACCTGGGCGGAACTTCGCGATAAAGCACGAGAAGTAACGAAAAAGCGGGACATCGGAGGCTATGCGGCCCAACTCCTGGCCTACGAAGGCTTGACCGTGAACTTCTCCGAGGCAGTGCAGTCGGCGGGCGGGCAGATTCTCAACCACGACGGCACGGCAGTGACCCTCGATCCGGCCAAGGGGAAGATCGCGCTCGACTTCCTGATGCAAGGGCTGCGGGAGCGCTGGATCACCGGCGACTCGCTGACCTTCAAGGAGGAGGAGACCCGGCTGGCCTTCCAGGACGGGAAGCTGGCCTTCGCCCGCAACTGGCCGCACGCCTACGGCCCGGCCAGGGCCAAGCTGGGCGACCGCTTCGCGGTGACCCGGCTGCCCGGACTCAACGGTCAGGGATCCAGCTCCCTCGGCGGGATCAACCTGGCCGTCAGCGCCTACTCCAAGCACCAGCAGACCGCACAGCAGTTCATCCGCTACTTCACCAGCCTGGAGAACGAACGCCGCGTCCTCACCGAGGGCTCCTTCCCGCCCGTGTGGACCGAGCTGTACGACGACCCGGCCCTGATCAAGCGGTTCCCGTACCTGCCGGTGCTCAAGGAGAGCATCCTCGCCGCCAAACCACGGCCGGTGAGCGCCAACTACAACCAGGTGAGCCTGGTGATCGCCAGCTCGGTCGCCAAGGCCCTGGCCGACCCCGAGAACGAGTCCGCCGACGACGTCGCGGCCTCCATGAAGTCAGAACTCGAAGAGATCATCAGAACCCAGTGAGGCAAGCCATGCGTAAAGCCAGTGCAGCAGTAGTCCTGGCAGGGCTCGCGGTAGCCGTCGCCGCCTGCGGCAACGCCCCGACGACGACGACCCCCACCGCCTCGGAGTCGGCGCCGGCCAGTTCCGCCGCCGGCGCCAAGACGCTCGAAGGCGTCAAGCTGGAGGTCGCGGCCAAGTGGACCGGCGCGGAGCAGAAGAACTTCGAGCAGGTGCTCAAGGCCTTCTCCGACAAGACCGGCGCCACCGTCACCTACGCCTCCACGGGTGAGGACACCGGCGCCTACCTCGGCCCGCGCATCCAGGGCAAGAACCCGCCGGACGTCGCGATCCTGCCGCAGCCCGGTCTGGTGCAGCAGTACGCCAAGCAGGACGCGCTCAAGCCGCTGTCCGCCGAGGTCACCCAGGAGATCGACACCAACTACACGCCGTACTGGAAGGAGCTCGGCTCCGCCGACGGCAAGGTGTACGGCGTGCTCATCAAGGCCGCGCACAAGTCGCTGGTCTGGTACCGCTCCGAGGCGTTCGAGGAGGCCGGCGTCCAGGTGCCGACGACCTGGGACGAGCTGATCAAGGCCGGGCAGACCATCGCCGACTCCGGCACCCCGCCCTTCTCCCTCTGCGGCGCCTCCGGCTGGACGCTGACCGACCTGTTCGAGAACGTCTACCTGTCCAGCGCCGGCCCGGAGAACTACGACAAGCTCTCCAAGCACGAGATCCCCTGGACCGACGCCAGCGTCGCCACCGCCCTGGAGAAGATCGCGCAGATCGCGGGCAAGAAGGAGTTCGTGCTCGACGGCGCCTCCGGCGCGCTGCAGACCGACTTCCCGACCTGTGTGACCAAGGTCTACGGCAACAAGAAGGCCGCCATGGTCATCGAGGCCGACTTCGTCGCCACCCAGGCCACCCAGGACGGCGCCAAGGTCGGCGAGGGCGCCAAGTACTTCCCGTTCCCGAAGGCCGGCGACACCGCCCCCGTCGTGCTCGGCGGCGACGTGGCCGTGGTCATGAAGGACTCCCCCGGCGCGATGGCCCTGGTGCAGTTCCTGGCCTCCAAGGAGGGCGGCGAGATCTGGGCCAAGCTCCCCGGCTACCTGTCGCCCAACAAGAACGTCTCCCCCGACAACTACCCCGACGAGCTGACCAAGCAGCTCGGCCAGACGATCGTCTCCGCCGGCGACGCCGTCCGCTACGACATGTCGGACCTGGCCCCGAGCGCCTTCGGCGGCACCGACGGCAAGGGCGAGTGGAAGGTCCTGCAGGACTTCCTGCGCAACCCGAGCGACGTCAAGGGCGCCCAGGAGGCGCTCGAGGCCGAGGCCAAGAAGGCCTGGAAGTAAAGAGGTAAGGCCGTGACCGAACGGTTGGACGGCCCGGCGGCCCCGCCCGCGAAGATCGCGGGCGGGCCTTCCGCAGGACCGGCTGAAACCCCCCGTACGAGACGACGCCTCGGCCCATCGCCGGCGGTCGCCATCGCCTTCCTCCTGCCGGCGGCCCTGCTGCTCGGCGTCTGGGTGGTCTACCCCATCGTCTACTCCATCTTCCGCAGCCTGTTCGACGCCTCGGGCAGCGGGTTCGTGGGGCTGGGCAACTACGCCACGATCTTCAGCGACCAGGGCATGCTGGTCACGATCCGCAACAACCTCATCTGGGTGGTCGTGGCGCCGATCGTGGTCACCACGATCGGCCTGATCTTCGCGGTGCTGACCGAGCGCATCAAGTGGGCGACGGCGTTCAAGCTGATCGTGTTCATGCCGATGGCGGTCTCGCTGATGGCCGCGGGCGTCATCTTCCGCCTGGTGTACGAGGAGAGCCCCGACAAGGGCCTGGCCAACGCCGTGCTCACCACCGTGCACGACACGTTCTCCTCCTCCAAGGGCTACCCCGAGGCCCGGCCGCGCGGCGGCGACGAGTCTCCCGTGACCGAGGAGAACGGCGCGGTCGTCACCAAGGAGCCCGCCCAGGCGGGCCGGCCGGTGCTGATCCCGATCGTCGGCGTCAAGCCGCAGACCATGCCGTCCAACGCCCAGACCGCTCGCGCCCCCTCGGGCGACGGCCTGTCCGGGACCGTCTGGTTCGACTTCACCCAGGGCGGCGGCGGCCAGAGCGGCGCGGTCGACCCGACGGAGAAGGGCCTGCCCGGCATCACCGTCGAGGCGGTCCAGAACGGCAAGGTGGCGGGCACCGCCACCACCGCCGACGACGGCACGTTCCGCTTCGACGGCCTGCCCGCGGGCTCCTACGTCGTACGGCTGCCGGAGTCGAACTTCCAGGCCAGCTACGGCGGCCTGACCTGGCTCGGCCAGACGCTCATCACGCCGGCGATCATCGGCGCGTTCGTCTGGGTGTGGGCCGGGTTCGCGATGGTGCTGATCGCCGCCGGCCTCGCCGCCATCCCGCGGGACGCCCTGGAGGCCGCCCGCATCGACGGCGCGACCGAGTGGCAGGTGTTCCGGCGGATCACCGTGCCGCTGCTGTCGCCGGTGCTGCTCGTCGTCTTCGTGACGATGATCATCAATACGCTGAAGGTCTTCGACCTGGTCTACATCATCGCGCCGGCCTCGGTTCAGCCGCAGTCGAACGTGGTCGCGCTGGAGATGTGGCGCGTGTCGTTCGGCGGCGGGAACAACCAGGGGCTCGGCAGCGCACTCGCGGTGTTCCTGCTCATCCTGGTCCTCCCCTTCATGATCATGAACATCCGCCGGTTCAGAAGGGAAGACACATGACGACCGCGACCGTGAAGGCGTCTCACCGGCTGGAGTCGGGCGCGCCGCGCAGGGGCGTGGCGAGCAGGATCGTGGACCGCCTCGGCGGCGGGGCCGTCCAGGTGATCATGATCGTGCTCGGCCTGTTCTGGCTGGTGCCGACGCTCGGCCTGCTGGTCGTCTCCCTGCGCACGGTGAAGGTGAACAACGCCGAGGGCTGGTGGACGATCTTCACCAAGCCCGCCGAGCTGACCCTGGCCAACTACAAGAACCTGCTGGCCAGCGGCTTCACCTCGTCGTTCTGGAACACGGTGGCCATCACCGTGCCGACCACGATCCTGGTGATCGGCATCGCGGCCATGGCGGCGTACGCGTTCGCGTGGATGGACTTCCGCGGCCGGGACACGGCGTTCCTGGTCGTGGTGGGCCTGCTGATCGTGCCGATCCAGATCGCGCTGATCCCCGTCGCCGCCTTCTACGGCGGTGTCGGGATCTTCGGCACGATCCCCGGCGTGGTCCTGTTCCACACGGCGTTCGGCCTGCCGTTCGCCATCTTCCTGCTGCGCAACTTCTTCGTCGGCATCCCGGCCTCGCTCCTGGAGGCGGCCAGGATGGACGGCGCACCCGAGTGGAAGATCTTCGCCCAGGTCGTGTTCCCGCTGGGCAAGCCGGCCATCGCCTCGCTGGGGATCTTCCAGTTCCTGTGGGTGTGGAACGACATGCTCATCGCGCTCGTGTTCGCCAACACCGACAACCAGCCGATGACCAAGGCCCTGCAGTCCCAGATGCGGCAGTTCGGATCGAACGTCGACATCCTCTCCTCCGGGGCGTTCCTGTCACTGATCATCCCGCTGGTGCTGTTCTTCGCCTTCCAGCGGTACTTCGTCCAGGGCATGATGGCCGGTTCCGTCAAGTAGGCCATTCCCGGCGGGCGCCCGCCTCCCGAGGGGGGCAGGCGGGCGCCCGTAACACGTCCTTCCGGACCTCCGATGATTGTTCATGAAGCGTCTTCTCGCCCTCGCCGCAGCAGCCTTCATCTCCCTCCCCCTCACCCCCGCCGCCGCGCTCGGCGGCACCCCGGGCTCGCCCGGGGCGGGCGACCCGTACTTCCCCGGTCAGGGGAACGGCGGCTACGACGCCGGCCACTACGACCTCGCCCTCGGCTACGAGCCCTCCTCCAACGTCCTGACCGGCGTCGCCACCGTCACCGCCCGCGCCACCCAGGCGCTCAGCCGCTTCGACCTCGACCTGTCCGGCTCGCTGTCCGTACGCTCGGTCACCGTGGACGGCCGGCCCGCCGCCTTCACCCGCAGCGGCGACGAACTGGTCGTCACCCCCGCCGCCGCGCTCGTCTCCGGGCAGGGCTTCTCCGTCGTCGTCCGGTACGACGGCAGGCCCACCCACGTCCTCGACCCCGACGGCTCCAGGGACGGCTGGATCAGGACCAGCGACGGCGTCTTCAACGCCAACGAGCCGCAGGGCGCGATGACCTGGTACCCCGGCAACCATCACCTGTCGGACAAGGCGACGTACCGGTTCTCGGTCACCGTGCCCAGCACCAGGGTCGCGGTGGCCAACGGCGACCTGGTGGCCAGGACGTCGGCCGGCGGCCGGACCACCTACGTGTGGGACGCCCGCGAGCCCATGGCCAGCTATCTGACCACCGTGTCGATCGGCAAGTTCCAGCTCACCGACACCAGGTCCGGCGGCTACCGGGTGATCACCGCCGTGGACCCCAAACTCGCCGGCACGGCGACGGACTTCGCCGCCCGGCACGCCCCCGTCCTGGACTACTTCAGCTCGCTCTTCGGCCCGTACCCCTTCTCCTCCACCGGCGGGATCGTGGACCACGAGCCGAACGTCGGCTACGCCCTGGAGACCCAGACCCGGCCCATCTACCCCGTGGTGCCCGGTGAGTCGCTCCTCGCGCACGAGCTGGCCCACCAGTGGTTCGGCGACTCGGTGACGCCCACCTTATGGCGGGACATCTGGCTGAACGAGGGCTTCGCGACGTACGCGGAATGGCTCTGGCTGGAGAAGATCGGCAGCCGTACCGTGCAGACGTCCTTCGACGGCGTCTACGCCAGGCCCGCCGACGACGAGTTCTGGCAGACGCCCACCGCCGACCCCGGCGGCGCCGCCGCGCTCTTCCACGACCCCGTCTACGACCGCGGCGCGGCGACCTTGCACGTCCTGCGCCGGACCGTCGGCGACAACGCGTTCTTCACGATCCTGCGCACCTGGGCGAACGATCACAAGTACGGCAACGCCGACACCGCCGCCTTCGTCGCCCTGTCCGAACGCGTGTCCGGCAGGCAGCTCGACGCCCTCTTCGACGCCTGGCTCTTCCAGCCCGGCAAGCCGTCGTTGTGATCATTCCGGTACGGCCTGCGCGTCCCGTTTGGGCGGCAAGCCGTACCAGACCTAGATAAGCTTCACGGCCATGGCCGGTCGTCCTTTGCATGAAGTCGTCGAAGCCGGATGGGCTCAGGCTCTTGAGCCCGTATCCGAGCAGATCTCCTTGATGGGTGAGTTCCTGCGCAACGAGATCGCCGAGGGCAGGCAGTACCTGCCCTCGGGCCCCAACGTCCTGCGCGCGTTCAGCCAGCCCTTCGACGACGTCAGGGTGCTGATCGTGGGTCAGGACCCCTACCCCACGCCCGGCCACCCCGTCGGGCTGTCGTTCTCGGTGGCGCCCGAGGTGCGGCCGATACCCGGGAGCCTGCTCAACATCTACAAGGAGATGGAGTCCGACCTCGGCCTGCCCCGCCCCGCCAACGGCGACCTGACCCCGTGGGCCGAGCAGGGCGTGCTGCTGCTCAACAGGGTCCTGACCGTCATGCCGGGCAAGCCCGCCTCCCACCGGGGCAAGGGCTGGGAGCAGGTCACCGAGCAGGCCATCCGCGCCCTCGTGGCCCGCGACAAGCCGATGGTCGCCATCCTGTGGGGCCGCGACGCCCGCAACCTGGCGCCCATGCTCGGCAGCGTGCCGCGCATCGAGTCGGCGCACCCGTCCCCGCTGTCGGCGCGCAGCGGCTTCTTCGGCTCGCGGCCGTTCAGCCGCGCCAATGAGCTGCTCACCCAGCAAGGCGCCGCACCTGTCGAGTGGAAGCTGCCCTAGCATCGTCGCCATGAGTGATGAACCGAAATACCTGCGCCTTACGGTCGAGCTGACCGTGGAGGTGCTCGACGTGAACGCGCTGCAGGCGGCGGCGCTGGCCGAGATCCGGCATCCCGACGCCGACCTCAGCGACGAGGAGCGCTCCGAGCAGGCCGACCTCGTCAACTCCGACGAGACCGGCGCCTCGGCGCTGCAGTGGCTGA
Organism: Nonomuraea sp. NPDC049758; assembly: GCF_040674635.1. NCBI lineage: Bacteria > Bacillati > Actinomycetota > Actinomycetes > Streptosporangiales > Streptosporangiaceae > Nonomuraea > Nonomuraea sp. NPDC049758. The sequence continues at coordinate 335,120 of NZ_JBFAMZ010000001.1, forward strand.
TCGAGCCGGACCACGTGCTGCAGCTCGTGGACCACATCACCGAGATCGAGCCGCGTGAGGCCGTTCTCGGGGTGGAGCCGTCCGAGGGGCCGAGCGAGGACGAGGACGAGGACCACCACGACCACGACCACGCGTGACCTCTCGCACGTGACGTGACGTGACGTACGCCGACCGGCCACGACGCCCCACGCGCCGCGGCTCCGACGTACACCGACGGGCCACGACGCCCGGCCCGGGTCGCGACTCCGACGTACGGCGATCAGCCACGACGCCCCACCCGCGTCGTGGCTCTTCGCCCCGGCTACGATCGTCTCGTCCGGGCTCTTTCCGTTCTCCGAGGGATCTGTCGCCATGATCGTGGCCTTCTCCATCACCCCGCTGGGCGTCGGCGAAGGGGTCGCCGAACCGGTCGCCCGCGCCGTCAAGGTGGTCCGCGAGAGCGGCCTGCCCAACCGCACGGACGCGATGTTCACCACGATCGAGGGCGAGTGGGACGAGGTCATGGACGTCGTCAGGCGCGCGGTGGACGCCGTCTCCGAGGTCGCCCCGAGAGTCAGCCTGGTCCTCAAGGCCGACCTGCGCCCGGGCGTGACGGACGGCATGACCACCAAACTCCAAAGCCTCGAACGCCACCTCCCCTGACCCCGCTCCCCCACGGGGCCCAAGCAAGACACCTCACCCCCAGCGGCTCCCCCAGGCCGCCCGCAGCCAGCACCCTGACACCGGAACGCGACCGCCCAACAGCCGCCCGCCCCCGGCCCATGCCCGACACCCGACCACCGCCCCAGTAGCCGTCCATCGGCCAGCGCCTGAGCGGCGGCGCGAGAACCGACACCCGGCCCACACCCGGCCCACACGACCCGCAGCCCGCCCGCCCGCCTGCCTGCCTGCCCGCCCCGAAGCTGACACCCCGCCTGCACTTCGACAGCTGAGCGCCCCCGGAAGCCGTAGGCCATCGGCATCTGGCCGTCCGGTTCGGGAAGGCGATAGTCGGCCTGCGACTACGACAGCTCGCACCGCACAGGAACTCTCGGCCGCCCCCTCGTACCGTGAAGCCCACGATCTGCGGATGCCGGCTGAGCACGCACGCTGCGCGACTGGCGAGCGGAGGCGGGCAGCGGCTGTTTGGCCGCGGGCCCAGACGGCGGCGCGCTCTTTTTGGGAGCCTCAGAGCTCCGATGAATGTTGGGATTCGCGATATGTCTTGACCGTCTTCGTAGACGCGACATATCGTGTTGCTTGATCGGAGAACGCGATACTACTCGTGCCTGGAGGTGGAGGCAATGAGACAAGAACGAGTGCCTGTGCTGGTGGTCGGCGGCGGGTACGCGGGCCTGAGCGCTGCCGCGCTGCTGGCGTGGCGCGAGGTGCCCGTCATTCTGGTCGAGCGGCACCCGAGCACGTCCATCCAGCCCAAGGCGTTCGGCATGGGACCGCGAGCCGTCGAGCTGCTGCGGCCGCTGCCGGGGATCGAGCAGACGTTCGCCGACATCTGGATCGGCATCGGCGACTCCATGCGCATCGCGATCGCCAAGACGCTGGCCGATCCCGACCCGCAGATGATCTTTGAGGACACTGGCGAGTTCGATGCCCTGGCTGACCTCACCCCCGTGCCCCGCGTGGGCGCCCCCCAGTCGGAGGTCGAGCGGGTGCTGCGTGCCTACGCCGACGAGCTCGGCGCCGACCTGCGCTTCTCCACCGAGCTGATCTCCCTCGACCAGGACGACGACGGCGTCACCGCCGTGATCCGCGCCGCCGACGGCGAGGAGAGCGTCGTACGGGCCGACTACGTCGTGGCAGCCGACGGCCACCGGAGCCCGCTGCGCGAGCGGCTGGCCGTGCCCACCTCCGGCAGGGGCGACCTGGTGCAGATGCGCTCGATCATGTTCGACGCCGACCTGACCGGCCTGGTGAACGAGCGCGAGGTCATCGTCTGGTACCTCCACAACGACGCGTTCACCGGCGTCATCGTGACCGGCACGGGCGTCGGCGCGCACGTGCTCGGCATCAACCAGAACCCCTCCCCGGACGGCGGCGCAGACGCCCTCACCGAGGAACGCTGCGTCGAGCTCATCCGCGTCGGAACCGGCATCCCGGACCTGGACGTGCAGGTGCTGGACACGGCGACGTTCAGCCTGGCGCACGTCGTCGCCGACACCTTCCGCGCCGGACGCGTCTTCTTCGCCGGTGACGCCGCCCACACCATGCCGCCCACCGGCGGCCAGGGCGGCAGCACCGCCCTCCAGGACGGCTGCGACATCGCCTGGCGCCTCTGGCTGGTGATCAGCGGGCAGGCCGGCCCCGGCTTCCTGGACACCTACGACGCCGAACGCCGCCCGATCGGCGCCCTGACCGCCGACGCCCAGCTCGCCAACCTCAGCGTGCGGATGCCCGTGGACGAGCGCTCCGACTACCCCGAGCCCCTGGAGGACTTCCTGCAGGCGATGCTCGGCTACCGGTACCACTCCGCCGCCGTCCTGGAGGAGCCCGGCGACGACGGCTCGCTCCTGGAGGACCCGCGCGTCCCGAGCGGCCGGCCCGGCAGCCGCGCCCCGCACGTCGTGCTCGACTGGGAGGGGCAGCGCATCTCGACCATCGACCTGTTCGGCTCGGGTTTCGTCCTGCTGGCCGACAAGTGCGGCGGCCAGGTCTGGATGGACGCCGGCCGCGTGGTCAAGGAGCGCCTGGGCGTGCAGCTCACCCGCATCCTGGTGGACGACGAGCTGGTGGACGTGGAGGGCCGCTGGCGGGAGCGGTACGGGGTACGGGAAGGCGGCGCTGTGCTGGTGCGGCCCGACGGGTACGTGGCCTGGCGCGCCCCTCGCCCCACGTCGGACCCCATGTCCACGCTCGACCAGGCCCTCACCCGGATTCTGCACCGCTGACCACCTGCCTCTCGCCGGACCGGGCCCGATGGCCTTCGCCGGGGTCGTGAAACGTGCGGATGAGCCGGGAGGCACGTACGTGCTCCATGGGTCTGGCCGTCTCGCGGGGGCGGGGGTCAGGCGGCGAGGGCCGGGCGTGCGGGGTGGTCGGCGGAGGTCAGGTCGAGGCTGCCGGCGACGCGGAGCCAGTCGTTGACCGAGCCGGTGAAGCCGGACGGCGGCCCCACCTTCAGGCAGGTGAGCCGGCCGCTGCCGGGGGCGGGGCCCACCTTCAGGCGGCGGATGGCGCCCGAGCTGCCCGGCTCGCCGAGGTCAGCGAGGTCGGCGTCGCACGGGGTCAGCCGCACGCCGAACGGCGGGACGCCCCGAAGGGCGCCGGACGGCTGGATCCGCAGGAGGTCGTCGATCTCGTGGCAGCTGGCCAGTGGGTGCGCCCGCAGGTGGGCGAGCTGGTCGGCGACCAGGCGATGGGCCACCGATCGGAGGAGGGCGGTCGCGCAGAGGCTGTGAGCGCAGGCGGCGCCGTCGAGGGTGATCTCCGGGAGCGCGAAGCGGCGCAGGCCGCGCGAGGTGACGCGCAGGCAGTCGCAGGCGGCCGTCTCGGACGGGTCCCATGGGGGGCAGGTGGCGTCGTCGCGCATCTGCACGTCCCAGGTGAGCCAGTCGTCGCCGAGGCGGAAGTCTTCCGGCTCGCCCGGCGACCTCGGGCAGGCGGGCACGGCCGATGCGGTGGACGGGTCGATCAGCAGGCCGTCGCACTGGCGGGCGAGGGCGCGGGCGACGGCTCTGGCGGTCTGCGCGTTGCCTGGCAGGCGGCGTGGGGGCGCGGTGGTGGACACCAGCACGTGTTGCCCGGCCCGGCGAAGCCGGCGTCGTTCGTCGCCTGTGAGGGTGAGGCTGGCCGGTCGCCAGGGGGCGGGGACATGGGTGACGGTCAGGGACGGCGGGGCGTCGAGCGCGTCACGGGCCGCCTTCCGGTACGGCCCGGGGACGCGCCAGGGCACGAAGGTGTCGACGTCGAACGGCAGGTGCTCCACGGCAACGACGAACAGTGAGGTCAGCATGGCGGGGAGCGGCAGAACGATCTTCATGAGGTGCCTCGCCTTCGAAAACGTGGTGAGGCACCCAGGATCCGGAACGTGGCCGCCCGCGGTGCGGCCGAACCGGGTTCTGGGGACGAACCCGCCGACCGGCCCCCACCCTGTGGACAACCACCGGGGAGGCGGAGGCCGTCCGGTCAGGGGTGGCGAGGGGCTGGCCGAGGAGGCGGGGGCGTCCGGTCAGGGAGTGGTGCGGGTGATGGCGAGGGTTTGGCCGGGGAGGCGGAGGCCGTCGGGGCCGGTGGCGACCGGGTCGTCCGAGGCCAGGAGGAGGGTGGCGCCCGCCGGCGGCAACGTCAGCGTCTCCGGGGAGAAGTTGACGCTGACGCACACCGTCCCGCGCCACATGACCAGCCACCTGCCCGCCGGATCGGCCTCCACCCGCACCCGGTCCAGCCGCGGGTCCGACAGCTCGGGCAGCGCCTTGCGCAGCGCGATGAGGTCCCGGTACCAGCACAGCAGGGACCAGTTCTCCTCCTCCTTCAGCTCGCTCCAGTCCAGCTTGGAACGGAGGAACGCCTCCTCCTCGGACGGGTTCGGCGCGTCCCAGGCGTACCCGAAGCCGTCGAACTCGCGCTCGCGCCGCGTGCCCTCGCTCTCCCGCAGCTCGGGCTCCACGTGGTCGGAGAAGAACAGGAACGGCGTGCCGGCCCCCCACTCCTCCCCCATGAACAACATCGGCGTGAACGGCGAGGTCAGCAGCAAACCGGCCCCGAGCCTGAGCGCGGACACGGGCAGGCGGTCGCCGCCGGGCCGGTTGCCGATCTGGTCGTGGTTCTGCAGGCAGGCGACCAGCCGGTGGCCGGGCACGCCGGTGAAGGGCTGCCCGTGCGCCCGGTCGCGGAAGCTGGAGTAGCCGCCGTCGTGCAGCACGCCCCGGGTCAGCACCCGGGCCAGCGCCGACGGGTCGGCGAAGTCCTCGTAGTAGCCGCGGCTCTCGCCGCTCACGGCGGTGTGCAGGGCGTGGTGGACGTCGTCGTTCCACTGCGCGGTCATCCCCAGGCCGCCGGCCTCCAGCGGGCGTACCATGCGCGGGTCGTTGAGGTCGGACTCGGCGATCAGCGACAGCGGCCGGCCGAGCGAGCAGGCCAGCGCGTCGACCTCCTCCGACAGCTCGGCCAGCAGGTGGCGGGCGCGCCGGTCGTGCAGCGCGTGGACGGCGTCCAGCCGCAGCCCGTCGATGTGGTAGTCGCGCAGCCACTGGACGGCGTTGCCGACGAAGTACCGGCGGACCTCGTCGGACCCCGGCCCGTCCAGGTTGACCGCTTCGCCCCAATAGCTACCAGCAAAGCCGGAAAAATACGGACCAAAGGGGTGGAGGAAGTTGCCCGACGGCCCCAGGTGGTTGTAGACCACGTCCAGGATGACGCCGATCCCGGCCCGATGGCACGCGTCCACGAACGACTTCAGCCCGTCGGGCCCGCCGTACGTCTCGTTGACCGCGTAGAGGTCGACGCCGTCGTACCCCCAGTTGCGCCCGCCGGGGACGGGGGCGACCGGCATGATCTCCACGAAGTCCACGCAGAGCTCGACCAGGTGCTCCAGCCGCTCGATCGCCGCGGCGAACGTGCCCTCGCCGGTGAACGTGCCGACGTGCAGCTCGTAGATCACCGAACCGCGCAGGTCGCGGCCCTTCCAGTCGTGGTCGGACCAGGTGAAGCGGTCGTGCTCGTAGACCGCGCTCGGCCCGAACACCCCCTCGGGCTGCCGCCGGGAGCGCGGGTCGGGGTAGGGCCCGCCGCCGTCGAGGACGAAGGCGTACCTGGTGCCGTGGCCGGCCTCGGCGACCTCGGCCCACCACCAGCCTCTCTCCCCCTGGGACATCGGCCGGCGTCCGTCCAGAACGTCGACCTCGACAGCCGTGGCCTTCGGTGCCCAGACCTCAAAGATCATGTCGCTCCAGCAGTGAGACGGGGTACTGATCGAGCAGCCGGGCCAGCGGAACCGTCCCCGAGTGCGGCTCGCCGGTGAGCAGGTCGCGCCAGGATCCGCCGGGCAGCGTCAAGGTGGTGTCGCCCCACACCGAGTGGCCGGCGACCGCGGAGCGGCGCGCGAGGCGTACCGGCAGCCTGGTGGCGACCGCCACCGCCCGCGGGCCTTCGCCCCGGGCGAAGGCGATCGCGTGCTCGGCCGCCTCACCCTCCGCCCGCAACGGCAGGTACGGCGCCGCGCCCCCGAGCCGCCTGCGCAGCCGCAACGCCTGCGTCGTGACCAGGAGCTTGGCGGCGTCCCAGGAGGTCTCGGGCTTGCGCGGGTACGTCACGGGCCGCCGGTTGTCCGGATCGACCAGCGAGAAGTCGGTGGTCTCGTTGCCCTGGTACACGTCGGGCACCCCGGGCATCATGAGCTGCACCAGCTTGGCCCCGAGCGAGTTCGACATCGCGAACGGCTCGATGCGCTCGGTGAACTCCTCCACCGGCAGCCGCACGGCGGCCTGCGCGAACTCCCGCAGCCGCCGCTCATAGCCGGCGTCGGGACGCACCCACGAGATCGCGGTCTTGGCCTCGCGAGCCGCCTTGAGCAGGTAGTCGGTGAGGCGTTCCGCGGAGATCGGCCAGGCGGCCATGAGGTTCTGCCAGGCCAGGTAGTCGAGGTGCGGGTCGAAGGAGAGCTCCCGCGACCACTCCGACACCACGGACGCCCACTCCCGCGGCATCTCCGACAACACCGACAACCGGGCCCGCACGTCCTCCGACCGCTTGGTGTCGTGGGTGGAGAGGGTGGTCATCGTGTACGGGGACATCTCCCCGCAGAAGTCATGGAACTCCTCGACCGAGACGCCGAACACGTCCGGCTCGCCGCCCACCTCGTTGAGGCACGACAGCGGGAACCACCGGTACAGCGCGGTGTCCTCCACGCCCTTGGCCATGACCGGCCCGCACGTCTGCTGGAAGCGCACGATCGCCTCCGGCGAGCCGTACAGGACCTCCCGGACGAGCGGCCGCACGGCGGGCGAGCACTCCGCGGCGGCCAGCTCGACGATCTCCACCGACTCGGGCGGCGGCTCCTCCCCCGGCACCAGGTACGCGCGGTAGAGCGGCATCGCGGCCAGCAGCTCCGACACCGCGGCGGCTTCGCAGCCGGTGACCCTGGCCAGCCGGTCGATCTCCGCCCCGAAGAACAGGTCGAGCACCTCGCGCTTGGCCTGCGTCATGACCGGACGGTACTCGTCGGGCTGCCCGGTCAGCTCGCTGAACAGCCGGACCAGCGGTTCCTTGCCCGAGGGGTCGACGAACAGGCCGTTGACCCGGTTGAGCACCTCGTAGCCGGTCGTGCCGTCGCAGGCCCAGTCGGGCTGCAGCCGCTCCGGGCCGATGAGGATCTTCTCCACGACCGTCCAGGGGCCGCCGGTCCGCTCGCGCAGCCGGTCGAGGTAGCCGCGGGGGTCGGCCAGGCCGTCGGGATGGTCGATGCGCAACCCGTCGACCAGGCCCTCGTCGAGCAGCCAGAAGATCACCTCGTGCGTGGCGAACAACACCGCCGGGTCCTCCACGCGCAGCCCGATCAGCGAGGAGACGTCGAAGAAGCGCCGGTAGCCGGGGCCCTCGCGCCAGTCGACCAGCCGGTAGTGGCCCGGGTGGGGGAAGGCGTGCTCGTGGTAGCGCAGGACGTCGCCGTCGACCACGGGCTCGGTGTCGTCGCCGAGCACCGGCAGCGCCACTTTCCCGTCCACCCACTCGATGTCGAACCAGTTCGCGTACGGCGAGGCGGGCCCGTCCTTGAGCACCGACCAGAACTGGGCGTTCATCGTGTTCATGTGGTTGGGCACGATGTCGATGACGATGCCCAGGTCGTGCGCGGCCAGTTCCTGGGCCATCTCGCGGAAGCCGGTGGCCCCGCCGAACTCCTCCCTGATCCTGGAGTGGTCGACGACGTCGTAGCCGTGCCGCGACCCGGGCGTGGCCTGCAACACCGGCGACAGGTAGACGTGGCTGACGCCGAGGTCGCGCAGGTAGCCGGCGATCTCGGCGACCTGGGCGAAACCGAAGTCGGGGGTGAGCTGCACCCGGTACGTCGAGGCCGGCCTAGACACGGCGCAGCACCCGCACACTCCGTCCGGGCACCTCGATCGCCTCGCCCGCGCGCACCATCCGCACGTCGAGCCTGATGGGCATCGCGGTGTCGATCTCGGTGTGCCACATCTCGCCGTAGTCCTGGGGGATCGTGAACTTGATCGTGTCGTGGTGGGCGTTGAACAGCAGCAGGAAGGAGTCGTCCCGGATCGGGCGGCCGCGCCGGTCGGGCTCGGTGATGGCGTCGCCGTTGAGGAAGACGGCCAGCGACTTGGCGTAGCCGACGTTCCAGTCGCTGTCGGTCATCTCCTCCCCGGACGGGGTGAGCCAGGCGATGTCGCTCAGCCCGCGGACCGGCCTGCCGTAGAAGAACCTCCTGCGCCGGAAGACCGGATGTTTCTTCCGCAGCGCCGCGAGCTCCTGGGTGAACTCCAGCAGCAGCCAGTTCTCCCTGATGTCGGACCAGTCGACCCAGGTCAGCTCGTTGTCCTGGCAGTAGCCGTTGTTGTTGCCCTTCTGGGTGCGGCCCAGCTCGTCGCCGTGCGAGAGCATCGGCACGCCCTGCGACAGGAACAACGTGGTGAGGAAGTTGCGTTTCTGCTGCTCACGCAGCGACTCGATGGCCAGGCTCGCCGGGCCCTCCTCGCCGCAGTTCCACGACCGGTTGTCGTCGGTGCCGTCGCGGTTGCCCTCTTTGTTCGCCTCGTTGTGCTTGTCGTTGTACGCGACGAGATCCTGCAGGGTGAAGCCGTCGTGGCAGGTCACGAAGTTGATGGAGGCGGCCGGGCGGCGGCTGTCGTCCTTGTACAGGTCGCTGGACCCGGTGAGGCGGGAGCCGAACTCGGGCAGCGTGGCGGCCTGCCCGCGCCACAGGTCGCGGATCGTGTCGCGGTAGCGGCCGTTCCACTCGGTCCAGCGCGAGGGGAAGTTGCCGACCTGGTAGCCGCCGGGGCCGACGTCCCAGGGCTCGGCGATGAGCTTGACCTGCGACAACACCGGGTCCTGCTGCACCAGGTCGAAGAACGCGCTCAGCCGGTCGACCTCGTGCAGCTCGCGGGCGAGGGTGGAGGCGAGGTCGAAGCGGAACCCGTCGACGTGCATCTCGATGACCCAGTAGCGGAGCGAGTCCATGATCATCTGCAGGACGTGCGGCGAGCGCATGAGCAGGCTGTTGCCGGTGCCGGTGGTGTCGACGTAGTAGCGCTTGTCGTTCTCGACCAGGCGGTAGTAGTTGCTGTTGTCGATGCCCCTGAACCCCAGCGTCGGCCCGAGGTGGTTGCCCTCGGCGGTGTGGTTGTAGACCACGTCGAGGATGACCTCGATGCCCGCCTCGTGCAGGCTGCGCACCATCGCCTTGAACTCCAGCACCTGCCCGCCGCGCTGCCCGGTGCTGGAGTAGCGGTTGTGCGGGGCGAAGAAGCCGATGGAGTTGTAGCCCCAGTAGTTGGACAGGCCGCGCTGCTCCAGGATGTGGTCGGTGACGAACTGGTGCACCGGCATCAGCTCCAGCGCCGTCACGCCGAGCTTGGTGAGGTGGTCGAGGATCTCGGGGTGGCCGAGCGCCGCGTACGTGCCGCGCAGGTGCTTGGGGATCTTGGGATGGCTTATCGTCAGCCCGCGCACGTGGGCCTCGTAGATCACCGTGTCGTGGTACGGCGTCGCCGGCGGCCGGTCGTGCCCCCACCCGAAGAACGGGTTGATCACGATGGACCGCGGCACGTACGGGGAGGAGTCGGCGTCGTTGCGCGTGTCCGGCTGGCCGAACCGGTAGCCGTAGACCGCCTCGTGCCAGTCGACGCCGCCCTCGATCGCCATCGCGTACGGGTCGAGCAGCAGCTTGTTGGGGTTGCAGCGCAGCCCGCGCGCCGGCTCGTACGGCCCGTGCACGCGGTAGCCGTAACGCTGGCCGGGGCCGATGCCCGGCAGGTATCCGTGCCAGATGAACCCGTCGACCTCCGTGAGCGGCACCCGCGACTCGACGTTGTCCTCGTCGAACAGGCACAGCTCCACCGCCTGGGCGACCTCGGTGTAGAGCGAGAAGTTCGTGCCCGCGCCGTCGTACGTCGCCCCGAGAGGATAGGGGTCTCCAGGCCAGATCTCGATCATCGAGGCTCCCTTGCGGTCTCTCCCCATGTTCCGTTCCCCCGCTCCGGCGGACAAGGCCACCCTGTTCCTTCCCACGCGTCCGTCCGGAATACTCCGAAAAATCGAGTGAGCCGCCTCCGACGGCGCGGTGTCGAAGGCGGCTCACGTGTTCGGCCCGGTGGGGAGTGCGGCGAGGTTCACGGATCCGGTGCGCGGCCCCCGCGCACCGGATCCGCACCCGCGATCGGGCGACGCGACGCTGCGTCCCCGATCCCCCGCGATCAGGACGGTCGATCCTCGCTCTGGCAGGAGCGAACGATCGTCGCAGCCGGGCCGACGAGCCCCCGTCGGCCCAGCCTTAAGTGACGGACGGCCTCTGGTGAGCCATCACGTCAGGGAATGAACGCGGCATTTCGATCTCTGGTGGTTTGATCAAATCAGCCCCAGGGCATCCCCCTCTCTTACGGCTTGGCTGACTTTTACCCTCCGACACCGGAAACCCACCCCGAATTGGCACTTGCCATAGGAACGTGCCGGTGACGATTACCTACCGCACATGCCTTCGAAACCGAACCCGGGGGTACGCTCCGGGGCGACCGGCCACCGCGCGGAAAGGGAGTGTGCGGCGATGACCATCCCCAACCCGACGCTCCGGCAGCGGCAACTGGCGATGCGCCTACGCGAGCTGCGCAACGAGAAGAACCTCAGCATCGCCGAGGTCGCCCAGCTCCTCCTGTGCTCCCCGGCCAAGATCAGCCGGATCGAGACCGCCCAGCGCGGCGTCAGCCTGCGCGACGTGCGCGACCTGTGCCGCCTGTACGACGTCTCCTCCGCCGAGTCCGCCCAGCTCATGACGCTGGCCAAGGACGCCAGGCAGAAGGAGTGGTGGCAGTTCTACGACAACCGCGAGCTGCGGCAGATGCTCGGCCTGGAGGCGGAGGCCAGCGCCATCACCGAGTACGAGATCACCACCGTGCCCGGCCTGCTCCAGACCGAGGACTACGCCCGCGCCGTGATCCGCGGCTGGCTGCCCCGCATCGCGCCCGACGTGCTCGACGACCGGGTCAGGGTGCGGATGAAACGCCAGGAGTGGCTGCACCGGCCCGACACCCTGCGCTACTGGGTCCTGCTGGACGAGTCGGTGCTCTATCGGCACGTGAGCAGCCGGCAGACCATGCGTGAACAGCTCGACCGGCTCATCGAGCTGAGCGAGCTGCCGCACGTCACCATCCAGGTGATCCCGTTCACGGCGGGGGCGCACGTGGGTTTCGACAGCACCTTCCGGCTCATGGAGTTCGACCATGACTCCGGCATCGCCGACACCATTTTCGTGGAACATCAAATGGGCCTTTTCTACCTGGAGGCCGATAAGGTGGTCCGGCGGTTTCGTGAGATCATCGACCATCTGCGGGCCGAGGCCCTGGGCATCCAGGAATCGAAGCGGCGAATTATCGAGATGGCCACAAACTTCGCTTAGCACTTCATCACAAGATCATCTCTTTTTTCCGGTCACCTGGCATGATGCCTCCGACACATCGGGACCTCGCTTCCGTGGCAAGTGCCAGGTGCTACTGTTCATCCATTGGGACACTTTCGCTCTCCACGTGAGATCGCCGGTGTCCGAACAACACCGTTCCAGCGCGCCCGGCGAGGTCCGACCGCCGCCGCGCCCATTGTCGATGCACGAGGGGGAGACAATGACGTCCCACCACCCTGACGTCCAGGCGGGTCCGCGGTGGCGGGCCGCGTCGCGCTGCAACAACGGAGAATGCGTCGAGGTCGCGTTGCTGTCACCCGGCGAGATCGGCGTGCGGGACAACAAGAACCCGGCCGGCCCTGTCCTCACGTTCAGCGCCCGGGAATGGGACGCGTTCCTGCATGGAATACGTCAGTCCGACTGAGCGCGCGGCGCTTTTTTCCGGCGGTCGTCCTCACGGACGCCCGCCTTTTGTTTTGTCGGCACCTGCGGGTGCACTGCCCCTTTTGTCGCCTGGTCATCCTCGGCTGTCAAGGTAAAATCACCTTCGGCTCAATACCTCTACAGCCGCCTTCAGGAGGTAATGGATGAAACGCCCACCTGCCCTTGACCAGGCACGCTGGCAACGGTGCAACAATGGCGACTGCGTCGAGGTCACCATGCTCGCCGACCGGGTCTGGGTGCGGGGAAGTCAGGACGCCAGCGGTGCCGTCCTGTCGTTCACCACCGACGAGTGGGCCGCGTTCCTCGACGGCGTGCGGCGCGGCCACTTCGATCTCGAACGGCTCGCGCCCCAGGCCTGACCGGCCACGACGTTCTCCATCGGGCTCTGTCGGGGGCCATCGGGGTTTCAGGCCGCGGCCCCCGGCAATATGCCGACTCCATGGGCGGTTTCAAGAAGTTCTTACTCCGAGGCAACATCGTCGAGCTGGCCGTCGCCGTCATCGTCGGCGCGACCTTCAGCGGGCTCGTCCAGGCACTGGTCACCGATCTCATCACCCCGCTCATCGGCGCGGTGACCGGCGGCCGGCAGCCGAACTTCGCCGAATACTCCTTCACGATCAACGGCAGCCAGTTCAAGTACGGCGACTTCCTCAACCACCTGCTGACCTTCCTGGTCATCGCGGCGGTCGTCTACTGGCTGGTCGTGGCCCCGATGACGCGGCTGATCCACCTGTTCGACCGCGACAAGGCCGCGACGACCAAGGAGTGCCCCGAGTGCCTGTCCGACATCCCCGCCGAGGCCAGCCGGTGCGCCCATTGCACGGTGGAGCTGGTGCCCCAGTCCGAGAAACCGCGCTGAACCGTACATCACGGACTCTTGACCCCAGTGGCGCGCCGGCACGGTGGTCGTTCGGCAAGATGGACCGATGAGCGTTGAGTTGATGGTCTGGGACGAGCCCGTGCCGATCAGCAGGGATCAGGCCCGGACCACGTATCTGGCGGTGAAGCGGAGCGACCCCGTCGAGGGGGACGTGCCCGACGTCGCGAAGGAGCTGCCCGGGCAGGTCACCCTGTACCCCGGGCACGTCCTGGTGACGATGGACCTGGACACGATGGACGAGAGCTCGGCCCAGGTGTTCACCACCGCCCGCGCGCACGGCCTGGTCTGCTACGACCCCCAGCGCGACCTGGTGCACAACGTGGCCCCGCTCGGCGTGTACGAGGGCATGCAGCTCCACACCGGCGACGGGATGGTCGTGCACGACCCCGACCTCGGGCTGGTCCAGGACGTCCTGGCCACCCTGTCGCCGCAGAACCCGTTCGTCGCCCTGGTGAACTTCGGCCGGCACTTCCTCCAGGTCTCCCCCGGTTACGAGCTGGAGTACAAGGAGGGCGCGATGGTCCGCGCGGTGGTGCCCGAGCTGGCCGAGGTGCAGCAGGCCTTCCACGAGTACGCCACCGGCGAGCGCGGGTTCCTCACCCGCCACGCCTGGGCTCAGGCGTAGACCTGGGCGAACAGCTCCGGATCGACGTTCCCCCCGGACAGCACGGCCACCGTGCGCCCGGCGGGGACGCGGCCCGACAGCAGGGCGGCCGTGGTCGCCGCGCCGCTGGGCTCGGCCACCAGCCGGGCCGTGCGCGCGATGTGCCGCATGGCCGCCCGCAGCTCGTCCTCCGACACGGTGACGATGCCTTCGAGGTGTTCGCGCAGGTGGGCGAAGGTCAGCTCGGACACCTGGTTCACGCGCAGCCCGTCGGCGATGGTCCGGAACGTGCGGGTGGTCTCCCAGGCCACCACGTGCCCGGCCGCCAGGCTCTCGGCGGCGTCGGCGGCCAGCTCGGGCTCCACGCCGTACACGCGGACGTCGGGCCGCAGCGCCTTGACCGCCGCCGCCACGCCGGCGGCCAGCCCGCCGCCGCTGACCGGCACGAGCACCGCCTCGACGTCCGGCAGGTCCTCGACGATCTCCAACCCGATCGTGCCCTGCCCGGCGATGATCGCGCGGTGGTCGTAGGGCGGCACCAGCGTCAGGCCGCGCTCGCCGGCCAGCCGCTCGGCCGTCACCTCGCGCTGGTCGGGCGGCACGACCACCAGCTCGGCGCCCCATCCCTCGATCGCCGCCGCCTTGACCGCCGGGGTGCCCTCGGGCACGACGACCACGCACGGCACGCCGAACTGCGCCGCCGCGAACGCCAGCGCCTGGCCGTGGTTGCCGGAGGAGTGCGTGACGACGCCGGCCGGACGCAGCGCGGCCAGCGCGTTGTAGGCGCCGCGGATCTTGAACGACCCGACCGGCTGGAGGCTCTCTGGCTTCAGCCACGCCTCGCCCATCCTCAGGAGCGGCGTGCGCACCGCGGTTCCGTTGATCCGCCCGGCCGCCGCGCGGATGTCGTCGATCGTCACCAGGTCCATACGGTCACTCTAGGCGCGGACCGGCACAATTCGGCTTACTCCTGCTCCATGGCAGGATCGCGAGACATGAGAACTCTGTACCCGCCCATCGAACCCTACGAGTCCGGCCTGCTCGACGTGGGTGAAGGCAACCAGATCTACTGGGAGGTCTGCGGCAACCCCGACGGAAAGCCGGCCGTCATGCTGCACGGCGGGCCGGGCGCCGGGTGCAGCGCCAACCACCGCCGGCAGTGGAACCCCGAGCTGTACCGCATCGTCCTGTTCGACCAGCGCAACTGCGGGCGCAGCCTGCCGCACGCCAGCACGCCGGGCACGTCGCTGGCCGCCAACACCACCTGGAACCTGGTGGCCGACATGGAACGGCTGCGCGAGCACCTGGGCATCGAGCGGTGGCAGGTGTTCGGCGGGTCGTGGGGCAGCGCGCTGTCGCTGGCCTACGCCCAGACGCACCCCGACCGTACGACCGAGCTGGTGCTGCGCGGCATCTTCACGCTGCGCCCGCACGAGCTGCGCTGGTTCTATCAGGAAGGCGCGAGCTACCTGTTCCCCGACCTGTGGGAGTCGTACCTGGCGCCGATCCCGGTCGAGGAGCGCGGCGACCTCATGGCCGCCTACCGCGCCCGGCTCGAAGGCGACGACGACGCGGTCCGGCTCGCGGCGGCCAAGGCGTGGTCCCAGTGGGAGGGCGCCACGATCACGCTGCTGCCCGACCCGAGCCTGGTGGCGGAGTTCGGCGAGGACAAGATGGCGGTGTCGTTCGCCAGGATCGAGAACCACTACTTCCACCACGGCGGCTGGTTCGAGCCCGAGCAGCTCATCAGGGACGTCGACCGCGTCCGGCACATCCCGGCCGTGATCATCCAGGGCCGCTACGACGCCTGCACGCCCATGGCCACCGCCTGGGACCTGCACAAGGCCTGGCCCGAGGCCGACTTCCAGGTGGTGCACGACGCCGGGCACGCGGCGACCGAGCCCGGCATCGTCGACCGGCTCATCGCGGCGACAGACGGCTTCGCGCGAGCCTGACCGCGGGGGTGACCGCGCCGACCAGCAGCAACGCGAACAGCGGCGCGAGCACCAGGCCGAGCAGGAAGCCGCCGGCCACGTCGTGCGGGTAGTGCACGCCGACGAACACCCGGGAGAAGCCCATCAGGGCGGCCAGCGGCAGCACCACCCAGGCCAGGGCGCGCCAGACCAGGATGAGCGTGCCCGCCGCCCCGGCGGCGATCACGGTGTGGTTGCTGGGGAAGGACCAGTCCGTGGAGGGCGGGCAGGCCGCGATCGTGGCGATGCCGCCGCGGCACGGCCGGTCCTCCCGGACCAGCAGCTTCACGCCCTCGCTCACGATGTACGCGCCCACCACCCCGGCCGGCCCGGCGATGGCGAGCGCGAGGTCGCGGGCGGGGGCCTGGCGGGCCCGCCACCAGCACACGAGGAACAGCGCCGCGAAGATGAACAGGCCGGCGTCCGTGCCGAACTCGGCGAGGGCGTGCAGCCACCCGGGCGTGGTCAGAGCGAAGTCGACGATGTCGCGGTACACAGGTGTCCAATCCGTGAACGGGTAGTGGACACGACCTTATGAACTTTGATCGTCAAATGCTTCGACCGAAAGGGCGATTCTGGTCCTTACCCAAGATACTGGCGCACGAGGAGGGCGCGCCTCTGCTCCAGCTCGCCTTCGGTGATGAGCCCGCGGTCGAACGCCTCGGCGGTGGCGTCCCACTCGGCCATGTAGTACGCGGCCATGATCTCGCTGCGCAGCGGGGTGAAACCGCGCTCCACGCAGTCGGAGAAGACGGTGACCTTCTGCTCGACGACGCCGGCGGGGACCGTGCACGTCAGGTCGTGCGCCTTGAGGTGCTGAACCGCTTCACGAAGGGTGACCGGGCCGAGGGACCCGTTGAAACGGGTGTCAAGGGTGATCTTCACTGTTTTTACGCCTCCAACCGTTGCAAACGCATCGACAGAGACCGCGTATTCCCAGCTCAGAGCGGGTAAGGAGGCAAACGTGATCGGAGAGCACGTGATCGTCGGCTACAGCAACGACCCCGGTGGGCGGGACGCCCTCGCACTCGGGGCCGCCATCACCCGGCTGACCGGGGGCGAGCTCACGGTGGCGTCGATCTATCCCCCGGGCAGCCCGGGGCTGGCCGTCGAGGCCCAGGCCAACCTGGCGCACGCGGGTGAGGAGCTGGGCGTCGTCCCGGCCGAGTACATGGCGTTCGAGAGCCGGGGCACCGGCCGCGGGCTGTCGGTGCTGGCCAGCAGGATCAGGGCCGACCTGATCGTGGTCGGCTCGGCGAGCGGCGGCCAGTACGGCCGCATCGCCGTCGGCAGCACCGCCGACCACCTGCTGCACCTGTCGCCGGAGGCGGTGATGCTGGCGCCCTCGGGCTACGTGCCGCCCGACGAGCCCGCCCGGCTCACCCTGGCCTACGTCCACCGGCCGCAGTGCGACGCGGCGGTCGAGCGGGTGGCCCAGGCGGCGCTCCGGCTCGACGTGCCGCTCCGGCTGATCACCCTCGACCTGCGCACCGAGAACCAGGGCAAGCTGCGCGACGACCTCGCCCTGGCCGTACGGCTGGCCTGGGAGAGCACCGGCATCGAGGCCGAGTCGGAGGTGGCCGAGGGCCACGACGTCCAGGCCGCGCTCAAGGACGTCGAGTGGCTGCCCGGCGAGCTGCTGGTCTGCGCCGCCGGCGAGGACGCCCAGCCTCATCGGGTGTTCCTGGGCGAGCTGGCGATGAAGGTGCTGCGGTCGTCGTCCTGCCCGGTCACCGTGCTGCCACGGGGGTTCTCCTAAGCTTCTGGGCGTGCGTGTCGCCCGATTGATCGTCGTCGTGGTGCTGGCCTCGCTGGCCGGCGTCTACGTGGTGGCCGGCGCCTGGGGGGCGCTGCCGGTGCTGGCCGTGCAGTGCGCCTTCACGCTGCGGGCCAGGTGGGGGTGGCTGCTCGCCGTCCAGGGCGTACTGGTCTACGCGGTGACGTTGGGGCAGGGCGCGTCCGTCGCGATTCTGGGCTTCCTCGCCGGGTCGCTGCTGGTGACGCGCTGGTGGGCGCTGGCGCCCGCGGTGGCCTTCAGCGGCGTCGTGATCCACCACTGGCGCAATGCCGGGGACGCGGTCTCCACGACGGACCTCGCGATCACCACGGTGCTGGTGTCGCTGGTCGTGTTCGGCCTGATCCGGCTGGTCGAGCGGGTGGCCGAGATGGAGGCCACCCGTCCCGCGCTGGCCGCCGCGGCGGTGGCCGAGGAGCGGCTGCGCATCGCCGCGGAGCTGAGCGACGGCCTCGGCCGCGGCCTGGCCACGATCGGCGCGGGCGTGCGGCGGGCGCTGGCCGCCCCGCGGGACGCGGCCGGGACGCTCGGCGAGGTGGTCGCGACAGCGCGGCTGTCGCTGGCGGACGCGCGCGCCGCGGCGGCCGGCTACCGCGCGATGTCCCTGGCTCCCGAGCTGACCACCGCCCGCGCCCTGCTGGAGGCGGCCGGCATCGGCGTGGAGGTGCGCGCCGCCCACACCGAGCCGCTGGGCCCGGCGGGCGCGCTGCTCGCCTCGGTGCTGCGCGAGGCGGTCACGGACGTCGCCCGCCGCGGCACCGCCACGGTGTGCGTGATCGAGACCTGGGAGGAGCCGGAACGGGCCCAGGTGCGCCTGCGCGTGGCCGACGACGGCCGCCGCACGGCCGAGGACGACGTCACCGGCGGGCTCGCCGACCCGGCGGGGCTCACCCGCCAGGTGGCGGCGGCGGGCGGCACGCTCACCCGCGGCCTGTCCGGCCGGGGCCGGTACACGGTGGAGGCCGTGCTGCCCGCCACGCGCCCGCCCACGGCGGCCCGGCGCGAGCCGCCCGACGTCTCGGTGGTCCTGCTGGCCGCCGTGCTGGTCGGGTTCAGCGTCAAGGCGTTGCTGCAGATCCCGGCCGGGCTGCTGGCGCCCGCGGTCGCGGCGCTGGCCGTGATCGTCGTCATGCAGCTGCGCTCGGTCACCGGCCGCCACATGGTGGCGCTGGGGGTGATGGCGGCGCTCACCTTCGCCCCGATCCCGGTGTTCGGGCCGATCTGGCTGGGGGCGGCGGGCTTCCTCGCCGGTCCGGTGCTGCTCGCCTTCCGCCCGCGGACGGCCTGGCCCCTGACGGCCGCGATCCTGGCCGCGGTCTGGACGGTCGCCTCCCTCTACGAGCTGCCCGGCCGCGTCAACGTCACGGTGAGCACGCTCACCACCGGCGTGGTGGTCTACAGCCTCCTGCGCCTGGCCCAGCTGGCCAAGGAGCTGCACGCGGCCAGGGAGAGCCTGGCGCGCTCGGCCGTCGTCGAGGAGCGCCTGCGGGCCGCCCGCGACCTGCACGATCTGCTCGGCCACAGCCTGGCCGCCATCCTGCTCACCTGCGAGCTGGCCCGCCGCCTGCCCGACCCCGTCCGGGAGCTGGAGAACGTCGTCACCATGGCCGAGCACGCCGAACACGACCTGCGCTCGGTCACCGGCGAGCAGCGCGAGCTGTCCTTCGCCGCCGAGGCCGAGTCGGCCGGGAAGGTGCTGGCGGCGGCCGGGGTCGAGGTCACCCTGCGGCTCGCGCACCCCGAGCTGCCGGCCGAGGTCGAGACCGTGCTCAGCACCGTGCTGCGCGAGGCCGTGACCAACGTCCTGCGTCACAGCGCCGCGCGCGCCTGCGTGATCTCCACCTCCGTGGCCGGCGGCGAGGTCGGGCTGCTCGTCCGCAACGACGGCGCGGGCACGGCGGCCGCCCGTCGCGGCTCGTCCGGGCTGGGCAACCTCACCACCCGCCTGGCCACGCTGGGCGGCCGGCTCACGACCGCCGCCGCGGACGGCTGGTTCCGGCTCGACGCGCGCGCCCCGCTAGATCCAGCCGGCCTCGCTGGCGATGCGCACGGCGTCGGTGCGGTTGCGCGCGTTTAGCTTGGCCACGATGGCCGTCAGGTAGTTGCGCACGGTCCCGGCGGTCAGGTGCAGTCGCCGGGCGATGTCGGGGGCCTCGGCGCCGCCCGCCACCAGCCGCAGCACGTCGGCCTCGCGCGGCGTGAGCGGGTTGTCGGCCAGGTCCCAGGCGGTGACCGCGAGCGACGGGTCGAGCACCCGGCCGCCCCGGGTGACCTCCCTGATCGCCGCGACCAGGTCCTCCGGTGGCGCCGTCTTCAGCAGGAAGCCGTCCACCTGGGCGGTCAGGGCCCGCTTGAGATGGCCGGGTTTGCCGTAGGCGGTGAGCATGAGCGTGCGGCACGAGGGCACCCTGGCCCGGATCTCCGCCGCGGCGGCCAGCCCGTCGAGGGTGCCGGGCATGTCGATGTCCAGCACGGCCACGTCCGGCCGGTGCGCGGCGGCCGACGCCAGGGCGGCGTCACCGGACTCGACCGCGGCCACGATCTCGAAGTCGGCCTCCAGGCCGAGCAGGGTCGCGAGCGCGTGCCTGATCACGGCCTGGTCCTCGGCCAGAAGTACGCGAATCATCGGACATGTCTATCAGTCGGCGCGCAGCACCCGGTCGTACAGGTCCAGGTAGCGGTCGGCCATCACGCCGGGCGAGAAGCGGCGCCGGGCCTCGCGGCGGCACTCCTCGGGGTCGATCTCGTCCACCCGCTGGACGTATTCGGCCAGCTCCTCCTCGGTGTCGGCGAGGAAGCCGGTGCGGCCGTGGTCGATGATCTCGGGCAGGCAGCCGCGGCGCAGGCCCACCGGCGGCACCCCGAGCGCCAGGGCCTCGACGACCGCCGTGCCGCCCGGCTCGTCCCACTGGATGGGGAAGAGTGCGGCGCGGGCCGAGGCGTACAGCTCGTCCCTTTCCTGGCCGCCGACCGCGCCGATCCACCTGACCAGGTCGCCGTCGAGGTAGCGGGACACCTGGTCGAGGTGGTAGCGCACGTCGGGGTGGCTGTGCAGCGGGTGGTAGGGGTCCTGCAGGACGACGTCCAGCTCGGCCTGGCTGTCCCGGCCGCAGACCGGGCCGGCCACGACCAGCGGCAGGCCGAGCTTCTGGCAGATCCGGGCGGCCACGTGCTGGCCCTTGAGCCCGCAGATCCGGCCCATGATCACCAGGTGCTCGCCGCGCTCGGCGCGGACGTCCTGGCCGGCCAGCGGCGTGGCCAGATGGACGGAGCCCAGCGAGGCCGCGCGCAGGGCCTCCGGGGCGCGGGCGAGCTGCGAGTCCGACACCCCGTTGACCGCGATCGAGCGCGGGAAGGCGCCGTAGAACGCCGGGTGTTTGCGCAGGTCCCAGTGGAGGGTGTGGAGGACCGGCGGCCCGCCCAGCGCGGCCAGCACCGCCGGCCCGACGACCTCCACGTGGTCGTGCACGAGGTCGATGTCGTCGCGGCCGCGCAGCTCGGCGGCCACCCGCGCCTGGTGTGCGTGCGCGATCCCCATGACCTGGTTGTACGGCTTCTGCAACTCCGCGAACTGGCCCTCGTCGTAGACGGCGATCAGCTCGTCGGCCTCCAGCGTGCTCGACGCCACGGAGGCCAGCACGACCTCGACGCCGCGTTCGCGCAGCGGGGGGACCAGGGTGGCGACCACGTTCTCGATGCCGCCGTAGCCGGGCGGCGGGACCGCCAGCCACGGTCCCGCGTTGATCAGCACCTTCACGCGACGTCCTCCTCCAGCATGAGCGAGGCGAGCGGCGGCCGTTCCGCCACTCCCACGTCCACCAGGCCGGCCCGCCCGTCGAGACCGAACTGCAGCAGCATGTGAGCCGGGGGTACCGAGGACACCACGCGGCCCTGGCGTTCCAGCCGGGACCACGCGGTGAGCATGATCTGGCCGGCCATCCGGCCGAGCGCGTGCACGGACTGGTGGCCGTGCGCGCGGGAGCCCAGGTCCACCTGGGCCATCGCGTCCAGTCCCACGAGTTGGAGGAGGTCGACGAGGAGGCCGAACTCCACGCCGTACTCGGTGACGAAGGGGACCTGTTCCAGCACGTCGCGCCGGGCGGCGTACTCGCCGCCGAGGGGTTGGCGAAAGCCCGCCAGCTCCGGCCAGAACAGGTTGAGCAGGGGCCTGGCCACCAGCTCGGTGACCCGGCCGCCCGCGCCGCGCCGGGGCACGCCGTCCTCGCCCGTGAAGGGCCGTTCGTACGTGGCCTTGACGAAATGGGTGCCCGGGTTCACCAGCAGCGGACCGACCAGCCCCGACACGAAGTGCGCGCCGAAGTTGAGCAGGTCCGAGTCGACGAACGCGACGATGTCGCCGTGGGAGGCGGCCAGGCCCTTCCACAGCGCCTCCCCCTTGCCCGACAGGCGCGGCAGGTGGGGCAGCACCTCGTTCTGCGCCACGACGCGCGCGCCCGCCGCGCGGGCCCGTTCCGCCGTCGCGTCGGTGGAGTTGGAGTCGACGACGAGGATCTCGTCGACGAGTGGCGCCTGCTCCACCAGTTCACGTCTGATCACGGTGACGATGTCCCCGACCGTGCGCTCTTCGTCGCGCGCCGGCAGGACGACGCTCACCGTTGTGTTGCCCTTGGCCTCGATTAAGGCATCCACCGGCCATTCCGCGGCCGTACTGGAATGCGGGCCGCACCACTCCTGGGCCCTGGCCAAGGCTCGCACATCTGTCTCCATGCAGTCAGCCCCATCTCATAGGGGCACGACCCCTGCCCGATCTATGCGCCTTCGAACATCCTTGTTTGTTAACCCCTAGACGTGGCATATGTCGGGTTGTGTCCCCAATTACCCGTGTCGGCATCATTGGTGCCGGAAATGTCGCCGCTCGCCACGCAGATGTCCTGTCCGGCTTCCCCGATGTGACGATTGCCGGGGTGGCCGACACCGATCTCCACAAGGCTGAGGCGTTGGCCTCCGCGCACGGCGCCCCCGCCTACGGCGACCATGCCGGCCTGCTGGAGGCCGGCGGTCTCGACGCTGTCTACGTCTGTGTGCCTCCTTTCGCGCACGGTAACCCTGAAAACGACGTCTTGTCGTGTAATCTCCCGATTTTTGTGGAAAAACCCCTTTCTCTCGATCTCAAAACCGCAGAAAACATCGCAGCCGAAATCGACCGGCGCGGGCTGCCGTCCGCCGTCGGCCACCACTGGCGCTACCTCGACATCCTCGACCGGGCCAGGGAACGGCTCGACGGCCGTCCCGTGCAGCTCGCGCTCGGGCACTGGCTGGACAAGGTGCCGCCGGTCGGCTGGTGGCTGAAGGCGAGCATGTCGGGCGGCCAGATCCTGGAGCAGGCGGTCCACGTCCTGGACCTGGCTCGGCTGCTGGTGGGCGAGGTGTCGATGGTGCACGCCGTACCGGCCGGGAGCGCGGTGGACGGCGAGATCGACCGGGCCACGTCGGCCGTCATGAGCTTCGCGGGCGGCGCGACCGGCCTGCTGGCCACCTCCTGCCTGCTGCGCCGCAAGCACCGGGTGGGGCTGGAGGTGTGCGCCGACGGCATCGCGCTGGAGCTCAGCGAGACCCGGCTGCTCGTGGACGGCGAGGAGGCCGTCGAGGACGGCGGGCACGCCAAGACCCTCGTGGACCGCACGTTCATCGACGCGGTGCGCGGGAAGGACGCCGACGTGCGCGCGCCGTACGGCGAAGCCCTGCGAACCCACCGCCTGGCCGTCGCGCTGGCGCGCTCCGCGGCGGAACGGAGGCCGGTGATGCTGGATGACTGAGGCGACGAGCACGATCCTGAGCATCGAGGCGCCCGGCGAGGTGCGCCTGGTCGAGGAGAAGCTGGCCGGCCTGCCCGACGGCGGGTTCATGGTCGCCACCACGCACAGCGGCGTCTCGGCGGGCACCGAGCTGACCTATCTCAAGGGCGCCAACCCCTACCTCACCTCGGCCTGGGACCCGGCGCTCGGGCTGTTCCTGCCGGGCACGCCGTCGGTGGCGTACCCGGTGCGCGGCATCGGCTACATGCAGGTGGGCGTGGTCGCCGAGACCCGCACGCGGGCCGTGGCCGAGGGCGCGCGGGTCGCCATGGCCTACGGCCACCGCACGGCGTACGTGGCCGACCCGATGGCCGACCGGTTCGTCGTGCTGCCCGGCGACCTCGACCCGCTGCTCGGCATCTACGTCGCCCACATGGGCCCGATCTGCGCCAACGGCCTGCTGCACGCGGCCGCCGACCTGCACGGCCCGGCCGTCCAGCACCTGGGGGACGGCGTGCGCGGCCGCCGCGTCGCGGTGGTCGGGGCGGGCGTGGTGGGGCTGCTGACCGCGTCCTTCGCCCTGTCCTGCGGGGCCGCCGAGGTGGTGGTCGTGGACGAGACCCGGGCCAGGCTCGCGGTGGCCGAGGCGATCGGCGCGCAGGTCCTGGCCGCCCCCGACGACGACCCGGCGGTGACGCTGAAGCGCCGCTGGCGGCACGCCCCGGGCGACCGCGGCGCGGACCTGGTCTTCCAGTGCCGCGGTCAACCGCGGGCGCTGGCCCTGGGCCTGCGGCTGCTGCGCCCGCAGGGCACGCTGATCGACCTCGCGTTCTACACCCAGGGCGCCGACGAGGTGCGGCTCGGCGAGGAGTTCCACCACAACGGGCTGGCGCTGCGCTGCGCCCAGATCGGCCGGGTGCCGCGCGGCCTCGCGCACGCCTGGGACCGGGAACGCCTGTCGCACGAGACGATCGGCCTGCTCAGGGAGCGCGGGAGGCTGCTACGCGAGCACCTGGTCACCGACGTCGTCGGCTTCGGGGAGGCTCCCGAACTTCTGACCGATCTCGCGGCCCGACGGCGGCAGGCCGTCCAGGCCGTGCTCAGCCACGACGTCGAGGATGAGGGCCGCTGACCAGCTGAAGTCCCGGCACCCGTGACCGCGCAGCGTGAACGGGTTGAAGTACTCGCGGAAGCCGGAGTGGGCGACTGCGTGGATCATGCCCTCGGCGAGCAGGTCGGCCAGGTCGGGACGGCGGTCCCGGAGCCCCTGCCAGACCAGCCAGGTCAAATTGATCCAGCTCGGCCCGCGCCAGTAGCGGGCCGGGTCGAACTCGGCCGTGGCCGGGGCGTGGCTGGGCAGCACGCCGTCCTTGAGCGAGAACTTGTCGAGGGCCGTGCCGATCAGCGCCTCGGCGATCTCCGGCGGCAGCCCTGGGAGCATGAGCGGCACCAGGCCGGCGGCGCTGCCCGAGCGGATGAGCCGGCCGGTGCGCAGGTCGCGGGGGCGGAAGTGGCCGTCCTGGTAGAGGTGGTCGACCATGGCGGCGGTGACGGCGGCGGCCTCGCGCCGGTGGGGCCCGGGGTCGTGGCCGCACACCTGCGCGATCTCGGCGAGCGCCGACTCGGCCATGCCGTACGCGGCGTTGAACAGCGGGTCCTCGATCTCGAATGAGCCGGGCCGCTGGTAGCCGCTGTCGCGGTAGGCGCCGGCGAGGGCGACGTACCGCTCGTAGTCGCGGTCGGTGGGGCGCTCGTCGGCGCTGACGGTGTTGAGGTCCCGGCGGACGAAGCCCGTCGCGCCGGTCTCGACCGCCCGCAGCGGAAGGTCCCAGGCCGGGCTGTTGTCCATGCCCGACTCCCACGGGTGGACGATCGAGATCAGGCCCTCGGGCGAGCGGCGGGAGGCGCGCAGGAACTCCTGCTGGGCGACGAGCTTGGGGTAGATCCTGGCCAGGAACGCCGGGTCGGGCTCGGCCTGGTGCACCTTCCAGGCGGCCAGCGCGTGCACGGGCGGCTGCACGATGCCGGAGGTCGCCGAGCCGGACGGCGCGCGGGCGCCCCAGAACTGCGGGCCGGGGAAGTAGGCGCCCTCGGGCACGACGGGGTTGAACACGATGTGCGGCACCCGGCCGTCGGCCCACTGGGCGCCGAACAGCGACAGCAGCTCCGCCCTGGCCCGCCGCGGCGACCAGCGGGCGTTGCCGATCGCGATGAAGGCGGAGTCCCAGCTCCACTGGTGGGGGTACAGACGACGGGAGGGAACCGTGTGGCTGCCGTCCCAGTTGGCGACGAGCACGCGTACGGCGTCGCGGAGGATCATAGGAATTTCCTGATGAAGGCCGCCGTCTGCGGGAGCACGATCTCGGGCTCGCCCCGCAGCCGGCATTCGAGGGCGAGGTAGCCGTCGAAGCCGACGGCGTCGAGCGTGGCGAGCTGCGCGCCCCAGTCGAGGTGACCGGTGCCTGGCTGGTTCCTGTTGGACTCGCTGATCTGCATGTGCGCGAGGTAGGGGGCCGCCTCCGCCAGGGCCCGGCAGGGGTCGTCCTCCTCGATGTTCATGTGGTAGGTGTCGCCGACGATCCTGATCGAGTCCATCGAGCAGTACGAGACCGCGTCGGCCAGCGTGTTGACCATGTGGTTCTCGTACCGGTTGAGCGGTTCGAGCATGATCAGCACGCCGTTGCGCTGGGCGTGCTCGCCGAGGATGCCGAGCGCCTCGGCCAGCACCTCGCGGTCGTCCGCGGCGGTGCGCGGCGGCTCGAACGGCGGCAGCCGGAGCGAGAACTGGCCCCACGAGGCCGGGGTCATGACGCCGATGCCGCCCAGCTCGGCGATCACCGTGAGCTGCGACCTGAGCTGCTGGATGGCGTCCTTGCGCCTGGCCGGATCGAAGTCGCCGATGAAGTGCGGCATCTCGACGCACACCGTCGGCATCACGACGCCGTCGGCCAGCGCCCGCTTGAGCTCGGTCAGCCGGCCGGCGAAGTGGAAGTCGCCCTTCCCCCTCAGCTCGATCGCGTCGAACCCGGCCTCCACCGCGAACGCGAACTTCTCCTGCAGGCTGCGGCCGGGCAGAAGCTGCTCCTGGGCGGCGAGCTTCATCGTGACTCCTCGAAGGTGAAGACGAGCTGGAGCACCTCGGACTGGTGCTTGTCGATCAGGTCGAACGCCTCGGCCGCCTGCTCGACCGGCACGAGGTGGGTGACCAGGTCGCCGACCTCGACCTCGCCCCGGTGCACGAGCTCCATGAACGTGCGCTGGAGGCGTTCGACGTCCCAGCGGTGGGCCAGCCAGGAGGCGACGCCGCCGATCTGGGAGGAGACGAGCTGCACCTGGTTGTGGTGGAACTCCTCGCCCAGCCGCAGCCCGATGCCGTCGCCCTGGTAGAAGCCGGCCGCCACGACCCGGCCGCCCTTGCGCACGCTCCTGATGGCCTCCTGGAGGCCCAGGTGGTTGCCGCTGAGCTCGATCGCGGTGTCGGCGCCCTCGATGCGCTTGCGCAGGAACTCGGCGACCGAGCCCGACCGCACGTCGAACGTCTCGGCGGCGCCGAACTTCCTGGCGAGTTCGAGCCGGTCGGGAATGGCGTCGGCGGCCACCACCCGGGCGCCGCTGAGCACCGCCATGCGGGTGGCGAGCAGGCCGATGACGCCCTGGCCGAAGATCGCGACCTGGTCGCCCAGGTGCACGTCGGCGGCGTGGACGGCGTTGAGCGCGATGGCGCCGACCCGGGCGAAGACGCCCGCGACGGGGTCGGCCCCCGGCGGCAGGATGTGCCCGGCCAGCTTCTCGGCGGGGACGACGGCCTCGGCGCGGTGGCCCCAGATGCCCCACACGAGGCTGCCGACGGGCGGCTCGGCGACGTCGGGAGCCGCCTCCACGACCTCGCCGACCTCCTGGTAGCCCCAGCCGGACAGGGGGTAGGCGTGCGTCTGGCCTTCGAGGAAGAGCCGGCGCTCGGTGTCCCACTTACGGGTGAGGTAGGGATTGGTGCCGCGATATGCGGTCAGCTCGGTGCCCGCGGAGACCCCGGAATAGAGGGTCCGCACCCGGACGGAGCCCGGCACGAGTTCGGCGGGCGACTCCAGGCTCACGCTGACACGGCCTGGCTCTTGGAAGGTGATGACGCGCATACCCCACACTTACGCTTTTTGATCATACAAAAGTCAGAGATTTAGTGTTTGTTTGCACACCATAGTTGCGCTCGAAACACTCGTAAGTCTACGACTTCCGTCGATCGCGGCCGATGGAATCCAGGTTTCCAGTAGGGCGCGTTCTGGAAAGAGACCTTACCGACATGTCACGCCCCGTCTGTCCGCCTGATCCGGAAGCGCCAGAAGTGCTTGCCCGGGCAGCAGCCGGATGACCGAAATGACATCAGACCAGATCGTTTCGAGGTGGGCGTCCGTGATCGGTTATGGGAGAGATTTGCCGCAACGCCGAGCAACCTTTTACCGAAGGCCCTGGTGACGTGCGGCGGCGGCACGGCGAGAGAACGGACCGGTCTCGTTCTCGCCTACGCCAGGTGCCTGCCCCTTTTCTACGGGTAAGTGCGGCATATCCCCAACCAGAGGAGCGTGCCATGCCGAACAGGGTCACCGCCGTCCTCTCCGTCGCACTGCTGGCCTCGGCCGCCCTCACGGCCTGCGGCGACGGCGGCGAGCAGCAGTCCGGCGCGAACCAGATCACCGTCTGGACCGAGGAGAACCTCGGCGACCGGATGGCCGTGCAGAACCAGATCATCGCCGAGTTCACCAGGAAGACCGGGATCAAGGTGAAGCTGGTCGGCGTCGGGGAGGACCAGTTCAGCCAGACCGTGACGGCCGCCGCCGCCGCGGACGACCTCCCCGACGTCATCGGCGCGCTGCCGCTGGCCTCCGTCCGCGAGCTGGAGGCCAACGACCTGCTGGACACCGAGACGCCGGGCCGGATCGTGGACGGGCTCGGCAGAGACTCCTTCTCGCCGCGCGCGCTCGAACTGGACTCCTCGGGCGGCAGGCTGCTGGCCGTGCCCAGCGACGGATGGGCCCAGCTCCTGCTCTACCGCAAGGACCTGTTCGACAAGGCCGGGCTGGCGCCGCCGGACACCTACGAGGCGCTGGAGGCGGCGGCGGCGAAGCTGAACGCGGGTGGGGTGGCGGGCATCACGCTGGCGATCGCGCCCAAGGACTCCTTCACCGCGCAGAGCTTCGAGCACGTGGCGCTGGCGAACGGCTGCCAACTGGTCGACAATTCCGGAAATGTCACGCTAGACAGCCCACAGTGCGTGAAAGCCTTCGATTTCTACGCAAAACTGGCGAAGAACTACTCAGTCAAGGGCAAACAGGACGTCGACTCCACCAGGGCCACGTACTTCTCCGGGAAGGCGGCCATGATGATCTGGTCGTCGTTCATCCTCGACGAGCTGGCGGGGCTGCGTAAGGACGCGCTGCCGAGCTGCGCCGAGTGCCGCGCCGACCCCGAGTGGCTGGCGAAGAACACCGGCGTGGTCACGGCGCTGAAGGGCCCCGGCGCGAGCGCGCCCGCCCAGTACGGCGAGATCGTCTCCTGGGCGGTGCTGCGCGGCGCCGCCGCCGATCCGGCCGCCACGTTCGTCAGGTACATGATGGACGAGGGCTACGAGCGCTGGATCGGGATGGCGCCCGAGGGCAAGTTCCCCACCCGTAAGGGCTTCGCGGACAAGTGGAAGAAGCTGCCCGCGGGCGTGGACACCAAGAAGCCGCTGTCGGAGGTCTACCCCGCCGACGTGCTCGACGCGCTGCGCCGCAGCCCCGACACCTTCGCCCGCTGGGGCATCCCGCAGGGCCAGGGCAAGCTGGTCGGCGCCACGATGGGCGAGCTGCCCGTCCCCAAGGCCCTCAGCCAGGTGGCCGACGGCTCGCTGACCCCGCAGGCCGCCGCCGTCCAGGCCAAGAAGGACGTGGAGACCATCAAGCGCGGGATCCGGCAATGAGCGCACCCCGCACCCTGCGGCAGCGGGAAGGGCGGGCCGGGCTGGCGTTGATCTCGCCCACGCTGGTCATCACGCTGGTCGTGGTGGTGCTGCCGCTGCTGTGGGCGATCATGCTGGCCTTCCAGGACGTACGGCTGATCAACATCCGCCGGGCCGGCGTCTTCGGGCACTACACGCTGGAGAACTTCACGTACGTGATCTCCGAGCCGGGCTTCTGGGCGTCGCTGGTCAACACCCTCATCTACACGGTGGCCGGCACGGCGTTGTCGATCGCGATCGGCCTGGTGACCGCGCTCGCCCTGCGCGACCGGTTCCCCGGCCGCACCCTGGTCAGGGCCTCGATCCTGATCCCGTACGTGGCGCCGGTGGTGGCCGTGGCCTTCCTGTGGGAGACCATGCTGAACCCCCAGTACGGCATCGTGAACACCTGGCTGAAGGAGCCGATCGCCTTCCTCACCCAGGCCCAGGGCGACTTCCTGGGGCTGAAGGTGCCGGTCGCGCTGCTCACGGTGATCGCGTTCGAGGCGTGGCGGTACTTCCCGTTCGCGTTCCTGTTCATCCTGGCCCGGCTGCAGGCGCTGCCGGCCGAGCTGGAGGAGGCCGCGGTCGTGGACGGCGCCACTCCCACCCAGCGCTTCCGGCACGTGATCATGCCGCAGCTGTGGCGCATCGTGGCGCTGCTGGCGGTGCTGCGGTTCGTGTTCACCTTCACCAAGTTCGACGACGTCTACCTGCTGACCGGCGGCGGCGCCGGCACCGAGGTGGTCAGCGTGCGCGTCTACAACTTCCTGACCGCCCGCGACGACATCGGGGCCTCGGCCGCGCAGGCGATCGTGCTGGCCGTCGTCCTCGTCGTCCTGCTGGCCGTGTACCTGCGCTTCTTCTCGGGAGGCGACCGTGAGCAGGGATAGGTTCGAGCGCGCGCTGTTCGCGGCGCTGCGGCCCGTGGTCATCGTGTTCCTCTTCGCCGTCACCGGGCTGCCGTTCCTGTACATGGTGACGCTTTCCGTACGGGACATCCAGGAGCTCATTCTGGAGCCCGGCTCGCTGTGGCCGCGGCACTTCACCCTGGACACGTACGTGAACGTGCTGACCACGCAGGGGTTCCTCACGTTCATCAGGAACAGCGCGGTCGTGGCGGTCGCCTCGGTGGCCGCCACGCTGCTGATCTCGATCCCGGGCGCCTACGCCGTCGCGCGGCTGCGCTTCTTCGGCCGGCGGCAGGTGCACTTCCTGTTCCTCGCCGTCTACCTGTTCCCGGCGATCGTGCTGGCCATCCCCCTGTTCGTGCTGTTCACCATGCTGGGCCTCAGGGGATCTCTGGTCGGACTGATCCTGGTTTATATCGCGCAGACCGTGCCCGTCACGGTATACATGCTGCGCAACTACTTCGAGACCGTGCCGCAGAGCGTGGAGGAGGCGGCCGCGATCGACGGCTGCTCGCGGCTGTCGACCATCTGGCGGGTGGTGCTGCCACTGTCCAAGCCCGCGCTCATGGCAACCGGCCTCTACGCGTTCATGATCGCGTGGAACGAGTTCCTGTTCGCCCTGCTGTTCCTCGTGGAGCGGCGGGAGAGCTGGACGGTCTCCCTGGGGCTCTCTCAGCTGGCGGGGAGCATAGAGATCCCCACGACGGTGCTGATGGCAGGATCCGTGGTGCTGACGCTGCCCATCGTGATCGTGTTCTTCGCCAGTGAACGCCTGCTGACGGAGGGCCTCACGGCAGGAGCGGAGAAGGGATAGACATGCTGACGGCAGGGCAGGTCCTCCAGCTCATCCGCGATGGCTCCTGCCGTACCCGCAAAGACCTGATCGAGTTCACCGGCCTGTCCCGGTCGACCGTCACCGACCGGGTCGACCGGCTCATCGCCGCCGGCTACCTGCACGAGTCCGGCGTCGGCGCCTCGGGCGGCGGCCGGCCGCCCTCGGTGCTCGACGTCGACGCCGCCCGGCGGCTGATCCTCGTGGCCGACCTGGGCGCCACCCACGCCAGGGTGGCGCTCACCGACCTCGCCGCCCGTCCGATGGCCGAGGAACGCGCCGAGATGCGCATCGACCGCGGGCCCGAGCCCGTGCTGACGTGGGTGCGCGAGGCGTTCCAGCGCCTGCTGGACAGGACCGGGCGGCCGGCGGGCGACGTGTGCGGCATCGGGCTCGACCTGCCCGGCTCGGTCGACCACACCGGCGGACGGGTGATCAGGTCGTTCCTGATGCCGGGCTGGGACGACCACCCGATCAGGGAGGCCGTCGGGCGCACGTACGACGTGCCCGTCCTGGTGGAGAACGACGCCAACGCGATGGCCCTCGGCGAGTGGTGGTCGTCCTGGCGGGAGACCGACTCGCTGATCCTGGTCAAGGTGTCCACCGGCATCGGCACCGGCATCGTCCTCGACGGGCGGATCTACCGGGGCGTCGAGGAGGCCGCGGGCAACATCGGGCACGTCCGCATCCGGGAGAGCGACGACCGGGTGTGCACCTGCGGCTCGCGCGGCTGCGTGGCCTCCCTGGCCAGCGGGCACGCGATCGCGGCCGACCTGGGCCGGGAGACCAGCCGCGACGTCGTGCGCCTGGTGCAGGCCGGTGACCCGGCGGCGATCGCGCGCGTCCAGGAGGCGGGCCGCACGCTGGGCGTGGTGCTGGCCACCGCGGTCAGCCTGCTCAACCCCGGCGTGCTGGTGCTGGCCGGGGACATGGCCCAGACCGAGGAGCACTACCTGACCGGGATCAGGGAGATCGTCTACCGGCGGAGCCTGCCGTACACGACGCGCAACCTGGAGATCGTCACCAGCAGGCTCGGCGACCGGGCCGGGATCGTGGGCATGGCGGTGATCGTGATGGAGCACGTGCTCTCCCCCGCGGCCGTGGACGCCGCGCTGGCCGCCGTCGGCTGATCAGGCCAGCGCGCGCGGCAGGGCGGTGGCGGCCTCGGTGAGCGAGGGGCCGTACCAGGTCAGCAGGCGGCCGCTGACCAGCGCGCAGTCCAGGCCGGGGAACGCCTCGGGGCCGTCGTCCGCGCTGAAGGCGTAGGGCTCGTCGGGCAGCACGACCAGGTCGGGATGGTTGCCGGTCAGCTCGGGCAGGGGGATCTTCGGGTAGCGGTCGGGGTGGGCGGCGTACAGGTTGTCCACGCCGAGGTGGCGCAGCACGTCCCCGGTGAAGGTGTCGCGGCCCACGACCATCCAGGGGCGGCGCCAGATCGGGACGATCGCGGTGCGGCGCGGGCCGTCCGCGGGGACTCCCCACGCCTGGCGGGCCTCCGCCAGCCAGTCCGGGCGGTCCGTCCGGCAGGCGTGCGCGAACATGCGCTCCAATGAGGCGAACGCCTGCTCCAGCGTCTCGATCCTGGTCACCCACACCGCCACGCCCGCCTCGCGCAGGGCCTCGACGTCGGGCGCGCGGTTCTCCTCGGCGTTGGCCAGGACGACGTCCGGGCGCAGGCGCAGGACGGCGTCGAGGTCGGGGTTCTTGGTGCCCCTGACCCGGGCCACGTCCAGGTCGGCCGGATGCGTGCACCAGTCCGTCGCCCCGACCAGCGCCTCCGGGACGGTCGCCGCCACGGACTCGGTCAGCGACGGCACCAGCGACACGATCCGCCGGACGGTCTGGGCTACCTCCACAGGGACCCCTGTGTCATCGTGGACCACGGCACCACCTTAGGTTGCGTTTTCCTGAAATATGCGTAGCACCACTCTTATGTCGGTATAGATCCGTAGAATCCCGGTAAAGATCGTTAAAACTCTGTGATCGGGGGCTCGACGGTTGGAGCACGAGGCATCGGATTTCGATCCGAACACGCCGAACGTGGCACGGCTCTACGACTACTACCTCGGCGGCAAGGATCACTTCCCGGTCGACCGCGAGGCGGCCGAGCGCATCCTCACGGTGGCGCCCGAGGTACGGGCGGCGGCGCGGGCCAACCGCGCCTTCCTCGGCCGCGCCGTACGCCACCTCGCCGAGTCCGGGATCAGGCAGTTCCTCGACATCGGCACGGGGCTGCCGACCCAGGGGAACGTGCACGAGGTGGCCGCCAAGGTCGCCCCGGGCTCCCGCGTCGTCTACGTCGACCGTGACCCCGTGGTGCTGGTGCACGCCAGGGCGCTGCTCACCGGCCACGGCGAGGACACCACGGTGGTCGAGGGCGACCTGCGCAACCCGGGCGACATCCTGCGCGACCCGGAGGTGCTGCGGACCATCGACTTCAGCCGGCCGGTCGCCGTGCTGCTGGTGGCGATCATGCACTTCATCGAGGAGTCCGACGACCCGGAGCGGATCCTGAAGACCCTGCGTGAGGCCATGGCGCCGGGTAGTTACCTGGTCATGTCCCACGGCACCAGCGACGCCCGTCCCGACGCGGTCAGCGCGGGCACCGAGGTCTACCGCAACGCCACCGCGCGGCTGGCGCTGCGCAGCCGGGCCAGGATCAGGGAGCTGTTCGAGGGGTTCGAGCTGGTGGAGCCCGGTCTGGTGTGGCTGCCCGAGTGGCATCCCGACCAGGCGGACACGATCGACTTCATGGACCGCCCCGAGTCGTCGCTCATCGTGTGCGGCGTGGCCAGGAAGGTCTAGGACGCGCCCATGGACCTCGGCCTCGCCGTCCCGCAGTACGGCAGGTTCGCCGCGCTGGGCAGCGTGACGCGGGTGGCCCGGGAGGCCGAGGCGATGGGGTTCGCCGGCCTGTGGGCGGGCGACCGGCTGCTGACGCCGCTGCGGCCCAAGGACCGCTATCCCGGGGGCGACGGCAGCGTGCCGCAGGCCCATCGGGTGTTCCTCGACCCGTTCGCGGTGCTGGCGGTGGCCGCGTCCGTGACCTCGTCGGTCCGGCTCGGGACCAGTGCGCTCAACGCCTGCTGGTACCCGCCGCCGGTGCTGGCCCGCTCGCTCGCCACGATCGACCACCTGAGCGGCGGCCGGCTGGCGGCGGGCCTCGGCCTCGGCTGGTCCTCCGACGAGTACGCCGCCGTGGGCGTGCCGTGGAAGGGCCGGGCCGAACGTTACGAGGCCACCCTCGACGCCCTGGAGGCGATCTGGGGCGCGGACCCCGTGACGTTCGAGCACGAGCTGTGGACGATCGCGCCCAGCCACATCGACCCCAAGCCGGCCCGCCGCCCGCCGCTGCTGCTGGCCGGGTTCGCCCCGGAGGCGTTGCGCCGGATCGGGCGCAGGGGCGACGGCTGGCTGACGGCCGCGCTGCCCGTGCCCGTGCTCCTGTCGATGTGGGAGACGGTCAGGGACGCCGCCGAGCAGGCCGGACGCGACCCGGACGCCCTGCGCATGATCCTGCGCTCCAACCCGGTGATCACCGCCGACGGCGCCCCGCCGCGGAGCGGCACGGTGGCCGAGATCGCGGCGTACCTGTCGCAGGCGGCGGAGGCCGGGGTCCACGAGGTCATCCTGGACCTCCAGCACACCGCCGCCGACGACGACCACCTGCTGGAGCTGGCCGCCGATTTCCGTGAGCGCCTTCGCGCCACCTGAGCGGGGCCGCTTGGCGCGGGTCGGTTGAACGCGGGTTACTTGAGCGCGGAGAGCGCGCCCTCGTAGTCGGGCTCCTGGGTGATCTCGGGCACCAGCTCGGAGTAGACCACGTTGTCGTCGGCGTCGATCACGACGACCGCGCGTGCGGCCAGGCCGGCCAGCGGGCCCGACTCCTGGGCCACGCCGTAGTCGGCGAGGAACTCGCGCCCGCGCATGAGCGACAGCATGGTCACCTTGTCCAGGCCCTCGGCGCCGCAGAACCGGTTCTGGGCGAAGGGCAGGTCGGCCGAGACGCAGAGCACGACCGCGTCGGGGTGCTCGGACGCGACCTGGTTGAAGCGGCGCACGGAGGCCGCGCAGACGCCGGTGTCGACGCTCGGGAAGATGTTGAGCACCTTGGTCTTGCCGGCGAAGTCGGCCAGCGTGCGCTCGGACAGGTCGGTGCCGACCAGCTTGAAGGCGGGCGCGGCGTCGCCGGGCTTCGGGAAGGCGCCGCCCACGGTGATCGGGTTGCCCTTGAAAGTGACGTCGGACATGAAAGCCTCCTGATAGCGATGTTCCCCGACCAGCGATCCTAGCGGCGCGATCTCCCTTAGACGTTGCGGCGGTACTGGCCGCCCGCCTCGAACAGGGCCTCGGTGATCTGGCCGAGCGAGCAGACCCGGGCCGCGTCCATCAGCACCGCGAACGCGTTGCCGTCGGACATCGCGACCTCGCGCAGCCGGGACAGCTCCGCGGGCGCCTGCGACCGGTTGCGCTCGTGGAAGGCGTGCAGGCGGTCGAGCTGCGACTGCTTCTCCTCCTCGGTGCCCCTGGCCAGCTCCAGCTTGTGCGGGTCGGACTGCTCGGCGCCGGGGTTGCGGAAGGTGTTGACGCCGATGATCGGCAGGGATCCGTCGTGCTTGCGCATCTCGTACAGCATCGACTCGTCCTGGATCTTGCCGCGCTGGTAGCCGGTCTCCATCGCGCCGAGCACGCCGCCCCGGTCCGACAGCCGCTCGAACTCGGTCAGCACGGCCTCCTCGACCAGGTCGGTCAGCTCGTCGATGATGAACGAGCCCTGCAGCGGGTTCTCGTTCCTGGCCAGGCCCCACTCGCGGTTGATGATGAGCTGGATCGCCATCGCCCGGCGCACCGAGTCGGCCGACGGGGTGGTGACGGCCTCGTCGAAGGCGTTGGTGTGCAGGCTGTTGCAGTTGTCGTAGATGGCGATCAGGGCCTGCAGGGTGGTGCGGATGTCGTTGAAGGACATCTCCTGGGCGTGCAGCGACCGGCCCGAGGTCTGGATGTGGTACTTGAGCTTCTGGGAGCGCTCGGCCGCGCCGTAACGCTCGCGCATGGCCACCGCCCAGATCCGGCGCGCCACCCGGCCGAGCACGCTGTACTCGGGGTCCATGCCGTTGGAGAAGAAGAACGACAGGTTCGGCGCGAAGTCGTCGATCCGCATCCCCCTGGCCAGGTACGCCTCCACGTACGTGAACCCGTTGGCCAGCGTGAACGCGAGCTGGCTGATCGGGTTGGCCCCCGCCTCGGCGATGTGGTAGCCGGAGATGGAGACCGAGTAGAAGTTCCTGACCCCGTTCTGGATGAACCATTCCTGGATGTCGGCCATCATCCGCAACGAGAACTCGGTGGAGAAGATGCAGGTGTTCTGCCCCTGGTCCTCCTTCAGGATGTCGGCCTGGACCGTGCCCCTGACCGTGGCCAGCGTACGGGCGCGCAGGTCGCGGGCCTCCTGCTCGTCGGGCTCGCGGCCCTGTTCGGCGCGGAAGCGGTCGAGGGCCTGGTCGAGCGCGGCGTTGAGGAAGAAGGCCAGGATCGTGGGCGCCGGGCCGTTGATCGTCATGGACACCGACGTGTTGGGCGCGGCCAGGTCGAACCCGTCGTAGAGCACCTTCATGTCGTCGAGCGTGGCGATGGACACGCCCGAGGTGCCGACCTTTCCGTAGATGTCGGGACGCAGGTCGGGGTCGTGGCCGTACAGGGTGACCGAGTCGAAGGCGGTGGACAGCCGGGTGGCGGGCTGGCCCTCCGACAGCAGCTTGAAGCGCCGGTTGGTGCGGAACGGGTCGCCCTCGCCGGCGAACATCCTGGTCGGGTCCTCGTCGTCCCGTTTGAACGGGAACACCCCGGCGGTGAACGGGAACGACCCGGGCAGGTTCTCCGAGCGCAGGAAACGCAGCAGGTCGCCGTGGTCGCTGAAGCGCGGCAGGGCCACGCGCGGGATGCGGTTGCCGGACAACGTCTCGCGCCAGAGCGGGGTGTGGATCTCCCGGTCGCGGATCTTCACGACCAGCTCGTCGCTGCGGTACGCCTCCTTGATCGCGGGCCAGCCGTCGAGCAGGCGGCGGGTCTCCTCGCTCAGCTCGCCCTCGGCCTGCTCGGCGAGCCCGGCCAGCCGGGCGTCCTCGCCGCCCAGGAGCTCCCGCACGGCGGCGAGCTGCTGACGGCGGCGCGCGACCTCCGCCTGGGCCAGCGTCTCGGCGTGGTAAGTCCGGACGGAGTCGGCGATGTCGGACAGGTAGCGGGCGCGGGCGGGCGGGACGATGGCCGCGGCCGCCTTGGAGGTGCGCTCGGTCACCACGGGCAGCAGCCCCGGCCCGACGTCCTCCAGCAGCAGGCCCTTGAGGTGCTGGTAGAGGGCGGTGACGCCGGCGTCGTTGTAGCGGGCGGCGATCGTGCCGAAGACCGGCATGTCCTCGGGCGACTGACCGAACGCCTCCCGGTTGCGCACGAGCTGGCGGCGCACGTCGCGCAGGGCGTCCTCGGCGCCGCGGCGCTCGTACTTGTTGATGACGACGGCCTCGGCGAAGTCGAGCATGTCGATCTTCTCCAGCTGGGAGGCGGCGCCGAACTCGGGGGTCATCACGTAGATGGGCACGTCGACGTGCGGGACGATGCCGGCGTCGCCCTGGCCGATGCCGGGGGTCTCCACGAT
Source organism: Nonomuraea sp. NPDC049758 (assembly GCF_040674635.1). Taxonomy (NCBI): domain Bacteria; kingdom Bacillati; phylum Actinomycetota; class Actinomycetes; order Streptosporangiales; family Streptosporangiaceae; genus Nonomuraea; species Nonomuraea sp. NPDC049758. The sequence goes on from NZ_JBFAMZ010000001.1 coordinate 372,498, forward strand.
CACCAGGTCGTAGCCGGCCGCGCGGCACGCGGTGACCACGTCGTCGAGGCAGGCCGGGACCTCGTTGGCGGCCCCGCGGGTGGCCAGCGAGCGGAAGTAGGTCTGGGGGCCCAGGCTGTTCATCCTGATGCGATCGCCGAGCAGCGCGCCGCCGCCGCGCCGGCGGGTGGGGTCGATGGCGAGGATGGCGATGCGCAGCTTGTCGTCGTTGTCCACCCGGAACCGGCGGACCAGCTCGTCGGTGAGCGAGGACTTGCCCGAACCGCCCGTGCCGGTGATGCCGAGCACCCGCGCCGGACGCTCCTGGACGGCGACCGCCGCCTTCAGCCCCTCGGCCAGCTCGGCGGGGGCGCGGCCGGACTCCATGAAGGTGATCGCGCGGGCCAGCGCCGCCTGGTCGCCCGAGAGCACGGCCTCGACCGACGGCGGGTCGCCGAGCTCGTGGTCGCACTCCTCGATCAGCTTGTTGATCATGCCGGGCAGGCCGTACCGCTGGCCGTCCTCGGGCGAGAAGATGCGCGTGACGCCCCGCTCGTGCAGCAGCTCGATCTCCTCGGGGACGATCACGCCGCCACCGCCGCCGTACACCTTGACGTGGCCCGCGCCGCGTTCGCGCAGCAGCTCGACCAGGTAGGTGAAGAACTCGACGTGGCCGCCCTGGTAGGAGCTGATGGCCACGCCCTGGACGTCCTCCTGGACGGCGGCCGTGACGATCTCGTCCACGGACCGGTTGTGGCCGAGATGGATCACCTCGGCCCCCTGCGTCTGGAGGATGCGCCGCATGATGTTGATCGCCGCGTCATGGCCGTCGAACAGCGCCGCGGCGGTCACGAAACGAACAGGGTACGCCGGAACGTGCACGCCTGATCACTCCTTTGTGAGGGGACCCTCCTGCGAAAGATACTAGGACGTCCAACTATTTCGATAGTAGGACGTCCTCGTAGCTCCTTCCGGTCTGGGTAAGGACTGCCCCAGGGGGTGACGCCGATGCGCGCGTTGACGTTCGAGCCGGGCCGGCAGGGGACGCTAGAGGTGGAAGAGGTGCCCGAGCCGGAGCCGGGGCCAGGGGAGCTACTCGTGCAGGGGCTGGCCCTGGGGATCTGCGGCACCGACAGGGAACTGGCGGCGGCCGAGTACGGCTGGGCGCCGCCCGGCAGAAGCCGCATGGTCATCGGCCACGAGTCGCTCGGCCGGGTGCTCCAGGTGCCCGACGGGTCCGCCTTCTCCCCCGGCGACCTGGTCGTGGGCGTGGTGCGCCGGCCTGATCCCGAGCCGTGCGGGGCCTGCGCGCGGGGCGAGTTCGACATGTGCCGCAACGGCCGCTACACCGAGCGCGGCATCAAGGAGATCGACGGCTACGCCAGCGAGCAGTGGACGGTCAAGGCCGGGTACGCCGTGCGCCTGGACCCGTCGCTGGAGAGCGTGGGCATGCTCGTCGAGCCGGCGTCCGTGGTGGCCAAGGCGTGGGAGCACATCGAGCGCATCGGCTCGCGCGCCTGGTTCGAGCCGCGCACGGTGCTGGTGACCGGCGCGGGGCCGATCGGGCTGCTGGCGGCGCTGCTGGGCCGGCAGCGCGGGCTGGAGGTGCACGTCCTGGACCGGACGGCGGGCGGGGCCAAGCCCGCGCTGGTGGCCGATCTGGGGGCGACGTACCACGTGGGCAGCGGCCTGGAGGCCTTCACCGACGCCAAACCGGACATCATCATCGAGGGCACCGGGGTGGGGCAGCTCGTCATGGAGGCGCTGACCTGCACGTCCGCGGCGGGGATCGTCTGCCTGGCCGGGCTCGGGGCCGGAGGGCGCACCCACCGGCTGGACGTCAGCGAGATCAACCGGGACATCGTCCTCGAGAACGACGCGATCTTCGGCACCGTCAACGCCAACCTCCGCCACTTCCGGGACGCCGCGACCGCCCTGGCCCAGGCGGACCGCAGCTGGCTCGAACGCCTGGTCACCCGGCGCGTCCCCCTCACCCAGGCGAAGGACGCCTTCAGCCACGAACCGGGCGACGTCAAGGTGGTCCTCGACCTCACCTCCTGACCCCCGCGGCCTCAGCTCTTCGGGGTGTAGGGCCTGCGGCGGTTGGCGGGTACACGGCCCGCGCCCGTCCGGCCGTCGCGCGGGGCGGGCACCTCGGGCGCCGCCGCCCGCACGGCACGGGGCCGGAGCGCGGCGGAGGAGGACGGCCCGGCCTGCGCGGGAGGGCCGGCCGGCGCGGCGGGGGCGGTGCCCACGCGGATCCCGGCGGCCTCGCGCGGCGGCGGCGCGGGGGTGAGCACGGTCACGCGCGGCGCCCATTCCTCGTCGTCCCGCGTCCGGCCGGCGCCGCGGCCCTCTGGCGCGTTCCAGAACCGCAGCCAGCCGAAGCGGCGGTGGACGCCACGACGGCGGCCGGTCACGCGTAAGGAGAGCACGACGGTCACCAGCACCATCGCGACCAGCAACGCGGGCGGCGTGCCCAGGACGTCGAGCGGCGAGGACCGGCCCGCGTCCGTGCGCGGCGCGGGCACGAACGGCCGCTCGGTCGACCGGATCTCGGTCGCCTGGTCGGCCGCGGCCTTGACCACCCGGGGAAGGCCGTAGCCGACGACCTTGTCGGTGTCCCTGACCTTGCGCTTGAGCCAGACGCGGTCGACGTTGGCCTCGATGGTGTGGATCTTCTTGCCCTCGACCCGTTCCACGATCCCGACGTGGTCGACGCCCTTGTAGCTCTTCCCGCCGCCCCAGTCGAAGAAGACCAGCGCGCCGGGCTCGGGCCGCTGCGCCCAGGCCTTCTGCTTGATGAACCAGGCGGCATGGGAGGGCGTCCAGGCGAACTGCCCGACGTACGGGCCGAGGCCGGTCTTGTCGGCCGCCCAGGCGATGAACATGTCGCACCAGGGCGCGTTGCGGTATTGGGTGTCCTGGACGCGATCCGCGTACCACTGGCCGAATTTGGTGCTCTGGCCGCTCTTCTCCTTGTAACCGAGTTCCTGCCGTACCTGCTTCAGCAGCGCGTCCGCGATCGGGTCCAGGGTGACTCCTCCCCGAAAAACCGACAAATCACGATGGACTGTAGTAGCGCCATCGCGAAATTGCTCGAATCATTCAGAAAGTGTCTATTTATGGGCCCATATTTCGGCATTGGGACGCATGTGACGGGTGGTGCGTCCCTCGTCAGGCTCCGGCGCCCACGCGGTAGACGCTCACCTCGCCCGCGCCCGGCGCCACCACGTCGGCCACGATCACGGTGACGTTGTCGGGCGAGCCGCCTTCGTTCGCCAGGTCGATGAGCCGCTGGACGGCCGCCGCAGGGTCTGCCACCGTGGTCAGCACCTCGTGCAGGACCTCGGGCCCGAGCACGGTGGTGAGCCCGTCGGAGCAGAGGAGGTAACGATCGTCAGGCTCGGCCTCGCGCAGCGCCATGTCCGGTTCGGCCCTGCCCTCGCTGCCCAGGACACGCAGCACCATGGAACGCCGGGGGTGCACGGCGGCTTGATCCTCCGTTATCCGCCCTTCGTCCACCATCGACTGCACAAGTGTGTGATCCTTGGTCATCTGATAGAGCGCACCATCACGAAGCAGGTATCCGCGGGAGTCACCCAGATGAGCAAGGGCGAACTGGTAGCCGTCCCACAGCATGGCGGTCACCGTGGTCCCCATCCCCCGGCGGGCGGGGTCGATGTCGGCCAGTTCGACCAGCCTGCGGGCCGCCTCGTGCACGGCGCCCTCCAGGGCCGCCTCCAGGTCCGAGCCGGTCTCGGGAAGCGTGGCATCCAGCTCGCGCATGACGGCGATCGCCGCCGAGCTCGCCAGCTCGCCGGCCGCGTGCCCGCCCATGCCGTCGGCAACCACGAGCAACCGGCCACTGGCATAGCCGGAATCCTCGTTCTGCTCCCTGCGACGGCCCACGTCTGATCCGGCGGCATAGCGGATGTTGTGCTTCATACCCAGCAGTAAATCATTGGTTGAAAGACTTCACAAGCAGATGCGCTGAAGACTCTTGTGAACTACTGTGGCCTTCATGAGCCACGACCCGACCGTGAACGCCGGGGACATCGCCCGGCTCGCCGGTGTCGGGCGTGCCGCGGTGAGCAACTGGCGCCGCCGCCACGACGACTTCCCCCAGCCGATCGGCGGAACCGCGAACCAGCCGCTGTTCTCGCTGCGGCAGGTCGAGTCCTGGCTGCGCCGCTATGGGAAGTCCTACCAGGTCTCGCTGGGAGATCGGGTGTGGCAACGCCTGAAAGCCGCCGGCGATCTGCGGCTGGGCCATCTGGTCGCCCAGGCTGGAACGTTGCTGACCAGCGGGAAGAGCGAGCTGGAGCCCGAGCTCGCCGGGCTCGTGTCGGAGCTGGCCGAGCGCCACGGCGCGCTGACGGCCTACGAGTTCCTCTGCGAGCGTTACCTGGAGGCCCACTCCCGCCAGCTCTCGGTCACCCGCCACGACGTGGCCGAACTGATGCTGCGGCTGGTCCGCGTCGAGGGCGCCACCGTCCTCGACCCGGCCTGCGGGGTCGGCACCCTGCTCCTGCCGCCGGCCGCCGCGCTTCCCGCCGCGCTTCCCGGCGGGGCGGAACGATCCGGAGCCGTTCCCGGCGACCCCGCGCCCGCCGCGGGCGACGACCCGCCGCCGGGCCGGCCCGCCCGGGTGCTCGGGCAGGAGCTCAGCGAGACCTCGGCCGCCATCACAGCCGCCCGCCTGCGGCTGCGCGGCATCCAGGCCGACATCGTGGCCGGCGACTCCATGCGGCTCGACGGCTTCCCCGAGCTCAAGGCCGACGCCGTGGTGTGCGATCCGCCGTTCAACGAGCGGGCCTGGGGTTACGAGGAGCTGACCGGCGACCCCCGCTGGGAGCACGGCCTGCCGCCGCGCGGCGAGCCCGAGCTGGCCTGGGTCCAGCACTGCCTCACCCACGTCCGGCCCGGCGGCCTGGTCGCCGTGCTCATGCCGCCGGCCGCCGCGAGCCGCAAGGCGGGCCGCCGGATCAGGGCCAACCTGCTGCGCGCCGGAGCGCTGCGCGCGGTGGTGGCGCTGCCCGGCTCCGACCTGTGGCTGCTGCGCCGGCCGAGGGCGGGCGAGCGGCCGCCGTCGGAGGTGCTCATCCTCGACGCGACGGCCGACCTGGCGCCGGTCGAGGCCGCCTGGCTGGCCTACCTCGACGACCGCTCCGACCAGACCGTGCGCATCATCGACCTGCTGGCCGACGAGGTCGACATGACCCCGGCCCGCCACCAGCGCCGCGACGACGTCGGCCGGGCCTTCGCGCAGGCCCGCGACCGGTTCCTGGCCGCCGCGGCCGTCCCGCCCGACCTGAAGGTGCTCGACCAGCCGCTCGACCAGCCGTCCACGACGCTGGGCGACCTGATCAAGGAGGGCCTGGTGAGCACGTCCCAGGCGCCGCCCAAGATGGCCGCCGACGGGGGCGACGTGGCCGTGCTCACGGCCGACGACGTGCTGAGCGGCGGCGCGCCCTCCGGCCTGACCACCATGCAGCCCGGCCTGGTCGTGATCCGTCCGGGCGACGTGGTGGCCTCCTACTCCGGGGTGCGGGTGATCGCCGAGGGCGGCGCGGTGCTCGGCCCCCACCTGACCCTCTACCGGGTCGACGCCCGTCGGCTCGACCCCGACTTCCTGGCCGGCTTCCTGCGGGCCGCGGGCGGCCGGGTGACCACCGGGTCCAGCAGGTTCGACGTGCGCCGCACCCGCGTGCCACGGTTGTCGCTGAAGGAGCAGAAGGCGTACGGGGAGGCGTTCAGGCAACTGGCCGTGCTGGAGGACGCGCTGCGCGAGACCTCGACCCTCGGCCGCACGCTGATCAGGCTCGGCCTCGACGGGCTGGCCGACGGCCATCTGCACCCGCAGTCCTGACGGTGTAGTTTTTCCCGAAAGGCTGCGTGGAGGGGCGAATGGTCATCGGCGACCGCTATGAGCTCGACGACCTCCCCCTCGGGCAGGGCGGGATGGGCGCCGTCTACGCGGGCCACGACCGCCACCTCGACCGCAGGGTGGCGGTGAAGCTGCTCAGGCTGCCGAGCGGCCCCGACCACGAGCTGGAACGCCGCTTCATCCGCGAGGCGCGCATCCTGGCCAGGCTGGAGCATCCGGGCGCGCCCGTGCTCTACGACTTCGGCACCCACGAGCAGCGGCTCTACCAGGTGATGCAGTTCATCGAGGGCGTCACCGTGGCCGACGTGGTCAGCGAGCACGGCCCGCTGCCGGTGCCGTGGGCGGCGGCCATCGCGGCCCAGGCGTGCGCGGTGTTGTCGGCGGCCCACGCCCTGGCGATCTGCCACCGCGACCTCAAGCCGACCAACCTCATGCTCTGCCCCGACGGCAGCGTCAAGGTGCTCGACTTCGGGCTGGCGCTGCTGCGGGACGCCGACGTCACCACGTTCACCCGCATCGGCCAGATCCTCGGCACGCCGGCGTACATGGCCCCCGAGCAGATCCAGCACGGCGTGGCCGAGCCGCGCAGCGACCTTTACTCGCTCGGCTGCGTTCTGCACGAGATGCTGACCGGGCGGCAGCTCTTCACCGGGCCGACCGACTACGTGGTGTTCGAGCAGCAGGTCAAGGAGCGTCCGCCGGCCATCCCCGGGCTTCCCGACGAGCTGGGCGCGCTCCTGGCCGAGCTGCTGGAGAAGCAGCCGGAGAACCGTCCGGCCGACGCCGACGAGCTGTACGAGCGGCTGGCCCCCTTCGCCGTCGAGCTGCCGATGCTCCCCGGTTTCCTGACCGAGGCCCCGAGCCCCGGCCGCATGTACGCCCGCATGGTGGGCCGCGTGCTCAGCCGCCGGACGTAGCGCCCCGGAGCCCGGCGAAGGCGGCGATCAGGGCGTCCCCCAGGCGGTCGCGCCAGCAGTAGCGGTCGTGGCCGCCGTCGAACTCGCGGTAGTCCGCCGCCGCGCCCAGGACGGCCCGCAGCCGCTCGGTCGGGCCATGCATGTCGTCGTCCTCCAGGCTGCCGAGCTGGAGGTGCACGCGCGGCATCGGGCCCCTGGCCAGCTCGCCCGTCAGCCATTCGGGCTCGGGGCCGTCCGGCCACCAGAACGAGCCCGACTGCGACACCGCCGCCGCGAACCTGCCGGGATGCCGGTGGGCGGCGTAGACGGCGGTGAGCCCGCCGAGGCTCTGACCGGCGATCACGGTGAAGCCGTCGTGGGGCAGGGCGTCCACGAAACCGGGGTCGCAGGTGAGCCGGGCCGTGCGCTCGGCGCCCGACTCGACCAGCCAGGCCCGCACCGGCGGGATGCGGCCGGCCGCGATGAGGTTGTCGAGGATGACGGGCAGGTCCTCGGTCCACTCCTCGCCGTCGAGCGCGACCAGCGAGCCGACCGGCGGGAGCGCGGGCTCGTACCGGAACCCGGCGGGCTCGCGGACGAGCCGGTGGCGGCGCCGGCCGGGGACCAGCCACGGTGAGGACGGGGTCGTCTCGGCGATCGAGAAGCCCCGCCACAGGCGAGGGTTGAGCGGGTCGGCGACCTGCGCGCCGTCCACCTGGAGCTGGTAGGAGGCACGCCAGCCGCGCCGCACCCGGAACGTGCGGCTCCACAGGCCCGGCCCGCGCTCCAGCAGGGCGTCGTCGCCGTCGGGACGCAGCCTGCCGGCCAGGACGCGCACCTCGCGGGCGGGGCCGTGCCACAGGAACGTGACCGTGTCGTGCTCGTCGTCGAGCCGGGTGACGACGGGCGTGACGGTCGCGCCGGGGCGCGGAACCGGCAGGGTCTCGGGCGGAAGATCGCTCGTCAAGGCGGGCTGCTCCTCGATCCGGTCGGGACGTTGCAGCACCCTACCCCACTCGCCCTCGACCGGCTCTGAACGCGCTCTCTTGGTAACACCGATCGTTATGCGGACCCCGTTGACAGGGCGGCGTAACGGCCGCGAATCTGGCGAGAGAGCGCTCTCTCACATCCCCCGTTCTCCCCCAGGAGGGTTTCCATGACCCCTCGTGTCCGGCGGCTCGCCCTGCCCGTGCTCACCGCGTCCCTGCTCGCGCTGGCGACGGCCTGCGGTGGCGGCGGCGGCCCCACCACCGAGGCGAGCGCCAAGCCCGGCGAGAAGATCAAGCTGTCCATCGGCCTCTTCGGCGACTTCGGCTTCAAGCCGCTCTACGAGGAGTACAAGAAGACCCACCCGAACATCGAGATCACCGAGGCCGTCACCCAGTTCAACGACCACCACAACAACCTGGTCAAGCGCCTGGCCACGAACGCCGGCGCGGGTGACGTCGAGGCCGTCGAGGTGGGCTACATCAGCACGTTCACCTCCCAGCCCGGCAAGTTCGTCGACCTCAAGCAGTACGGGCTGGACAAACGCCAGGGCGACTACCTCGACTGGAAGTGGCAGCAGGGCCTCAGCAAGGACGGGCAGCAGCTCCTCGGCCTCGGCACCGACGTCGGCGGCCTGGCCATGTGCTACCGCAAGGACCTGTTCAAGAAGGCCGGGCTGCCGAGCGACCGGGCCGCGGTGAGCGCCCTCTGGCCGACCTGGGAGCAGTACATCGAGACCGGCAAGAAGTTCGGCGCCGCGAACGTCGCCGGCGCCAAGTTCGTCGACTCCCCCGGCGAGATCTTCCGCGCCATGGTCAACCAGGCCCCGGTCGGCCTGTACGACGCCCAGGACCAGATCATCGTGGACAGCAACCCCGACGTGAAGAAGGCGTGGGACCTGTCCAACCAGCTCACCCAGGAGGGCCTGACCGCCAAGCTGGCCGCCTTCACCCCGCCGTGGAACACCGGCTTCGCCAAGGGCTCGTTCGCCACGATCATCTGCCCGGCCTGGATGACCGGGTTCATCCAGGAGCAGGCCAAGGACGCCTCCGGCAAGTGGGACATCGCGACCGTGCCGGGCGGTTCGGGCAACAGCGGCGGCTCGCACCTGATGGTGCCCAAGCAGAGCAAGCACCCGAAGGAGGCGGCCGAGCTGATCGACTTCCTGACCTCCAAGGAGAACCAGGCCAAGGTGTTCAAGGAGGAGGGCACGTTCCCGTCGATCCCGGCGCTGTACGACGACCCCTCGATCCAGAACTTCACCAAGCCGTTCTTCGGTGACGCCCCCATCGGCAAGATCTACTCCGACGCCGCCAAGGCGCTCAAGCCGCAGCACCTCGGCCCCAAGGAGGCCGACGTCCGGGTGGCGATCGGCAACGGGCTGGGCCGGGTCGAGCAGGGCAAGCAGACGCCCGACGAGGCGTGGGCACAGGTCCTCCAGGACGTCCAGAAGATCAAATGAGTACGCTCCCGCTGTCGGCGCCGACCCGGCACCGGCGGCGTGGCGTGCGGCACACCCTCGACGTGAGGGTGTCGCCGTACGCCTACGTCGCCCCCTTCTTCCTGCTCTTCTGCGCCTTCGGGCTGTTCCCGCTGATCTACACGGCCTGGGTCAGCCTGCACGACTGGACCCTGCTGTCGGAGGAGCACACGTTCGTCGGCGCGAAGAACTTCCAGACGCTGCTGGCCGACGGCTACTTCTGGAACGCCACCTTCAACACGCTGTCCATCGGCGCGCTGTCCACCGTGCCGCAGCTGCTGCTGGCCGTCTGGCTGGCCCATCTGCTGAACCGGCGGCTGCGCTTCCAGACGTTGCTGCGCATCTCGATGCTGCTGCCCAACGTCACCAGCGTGGTGGCCGTGGTGGTGATCTTCAGCCAGCTCTTCGGCCGCGACTTCGGGCTGATCAACTGGGTGCTGTCGTGGGTCGGCATCGGGAAGATCGACTGGGCGGCCGGCACCGCGACCTCGCACATCGCCCTCTCCGTGATGATCATGTGGCGCTGGACCGGCTACAACGCGCTCATCTTCCTGGCCGCCATGCAGGCCGTACCGCGCGAGCTGTACGAGGCCGCCACCCTCGACGGCGCGAGCAGCTTCACCCAGCTGCGCCGGATCACCATCCCGATGATCCGGCCCACGATCATCTTCGTCGTCATCGTCTCCACGATCGGCGCGATGCAGATCATCGCCGAGCCCCTGCTGTTCGGCCAGAGCAGCGGCGCGGGCGGCGGCGCGGCCAGCGGCGGCCCGGACCGCCAGTACCAGACGCTCGCGCTGTTCGTCTACGAGCAGGGCTTCACCAAGTTCGACTTCGGGTACGCCTCGGCGGCGTCCTGGCTGATGTTCCTGGTCGTGGTGGTCGCCGCCGGGATCAACTTCCTGATCAGCCGCCGGGTGAAGGGCGGCACGACATGAGACTGCGCTACCTGACCCTCATCGCGGTCGCCTTCTTCTCCGCCTTCCCGCTCTACTACAGCGTCGTGGTGGCCTCGCGGCACAACTCGGCGCTGGCCGAGGTCCCGCCGCCGCTGCTGCCCGGCGGGAACTTCCTCGCCAACGTCGCCCGCGTGTTCGACACCGTGCCCTTCGGGCTTGCGCTGCTGAACTCGGTCATCGTGGCGGGCTCCATCGCGGTCGCGGTGATGTTCTTCTCGACGCTGGCCGGGTTCGCCTTCGCCAAGCTGAGGTTCCGGGGCAGGAACGCCATGCTGGTGATCACCGTGGCCACCATGATGGTCCCGGCCCAGCTCGGCATCATCCCGCTCTACCTGCTCATGGTGAAACTGGAGTGGACCGGCACGGACTACGCGCTCATCGTGCCGGCGCTGGTCAACGCGTTCGGGGTGTTCTTCATGACCCAGTACCTGACCCGGGCGCTGCCGGACGAGCTGCTGGAGGCCGGGCGGGTGGACGGGTGCACGACGTGGGGCCTGTTCTGGCACGTCGTGCTGCCTGCCGCGCGGCCGGCGGCGGCCGTGCTCGGCATGCTGACGTTCATGTCGGCGTGGAACGACTACTTCTGGCCGCTGGTCGTGCTGAACCCGGACAACCCGACCGTCCAGGTGGCTCTGTCCACGCTGGCCAGCGGTTACGTCAACGACTACGTGCTGGGCCTGGCGGGCACGGCGGTCGGCGTCCTGCCGCTCGTGGCGGTCTTCGCCCTGTTCGGCAGGCAAATCATCGGCGGAATCATGCAAGGAGCTGTTAAGGGATGAAGTTTCCCGAGGAATTCGTCTGGGGAGCCGCCACGGCCTCTTACCAGATCGAGGGGGCGGTCAAGGAGGACGGGCGCGGCCGCTCGATCTGGGACACCTTCTCCCACACCCCCGGGAAGGTCGCCGACGGCGACACCGGTGACGTGGCCTGCGACCACTACCACCGCTACCAGGACGACGTCGCGCTGATGCGCGAGCTGCGGCTGCGGGCCTACCGGTTCTCGGTGGCGTGGCCGCGCGTGCAGCCGGAGGGGGCGGGGGCGATCAACCCGCGCGGCCTCGCCTTCTACGACAAGCTCGTAGATGAACTACTAGCCGCCGAAATTTCGCCCTACGTCACGCTTTATCACTGGGACCTTCCCCAAGCCCTCGAAGACCACGGCGGCTGGACGAACCGCGACACGGCCTACCGTTTCGCCGACTACGCCCAGGCCGTGCACGACCGGCTCGGCGACCGGGTGACCCACTGGACGACGCTCAACGAGCCCTGGGTGTCGGCCTTCCTCGGCTACGGCAACGGCGTGCACGCGCCCGGCCGCCGCGACCCGGGCCAGGCCATGCGCGCGGCCCACCACCTGATGCTCGGCCACGGCCTGGCGGCGAGCCGGCTGCGGGCGGCGGGGGCGCGCAGCATCATGCTCGTGGTCAACTCCGCGCCGGTGCTCACCCCGGCCCAGGTCAACGACCCCACGGCGGTGGCCGGCGAGGCGGACGCGGCCGCCGCCGAACGCGTCCACGCCCTGCTGACCAGGCAGTTCCTCGACCCGGCGGTGCACGGCAGGTACCCGGAGGAGGTCCTGGCGGCGGCGGCGCGCAACGGCGGGACCGCGCACGTCCACGACGGCGACCTGGAGCTGATCAACGCGCCGATCGACCTGGTCGGCGTCAACTACTACAACCCGTGCGTGGTCGAGTCCGGCCCGGGGCTGCCCGCCGACGCCGCCTGGCCCGGCTCCGACGGCGTGCGCTTCACCACGGCGGACGCCCCGGTCACCGCGATGGGCTGGCCGATCGTGCCCGACGGCCTGTCCCGGCTGCTCGTCCGGCTCTCGAAGGACTATCCGCAGGTCGGGCTCATGGTCACCGAGAACGGCGCGGCCTTCGAGGACCTGGTCGAGGACGGCCGGGTGCACGACGACGAGCGCGTGGCGTACCTGGACGGGCATCTGCGCGAGCTGCACCGGGCCGTCGAGGCGGGCGCCGACCTGCGCGGTTACCTGGTGTGGTCGTTGCTGGACAACTTCGAGTGGGCCGAGGGCTACCGGCGCAGGTTCGGCATCGTGCACGTGGACTACGCGACGCAGACCCGGGTGCCCAAGGACAGCGCCCTGTGGTACCGCGACGTGATCAGCAGGAACGGCCTGTAGATTTTTTCCGTGCTCTCCCTCTTGGTGCAGTCATGAGACGCCCGACGCTGGAGGCGGTCGCCGCCCGCGCGGGCGTCTCCCGCGCGACCGCCTCCAGGGTCGTCAACAACCAGACGACCGTCGCGCCGCACATCCGCGACGCCGTGCAGCGCGCGATCGACGAGCTGGGCTACATCCCCAACTCGGCGGCGCGCAGCCTGGTCACCCAGCGCACCGACTCGGTCGCGCTGGTCGTCAGCGAGCCGGGCACCCGGGTCTTCTCCGAGGACCCGATGTTCTCCACGGCGATCAGGTCGGCCAGCTACGAGCTGGAGGCGGTCAACAAGCAGGTCGTGCTGATGCTGGCCTCCTCGCCCAAGAGCCACGCCCGGGTGGAGCGGTACATCTCGGGCGGTCACGTCGACGGCGTCATGCTGATCTCCATGCACGGCGCCGACCCGCTGCCGGCCGCGCTGTCGCGCCTGCGCGTGCCCGTGGTCTCCTACGGGCGGCCGGCCGTGCCGGTCGACATCCCGTTCGTCGACAACGACAACGTGGGCGGGGCCGAGGCGGGCGTCCGGCACCTGGTCGAGTCCGGGCGGCGCAGGATCGCCACCATCGCCGGCCCGCAGGACATGATCGCCGGCCAGGACCGCCTGACCGGCTACCGCAACGTGCTGCGCGACTCCGACCGCCGCTCGATCGTGGCCGTGGGCGACTTCACCCGGGAGTCGGGCGCGATCGCGATGCGCCAGCTCCTCGGCGACGACCCCGCGCTCGACGCGGTGTTCGTGGGCAACGACCTGATGGCGGTCGGCGCGCTGCAGGCGCTGCGCCAGGCCGGGCGGCGGGTGCCCGACGACGTCGCGGTGGTGGGGTTCGACGACATCGAGGCGGCCAAGTACACCGAGCCGCCGCTGACCACGCTGCGCCATCCGATCGCCGAGCAGGCGGCGGCCATGGTCCGGCTGCTGCTCGGCCTGTTCGAGGGCGGCTCGCGGGAGCCGGTGATCCTGCCGACCGAGCTGGTGGTCCGTGAGTCGGCCTGAGCCCGCCGGAGCCGCCCGGGTGATCTCCGCCGGCGAGGCCGTGGCCGCCGCCGTCGCGGTGGCCGAGCAGCACGGCGTCACGGTGCGCGAGCCCGTCGTGCTGAAGGACTCCTACAACCTGCGGATCCACCTGCGGCCGGCGCCGGTCGTGGCGCGGGTGCCCACGGTCACCGCGCTGGCCCGGCGCCGGCCCGAGGAGGCGATGCGGCGGGAGCTGGCGGTCGTGTCGTTCCTGCACGAGCTGGGGGCGCCGGTCGTGCCGCCGAGCGACCTGCTGCCCGCGCGGGTGCATGAGCGCGGCGGGGCGCTGGTGTCGTTCTGGCGGCACGTCGAGCACGACGGGTCGCGGCCGGTGACGCCCGAGGTGTTCGGGCAGGCGCTGCGCGAGCTGCACGAGGCGCTGCGCGGCTATCCCGGCGCGCTGCCGCGCCTCGGGCCGGTCCTCGACGAGACCGGGCACCTGCTCCGGGTGCTCTCCGCCGACCTGGAGCCGGCGGTGGCGGCCCGGCTCGCCGAGGCCCGCGCCGGGCTGGCGGCCCGGCTGCCGGACGGCGGGCAGGCCGTGCACGGCGACGCCCATCCGGGCAACCTGCTGGTCACGCCCACCGGCCTGCTGTGGAACGACTTCGAGGAGACCACGTACGGGCCCGTGGGCTGGGACCTGGCCTGCCTGCTCGGGACCGTGCGGCTCGACGGCCGCGCGGCCGTGCGCGCCTACGGCGCCGACCCCGGCGACCCGGCCCTGGCGGTGTTCGCCGAGGCGCGGGCCCTGCAGGCCGTCCTGTGGACGCTGGTCCGGGCGCGGCGCTTCCCCGAGGAGCGGGCCGCCGCCCGCGCCGTCCTCGACGGCTGGCTGCGCGACCCCGGCGCCCGCTGACCGGGCCCGTTCTCAGGCCCGTTCTCAGGCCCGTTCTCAGACTGGCACGACGCCCTGCGCCGGGCCGAGGAAGTAGCCGCCGGTGGCGTCTAGCGCGTGGCCGGTGATCCACCGGGCGTCCGGCCGGGCCAGCAGGGCCACGGCGTCGGCGATGTCCTCCGGACGGCCGATGCGGCCGAGCGCGGTGACCTCGGTGACGCGCCGCTCGGCGACGCCGTCGTGGTCCTCGCGCAGCCAGGCGTTCATGTCGGTCTCGGTGACGCCCGGGGAGACGGTGTTCACGGTGATGCCGCGCGGGCCGAGCAGCGGGGCCAGGGTGAAGCCGAGCGTGTCCAGCGCGCCCTTGGTCATGGAGTACACGACGTCGGGCAGCGCGATGCGCACGACCGCCGAGGACACGTTGATGATCCGGCCGCCGTCGTTCAGCAGCGGCAGCGCCCGTTCGATGACGAAGTACGGCGCCCGCACGTTCACCGCGAACACCCGGTCGAACTGCTCGGGCGTGACCGAGTTCAGCACTCCGCCCAGGATGGCGGCGTTGTTCACCACGATGTCCAGCCGGTCGTCGCGCAGGCCGTCGAACAGGGCGTCCACGCCGTCCTCGAAGGCGGCCTTGACCGCGTACGCCTGTCCGCCGGCGCTCTCGATCTCGGCAACCGTCTCCCTGGCCAGGTCGTCGTTGGTGGCGTAATGGACGATCACACGGGCGCCGCCGGCGGCCAGGCGGCGCGCCACGGCCCGTCCGATGCCGCGCGAGGCCCCCGTGACCAGCGCGGTCCTGCCTGCGAACTCACTCATTGCGTGCTCCTTCATGGGTGGAGCTCCATCGTGCGGCGGGGACGTCGCGGGCGTCCAAGACCGGCTGTTATAGCTTCTTGCTATGGATGCCCATATCCGGGATCTGCGGTATTTCGTGGCGGTCGCGGAGGAGTTGAGCTTCACGCGGGCGGCCACCGAGCGGCTGTTCATCTCCCAGCCCTCGCTGAGCAGGCAGATCAGGCAGCTTGAGCTGACCATGCGGGCCAGGCTGTTCGACCGCGACCGGCGGACCGTCGCGCTGACCGACGCCGGGGCCGCGCTGCTGCCGCTGGCCCGGCGGATCATCGAGCAGTGGGAGGACGCGCGGCGCGCGGTGGCCTCGGCGCGCGAGGAGCGCACGCTGACCGTGGGGTTCCAGACGCGGATCGGGCGGGGGCTGGTGCCGTCCATCGTGGAGGCGCTGCCGGGATGGGAGCTGCGTTTCCGCCAGATCACCTGGGCCGACCCGACCGTGGGGCTGGGCGACGGGCAGGTGGACGTCGCGGTCGCCTGGCTGCCCGTCCCCGGCGACGGCGTCTACGACTGGACGGTGGTGAGCACCGAGGAGCGGTGGGTGGCGCTGCCCGCCGGGCACCGGCTGGCCGGGCGGGCGGAGGTCGGGCTGGCCGAGCTGGCCGGTGAGCCGTTCGTCGCGCTGCCGCGCACGGCGGGGCCGATGCGGGACTTCTGGCTGGCCGCCGACCGGCGCACCGGCCCGGCGCTGGTACGGGAGTTCGTCCGCTGCCTGTGCCCGTGACACGGCCCCCGGGTCAGGCCGGGTCAGGCCGGGATGGTGGCGCGGGCCTCCTCGACGTGGGCGGCGACGCGGTCGGCGCCGCACGACCCGGCCAGCGCGCGGGCCTCGTCGGCGAGCGCCAGGGCCTCGTCGTGCCGCCCCTGGGCGACCGCGATGTGGATCAGGCCGACCTGGTTGGACGCGACCCCGGCCGGCGACCCGAGCTCCCGGCGCAGCCGCGACGACTCCGTCAGCTTCTCGCGTGCCTCGTCGAGCCGCCCGGACCGGTGGGCCGCGATCCCCTGGTGCCTGAGCACCTCCGCGAGCGTGACCAGGTCGCCCGTCCCGGCGGCCAGTTCCCCGGCACGCTGGAAGAGGGGCAGCGCGCGGTCGAGATCGCCTGCGACGACCTGGTGGTAACAGCCCTCCCAGAACGCCGACTCCCCCTCGCCGCGCCGGTCGCCGACCGCTTTGAACAGCGCGCCGGCCCGTTCGAACAGCGACAGCTCGCGCGGGTCGGCCTCGCCATCCTGCACGAAGCGCACGTGCAGGACCCGGCCCCTGGCCAGGCACAACGCGGCCTCGACCGCATCCAGTTCACGGTCGGACGCGGTGAGCGCGGCGTCGTCCCCTGCGTAGATCCCGCGTTCGTAGAGCCCCCTGGCCCGCTCGATCCACATTTGCCCGAATGTACGGGAAGGAGGGGCCGGGCGCACGTGAGGGCGAGGTCAGCCGCGAGCCCGCGCCGTCGAGGCCCTGACCACCAGCTCCGGCTCGAACAGCAGCTCGTCGGCGGGCACCACGGCCTTGTCGATCTGGGCCACCAGCAGGTCGACGGCGGCCCGGCCCATCGCGTCGATCGGCTGGCGGACCGTGGTCAGGGGCGGCTCGGTGCAGTTCATCAGCGCCGAGTCGTCGAAGCCGATGACCGAGACGTCCCCCGGCACGGTCAGGCCGGCCCGTCTGGCCGCCCTGACCGTGCCGAGCGCGAGCAGGTCGCTGGCGCAGATCACGCCGGTCACGCCCTGCTTGACCAGCCTGGACGCGGCCGCGTGCCCGCCCTCCAGGGAGAACATCGTGTGCTCGACGAGCCCCGGGTCGCCGCCCCGGGCCTGGAACGTCTCCAGCTTGCGCCGGGAGGGCATGTGGTCCTTCGGGCCGAGCACCATGCCGACGCGTTCGTGGCCGAGCGCGCGCAGGTGGGACAGGGCCATCTCGGCGGCCACCACGTCGTCGCAGGAGACCTGCGGGAAGTCCAGCCGCTCGACGGCCGCGTTGACCAGAACGGTCGGCAGCTTGCGCTCGTGCAGCAGCTCGTAGTGGTCGTGCGAGGCGTCGGCCTGGGCGTAGAGGCCGCCGGCGAAGACCACCCCGCTGACCTGCTGCTGGAGCAGCAGATCGACGTAGTCGGCCTCGGAGACGCCGCCGACCGTGCGGGTGCAGAGCACGGAGGTGAAGCCCTGCTGGGCCAGCGCGCCGCCGACGACCTCGGCGAAGGCGGGGAAGATCGGGTTCTGCAGCTCGGGGAGCACCAGGCCGACCAGGCGGGCCCGGTCGCCGCGCAACTGGGTGGGACGCTCGTAGCCGAGCACGTCGAGCGCGGTCAGCACGGCCTCGCGGGTGGCGTCGGAGACCCCCGGCTTGCCGTTGAGCACGCGGCTGACCGTCGCCTCGCTCACCCCGACCTTCTTCGCCACCTCTGCGAGTCGTCGCGTCATGCGCAAACTATACGGCCTACCGCGCAAGCGCTTGCGATCACTTACGTAACCCCCGCCGCCCCTTCCCGCTCCCGCCCAGGACGGGCTTTCCGGCAATTTCGACGCATTGGACGGAGGAAATGCGGGGCGCCGCACGACAATAGTCAGTCAAATGTTTGCGCAATCACGTCAAGCCGTTGCGAAATTCTGCGTTACAGCTCCGCCCTGGACGGCAAGCCTTGCCAGTCGCTCACACTCGTCATCGCCGCCGCGCTCAGCAGCGCGCCCCGGTGCAGCCGTTCCTGCGGCGTCAGGCCGTCGAGCGCGGCGCTGATGTAACCGGCGGCGAACGCCTCGCCCGCGCCCGCCATGTCCACGACGGGCACCTGCGGGACGGCCACGTCGTAACGCATGCGGTCGGCGCGCACGCTGGCGCCCTTGGCGCCCCGGTCCACCACGACCTCGCGCTCGGGGGTGAGCGCGGGCTTGACCAGGTCCAGCTCGTCCTGGGCGAGGAAGAGCAGGTGGGACCGGCAGGCCAGCTCGCCGAGCACCTCCTCGGCCTCCCGGACCGAGGGCCACAGCTCGGGCACGTAGTCGACGGAGAACGAGATCATCACCCCGGCCGTCCGCGCCGCGCTCATGGCGGCGTGCACGGCGTCGAGCGCGTCCCTGCTCAGGGCCGCCGTGACGCCGGTCACGTGCAGCATCTTGGCGGCGCCCACCCGGTCCATCGGCACGTTGCCGGGCGACAGCCGGGACCCGGCCGAGCGGGTGCGGTACTGGGCGGTCACCGGCTCGCGGCCGACGCGCGCCTCCCTGAGCACCATCCCGGTCCGCGCCCCTTCGACCACCCGCACGTCCTCGACGTCCACGCCCTCGCCCCTGAGCACGGTCAGCGCCCTGGCGCCCAGCTCGTCGTCCCCCACCCGGGCGGCGTACGCGCATCGGTGGCCCAGCCTGGACAGGGCGATCACCAGGGTGAACTCGGGGCCGCAGACGTCCAGCCTGGCCTCGTTCTCGTGCCGCACCCGGCCGCTGGAGACCACTCCGAGCGGCTCTCCCAGCGCGTAGACGTCCGTCATGAGCCAGACTGTAGTTGGTCACGACTACGCCGAATGATTTTTTCGCATAAGTCCTGGTTAGGACCGTGATCAAATATTTTCTGTATCTTTAGCGAACCTTTTCCCCAACTCGTGCCTCAAAGTAGTAGAGGAAGCCGGCGCGCCCCGGCGCCGGCTTCGAGTCGATACGGGGAGAGGAATCAGCACCCTCATGAGAAAGATCGCAGTAGGAATCATCACCGCCTTCGTCGGCGGGGCCATGTTGGTTTCCGGCGCGGGCGCCGCCTCCGCCACCGCTACCAGGCACGCCACGGAACTCAAGATCCGTGACATCACCCCCAACCCGGTCGTGGTGAAGGCCGGCAGCGAGACCACCGCGTACTTCGACATCGGGGCCAGCTCCGACGTCCAGAAGGTCACGCTGAGCGTGTCGCCGGAGAGCGACGTCCGCACCTTCCGTGCCAAGGACGTCAAGGACCTCGAGGGCTGGCGCTTCGCCGTCCCGTTCAACGAGGGCGACTTCGCCGGCAAGTGGAAGGCCACCGCCGTGGCCTTCGACAAGGACAACAAGCAGGTCGCCACCGACTCCGCGTTCTTCAACGTCGAGATCCAGAAGGGCAAGGCCGACACCCGCATCACGCGCTTCACGGCCGACCCCTACAAGGTCCGTCAGGGCCGCTCGATCTACTTCTCCGGTCGCCTTCAGGTCGATGACGAAGGCTGGGAGGGGCTGCGCGGCGAGAAGGTGAGCGTCTACTACCGCGCCAACGGCTCCAGCGGCTGGAAGTGGGTCGCCTCGGCCAAGACCTCCTGGGGCGGCAAGTTCGCGACCAAGACCCGCGCCTGGAAGAGCGGCACGTTCAAGGCCGTCTTCGAGGGTGACGACGAGCTCAACAGCTCCGAGAGCCGTCGCGACTACGTCAAGGTCTACCGCTCCTGGCACCACCGCTGATTGATCGCCGAGGCCCGGTTCCCCTGAAGGGAGCCGGGCCTCCGGCTTTTCCGGATTCTTTTGCCGCCGGAGAGGTTTATCGATCAGCGGATCGCCGCATGGACTGTCCCATTTGCAAAGGAGGCGGCCCGCCGCCTCGCGGACACCGCGTCGATCCGACAGGAGCCCCCATATGCCCCACCCCCTGATCGCCCTCGTCCTGAGCCTGACGAGCACGTTGGGGGCGGCCCCTTCGGTCCGTTACGAGCCCGCCGGCACGGCCCGCGAGCAGCACGCCAGGAAGCTCCTGAAGGACAGCGGCGTGCTGCGCACCCGGCTCGGCGGCGTCCAGGTCGTCGCCCGCGGCTGCGACGCACCCCGCGCCACCTGGAACGGCGACCGGCGGCGGATCACGATCTGCTACTCACTGGTCGCCAAGATCGACCGCACGCTCACCGGCATCTCCGAGACGGAGGAGGCCGACCGGCGCACCACCGCCGCCCGCGTGGACGGCGCCCTGGCCGCCCTCTACCACCACCAGCTCGGCCACGCCCTGGCCGCGCTCAACGGCCTGCCCGCCGACGAGCCGCAGGCCGACCGGTTCGCCGCGCTGACGCTCGCGGCGCGCGACGGCGGCCACGTGGTGGCCGCCGCCGAGGCCCGCCACCTGCTGGCCGCCCACACCCACGCCGACCATCTGTCGGGCACGGCCGCCTCCGCCACGTTCGCCTGCCTCCTGTACGGCGCCGACCCCGTCAAGTACGCCCGCATCGCCAAGGGCGGCTGGGTGCCGGCCGAGCGGGTCCCGTCGTGCCGCGCCGAGTACGAGCGGGCCAGGACGGAACTGGGGTCACTGGCAGTGAAAGTCGGGGCCTGAGGGGTACGTCCGGATGTATGGCTGAGGAGCTGCTCAGAGACTTCGACCCGTTCGACATCTTCGACACCGAGGCGGCCCGGCTCGACCGGTTCTTCGACGGGCTCGACGAGGCGGGCTGGGCGCGTCCGTCCCGCTGCGCCGGGTGGTCGGTGCGCGACGTGCTGGCCCATCTGGCGGGTGAGGAGGCGTACAACCACGCCTGTCTCGACGGCACCGTGCAGGAGCTGCTGACCCGGGTGGCCGCCGAGGGGGTGACCGGGTTCAACGACTTCAACGAGTGGTCCGTACGGCAGCGCCGCGACGTGCCCGTCGAGGAGGTGCTCCAGGAGTGGCGCACCAAGAACGGCGAGACGCGCGAGCGCATGCGTGCCCTCGGCCCCGACGCGCTGATCGACACGGCGGCGGGCCCGTACCCGGTGGGGTTGCAGACCTTCCACTACGACTCCGAGTACGCCACCCACGCCGACGACGTCGGCGCGCCGGTGGCGCAGGAGGAGATCGACGACCGGACGTTCTGGCGGGTCGCCGTCGGGCGCTTCGTGCTGGCCGAGCAGGAGTCGAGGGCGCAGGTGGAGCAGACGGCCGAGCAGATCTGGGTGAGCGTCGACCAGGGCAGCGCGTCGCTGTCGTACCCGGAGTTCGTGGAGGCCACCGTGGGGCGGCTGCCGACCGACGGGCTCGACCCGCGGGTCGCCGCCGCGCTGCGGTGCCTGGCCTGAGAGGAGAGCGGGATGTGGCTGCGCAACCGCGCGGGCACCGAGCCGGTGACGGCGCGCAGCCCGCTGCGCGCGAGGCGGGTCCTGTCGTGGATCGCCCTGGTCGTCGCCGCGGCCGCGGCGGTCTTCTTCGTGACCCGCGCGATGGCCACGGGTCAGCAGGTGTGGGTCTGGGAGGCCGCCCTGGCCGCCGCGGTGGCCGTGGTGGCCGCCGTGGACCTGGCGGTGCTCAGGCGCCGGCGCGCCGGGCCGTCAGGCGGCGGGCACGCCCGGTCAGCCGGGGAGCACGGCGGGTCAGGTGGCGGGCACGGCGGGTCAGGTGGTGAGCACGGCGGGTCAGGTGGTGAGCACGGCCAGCAGGAGCAGCAGGATCACCGCGGCGGCCACCCCGAAGATGATCCAGACATGGGTCAGCGCCCACACCCGTAGCCGGTCGCCGTAGGCCTGCGGGTAGTCGATACCGTCGGACTCGATCCTGTTGATCGCCGCCACGCGCCGGGCCAGTTCGGGATCGTCCCGTTCGAGGCCCTGCTCGATCTCAGCGAGGATGCGGCGTTCCCTTCCAGAGAGACCCATCGCGATCACCATTGCTCCCACGCCGGTGAAAGCCTTGTACCCACCAGTAGCCCCAGCATGCCCGCCCGGCGCCTCCTTGGCGTGACATGCCGAAACCCCCGGCCGTTCCGGCCGGAAGGCGCGGAACGGACGGGGGCGGGTCAAGCCTTGGCTGTCATTTCTTGCCGTAGCGCTGGTTGAAGCGCTCGACGCGGCCCTCGGTGTCGAGGACGCGGCTGCGGCCGGTGTAGAACGGGTGGCTGGCCGACGACACGTCGACGTCCACGACCGGGTAGGTCCTGCCGTCCTCCCACTCGACGGTCCTGCTGCTCGTCAGGGTCGAGCGGGTGAGGAGGGCGAAGCCGGCGCTCGGGTCGCGGAAGACGACCGGACGGTACGAGGGGTGCAGGTTCTTCTTCATGCCCCTCTCAACCGGATGGCAATGGTTTTCATTCCCTCGCTTCGGGGTCCATCCCGAGGACGGTCCGGCCGCCGTCCACGGGGATCGTCGCCCCGTTGACGAACGAGGCGTCCGGCGAGAGCAGGTGCGCCACGACCGAGGCCACCTCGCCGGGGAAGGCGACCCGGCCCAGGGGGTGCACCCTGGCCATCTGGCGCTCGACGTCCACCACCTCGTCGGCGGTCCTGGAGGCCAGGAAGTCCTCGTAGCGTTCGGTGGCCACCGAGCCGGGCGCGACGGCGTTGACCCTGATGCCGTACCGGCCGTACTCGACGGCCAGCGACCTGGTCAGGCCCTCGGTCGCGGCCTTCGCGGTGGCGTAGGGCAGGCTGCCGGGCACCGCCCGCGTGGCCTGGTGGGAGGTGACGTTGACGATCGCGCCCGGCGTGCCCGCCGCGAGGAAACGGCGGACGGCGACCGCGCAGCCCACCAGCGCCAGGTCCAGGTTGGCCGCGATCAGCTGCCTGACCTCGGCGATCGGGGCGTCGTGCACGGAGGCGTCACGGAAGATCGCCGCGTTGTTGACCCAGCCCGCCAGCGTGCCGGCCTCCTCGGCCCGGTCGGCGGCCCAGGAGACCAGTTCCTCGTCGGCCGCGTCGCCCACCACGGGGATGACGCGGGGGCCCGTCCAGGACAGCGAGCCGCCGTCGCGATCGATGACGACGACGGTGTCCTTCTCCCCCAGGAGCCGCTGGACCACGGCCTTCCCGATGCCACGCCCGCCGCCGGTCACCACGTAGGAAAGACTCATGCGTCCGACGCTACTCCGTCCCGGAGTGACCCTTGTCACCGTATTTCCGGCTGGTGAACGGGAACGAACCAGGGCGTGATCGCCGTACCCGGTCCGAGGTCGCCGGCCCGCGTGGTCGGTGCGCTCGCGATCACGCAGACGGCCGGCTACGGCGTGCTCTACTACGCGTTCTCGGTGTTCATCCCGCCGATGGCGCGTGACCTGCGGACCGGGGTCGCCCAGCTCACCGGCGCGATCACGGTGTCGGTGCTGGTGTCCGCGCTGGTGGCCCCCTTCGTCGGGCGCTGGCTCGACCGGCACGGCGGGCGCGCGCTGATGACGGCCGGGTCGCTGCTGGGCGGGCTCGCGGTGCTCGCCTGGTCGCAGGTGCGCACCGTGACGCAGCTCTACCTGGTGTGCGCGGCGCTCGGGATCGCCTCGGCCATGGTGCTCTACGAGGCCGCCTTCGCGGTGATCGTCGCCTGTTTCGACCCGGCCCGGCGGGCGCGCGCGCTGCTCGCCGTGACGGTGGTGGCCGGGTTCGCCTCCAGCATCTTCCTGCCGCTGACGGGGTTCCTCGTGGACCGGTACGGCTGGCGGCAGGCGCTGGTCGTCCTGGCCGCCGGGTACGCGCTGACGGCCGTGCCGCTGCACGCGCTGGCCGTGCGGGGGCGGGGGGCGTCCGCGCCGCCGGCCCGGCGTCGCGCGATCGTCGGCTCCGCGCTGCGCGAACGGCCGTTCTGGCTGCTGGTGGCCGCCTTCCTGGCCCAGACGGGCGCGGTGGCGGTCATGGGGGTGCTGCTGGTGACGTACCTGATCGCGCTCGGGCATCCGCCGTTGTTCGCGGCGAGCGTGGCCGGGCTGCTCGGCGTGTTGTCGGTGACCGGGCGGCTGGTCACGACGGGGCTGCAGAGCCGGTGGCCGGTGGCGCTGGTCACGGCGGCGATGTTCGCCGTCCAGGGGGTGGCGGCGCTGCTGCTGCCGCTGGCGGGCGACAGCGTGGCGGGGGCTATCGCGGGGGTGGTGCTGTTCGGGCTGGGGTTCGGGGTGGCCACGATCGCCCGTCCCGCCCTGCTGGCCGACCGGTACGGCACGGCCGCGTACGCGACGCTGAGCGGCGCGCTCGCCCTGCCCGTCACGGTGTCCAAGGCCGTGGCCCCGCTGCTGTCGGCGGCGGTGGCGCAGGTCGCCGGATACCCGGCGGTGATGGCCTCGGTGGCGGCGGCCTGCATGCTCGGAGCGCTCTCGCTGGTGGCCTACGATCGGTACGGGCGGGCGCCGGAGCGACAGGCCGCGCTGCCCGCCGAGCCGACCTGAGACCCGCGGTCCGCCGTCGGCGGAACTGACGGAACGTCGGCCGACGACCACGTAAGGTAGCCGCATGGATACCCCCACCGAGGCTCTCCACCGCGTCTTCGGTTACGACTCGTTCAGGGCGGGTCAGCAGGAGATCATCGACCACGTCGTCGGCGGCGGCGACGCGCTGGTGCTCATGCCCACCGGCGGCGGCAAGTCGCTGTGCTACCAGATCCCGGCGCTCGTGCGCCCGGGGGTGGGGGTCGTCGTCTCGCCGCTGATCGCGCTCATGCAGGACCAGGTCGACGCGCTGCGCGCGCTCGGCGTGCGGGCCGGTTTCCTCAACTCCACCCAGGACTTCGACGAGCGCCAGCTCGTGGAGGCCGAGTTCCTGGCCGGCGAGCTCGACCTGCTCTACCTCGCCCCCGAGCGGCTGCGCGTCGAGGCCACGATGCGGCTGCTGGCCAAGGGCGAGATCTCGTTGTTCGCCATCGACGAGGCCCACTGCGTGGCCCAGTGGGGCCACGACTTCCGCCCCGACTACCTCGCCCTGTCGGAGCTGCGCGAGCGCTGGCCCCAGGTGCCGCGCATCGCGCTGACCGCCACCGCCACCCCGGCCACCCACGCCGAGATCTCCACCCGGCTCGGCCTCGACCAGGCCCGCCATTTCGTGGCCGGCTTCGACCGGCCCAACATCCACTACCGCATCACGTCCAAGAGCGACCCCAAACGGCAGCTCCTCGACTTCCTGCGCACCGAGCACCCCGGCGACTCCGGCATCGTCTACTGCCTGTCGCGCTCGTCGGTGGAGAAGATCGCCACGTTCCTGGCCGACCACGGCATCGCGGCCGTGCCCTACCACGCGGGGCTCGACGCCCGCACCCGCGCCGCCCACCAGTCCCGCTTCCTGCGGGAAGACGGGCTGATCGTGGTGGCCACCATCGCGTTCGGCATGGGCATCGACAAGCCCGACGTGCGTTTCGTCGCCCACCTCGACCTGCCCAAGTCGGTCGAGGGCTACTACCAGGAGACCGGCCGCGCCGGGCGCGACGGCCTGCCCGCGACCGCCTGGATGGCCTACGGCCTGCAAGACGTCGTCCAGCACCGGCGCATGGCCCTGGAGGGCGACGAGGCCCATCGCCGCCGCCAGGTCCTGCACCTCGACGCCATGCTGGCGCTGTGCGAGACGGCCGGCTGCCGCCGGGTCATGCTGCTCGACTACTTCGGGCAGAAGGGCGCCGAGCCCTGCGGCAACTGCGACACCTGCCAGAGCCCGCCCGAGTCCTGGGACGGCACGATCGCCGCCCAGAAGCTGCTGTCCACCGTGCTGCGGCTGAAGCGGGAGCGCGGCCAGAAGTTCGGCGTCGGGCAGGTGGTCGACATCCTGCTCGGCAAGAAGACGGCCAAGGTGCTCCAGCACGGCCACGACTCGCTGACCGTCTTCGGCGTGGGCACCGACCTGGGCAACGCCGAGTGGCACGGCGTGGCCCGGCAACTGCTCGCGCAGGGCCTGCTCGCGGTGGAGTCCGACCACGGCACGCTGGTGCTCACCGACGCCAGCGCCGACGTGCTGCGCGGGCAGCGGGAGGTGCCGTTGCGCCGCGACACGGCCCGTCCGGCGTCCCGGTCGTCCAGGTCGTCGTCCGGGTCGTCCGGGGCGAAGGGCCAGCCGGCCGCCGAGCTGCCCGCCGAGGCGGCGCCGCTGTTCGAACGGCTGCGGGCCTGGCGGGGCGCGGTCGCCAAGGAGCAGGGCGTGCCCGCGTACGTCATCTTCCACGACGCCACGCTGCGGGAGATCGCCACGTTGTCGCCGTCCTCGCTGGCGGAGCTGAGCAGGGTCAACGGGGTCGGGGAGAACAAACTCGCCAAATACGGGGACCAGGTCCTGGAGGTCGTCGGATCGGCGGCCACCGAAGACGCCTGAGGCCGTCCCGCTCAGCTCCGGGAGGGCCACGGTTCGGGGTGATGGCGACGGCCGCACGAAGAACGGTCGTCGCCATCACGCTGGCCGACCTGGTCGAGGCGCGTGGCCCGCGACCGGCCGGACGGATGCCGGGCCCCGGTGTCCCTCTTTGATCGTACGGGGTGCCGCCGCCCGGTGGGGGGCCGGTCATGCCGTCAGTTCGGCCGGCGGCCGAGGTAGGCGAGGAGGTGGTCCTGGGCGGTGCCCAGCGGGGGCGGCCGCAATCGGGCGCCGAACCGGACCGGACGGTCCTCGTCGGTGACGAAGAGATGGGCCAGGTCCAGCAGCTCTTCGGCGAGGGCGTGCGGGATCGGACGGTGTTCACCGCAGGCCCGCGCGATGTCCCAGCCGTGCACGGTGATCTCGATGGCGCCCGCCGCGGCCACCATCGGCGTCGTCATGGGCACGTCCCCCACCGCGATCATCCCGGCCTGGATCGTGCCGGTCCACGTGCCGAGCACCTCCGTCGCGCCGTCCCTGAGCAGCAGCGCCGGGTTCCCGCACACCGGCCCGCCGACCGGCACGGGTCTGCGGGCGGGGGCGATGCGGCCGAGCGCGGCCTCGTTCAGGGCCTCGAAGGAGTCCTGCATGTGGTCCAGGAGCTCCTGGAGGTTCCAGCCGGAGCACGGGGTGGGCCGGCACAGAACGCGTGGGCTCACCACGCGCAGGCTGCCCAAGGTGTAATGGATGGCCCTCTCCAGCAACGCCACCCCTGCCGTCAACGCCCGCGCCCGTTCGTCCATGTCGCCTCCTCGACTCATACAGACCGCACAGAAGACCCAAAATCATCGCCCCACCACCGACCTCCCCACCTACTCCCGAATTGCCAACCTTTGGGCGGGTGGGGGGAGGCGGGCGGCGCGTGTCCCATCGAAACTTCTGGCCCGATAGGGGTGGGCGGGTGACGCGGGTCCCATCGGAACCCTTTGGGCGGGCGGGGGTGAGGCGGGCGGCGCGGGTCCCATCGGAACCCTTTGGGCGGGCGGGGGTGAGGCGGGTGACGCGGGTCCCATCGGAACCTTTTGGGCGGGTGGGGGGTAGGTGAGGGCATGAGGAAGATGGCGGTGATTTCGGTGGTGGTGCTGCTGGCAGGGGTTGGATGTGCAGGAGGTGGCGGTTCTGGACCGGGGGTGGGTGCGAGCGCTGGTACCGGGGCCTCGTTCGAAGGTGCGGGAAGCGAGGCGGATTCCTCGGTGAGCAAGGCTTCGGGGATCACACCGAGCGGAGATGGGAGTGGGAGCCCAAGCCCGACCGCCGATGCCGCCCCGGCGCCCGACACCAGCACAGGCGCCCACTCCGGGCCGACCTCCGTCCCCAACGTGAGCACCGAGGCCGACCCGGCTCCGGACTCGGGCCCTGGACTGAGCACCGATGCCAGCGCCCTTCCCGGCCCCAGCCTGAGCCCCGCCCACGCCCAGAGCACCGGCGGCCGCCCGAGCCCTGGAGCTGGGGTGGGGTTTGGTGAGCGGGTGGGGTGTCGGGGGGCGTTGGTGGTTGGCGGGGGTGGGTTTCCGGAGGTGCGGGGGGTGTCGGCGGACGCCGAGGTGTGGGGGTTGTTGTTCGTGTCCAAGCTGCCGCTTCGCCGGAAGGTGACCACCAAGATCGTGTGGCGGATGACCGGGGACGGGCCGCTGACGGTCAGGGCGTCCCTTCCTGACGGCACCGCCGCCCGCCTCGCCTGGGGGCCCGAGGAGCACGGCGGGTCGTCCTGGCACCGGCCGGGGGACGAATGGGGCACCGGGTTCGTCTTCCCCAAGCCCGGCTGCTGGAAGATCGAGCTCAGCCGCACCCACGGCAAGGGCCACCTCTGGCTACCGGTCGCCTGACAGTCCCCGACAACCCACTGCACGCACCCACCACCGACTTCCAGCCGCCCAGCAACCCACCGCACGCCGGGGGTGGTCTGTGCATGGGCCATTTTCTGCTGGGCGGCTGGTAGCCAGGCGTGGCTCTACCGGCCGGTCAGCGCCCAGCAAGCCCCCCTGGCTGCCGGTGGCCCAGCAGTCAGGGGCCCACCGGACGCTGCAGCCCCCGTTACCGGTTGCTCAGGGCTCGGTCTACGAAGGTTTGGAGGTCGGTGAGGACCTCGTCGCGGTTGGTTTCGTTGAAGACTTCGTGGCGGGCGCCGGCGTAGATGCGTTCGGTCAGGTCGGTGCCCTTGACGGCCTCCACCCCGACCCGGCTGCCGGCCAGCGGTACGAGCTGGTCGTCGTCGCCGTGCACCCACAACGTGGGCAGGGCGCCGAACGTGCCGCCCTTGGCGATCGTGTCCAGCATCGCGGCGAACGCCTCCACCGTGGCCCGCTTGAACGGCCCGTGCCAGACCAGCGGGTCGTCCGCGTACGCCGCCCCCACCGACGGGTCGCGGGAGAGCGTGGCCGGGTCGATGGGGATGTCGGGCAGCTCGTCGAGCGCCATCAGCGCGGGGATGACCGCCCACTCGCCGATCACCGGGCCCGACAGCACCAGCGCGGTCAGGCCCTCGGCGTGGCGCTGGGCATACCGGACGGCGATCATGCCGCCCATGGAGTGGCCGATCAGCACGACCGGGACGCCGGGATGGTCGGCCCTGGCGCGCTCCTCGACGGTGTGCACGTCGGTGACGACGTCCTCGAAGTCCTCGACGAGCACGCGTTCGCCCGCCGACCTGCCGTGGCCCATGTGGTCGAGTCCGTAGACGGCGGCGCCGTGCCGGACGAGACGGTCGGCGACGTACTCGTAACGGCCGATGTGCTCGCCGTATCCGTGGACCAGGAGGGCGAGGTAGCGGGGCCGGTCGTGCGGCCATTCGCGGACGACGTTCAGCCCCTGCGTGCCGGTGAAGGTGTGCTCTCTCGACTCGGCCATGAACTTCCTCTCCCATCCAGCCACGACGTCCGAAAACCGCTGACTTCCGCGGGCACGCCGGTGTTGTAGAGAGTATGGACATCCACACCATCATCGACAGTCCGCTGGGCGAGATTCTCCTCGTCGGCGACGACGCGGGACGGCTGACCCGCGTGTCGTTCGACGTGGGCGCGCCGCCCGGACGCCGGGAGCCGGCCGCCTTCGGGGAGGCGGAACGGCAGCTCGGCGAGTACTTCGCGGGCGAGCGTACCTCGTTCGACCTGCCCCTGGCCGCCCGCGGGACGGCGTTCCAGCAGCGGGTGTGGGCGGAGGTGGCGGCGCTGCCGTACGGGACGACGACGAGCTACGGCGAGCTGACCGCCCGCGCCGGCGTGGCGCGGGACCGGGTCCGCGCGGTCGGCGCGGCGATCGGCGCGAACCCGCTGCTCGTCGTGGTCCCCTGCCACCGGGTGGTCGCCGCGGACGGCGCGCTGACCGGCTACGCGGGCGGCCTGGAACGCAAGTGCGACCTGCTCACCCTCGAAGGCGTCCTGCAGCCGCAGCTCTGGAGCGTGTCGTCATGACGCCGCAGGTCGAAGGGGCCGACTGGCAGCGGCTGGCCGGGGAGCTCGACGCCCACGGCTGCGCGCTGACGCCGCGGCTGCTCTCGCCCGCGGAGTGCGCGGAGATCTCCGGCCTGTACGACGAGCCCGGCCGGTTCCGCTCGACGGTCGACATGGCCCGCCACCGGTTCGGCTCCGGCCAGTACCGGTACTTCCGCCGGCCGTTCCCGCCGCTGGTCGAGGAGTTGCGGGCGGCGTTCTATCCGCGTCTGCTGCCGATCGCCCGCGACTGGGCGGCCCGGCTGGGGCAGCCCGCCCCCTGGCCGGACGACTTCGCCGAGTGGCTGGACATGTGCCACGCGGCGGGACAGACCAAGCCGACCCCCATCCTGCTGCGCTACCGGGAGAACGACTGGAACGCGCTCCACCGCGACCTGTACGGCGACCTCGTCTTCCCGCTGCAGGTCGTCATCGGGCTCGACCGGCCCGGCGAGGACTACACCGGGGGCGAGTTCCTGCTGGTGGAGCAGCGGCCGAGGGCCCAGTCGCGGGGCACGGTGACCGCGCTGCCGCAGGGTCACGGGCTGGTCTTCACCACCCGCGACCGGCCGGTGCGCTCCTCGCGCGGCTGGTCGGCCTCGCCGGTGCGGCACGGGGTCAGCACCGTGCGTTCAGGGCTGCGGCACACCCTCGGCCTGGTCCTGCACGACGCGACATGACCGGCGTGCGAACGGCCGAGCTGGACGCGCTGCTCACCCTCGTCCGGGCACAGCGCCCACGGGCGCGGGCCGTCGTCGTCGGCCACGGCCGGGACGGCGCCCGCCTGGCCGAGGCGTTCGCCGACGCCTGGGACGGGACGGTGCTCGCGGTGGTCGCCTGGCCGGAGACGGCGGCGTCGTGGTCGCGCCAGGCCAGACGGTTCACGGCGGGCGAACCGGACGCCTGGGTGGTCGCGGGCGCGCCGGCGGGATGGGCCGGGATGAGCGAGCGCCTGCGCCGCAGCACCGACTGGGATCCGCGCCGGACGTACGGTTCGGCGGCCACGGCCCGCGCGGTCGCCCTGGCCGCTCCTGGGACACTGGAAGGCATGCGCGGAGCCGACACCGACGGCACGACATGGCGAATAGGACGAAACCTGATTTATCGGGAATCATCGTGATCCCCCTGCCCATGCGGGAGATCGCCCCGGGCGCGGTGCACGTCCCCGGCTGGCTGACCCTCGCCGAGCAGCAGTACCTGGTGCGCGCCTGCCGCGCGTGGGCGACCGGCCCGGTGCCGATCCGGCACACCGTGCTGCCCGGCGGCGGCGTGATGTCGGTACGGACGGGGTGCGTCGGCTGGCACTGGCAGCCGTACCGGTACACGCGCCTGGCCCACGACGTGAACGGGCAGCGGGTCGCCGCGTTCCCCACGTGGCTCGGCGACCTCGGCCGCCGCGCCCTGGCCGACGCCTACGGCCGCCCGGACGACGGCTACGACCCCGACACCGCGCTGGTCAACTTCTACAACGGCCAGGCCAGGATGGGCATGCACCAGGACAAGGACGAGCGCTCCGACGCCCCGGTGGTGTCCCTGAGCGTCGGCGACACGTGCCTGTTCCGCTTCGGCAACACCGAGACGCGCGGGAAGCCGTACACGGACGTCGAGCTGGCCTCGGGTGATCTGTTCGTGTTCGGCGGCGCGTCCCGCTTCGCCTATCACGGCGTGCCGAAGGTCTACCCGGGCACCGGCGACCCGGCCACGGGCCTGGCCGCCGGGCGCCTCAACGTGACGATGCGGGTGACGGGTCTTCGATGAAGTAGTCGAACTGGTCGTCGGTGAGGGTGCGGCGCAGGATGCGCAGGACCTTGCCCGGGTCGTCGTGCGGGCCCGGGGTGTAGAAGGGCTTGCCGTCGCGGCCGAAGGTGATGGCCGAGCCGCCCTCCCACTTGCCCAGCAGGTCGCTGACGGGCGAGAAGTCCTCGTGAGGCTCGAAGCCGAGGGTGCGCGCGTAGTCGATCGAGCCGAAGACCAGGTGCTGGGCCAGCTCGATCGGCACCTCCTGGTAGCCCGCGTACTCGCCGAAGAAGTATTCGCGGAACCTGCGCAGGTCGCGCTCGTCGAGCACGTCGGGGCCGATGGTGTTCTTGAGGCCGAGGCAGTGGACGTCGGCGAGGTAGCCGCAGACGGTCATCCGGTCCCAGGTGTGGCGCCGGGCGACAAGCACGCACACCATGCCGCCGGCGCCCGACTCCGGGGCCTCGTCGACCCAGCCCTTGGACGGGTCGACGCCCAGCCCTGCGCTCCAGCCGACGTTCATCCAGCAGCCGACCACCTCGGGCTCGGCCGACGTCACGTTCTCGGCGGCGATGGCGCGCACGAGGGGCGCGACGACCGACGGCGACACCTTGAGCGCCCGCGCGATCTCCTTGGGAGACCTGCCCTGGGCGCGCAGCTCGCGTACCTGATCCTTCAACTCCACACGCGGCAGCCTAGCGCCCGGCGTCCCGTCAGGCGGACAGGCCGCGGGCGAGCCACGCCAGGAACCGGAGCGGCCGGGCCTCCCCCTCCGGCTCAGCCGACGGACGAGGTCACGGTGTCCACGTGCTTCTGGCTGACCGAACGCCCCGACACCAGCACGAGGTCGAGCGCGCGCAGGTCGGCCAGGCGGTCGAGCGGGTTGCCGCGGACCGCGATGACGTCGGCGCGCTTCCCGCCCTCCAGACTGCCGGTCTCGGCCCCGACCCCGCACGCCTCGGCGGCGCGTACGGTGGCCAGCTCGACGATCTCGGCGTTGCCGAACCCGGCCTCGGCGAACACCTCCAACCCTGACACGTAGTCGTCGGTGCGCTTGTCCAGCCCGGCGATGGCGAACCCGGTGTCGGTCCCGGCGACGAGCCTGATCCCGGCCCCGCGCATGGCGGCGAGGTTGCCCAGCCAGCGGTCCATCGGCTCGGCGCCGACGAGCGCCCGCAGGTTCCAGAACTGGCCGTGCACGGTCGGGCACACGTACGTGCCGCTTGCCGCGATGCGGTCGGCCAGCCGCGCGTCGTAGGCCGGGCCCGCCGGGGTGTGGAACGTGCAGTGCTCGATCGTGGTGACCCCGGCCTCCAGCGCGTTGCCGATCGACTCGGGGGCGTGGGCGTGGGCCGCGACGGTCCTGCCGCGCGTCGCGGCCTCCTCCACGGCGGCCCTGATCAGCGCGGCCGGGTACTGGGCCCGCCAGCTCGGCACCGAGCCGGGCGACATCTCGCCGCCCGAGGCCATCACCTTGAGGCAGTCGGCGCCGGCCCGCAGGTTCTCCCTGGCCACCCGGCGGACGGACGGCTCGTCGTCGGCCTCGCCGCCCATGTACCAACAGTGGCCGCCGGTGACCGTGATCGGCCGGGTCGCGGCGATCAGGTGGGGGCCGACGGCGAGGCCGCCCTCGATCGCGTCGCGCAGGGTGAGGTCGAGGAAGCCGCGCCCGCCGAGGTCGCGGGCCGTGGTGACGCCCGCGGAGACGAGCTTGCGGGCGTTCTCGGCCATGCGCAGCAGCAGATGGCCGTCGCTCACGGCGCTGCGCCCGGTCACCGGATCGACCGTGCCGTCGAACCCGAGGTGCACGTGCGCGTCGACGAGGCCGGGCAGCAAAGTGTGGCCGGGCAGGTCGAGCGTCTCCGCGGCCTGGCCCGCGCTGCCGCGGGGGCCCACCGAGACGATGCGCGAGCCGTCGATCAGCACCTCGCCGTTCGTGATGACCTCTCCGGGACGCCCGGTGAGCACCGTGCCGGCACGGATGATCCGCATGCCTCCACAGTGCCACACGCGGCCCCGGCACGCCCGCCCCGCCGGGCGCCGGGAACACGACCCCCCAATTGATAGGAAGGTTTACTTATTACGGCATGATGGCCGTCCATGTGGACGCGCGACTTCGTGCTCTTCTTCACCGCCCGCACGGTGTCGATGCTGGGCTCGGCGATGATGCCGGTGGCCACCGCGCTCGGCATGCACGACGCCGGTTACGGCGCCACGGGCGTCGGCCTGGCGCTGGCCGCCTGGATGGTGCCGATGGCCGGGCTCATCCTGTTCGGCGGCGTGCTCATGGACCGGTTCACGCCCCGCCGCATGATGGTCGCCGCCGACCTGGCCAGGACGGCGACGCAGGCGGGCACGGCGGCCCTGTTCGGGCTGGGCCGGCCGGAGTTGTGGCAGGTCGTGGCGCTGTCGGCGGTCGCCGGGGCGGCGGCCGCCATGTACACGCCGGGCGTCGCGGGCACCATCTCGCGGATCGCGGCCGACGTGCAGCGGGCCAACGCCACCCTGCGCATGTCCGAGGCGATCATGCAGTTGCTCGGGCCGGGGCTGGCGGGGGCGCTGGTCGGACTGGCCGGGGTGGGCGTGGTGTTCGCCGCCGACTCGGCCGGGTTCGCGATCAGCGCGGCGTGCCTGCTGCTCATGCGGGTGCGGGTGGCGGGCTCCGGCGAGGAGCCGGTGCTGGTGCGGCTGCGGGAGGGCTGGCGGGAGTTCCGGTCGCGCACGTGGATGTGGAGCGTCATCCTGATCTGGGTGGTCTTCGGGATCACCCTGTTCGGGCCGCTGATCCCGCTGGGCTCGGTGCTGGTGACCGACGCGTACGGGCAGACCGCGTACGGGCTGGTCATGTCGGCGAGCGGGGCCGGGACGATCGTGGGCGGCCTGGTGGCGCTGCGGATCAGGCCGGCCAGGCCGCTGGTCGCGGGCGGGATCGGCATGTTCCTGTTCGCGCTGGAGCCGCTGAGCTTCGCGGCCGGCGTGCCGCTCGGCGTGATCATGGCCTGCCACGTGGTGGGCGGGGCGGGGTGGGCGTTCTGGTCGGTGATGTGGGCGACGAGCGTGCAGACGCTGGTGCCGGCCGAGGCGCTGAACCGGGTCAGCGCGTACGAGATCGGCGGCTCGACCATGTCGCTCCCGATCGGCCAGGCGCTGGCCGGGCCGGTGGCCACGCTGGTGGGCTCCCGCGAGGTGCTGGGCTTCTCCGCGCTGGTCGCGGTCGCCGGCTGCCTGGCGCTGCTGTCCCTGCGGCCGGTGCGGCAGATCACCTTAAGGCCACGGGAAGAGGACCGTAAGGCCGCTCCCGCATCGTAGAGGCATGACAACGACGCAGACCGCACAGTACGAGATCGTCCGCACCTTCGACGCCCCCCGCGAGGACGTCTACGCCGCCTGGACCGAGCCCGAGCGCTTCTCCCGCTGGTTCGGCCCCCGCATGCTGGCCACGCCGGTCGGCCGGATCACCCTCGACGCCCGTCCCGGCGGCCGGTGGCGCGCGACGCTCGTCGGCGAGGAGGGGTTCGAGGCGACGCTGGAGGGCTCCTACCGCGAGGTGCGGGAGCCCGCCCGGCTGGTGTTCACCACCGGCGACCCCGACAACCCCGGCGACGGCCCGGCCTCGGTCGTGACGCTCGACCTGCTCGACCGGGACGGCGGCACCGAGATGCGCTTCCACCAGTTCGGCGTCAACACCGACCAGGAGCACGCCGAGCAGGCCAGGGCCGGCTGGGACGAGTTCTTCGACCGCCTGGCCGAGCATGTCGCACGCTGACCCCCGCCACGCCGACCCCCGACACGCCGCCCCCCGACACGCCGACCCTCAGAACAGGCCGAGGGCGTCGTCCAGCTTGTACGTGCCACCCCGCTCGTACGCCGCGGCGAAGGCGTGCTCACCGAGCGCGTCCCGGACCCTGGCCGTGACCCGCTCCTCCTCCTCGCGTTCGGCGGAGTTGGCCGGGGTCCGGATCTGCTCGCGGACCGCGGCGGCCAGCCCCAGCAGCACCGCCGCGCGCTCGGTCGGCCCGGCCGCCGACGCCGCGCCCGCGACGCACGCCGCCGCCGTGCGCGGGTCGCCGACCCTGACCGCCGCGGCCAGCGCCTCCCGGTGCAGCTCCAGGGCCGCGGCCGGGTCGCCGCGCAACTCGGTGACGTGGCCCAGCTCGACCAGCAGGTCCGGCAGGTGCAGCGGCGGCTCGACGGCGGGGTCGCGCGGCAGGCCCGCCAGCAGGTGGTGCAGGTGCGACTCGGCCAGGTCGAGCAGCCCGGCGCGGCGCGCGGCGAAGGCCAGGCCCATCTCGGCCATGGTCTCGCCCATCTTGTAACCCTGGCCGAGCGCCAGCTTCAGCGCCCGTCCGCACAGCTCCATGGCCTGGTCGTAGGCGCCGTCGTGCAGGGCCGTCCAGCCCAGCCAGGCGATGCGCCCGGCCACCTCGGGCCACAGGCCGAGCTCCTCGGCCATGCGCAGCCCCTCGGCGAACAGCCGGCGCGCCCGCTCGTGGTCGCCGGCCATCTCGGCCGCGCCCGCCAGCCATTCGGTGGCCTGCAACATGCCCCAGCGGTCGCCCAGCTCGCCGAACAGCCGCGCGCTCTCCCCCGCGTCGCGCTCCAGCGCCTCGGTGTCGCGCGTGGTGAACGCGTCGCGCGCCCGCCTGGCCAGCGCGACGGCGACGCCCCACGTGTCGCCGAGGGCGCGGCAGGCGGCCAGCGCCCGTCCGGTCAGCTCCTGGCCGGTGACCATGTCGGGCACGCTCATGCCGGCGAACAGCTCGGCCCTGGCCCGCTCGCCCGGGTCGGCGACGCGCTCCAGCAGCGGCTCCCACGCGACCTGCTCGCCCAGCAGGAGCGCGAACCCGGCGTGCCAGGCCGCCGCCCGCTGCCTCGCCGGGCCGTCCGGCCCCGCGACGGCCAGCGCCGCGCCCAGCGAGCGCCTGCCCTCGGCCAGCCGGCCGCGCAGGAACCAGTACCAGGCCAGCGCGTTGACCAGGCGCGCGGCGGTGTCGGCGGCGCCCTCGGCGATCGCGATGTCCAGCGCGGCCCGCATGTTGGCCGACTCGGCGTCCAGGCGCAGCAGGCGGTCCCGCTGTTCGCCGCCGTACAGGCCGGGTTCGGCCGCCACGGCCAGCTCCAGGTAGTGGCGCAGGTGGGCGCGGCGCACGTCGGCGAGCTCGCCGGCGTCGGCCAGGCGGCCCACGCAGTACTCCGACACCGACTCCAGCAGCCGGTACCTGACCCCCGTCGTGCCCTCGGCGACCACCACGAGCGAGCGGTCGACCAGCCGGGCCAGCAGGTCGAGCACGTCGAGCCCCGGCTCGGCGCACACCGCCTCGGCCGACTCCAGGGTGCAGCCGTCGGCGTGCACGGCCAGGCGGCGCAGCACCACCCGTTCCTCGTCCGACAGCAGGTCCCAGCTCCAGTCGATCACGGCGGTGAGCGTCTGCTGCCGGGCGGGCGCGCCCCTTCGCCCGGACGCCAGCAGCCTGAACCGGTCGTCCAGCCGGTCCACCACCCCCTGGACGCCCAGCGCCCGCACCCGCGTCGCGGCCAGCTCCAGGGCCAGCGGGATGCCGTCGAGCCGCCGGCAGAGCTGGGCCACCGCCTGCGCGTTGCCCGCCTCCAGGGCGAACCCGCGGGCCGAGGCGGCGGCCCTGGCGACGAACAGCCGGACGGCGTCCGAACGTGCCATCTCCGTCAGGTCCGTGCCCGCCGGCAGGTCGAGCGGCGGGACGCTCCACAACACCTCGCCGTCCACGCCGAGCGGCTCCCGGCTGGTGGCCAGGACGGTCAGGCCCGGCGCCGCGGCCAGCAGCGCGTCGACCACCTCGGCGACCTGCTCGACCACGTGCTCGCAGTTGTCCAGCACGAGCAGCACGCGCCTCGGCCGCAACGCCGCGGCCAGCCGCTCGCGCACGTCGCCGCCCGACGGGTCCTCCCGGATGTCCAGGGCGGCCATGATCGCCTCGGCGGGCGAGTGAGTGGCGCCGTCGAGCGCGACCAGCCAGGCGCCGTCGGCGAAGCCGTCCAGCAGCCGGTGCGCCGCCTCCAGCGCCAGCCTGGTCTTGCCGACGCCGCCGGTGCCGGTGAGCGTCACCAGCCGCTCGGCGGTGACCAGCGAGCAGACCTCGGCCAGCGCCTCGTCCCTGCCGACGAGCTTGCTGACGGACGCGGGCAGGTTCGTGGTGGGCCGCTCGGCGGGCAGGCTCAGCGCCGGATCCTGGGCCAGGATCGCCTGGTGCAGCGCGACCAGCTCGGGGCCGGGGTCGAGGCCCAGCTCGTCGGCCAGGCGCTCGCGCAGCTCGGCGAAGCTCGCCAGGGCGTCGCTCTGCCGTCCCGCCCGGTACAGGGCGCGCATGTGCACGGCGCGCAGCCGCTCCCGCAGCGGATGCCGGGCCACCAGGTCGCCCAGCTCGCCCACCAGCAGCCCGTGCTCGCCCAGTTCGAGCCGGGCCTCGGCGCGCTGCTCCAGCGCCGTGAGCCGCTGCTCCTCCAGCCGGACGATCGCCGACCTGGTGTACTCCTCGTCGGCGAAGTCGGCGTACGCCGCCCCCCGCCACAGCGCCAGGGCGTCGGCCAGCAGCCCCGCCCTGGTCCGCGGGCTGTCGGCGGCCTCGGCGCGGGCCAGCAGGCCGGCGAAGCGGTCCGCGTCGAGCGTGCCGGGATCTGTGCGCAGCAGGTAGCCGGGCGCCCGCGAGACCACCAGGTTCTTGCCGCCCGGCTCGGCGTCCTCCAGCGCCTTGCGCAACTGGGAGACCCGCACCTGGAGCGCGCCCGCCGGGTTGCCCGGCGGCTCCTCGCCCCACAGGTCCTCCACCAGCCGGTCGGCCGAGACCGGATGGCCCTCGTGGACGAGCAGGTCGGCGAGCAGCGCCCGGACCTTGAGCCCGGGAATCGTCACGGGCTCCCCCGCGTCGGTCCACACGGCCAGCGAGCCCAGCACCCCAAAACGCATGTCCGTCACCTTATGCGGCGTCGTAAGCCCACGAGAAGCGCACCGGAAGCGCCCTCCGGCACGGTGAGAGCGACGAAAGGGGAAACGACATGAAGACCGGCACCCTCGCTGGACGGCGTGAATGGACGGGCCTCGCGGTCCTCGCCTCGGTGGCCCTGCTGCTCTCCATCGACCTGAGCGTGCTCTACCTGGCGCTGCCGCACCTGAGCGCCGGACTCGGCGCCTCCGCGCCGCAGCAGCTGTGGATCCTGGACATCTACTCGTTCATGCTGGCCGGGTTCCTGGTGACGATGGGGACGCTGGGCGACCGGATCGGGCGGCGCAGGCTGCTGCTGATCGGCTCGGTGGCCTTCGCCGCGGCCTCGGTGGCCGCCGCGTACTCGGTGAACGCGGAGATGCTCATCGTGTCCCGGGCGCTGCTCGGCGTCTCGGGGGCGACGCTGCTGCCGTCGTCGCTGGCGCTGATCCGCACGATGTTCACCGACGGCCGCCAGATGGGCACCGCGATCGGCCTCTGGTACGGCTGCTTCATGCTCGGCATGGCGGTCGGCCCGCTGGTGGGCGGGCTGCTGCTGGAGCACTTCTGGTGGGGGTCGGCGTTCCTGATGGGCGTGCCGTTCATGGCGGCCGTGCTGGTCGCCGGACGGCTGCTGCTCCCCGAGTACCGCGACCCGCACGCCGGCCGCCTCGACCCGGCCAGCGTGGCCCTGTCCCTGGCGACCATCCTGCCGGTCGTCTACGGGCTCAAGGAGGTCGCGCGCGGCGGCTGGCAGCCCGTCCCCCTGATCGCGGTCGCCGCCGGGACGGCCTTCGGCGTGGTGTTCGTCAGGCGGCAGCGCACCCTCGCCAACCCGCTGCTGGACCTGCGGCTGTTCGGCGACCGCGCGTTCGCGGCGACGCTGGGGATCATGTCGCTCGGCGGGATCGTCATGGCCGGGACCACGCTCATGACCACCCAGTACCTGCAGACCGTGGAGTCGTTGTCGCCGCTGGCCGCCGGGTTGTGGCTGGTGCCGCAGAACGTGGCGATGATCGTGGCCCTGTCGGTCGCGCCGCGGCTCGCCGCCCGGATCGGCACCGCGTACGTGATGGCCGCCGGGCTCGCGCTGGGCGCCGTCGGGCTGTTCCTGCACACCCAGGTCCCCAGCGTGGGCGGGACCGGGCTGGTCGTCACCGGGCTGGTGCTGGCCTCGGCGGGCATCGCGCTGCCGATGGGCGCGGGCAACAGCGTGATCATGACGGCCGCGCCCGCCGAGAAGGCCGGGTCGGCGGCGTCGCTGACCGAGACGAGCGGCGAGTTCGGGGTGGCGGTCGGGGTGGCCGCGCTCGGCAGCCTCGGCACGGCCGTCTACCGCGGGCGGCTCCCCGAGCACCTGCCGGTGGAGGCGGTGCGGGAGAGCATCGGCGCGGCGGTGACCGCCGCCAAGGACCTGCCCGACCTGCTGGAGGTGGCGCGGGCGGCGTTCACGGCGGGGCTGAACACGGTGGGGGCCGTGAGCGCGGTGGCCTTCGCGGGGCTGGCCGTCTTCGCCCTCCTCACCCTCCGCCACCACCGCCCGACGCCCTGACCCCTCCTGCCCGCTCGCCCCCTTGTCCCTTGACCGCCGGCCCGGCCGGCGGTCCTTCGCCATCGCCGAGGTTTTCGGGGCATGCCGTTCGTACGCCGGGTCAGGCGGACGGCGGCGCCTTCCGGCCATGCTGTTCGTCCGCGCGATCAGGCGGACGGCGGCGCCTTCCTCGCCGAGCCGCGGTAGCCGGCCGCGTCGTAGCGGCGTTCGTTGTCGGCCAGCTTGGCGGTCGCCGCCGCCACCAGATCGACGCCCAGGACGTCGGCCAGCCGGACCAGGTACAGGGTCACGTCGCCGAGCTCGGCGCGGATGCGGGCGAGCGTGTCGGGGTCGGGGCTCGCGGACTCCTCGGCGGTCAGCCACTGGAACTCCGCGACCAGCTCGCCCGCCTCCCCCGCCAGCGCCATCGCCAGGTTCTTCGGCGTGTGGAACCTCTCCCAGTCGCGGGCCCGCGCGAACTCCCGCAGCCGTACGGCCAGCCCTTCCAGCTCCTCGCTCACGCCACCCGACCCTACTGGCCCGCCGGGCGATTCATCACGACCGGTGATGACAGTCCGGGCGAACCCCGTCTGGTTCCCCGGTCGCTTCCGCGATCGACTGGCTTGCGTGTTCTCCCACTTCAACGGCCCTGTCCTCGTCCCCGGCGACCCCGGGTACGACGACGAGACGGCCCGCTTCAACACCGTCGCCGGCCCCGTCCGCCCCGCCGTGGTCGTCGGCGCCCGGGACGCGGACGACGTCCGGAAGGCGATCGACCACGCCCGGTCGGCGGGGCTGCGGGTGGCGGTCCAGGCGACCGGCCACGGCCTGTCCGCCCCCGTGGACGGGACCCTGCTGATCAACACCCGCCGGATGACCGGCCTGTCCGTCGAGCCCGCCACCCGCACGGCCCGCGTCGCAGCCGGGGTGCGCTGGGGCCAGGTCATCGACGCCGCCGCCGGACACGGCCTCGCCCCGCCGAACGGCTCCTCCCCCCTGGTCGGCGCGGTCGGCTACACGCTGGGCGGCGGCCTGCCCGTGCTCGGCCGCACGTTCGGCTGGGCCGCCGACCGGGTCAGGTCCCTGGAACTGGTCACGGCCGACGGAACCCTGCGCACGGTGAGCCCGTACGAGAACCAGGACCTCTTCTGGGCCCTGCGCGGCGGCCGGCCGGGCGTCGGCGTGGTGACCGCGATGGAGCTGGAGCTGGCCGCCGTCCCCCGCATCCACGGCGGCATGCTGCGCTTCCCGGCCGAACGGGCGTCCGAGCTGCTGACCGCCTGGCTGCGCTGGAGCCGCGACCTGCCGGACACGATGAACACCTCCATCGCCCTCCTCCGCCTCCCGAACGCCCACCTCACCGCCGTCCGCCTCGCCCACGCCAACTCCTCCCCTTCACCCGCCCCCACCCCCTCGGACCGCACGCCCCAGGAACTGATCGCCCCTCTCCGCGCCCTGAACCCGGCCGAGGACACCGTCAGGGACCGCCCCTACACCGAGATCGCCGCCGTCCACGAGGACCCCACGGAACCCGCCGCCTACCGCGAGCTCTCCCTGATGCTGCACACCCTCGACCCCGATCTGTTCGACCGCGCCGACCCGGACTTCGCGATGGTCGAGATCCGCCGTCTCGGCGGCGCGTTGGCCGCCGCCCCGGACGTCCCGAACGCGATCGACCACCGTACGGCCGCCTACAGCCTGACCACGATCGCCTTCGCGGGCACGAACCCGAAGCCACCCCTGGACCCCGCCGACCCGTCCAGCACGGGCCTCCGCTTCCGCAACTTCCTGGCCGGCCCACAGGCCCCCGCCCTGGCCGCCGAGGCATACACCCCATCCACCTGGACCAGACTCACCTCCCTCAAACCCACCCACGACCCCGACAACCTGTTCCTCTGATCGTCTGACGTCCGAGCGCCGGTGCCCCGCATGCTCGCCGGCCGGCTGGTCGAACGGGCCGTCTCCTGCCTGCGGACCTGTTGGGCGAGGAGTTGGCTGTCGGCGCTTCCGCCGACGTACATTCGCAGGTATGAGCGCCGGACATGCGCACGAGGAGCTGCATCACCTGGTCGATCGGCTGTCGTCCGACCATGCGCGGCACGCCGACATGTCAGGCGAAGACGACAAACCGGTACGTCGTCGGCTCTCGATCGCCGGGATCGGCGCCTCCGGTGAGGGCAATCTTTCGGAACGTGTCGAAGATCTGCCGGCCGAGCGGTTCAACCGCACAGTGTGACCGCTGTTCTCCTGGATACGGACCCGTTGATCGCGGTGGTCGACCGCGATCAACAGACGCATCCGTTGTCGCGATCGCCGAGCGGCTCTCCATCACCCATTGATCGACGCGACTTTTCGCCTGTGCGACCGCGTCATGTGGTGGCGTTCACAGTCCGCATGGCCAGACGTGCGCGGATTCCTGGAGAGTGAGCGGGGATTCACCCGGCCACGCAGGCGTCTGGCATGTGAGTGCCCGCTGCCTCGCAGGTCGAGGGCGAGGCGCCAGGGCGCCGGAGGCGCGGGGGTGCGCCGGAGGCGCCGGAGGAAGGGCGCCTGAGCCCGGAGGGCGAAGACCCTTGAAGCGCCCGTCACTCCACGGCGGCCGTGCTCTCGCGGACGATCAGTTCCGTGGCCAGTTCCACCCGTTTCGTCTCCGGCACCTCGCCCTTCCCCATCCCCAGCACCGTACGGGTGGCCAGCGCCGCCATCTCCTGCAACGGCTGGCGCACGGTCGTCAGCGGCGGCCAGGCCGACTTCGACAGCGGCAGGTCGTCGAACCCCACGACGCTCAGATCCTCCGGAACGCGCAACCCCCGCTGCCGGGCGGCCTCGAACACGCCGAACGCCATCAGGTCGCACCCGGCGAAGATGGCCGTGGGCGGCTCGTCCAGTGACAGGAGTTCGTGGCCCTGGTCGTGGCCGGAGTCGACGAGGAAGGTGCCGCGCCGGACGAGTTCGGGGGCGAGCGGCACGCCGGCCGTCTCCAGGGCTGCGCGGTAGCCGTCGACGCGGGCCTGGCTGCACAGCATGTCGGCGGGGCCGCTGATCATGCCGATCCGGCGGTGGCCGAGTTCGAGCAGGTGGCGGGTGGCGGCCAGGCCGCCGTTCCAGTTGGTGGCGCCGACCGAGACGATGCCGGGGGCCGGCTCGCCCTCGGGGTCGACCACCACGAACGGCAGCGACCGCGCGCTGAGCTGGGCCTGCACGCCGGTGGACAGGCGCGAGGCGACGATCACCACGCCGTCGGTGCGGCGGGCGGCCAGGCGTTCGAGCCAGTCGCGGCCGGGACCGGCGTGGGTGTGCAGCACCGAGATGACGACGCTGGCCCCGGCCTCGTGGGCCGCGCTCTCCGCGCCGCGCACGATCTCCATGGCCCACGGCGACTCGATCTCGGCGAACACCAGGTCGATCAGGCCGGCGGGGGTGTCGTCCTGGCTGACGCGCCGCTGGTAGCCGTGTTCCTGGAGCAGCCGTTCGACCTTGTGACGGGTCGCCGGCGCCACCTCGGGCCGGCCGTTGATGACTTTGGAGACCGTGGGGATGGAGACCCCGGCCTCTTCTGCGATCAGTGCGATCGTCACGCGCCTCTTAGCTGACACGTTCGGGAGTGTATCCGAAAGTTTCGGACCGGGATCGCTCCCAAGGCAGCTATTGACGCCCCGCGCAGC
Organism: Nonomuraea sp. NPDC049758; assembly: GCF_040674635.1. Lineage (NCBI taxonomy): Bacteria > Bacillati > Actinomycetota > Actinomycetes > Streptosporangiales > Streptosporangiaceae > Nonomuraea > Nonomuraea sp. NPDC049758. The sequence continues at coordinate 415,880 of NZ_JBFAMZ010000001.1, forward strand.
ACATACCTATGCTCCGACCAACGAAATTATCGGGGGCTATACGAAACTTTCATACCGCTCGTGCCCGATGAAGGGACCCCTGGATGAAACGCGGTCTGATCCTCATGGCCACCGCCGTGCTCGTCGCCGGATGCGGCAGCGGCGGGAGTGGCGAGAGCGGCGGGCAGCCCGGCGGCTCGCAGCCCGGCCAGAAGCCCGCCAAGGTGACGCTGGAATGGTGGCACCTGTCCACCGCCGAACCGCTGAAGTCCCTGTGGGCGCAGCGGGCCAAGGACTTCGAGGCCGCGCACCCCGACGTCACCATCAAGGCGACGGTGCTGGAGAACGACGCCTACAAGGCCAAGCTGACCACGATCACCCAGTCGGGCAAGGCCCCCGACGTCTTCGTCACGTGGGGCGGCGGCGTGCTCAAGCAGCAGATCGACGCCGGCCTGGTCAAGGACGTCTCCGCCGACGTCGCCCCCGTGCTGGACACGTTCACCCCCGCGGCGCTGAGCGCGTACCAGTTCGACGGCAGGACGTACGGGCTGCCGACGGACATCGGGCTGGTCGGCTTCTGGTACAACAAGAAACTCTTCGCCAAGGCCGGCATCTCGGCCCCGCCCGCCACCTGGGCGGAGTTCCTCGACGACGTCAAGAAGCTGAAGGCGTCCGGCACCACCCCGATCGCGCTGGCCGGCAAGGAGAAGTGGCCGGGCCACTACTACTGGGCCTATCTGGCGATGCGCATCGCCGGCCTGCCCGCGCTCACGCAGGCGGGCGTGGACCACGACTTCACCAAGCCCGACTTCGTGGCCGCCGGTCAGCAGGTCAAGGCGCTGGCCGAGCTCCAGCCGTTCCAGAAGGGCTTCCTCGGCGCGGGCTACGGCACCCCCGACGGGCAGGCGGCCACGGTCTCCAACGGCAAGGCCGCCATGGAGCTGATGGGCCAGTGGGCGCCCGCCGTGCAGAAGGACTCCGGCAAGGGCCTCGGCGACGACCTGGGCTTCTTCCCCTTCCCCGCGGTCGAGGGCGGCAAGGGCTCGATCGGCGACGCCTTCGGCGGCGGCAACGGCCTGTCGGTGGGCGCGGACGCGCCCCCGCAGGCCGTGGAGTTCGTGGAGTTCATGACGCAGCTGGACCAGCACACCAAGGCCGTGGCGGCGGGCGGCGTGCTGCCGGTGCTCAAGGGCGAGGAGAGCGCGGTCAAGGACGCCAACCTCAAGCAGGTCGCGACCCTGCTGGCCGGGGCCTCCGGCTACCAGCTCTACCTGGACCAGGCCTACCCGCCGGCCGTCGGCCAGCAGGTCAACGACAGCGTGGCCGAGCTGATCGCCGGGACCAAGACGCCGGAGCAGATCGGCCAGGACATCAGCGAAGTGGCCAAGAGCGAATGACGACGCTGACCCGGGGGCCGGCGGCGGTCGCGCCGCCGGCCCCCGCCCCGCCGGGCCGGCGGCGCGGGCGCGCGGTGACGATCGCGCTGTTCCTGCTGCCCGCGCTGGTGCTCTTCGTCCTGCTGGTGGTGGCGCCGATCCTGGTGGCGGTCTACGCCAGCGCGTTCAAGTGGAACGGGTTCGGCGGGCTGCCCACCGAGTTCGTCGGGCTGGACAACTTCACCAGGCTGCTGTCGTCCGGCATCTTCGCCACCGACCTGTGGCACCTGGTGGTCCTGGTGCTGCTGTCGGTGCTGGTCCAGCTGCCGTTCTCGCTGGCCGTGGCGATGCTGCTGAACCAGCGCATCCGGGGGCGGGCGGTCTACCGGCTGGTGTTCTTCGCCCCGTACGTGCTGTCCGAGGTGATCACCGGCGTGCTGTTCTCGCTGATCCTCGCGCCGGACGGCGGGATGGCGAACCAGCTGCTGTCGGTGTTCGGGCTGGAGTCGGAGTTCCTGGCCGATCCGGACACCGTGATGCCCGCGCTCTTCCTGGTCATGACGTGGAAGTACTTCGGCTTCCACATGATGGTCTACCTGGCCGGACGGCAGGGCATCCCGAACGAGCTGATCGAGGCCGCGCAGATCGACGGCGCGACGCCCTGGAAGACGTTCCGGCACATCACGCTGCCGCTGCTCGGGCCGACGATCAGGATCAGCGTGTTCCTGTCGGTCATCTACACCATCCAGCTGTTCGACCTGGTCTGGATCCTCACCGGCGGCGGCCCGTCGCACTCCTCGGAGACGATGGCCGTCACCATGATGGAGTTCGGCTTCAAGCGCTCCCAGGTGGGTTACGCCAACGCGATCAGCGTCGTGATGTTCGCGCTCAGCCTCGTCTTCGCCCTCGTCTACCAGCGCGTGGTGATGCGCCGGGACCTGGCGGGCGCGACGACGTCCATGGGAGGCCGCCGATGAACCACGGAAGGCCGCCCGCGCGGCGGCGCCGTCCCACCCTGCCCCTGCACGCGATCGCCTGGATCGTCGGCGCGTTCATCCTGGCGCCGATCGTGTACGCGCTGCTCGGCGGGTTCAAGAGCAACAGCCAGCTCTCCGGCAACCCCTTCGGCCTGCCCGATCCCTGGGTGAGCGAGAACTACACCGACGTGCTGGGCTCGGGGTCGTTCTGGCGGCAGGTGTGGAACAGCACGTTCATCGCGGTCGCCACGACCGTGGTGATGGTCGGGCTGGCGGCGCTGGCCGCGTTCGTCTTCGCCAGGTTCGCCTTCCGGGGCAGGGAGGCGCTGTTCACGCTGTTCACCGCGGGGCTGATGTTCCCGTTCGCGGTGGCCATCCTGCCGATCTTCGTGCTGCTGCGCACGTTCGGGCTGCTGGACGACCCGCTCGGCGTCATCCTGACGCAGGCCGCCTTCGGGCTGCCGCTGACGATCATCATCCTGCGGGGGTTCTTCCGGAGCATCCCGGGCGAGATCGAGGAGGCCGCGATCATCGACGGCTGCTCGCCGTTCGGGTTCTTCTGGCGGATCCTGCTGCCGATGGCCCGCCCGGCCATGGCGACGGTCTCCGTGCTGGCCGTCGTGGGGAGCTGGAACAACTTCATGCTGCCCCTGGTGGTCTTCAGCGACGAGTCGAGCTGGACGCTGCCGCTCGGCATCCAGCAGTTCCAGGGCCAGTACGCCACCGACACCGCCCGCGTCCTCGCCTACCTGATCCTGGCCATGGTGCCGGCGCTCGGGTTCTACGCCATCGCTGAACGTCACCTGGTCGGTGGGCTCACCGCGGGTGCGACGAAAGGGTGAACATGCTCCACGTCTCAGGAAGCCGGCTCCTCACCCCCGAAGGCACGCCCGTCCGGCTCAGGGGGGTGGGCCTCGGGGGCTGGATGAACATGGAGAACTTCATCACCGGCTATCCCGCCAACGAGACCTCGATGCGCGCGGCGGTGACCGGCGTGCTGGGCGAGGAGCGGGCCGAGCTCTTCTTCGACCGGCTGCTCACCTCGTTCTTCACCGGCAGCGACGCCGGGCTGCTGGCCGGGCTCGGCATGAACTGCGTGCGCATCCCGGTCAACTACCACCACTGGGAGTCCGACGACCGGCCCATGGAGATCGACCCGAGGGGCTTCCGGCACCTCGACCGGGTGATCGGCCTGCTGGGCGAGCACGGCCTCTACAGCGTGATCGATCTGCACGCCCTGCCCGGCTCCCAGAACCAGCACTGGCACAGCGACAACCCGACGCACGTGGCGGCGTTCTGGCAGCACCGGCACTTCCAGGACCGGGCCGTGCACCTGTGGGAGGCGCTGGCCGACCACTACCGCGGTCATCCGTGGGTGGCCGGGTACAACGTGGTGAACGAGCCGGGCGACGTCTCGGGCAAGGTGGTCGGCCCGTTCTACGACCGGCTGGTCAAGGCCGTACGGGCCGCCGACCCGGACCACGTCCTGTTCCTGGACGGCAACACCTACGCCACCGACTTCTCGATGTTCCGGGAGATGTACGAGAACACGGTGTTCGTCATGCATGACTATGCCCTGGCCGGGTTCGCCCACGGCGGCCCGTACCCGGGGCTCACCAGAGGCGAGTGGTGCGACCGCGGCCAGTTGGAGGAGACCTTCGCCCGGCGGTCCCGGTTCCAGCGCGAGACCGGCACGCCGTTGTGGGTGGGCGAGTTCGGCCCGGTCTACACCGGCGACCCGGACCGGGACGCCCAGCGCTACCAGGTCCTGCGCGACCAGCTCGACATCTACGACGCCCACGACGCGGGCTGGTCGCTCTGGACGTACAAGGACGTGGGCCTCCAGGGCCTGGTGCACGCGTCGGGGGCGTACCTGGACAGGTTCGGCGCGTTCATCGGCAAGAAGCGGCGGCTCGGCGCGGACCGGTGGGGCTCGACCATGGAGGAGTGCGCCGACGTGCTCGCCCCGCTGCACCGGCTGGTCGAGACCGAGTTCCCGGACTGGGCGCCCTACCCGTGGGGCGCCCGCTACCAGACCGACGACCTGATCAGGCACATCCTCATCGCCCAGGCCCTGCTGCCCGAGTACGCCGGGCTGTTCAGGGGGCTCGGCGACGACGACCTGCTGGCCCTGGCCGACTCGTTCACGCTGGAGCAGTGCGTACGGCGTGAGCCGCTGCTCGACCTGCTGGCCGCCAATCTCACCGGGTGACAAACCGCTCATACAGTCGGGTGCGTCACACCACCGGGCAAACTATCGCCATCACTGCTTGCGCTAGGTATGCTTCGGCTGCCCTAATTTAGGTAAGCCTTTCCTCAGCCAGCAGGAGTGACGGTGTTCGCCAGCTACCTCATCGGACTGCGCGAGGGACTGGAGGCGACGCTCGTCGTCTCCGTCCTCATCGCCTTCCTCGTCAAGAGCGACAGGAAGGACAAGCTTCCCCAGGTCTGGACGGGCGTCGCCGCGGCGGTCGCGCTGTCCGTCGGCTTCGGCGCGCTGCTGACCTTCACCGCCGCCAACCTCGGGCACATGGGTCAGGAGCTGTTCGACGCGATCACCTCGCTGCTCGCCGTCGCGTTCGTCACCTGGATGATCTTCTGGATGCGGCGCACCGCCCGCGCGCTCTCCGGCGAGCTGCGGGGCAAGCTCTCCGACGCGCTGCAGATGGGCTCCCTCGCGGTGGTCGTGATGGCCTTCCTGGCCGTGGCCCGCGAGGGGCTTGAGACGGCGTTGCTGTTCTTCGCCGCCGTCCAGGGCGCGACCGCCACCATGGACCCCCTGCTGGGCATCGCGCTCGGCCTGCTCACGTCGGTGGTCATCGGCTGGGGGCTGTACAGGAGCGCGCTGAAGATCAACCTCACCAAGTTCTTCACCTGGACGGGCCTGCTGCTCATCCTGGTCGCCGCCGGCATCTTCAAGTACGGCGTGCACGACCTCCAGGAAGCCAACATCCTGCCCGGCCTGAGCTCCTACGCCTTCGACATCAGCGCCGTCCTGCCTGCCGATTCCTGGTACGGCGCGCTGCTTTCCGGCATGCTCAACATCACGCCGCAGCCGAGCATCGCCGAGGCCGTGGCCTGGATCGTCTACCTCGCGCCCACCCTCTTCCTCTTCCTGCTGCCACAGCGGGTGAAGACCACTCCCGCCTCCACCGCACCCGCGGCCTGAACAGGAGCATCATGCGTACCGCCATCAGCCTGTCCTTCGGCGCGCTCGCCCTCGCGGGCCTGACCGCGTGCGGCTCGGGCACCACCGCCACGGAGGCCGCCAAGGGTCCGGCCGCCGCGCCCGGCAAGATCACCGTGGCCGCGTCCGACACCGAGTGCAAGGTCGCGACCTCCGAGATCGCGGCGGGCACGAGCACGTTCACGATCACCAACGGCGGCTCCAAGGTGACCGAGTTCTACGTGTACGCCCCCGGTGACCGGGTGATGGCCGAGGTCGAGAACATCGTGCCCGGCCTGACCAGGGAGCTGGTCGCCGAGCTGCCGGCCGGCGCGTACGAGACCGTCTGCAAGCCCGGCATGGTGGGCAAGGGCATCCGCAACGCGCTGAAGGTGACCGGCGAGCACAAGGCGCTCACCTCCGACGCCCAGCTCGCCGACGCCGTCGCCAGCTACAAGCGCTACATCAAGGCGCAGAGCGACACGCTGCTGGTCAAGACGCAGGAGTTCGTGGACGCCGTCAAGGCCGGCGAGATCGACAAGGCCAAGGAGCTGTACCCGGTCTCGCGGACGTACTGGGAGCGCATCGAGCCGGTCGCGGAGATCTTCGGCGACCTCGACCCGGCCATCGACGCCCGCGAGGCCGACCTGGCCGACGGCGAGGAGTGGACCGGGTTCCACCGGATCGAGAAGGATCTGTGGATCAAGAAGGACATCAGCAAGGACGGCCCGGTCGCCGACAAGCTGATCGCCGACGTCAAGACCATCGTCCAGAAGTCCAACGCCGCCGAGCTGACCCCGCTCAACCTGGCCAACGGCGCCAAGGAACTGCTCGACGAGGTGGCCTCCGGGAAGATCACCGGCGAGGAGGACATCTGGTCGCACACCGACCTGTGGGACTTCGACGCCAACCTCCAGGGCTCCAAGGCCGCCGTGCAGTCGCTGCGCCCGGTGCTGGAGCAGCGCTCCCCCGACCTGGTCAAGACGCTGGACGAGAAGTTCGCCGCCGCGGAGGCCGCGCTGGGCGCGCACCAGAAGGGCGACGGCTGGAAGCTGCACGACGAGCTGTCCAAGGCCGAGCTGAAGGCCCTGTCCGACGCGATCAATGCGCTGGCCGAGCCGATCAGTAAGATCGCACCGGTCATCGCCAAGTAACGGGAGGTGGGGGCGTTGTCGCAGGCCGGCGGGCGGATGAGCCGCCGCAAGCTGTTCGGGCTGGGCGCCGCGGGCGCGGCCGTGCTCGGGGCGGGGGCGGTGACGACCAGGTCGCTGCTGGAGGAGCCGCCGGTCGCGCACGCCGCATCGACGTCCGATCCGTTCCCGTTCTACGGGCAGCACCAGGCGGGCGTCGTCACGCCCGCCCAGGACCGGCTGCACTTCGTCGCCTTCGACGTCATCACCGACAAGAAGGCCGAGCTGGTCGATCTGCTCCAGGAGTGGACGGCCGCGGCGGCCCGGCTGACGCAGGGCAAGGAGGCCGGGGCGTTCGGCGCGGTGGGCGGGGCGGCCGAGGCGGCGCCCGACGACACCGGCGAGGCGCTGGGGCTGCCCGCCTCGGGGCTGACGCTGACGATCGGGTTCGGGCCGTCGCTGTTCGACGACCGGTTCGGGCTGGCGGGCAAACGACCGGCCGCGCTGGCCGACCTGCCGAAGTTCCCCGGCGAACAGCTCATCCCGGAGATCTCGGGCGGGGACATCTGCGTCCAGGCGTGCGCGCACGACCCCCAGGTGGCCGTGCACGCCATCCGCAACCTGGCCAGGATCGGCTTCGGCAAGGTCTCGGTGCGCTGGTCGCAGCTCGGTTTCGGCCGTACGTCGTCCACGTCGCGGGCCCAGGCCACGCCGCGCAACCTCCTGGGCTTCAAGGACGGCACCAACAACATGAAGCTGGAGGACGCCGACCTGCTGCGCGACCACCTGTGGGCGAGCGGCTCGGACGGCCCCGCCTGGATGGCGGGCGGCACGTACATGGTCACCAGGAAGATCCGCATGACGATCGAGACCTGGGACCGCGCCTCACTCGCCGAGCAGGAGCAGATCTTCGGCCGGGACAAGGGCGAGGGCGCGCCGCTGGGCGGGAAGGCCGAGTTCGACCCCGTGGACTTCGCCGCCAAGGGCCCCGACGGGCAGCCGATGATCAAGGACGACTCGCACGTCAAGCTGGCGCACCCGAGCAACAACGGCAACGCCCACCTGCTGCGCCGCGGCTACAACTTCGTCGACGGCTCCGACGGCCTCGGCCGCCTGGACGCCGGGCTGTTCTTCATCGCCTACCAGCGCGACCCGCGCAAGCAGTTCGTGCCCGTGCAGATGAACCTGGCCCGGCACGACGCGCTCAACGAGTACATCAAGCACGTCTCCAGCGGCCTGTTCGCCTGCCCGCCCGGCGTCCAGGACGCGGGCGACTACTGGGGCCGCACCCTGTTCGCCTGACCCTGCTCGGCGCCCGCCGTCAGCGGTGGCGGGCGCGCGAGGCCTGGGCGTGGGCGCGGTTGGCGCAGCGGGTCGAGCAGAACTGCCGCTTGCCCGGCCGGCTGCGGTCGACGAAGGCGTCGGTGCACGGCGTGGCCGCGCACTGGCGCAGCCGTTCCCAGTCGCCGGCCGCGGCCAGCTCCAGCAGCTCGGTGACGGCCCGCACGGCGAGCCGGCCCGCCGCCGTCGCCCCGTCCGGCGCGACCAGCCGCAGCCGGGGCACGCCGCCCGCGTGCTCCACCGCCGCCCGCGCCGGCAGCCGGGCCACCCACTCCGCCAGCGCCCCCGCCCGGCCGCCGGGCTCGGCGGCCAGCACCGCCCGCAGCCGCTCGCGCACCTCTCTGACCTCCCGCAGGTCCTCCTCGCCGAGCCCATGGTCGTTCTCAAGCGGTTCGCCCAGTTCGCGGCAGAAACGGCGCAGCTCCGCCACGTCGGGCAGCCGCTCGGGATCGTCCAGGTACTCGTCCCACGTGTTGGCCAGATCGACGGCCACGAGACCCGTCTCGATGAACTGGCGCATCCCTCACCCTCCTGCTACCGTCACGACTATGAGCACTATAACCCCTGACAGAAAACTGACCGTTCTGGACGCGCCGTCCAACCTCGGCCTGCGTCCACTCGCCGAGGATGTCATCCCCGGCTGCTACAAGGCTCCCTGGGCGTTGCGGGACAACGGGCTGGTCGCCCGGATCGGCGCGGCCGACGCGGGCGCGCTGGTCCCGCCCCGCTACGTGGCCACCTGGAAGCCCGGCGACGGCGTGCGCAACGGCGCGGCCATCGCCGCCTACACCCGGCGGCTGGCCGACCGCGTGGCCGGGATCAGAGCGGACGGCGGCTTCCCCGTCCTGCTCGGCGGCGACTGCTCGATCCTGCTCGGCCCCGCGCTCGCCCTGCGCAGGACGGGCCGCTACGGGGTGGCCTACCTCGACGCCCACACCGACTTCCGCCACCTCGGCAACTCGCCCCACGTCGGCGCGGCGGCCGGCGAGGACCTGGCCCTGGTGACCGGCCGCGGCGACGACTACCTGACCGACATCGACGGCCTGCGCCCGTACGTCCGGGACGAGGACGTCATCGTGCTCGGCGTCCGGGACGACGACGACGTCCAGGAGCTCGCCGCCGACGGCATCGCCTTCGTCGCCGGGACCGACATCCCCCTGGAGGCCGCCGAACGCATGCTCGTGCGCGACGACCTGGACGGCTTCTGGATCCACGTGGACGCCGACGTGCTCGACCCGTCCGTGCTGTCGGCCGTCGACTCGCCCACCCCCGGCGGCCTGACCGGCGACCAGCTCGCCGGCCTGCTCCGCGGGCTGCTCGCGCTGCCCGGGGCGGCCGGGATCCAGTTCACCATCTTCGACCCCGACCTCGACGAGGACGGCAGCCAGGCGGCCACCCTGACCGACATCCTCGTCTCAGCCCTGACCTGACCCTTGGCCGTCCGGGGCGGAGCCGTCCGCCCACAGGATGCGGAAGACGGGATGACCAGCGGCGATCCGGCGGAAACGGTCCAGCGGCGCCTTCGGGCCGAGGCCGAGGTGGGGCCGCGCGCCGGGCGCCACGGCGGCGTAGCGGCGCAGGATCTCGGCGCGGCGCCCGACCGGGACCTCCGCCAGCCTGATCGGCGCCGCCCGCCCGCGACGCCGCAGCACGGCCCGGCCGCCGGCGGCCCGGACGTTGAGCACCCAGTTCGCCTCCGGCCCGAGCATGGAGACCAGGTACTCGCCGCCCTCGTGCCGGGCGACCGCGACGGGCACCGACGTGAGCGCCCCGCTGCGGCGTCCCACCACCTGGAGCACCGCCCCCTGGGGCAGCGGCAGCCACCGGGAGGCGTAGGTCAGCGCGTCGAGCCGGTTCATCGCCCGCATGAGCGCGTCGGGCCGCCCGCCCCGGTACATCAGGCGCTTGAGCGCCCCCGGCCACCGGGCGACGTGGATCACCGCGCCCTCCTCCACAGCAGCACGACCGCCACCAGCCCCGGGAGCAGCGGAAGGACCTGCAGCCAGCCGAGCAGCGGCGCCAGGCCGACCTCGCCGTTGGTGTCCCGGACGGTCAGGCCCGCGAGCGCGAAGCACGACGCCACCACGAACAGCCCGGCCCCCAGCCACCGGGCCCACCCTCTGCCCGCCCCGGCCGCCCGGACGGTGACGAGCCAGCCGGCCAGCCCGAGCGCCCCCACGACCGAGAGGATCACCGTGTACGTGGTGACCCCCTCGTCGATCTTCCCCGGCCCCAGCTCCGGATAGCCCGCCCTGAGGTACTCGGCCAGCCCGGAGCGGTAGGCGAAGGCGAAGAGGGTGACGAGCACCGTGAGCGCGGCGCCGCCGTACAGCAGGGCGGAGGCTCCGCGCGGCTTCCCTGTCATGACATGGGTCCCTTCTGGACGACATTCTTACAAAGTATGTTTTGACTATACTTACCACGTAAGAATCGAGAAAGGGCACCATGTCCCCGAAGCGCACCCGCGGCCAGAACGCCGGCCTGACCCGGCAGGCCATCCTGCGGGCGGCGCTGGCGCTGGCCGACCGCGAAGGGCTGAAGGCGCTGTCCATGCGCCGCATCGGCCAGGAGCTCGGGGTCGAGGCCATGTCCCTCTACCAGCACGTCGCCAGCAAGGACGCGCTGCTCGACGGCCTGGTCGAGCAGGTCGTCACGCAGGCCGCGCCGCTGCTGGCCGAGGCCGCCTCATGGCAGGAGGCCCTGCGCGAGTACGCCCACGCGCTGCTGCGGGCGCTGCTCGCGCATCCGAACGTCGTCCCCCTGGTGGTCAGCCGTCCCGCGATCACGCCCGGGAACCTGCGCCTGATGGAGGAGGGGCTGCGGGTGCTGCGCGCGGCGGGGCTGCCGCCGGACCGCGCGCTGGACATGCTCTACGCCGTGACCGGTTTCGTCGTCGGCCACGTCGCCGTCCTGGCCGCCGGTGAGGTCGCCGGTGGGACCGAACGGGCCGCGCCCGCGATGCGCGACATCCCCGAGCCGGATCTGGTGGAGACCCCGCTGCTGGCCGAGGCCACCCGGGCGCGGCGCGCCCAGCCGTCCTCGGGGACCGACCGCCGCTTCGTCTTCGCGCTCGAAGCCATGCTCCGCGGCTTCGGCGGCGAACCCGGCGAAAGCGGCGAACCCTGACGGACGCGGCGAACCCTAGCGGAAGACGTACCCGCTCGTGCTGGTGCGGCCGGCGGCGTTCGTGGCGGTGACCGAGGTCCACGGGCCGGGCGGGACGTAGGGGGCCCACGCCGACTCTGGGCGGCCCGGCCCGTGCCACCGCTGTGCCACGCCGACCTCACGGCCGCCGGGCGAGGCGAAACGCAGGGTGCCGCCGCGCAGGTTGTAGCCCTCGACGGTGATCCCGGGCCGTCCGTCCCGTTCCTCGCGGTAGGCGTTCACGATGATCGGCTCCCGGCCACCGTTCGCGATGTCGTCGGCCAGCGACGGGGTGGACGGGCTCGCCTGGCAGGTGAAGAAGGGCTCCCAGCCATAGGAGATGATCTTCGCGGCGTGCCCGCCCGTCGCCATGATCTGCTGGTCGAGCCGGGCCTTGCTGGTACGCCCCCGCAACGGCAGCGGCTCGACCCGCCCGCACTCGCCGTCCGCAGGGGCTGGCTCGAAGCCCTCGACGTTGACCCACAGCTCGACCCCGGCGGGCACGCTGCCGGCCGCCGCCTCGATGTAGTCCCTGGTGGGCCCGTAGTACCCGTCGGCGTTGCGCACCCGCCCGACCACCGGGACGAGCCGGGGGGCGACCATGGACCCGCCCTCCTCGATCCCGTGCACGGGGACCTTGCCCGTGCCCCGCCCGTCCTGCACGGCGACGGCCATGGGCGCGCCGGCGCGGGTGGCGGCGATGCCGGCCAGCCCGCCGGGCACCTGGCCGGGCGGGAAACCGCGGCCCCTGCGGGCGTCGATGTAGGGGCTGACCAGGATCTTCCGGCCGGGCAGCGCGGCTGCGACCGCCGCGTGCTGGGCCGCGTACAGGGCGAGGACGGGGTCGCGCGGCCCCCGTTCGCGCATGGCCAGCTCGAACGACTGGTAGACCCCGCCGAAGGCGGCCGACCCGCCGAACCGCTCGCGGTAGCCGGCCAGCACCCGCGCGGTGAAGGCGTTCAGCGCGGCGAGGTGCGCGAGGTCGGGCTCCCACGGCTTGCCCCGCCGCTGCGGCGCGGCGGGCAGCCCGGGGAACACCCGCATCCCGTACGCCGCCGCCTCCTCGACCAGGTTGCCCAGCCCGTCGCCGTCGGTGGAGACCAGCACCAGGTCCTGGACGCGCGCGGCGCACGACGCGGCCAGCGACACGCGGTAGAAGACCCGCCCGCCGCTGTCGATCCGCCGGTCGAGGCCCGGGCAGCGCAGCACGGAACGCCCGAACTCCTCGCTGGTCACGTACGTGTAGACGTGCCGGACGCGTTTGCCGGGCACCCGCGCGCAGGGCCGTCCGTCCACCCGGCAGGCGGCGAACTCCGGCTCCATCGGCCCGGCGTCGAACCGCGGCCCGAACGTGACGAGCGTGTCGCCGCCGAGCGAGTGGATCGCCTCCACCGTCCGCCGCGTGACGCACACGTCGGCCCGCGGCATGACCCAGTAGCCGGTGATCGCGTACGGCGAGGTCACCCGCGTGTCCCTGGACGGGCACCCGTCGTCGCCGGCGCCGGGCCCGGCCGGGACCACGACGAGGACGGCGAGAACCGCCATCACGACCAGCCACCGTAACCGGCGCACCCTTGCTCCCCTCGACGTACCGACCAGAGTAGGCATCTACCCGATCCGCGGCCGGTAGTGCCCCGGCGCCGGTCGGCCGCGGGGCGGCACGGACAATGGGGTCATGGTGAGCATCGACCTCAGCGGCAGGACGGCGCTGGTCACGGGCTCGACCCAGGGCATCGGGGCGGCCATCGCGACCGGCCTGGCACGGGCGGGCGCGCGCGTCGGCGTCAACGGCCGCAGCGAACGCTCGGTGGCCGCGGCCATCGAGCGCATGGACCACCGCGGCCTGGTCGCCGCGCCCGGCGACGTCGCCACCGACGAAGGGCTCCAGCGGGTGCTCGGCTCGCTGCCGCAGGTGGACATTCTCGTCAACAACCTGGGCATCTTCGAGGCCAGGCCGGCGCTGGAGATCGACGACGCGGAGTGGCGGCGCTTCTTCGAGGTCAACGTCCTGTCGGCGGTGCGCCTCACGCGCGCCTACCTGCCCGGCATGATCGAGCGCGGCTGGGGCCGGATCCAGTACATCGCCAGCGACTCGGCCATCGTCACGCCCACCGAGATGATCCACTACGGCATGAGCAAGACGGCGCTGCTGGCCGTCTCGCGCGGGTTCGCCAAGGAGGCCGCCGGCAGCGGGGTGACGGTCAACTCGGTGATCGCCGGGCCCACGCACACCGGCGGCGTGGAGGAGTTCGTCTACCAGCTCGTGGACCGGGAGCTGCCGTGGGAGGAGGCGCAGCGGGCGTTCATGCGCGAGCACCGTCCGCAGTCACTGCTCCAGCGGCTGATCGAGCCCGAGGAGATCGCCAACATGGTCGTCTATCTCAGCTCGCCGCTCGCCTCGGCGACCACCGGCGGCGCCCTGCGCGTGGACGGCGGCTACGTGGACGCCATCCTGCCCTGACCGCCCGCCCGCGCTCAGTACGACTGGAGCTCGATCAGGTTGCCCTCCGGGTCGCGCAGATGTGCGGTGCGCAGGCCGGGCCCCCAGGCGGGCCGGTCCTGCGGCGGCGCGGCGACGGTGGCGCCCAGTCCGACGAGCCGGTCGGCCTCGCCGTCGACGTCGTCGACCCGCATCACCAGCATCACCGCGTCCTGGGCGCCCGCCGCCGGCAGCCCGGACGTGCCGACGACCTCGGCGACGCGGTCGCGGCCGAAGAGCACGAGTCCGGCCTGGCCGTCGATGTCCCAGTTGGCGTAGGCGGCCTCCGTCAGCACCTTCACCGGCTCCAGCCCGAGGGCGGCCCGGTAGAAGGCGACGCTCGCCGGGAAGTCGCGCACCAGCAGCCGAGGGTAGAGAGCGTCCATCCTGATCCTCCGAAATTAGTGGGTAGTCACCAACTATTGGGAACAACCTACACTTCTCGACGAGATGGAACTGCCACCCACCCTGCTCGGGACGACCACCTTCGTGCTGCACAAGGTCGGCGTCGCCAACCGGCGCGCCCTGGCCGCGCGGCTCACCGCCGACACGGGGCTGAGCCTGTGGGAGTTCGCGGCGCTGGCCACGCTCGACGACTTCGGCCCGGCCGCCCAGCGGGAGGTCGGCGACCGGCTGGGCCTCGACCCGAGCGACATGGTCCGCCTGATGGACGGCCTCATGGCCGAAGGGCTGGCCGCCCGGGAGCGCGACCCCGCCGACCGCCGCCGCTACCGGATCTCGCTGACCGCCGCCGGCCGGGACGCCCTGGAACGGGCCCGCGCGGTGGTCGCGGACGTCGAACGCGAGACGCTCGCCCCGCTGACGGACGCCGAGCGCCGCGACCTCCACAGCCTGGTGATGAAACTTTTCTCACCCTGACAAATCCCATAACTCACGTCAACTGACGAACAACTGTCACAACAACTGCCCTCTTTGCACAAAGAATCAGATCATGTTAGATGGAGGGCAAGCTCCGGGAGAGAGGACCGGGCATTGTGACGCTGATCCTCGATGGCGTCCGCGTACGGCAGCGCGGGGAGACCTGGCTCGACGACATCCACCTGGAACTACCTCATGGACTGACCACCCTCGTCGGCCCGATGAACTCGGGAAAGACCACGCTCATGCGGGTCGCCGCCGGGTTGCAGCCGCCCGATTCGGGGCGGGTGCTGGTCAACGGAAATGACGTCACCTCGATTTCCGTGCGAAAGCGCTCGATCGCCTTCGTCTATCAGCAATTCATCAATTACCCGTCCCTCACCGTTTACGAGAACATCGCCTCGCCGTTGCGGCTGGACCGGTCGTACCGCAAGGACGGCATCGACCGGCGGGTGCGGGAGGTGGCCGCGGTCATGGGCCTCGGCGACCTGCTGGGCCGCAGGCCCGCGGAGCTGTCGGGCGGCCAGCAGCAGCGCACGGCGATCGCCCGCGCGCTGGCCAGGCCCGTGGACGTGCTGCTGCTCGACGAGCCGCTGGCCAACCTCGACTTCAAGCTCCGCGAGCAGTTGCGCGAGGACCTCAGGCGCATGTTCACCGGCTCGCCGGGCGTCGTCCTGTACTCGACCGCCGACCCGAACGAGGCCCTGACCTTCGCCGCGCCCGCCGTGGTGCTCGGCGAGGGCCGGGTGCGGCACGTCGGCGACCCGGCCACCATGTACGCCGAGCCGCCCACGCTCGCCGTCGCGGCCACACTCAGCGACCCGCCGCTGAACCTGCTGCCCGGCACGGTCAGGGACGGCCGCATCGAGGTCATGGGCGCCTCCTTCCCCGCGCCGGGCGCCGCCGCCTCCGGCCAAGGGGTCGTGCTGGGCATCCGCCCCCACCAGGTGACGATCGCCAGGACCGGCCCCGGCCTGCTGGAGCTGCCCGCCGAGATCAGGCTGGCCGAGGTGACCGGCGGCGCGACGTTCCTGCACCTGCTGCTGGCGGGACGCCGGCACCTGGTGGCCCACCTGCCGGGCACCCGCCCGTTCACGCCGGGCCAGGCGGCCACCGCGTACGTGGACCCGCGGCACGTCTTCGTGTTCGACGAGGCCGGCGGCCGATTACCGGTCGCCCCGGCGGCGGGGGCGGGACGGCATGGCTGACATCCGCCTGGAAGGCGTGGGCCACAGCTACGACGGCGGCCGCACGTGGGCGCTCCGGCCGACGACCTGGACCTGGCGCGGCGGCCGGGCCTACGCCCTGCTCGGCCCGAGCGGCTGCGGCAAGACGACGCTGCTGAACATCGTCTCGGGGCTGCTCACGCCCACAGTGGGCCGGATCTGGTTCGACGACCGCGAGGTCACCGGGGTCCCCACGGCCGGCCGCGACATCGCGCAGGTCTTCCAGTTCCCCGTCCTGTACGAGGAGATGTCCGTCTACGACAACCTGGCCTTCCCGCTGCGCAACAGGAAGGTCCCGGCCGAGGAGGTCCGCCGGCGCGTGCTGCGCGTCTCGGCCATGCTGGGCCTGGACGACGTGCTGCGCCGCCGGGCGCGCCGGCTCGACCCGGGCCGCAAGCAGATCGTCAGCCTGGGCCGCGGCCTGGTGCGCGAGCAGGTGGCGGCCGTGCTGCTCGACGAGCCGCTGACCGTGGTGGACCCGGCGCTGAAGTGGACGTTGCGCAGCAAGCTCAAGGAGATCCACCGCGACACCGGCCACACCCTGGTCTACGTCACCCACGACCAGACCGAGGCGCTGACCTTCGCCGACGAGGTGGTCGTGCTCAACCACGGCGAGATCGTACAGGCCGGGGAGCCGGCCGAGCTGTTCCTGTCGCCCGCGCACGAGTTCGTCGGCCACTTCATCGGCTCCCCCGGCATGAACGTGCTGCCCGCCGAGATCGACGGCGACGTGGTCAGGATCGGGGACTCGAAGGCCGGCGCAGTGGTCGGCGCAGTGGCCGGCGCGCTGCCGCCGGGGCCGGTGCGGATCGGCGTGCGGCCCGAGTTCGTCCGGGTCGGCGGGCCGCCCGCCGGGCCCGGCGTGGCGGCCAGGGTGACCCGGATCGACCGCATGGGCTCGCACGACCTGGTGCGCGCCGAGGTCGGCGGCCATCCGGTGATCGCCAGGACCGAGGCGGGCTCGTCCTGGACGCCGGGCGCGGTCGAGTTCCTGCATTTCCCCGCGGACCGGACGTTCCTGTTCCGCGACGAGGTCAGGTGCGGCTCGCTCGCACCCCTGGACGGAAGGGGGCAGGCGTGACCGACCGGACCGCCGTCGCGGGCAGCCAGGCCGATGGCGAGGTCGTACCGGCCGCCGCCGCGCCCGCCGCCGCAGAGGCCGCCGGGGCCGCCGGGCCGCGCGCCGATCCCCGTCCGCGGAACAACCGGGCCTGGCTGCTGGTGCTGCCGGTCGTGGTGTCGGTGGCCTTCACCGCGGTGATCCCGCTGATGACCGTCGTGAACTTCTCCGTCCAGGACGTCTTCAGCCCGGTGGACCGGGTGTTCGTCGGCCTGGACTGGTTCCGGCAGATCGCCCGCGACCCCGAGGTGCGCGCCGCGCTCGTGCGCACGCTGCTGTTCTCCGCGCAGGTGCTGCTGGTGGAGGTCCCGCTCGGGGTGGCCATCGCGGTCTGCATGCCGCGCCGCGGGTTCTGGGTGTCGGTGGCGCTGGTGCTGGTGGCGCTGCCGCTGCTCATCCCGTGGAACGTCGTGGGCACGATCTGGCAGATCTTCGCCCGCGGCGACATCGGGCTCGGCGGCTGGGTGGTCAACAACGTGCTGCGCGTCAACTTCAACTACACGCTCGACTCGGCCGACGCCTGGATCACCGTCCTGGTCATGGACGTGTGGCACTGGACGCCGCTGGTGGCGCTGCTGGCCTACGCCGGGCTGCGGTCGATCCCGGAGCCGTACTTCCAGGCGGCGCAGATCGACGGCGCGTCGGCGTGGGCGACGTTCCGGCACATCCAGCTGCCGAGGCTGCGCGGGGTGCTGACGATCGCGATCCTGCTGCGGTTCATGGACAGCTTCATGATCTACACCGAGCCGTTCGTGGTGACCGGCGGCGGGCCGGGGAACGCGACCTCGTTCCTGAGCATCCTGCTGTCGAAGATCGCCGTCGGCCAGTTCGACCTGGGCCCGGCGGGCGCGTTCTCGCTGCTGTACTTCCTGCTCGTGCAGATCGCCTGTTACGTCTTCTTCACCGTGCTGACCAGGTCGGGGAGGTGAGTCCCACGCGCCACCGGCTGCCGTGGGCGCGCACGGTCTTCTGGCTGTACGCCGCCACGCTGATGTTGCCGCTGCTGTGGATGTTCGGCATGTCGATCCGCCCGAACGAGGACATCCTGGGCAGCTTCTCGCTGATCCCGCAGCGGGTGACCTTCGACAACTACGTCACGTTCTTCACCGACCCGTCGTGGTATTCGAGCTACCTCAACTCCATCGTCTACACCTCGATGAACGCGGTCATGTCGCTCGTCGTGGCGCTGCCGGCGGCGTACGCGTTCTCGCGGTTCCGCTTCGCCGGGGACAAGCACCTGTTCTTCTGGCTGCTGACGAACCGGATGGCGCCGCCGGCGGTGTTCCTGCTGCCGTTCTTCCAGATCTACCAGGCGGTCGGGCTGTTCGACACGCATCTGGGCGTGGCGATCGCGCACATGCTGTTCAACGTGCCGCTGGCGGTCTGGATCCTGGAAGGCTTCATGTCGGGGATCCCCCGGGAGATCGACGAGACCGCGGCGATCGACGGATATTCGCTGCCGCGCTTCTTCGTCCGGATCTTCCTGCCGATGATCCGGTCCGCGCTCGGCGTCACCGCGTTCTTCTGCTTCATGTTCAGCTGGGTGGAGCTGCTGATCGCCAGGACGATCACGTCGGTGGACGCCAAGCCCATCGCGGCCACCATGACGCGGACGGTGAGCGCGGCGGGCGTGGACTGGGGGCTGCTGGCCGCGGCCGGCGTGCTGACCATCGTCCCGGGGGCCGTCGTCATCTGGTTCGTGCGCAACTACATAGCCAAGGGGTTCGCCCTGGGGAGGGTCTGACCGTGCAGTGGATGGTGTGGACGGCCCCCACGGCCCTGGTGTTCGCCGGGCTGGCGCTGCTCCTGTGCGTGATGGCCGTCTGGGCGCGGATCTCGCCGCCCGTGGCCAGGCGCGGGTTCCTGCGGATCGAGACCGACCGGGGCGACCGGCTGTACATCGGCCTGATCAGCGCGGCCGTCGTGCTGGCCCTGTGGATTGCAGTCACCGACCTGTCCATGTGGGCGGCGCTCGGCGTCGCGCTGCTGGTCATGGTCGTGATCGGGATATGGGGCTGAGAGGAAGAGGAGCCAGGCGATGAGGCATGCGGTGGGTGTGGCGGCGGCGGTCGTGGCGGCGCTGGCCCTGGTGGCGGCCGGTTGCACGGGCGGCGGCGAGGAGAAGCCGAAAAGCGACTTCAAGGAGGCCGACGGCAGGGCCGCGGCGCAGCGGTGGGTGTCGGCGGAGTTCACCCCGAGCACCCTGTCCAAGGACCGGCAACTGGCGGAGATGGACTGGTTCATCAAGGCGGCGGCGCCGTACCGGGGCATGCAGATCAACGTGGTGTCCGAGACGATCACCACGCACGAGTACGAGTCGCAGAAGCTGGCCAGGGCGTTCACCGAGATCACCGGGATCAGGGTCAAGCACGACCTGATCCAGGAGGGCGACGTCATCGAGAAGCTCCAGACGCAGATCCAGGGCGACCAGAACATCTACGACGCCTACGTCAACGACTCCGACCTCATCGGCACCCACTCGCGCGGCACGTACGTGTTCCCGCTGTCGGACTACATGGCCGGAGAGGGCAGGAACGTCACCTCCCCCACCCTCGACCTGGACGACTTCATCGGCATCAGCTTCACCACCGGCCCCGACAAGAAGATCTACCAGCTCCCCGACCAGCAGTTCGCGAACCTCTACTGGTTCCGCTACGACTGGTTCACCGACCCGGCGATCAAGAAGCAGTTCAAGGACGCCTACGGCTACGACCTGGGCGTGCCGGTCAACTGGGCGGCCTACGAGGACATCGCCGACTTCTTCAGCAACAAGGTCAACGGCAACGGGACCGTCGACGGCCGGAAGGTCTACGGCCACATGGACTACGGCCGCAAGGACCCCTCGCTGGGCTGGCGCTTCACCGACGCCTGGTTGTCCATGGCGGGCAACGGCGACCCCGGCATCCCCAACGGCCTGCCGGTGGACGACTGGGGCATCCGGGTGGAGAACTGCCGTCCGGTGGGCTCGTCGGTCACCCGCGGCGGCGACACCAACGGCCCGGCCTCGGTGTACGCGCTCACCAAGTACGTGGACTGGCTGAAGAAGTACGCGCCCCGCGAGGCCGCCGGCATGAACTTCAGCGAGGCGGGCCCGGTCCCGGCGCAGGGCAACATCGCCCAGCAGATCTTCTGGTACACCACGTTCACGGCCGACATGACCAAGAAGGGCCTGCCGGTCGTCAACGACGACGGCACCCCCAAGTGGCGCATCGCGCCCAGCCCGCACGGCGTCTACTGGAAGGACGGCAACAAGCTCGGCTACCAGGACGCCGGCTCGTGGACGCTGCTCAACAACACCCCGAAGGACCGCAGGGCCGCGGCCTGGCTCTACGCCCAGTTCGTCACGTCCAAGACGGTGTCGCTGAAGAAGTCGATCACCGGGCTGACCTTCATCCGCGACTCCGACATCAAGAGCGACTACTTCAAGGACAACGCCGCCAAGTACGGCGGCCTGATCGAGTTCTACAACTCCCCCGCCCGCAAGCAGTGGACGCCGACCGGCACGAACGTGCCCGACTACCCCAAGCTGGCCCAGCTCTGGTGGCAGAACGTGGCCACCGCCGTCACCGGCGAGACCACCCCGCAGCAGTCGATGGACAACCTGGCCAGGCAGCAGGACGAGATCCTGGCCCGGCTGGAACGCCTGTCGCGCGAACGCCAGGGCTACGGCGGCCAGTGCGCGCCCAAACTGAACCCCGAGCGTCCGGCCCAGTACTGGTTCGACCAGCCGGGCGCGCCCGCGCCGAAGCTGGCCGACGAGCGTGGCGAGCCGGCCACGCTCGACTACGACAAGCTCATCGCCCGGTGGAAGGCGGGCGGCTGACCAGCTCCCGCGCCAGCCAGTCGAAGGCGCGCTCCTGCATGGGCACGTCGAAGCAGTGCGGGGACGGCGCGAACACGGCCTCGTAGCGGCCGGGGGCGTCGCGGTAGCGCTCGCCGATGCGGGCGTGCGCGCGGCGCATCCCGGCCTGCGGGAACAGGTCGTCGCGCAGGGCGTACTGGACCATGAGGGGGGCGGGGGCGCGGGCGGCCACCAGGTCGGGCCAGTCGCCCAGCCGCGACAGGCCCGGCGGGTAGAACATCCAGGTGTGCCGCTCGACGTGGCCGCCGGCCAGCAGGTCCGGGTAGGTCGAGACCATCGCGGCGACCACGACCGCCCGCACCCGCGGGTCGAAGGCGCCGAGCAGCGCGGCCCGCAGTCCGCCGCCCGACACGCCGGCGCAGCCGACCTCGCCGACGTCCGGCCTGGAGCTCAGGTACGCCGCGGCGGCCAGGTCCTCGCCCGCCACCACCCCGGCGAACGAGGTGCCCAGCAGGGCGCAGTGCTTGGCCACGACGTGCTCGTGCCGGGCCGCCGCGCGGTCGTACCGGTCGGGGAGGCCGCCCTCCCCCTCCGGGACGTCGAGCGCGAAGCGGCGGCTGCCCCAGGTCAGCACGTCGTGGGCGAGCACGGCGAAGCCGCGGCGGGCCAGCTCGCCGGCGAAGGCGCGGCCGCCGTAGACGTCCCGCCGCAGCCGCCGGACCTCGGCCGACGGCCCTTCCGGGCCGTCGGCGATCTTCTCCTTGCCCGCCCACTTCATGCCCGCGTGGCAGTGCAGCGCCACCACGCCGGGCAGTGGGCCGCTGTGGTCGCGCGGTCTCAGCAGGTACGCCCGGGTACGCGGCCCGAACCCGACCGTCCACGACAGTTCCTCGCCGTGCAGGTCGCCGTCGGTCCAGGTGCGCTCGACCCGCACGTCCGCGGCGGTCAGGGCGGGCACCCCGATCGCCTGCCGGGCCGCGGCCCGCAACTGCGGCCCCGGCAGGGACGGGAACAGCTCCCACTGCCCGCCGACGACCTCGGCCAGCTCCCCGAACACCGCCGGGGCGGACCCGTCAGGCAAGGCGGGTGCCGGTGTCCGCCAGGCGCACGGGGGCGCCCGAGGCGGCCGACAGGTTGGCCGCGACGCCGGTCAGGACGCTGCGGATGCCGTCCAGGTAGCCCGCCTGCCGGGCCAGCGGGTCGCCGGTCGGGCCGCGGAACACGTCGTCCAGCAGCAGCCGGTCGCCGCCGCCGTGGCCGCCCGCGCCCGCCTCGATCGGCACCTCGCGCGGCTCGGCCCAGTGGGGGCGCAGGGTGAGCCGCTCCCACGCCCCGGCGGCGTGCTCCTTGGACGCGGCGCTCGGGTCGATCGCCGCGTGCGGCGGCGTCCAGGCCCGCTCGACCACCTCCAGCTCCAGCCGTCCCGCCGTCCCGTTGAAGGCCACCCGGTAGCCCTCGAAGGGCGCGTGGGCGTTCAGCGAGTACGTCAGCAGCGCCCCGCTGTCGTACCGGACCAGGACCGCCATGTTGTCGTCGATGGTCACGCCGTCGCCGAAGACGTCCTGGTCCCGGACGTAGCCGTCCTCGTGCTCGGCGTCCAGGTAGAGGCGCTTGAGCCGGGGATCGGCGGCGATGTCCAGGATGAACGGGTCGCTGCCGAGGCCGGGCGCGCCCCGGCCGCGTTCTGGACGGTCGGCCAGCCCCCGCGACCGCGCGTTGGCCGAGCCGTAGAAGCGCAGCGAGGTCTGCGCGAAGACGGTCTCCGGCGCCGCCCCGAGCCACCAGTTGACCAGGTCGAAGTGGTGGGTGGACTTGTGCACGAGCAGGCCGCCGGAGCTGGCCCGGTCGCGGTGCCAGCGGCGGAAGTAGTCCGCGCCGTGGATGGTGTCGAGCGTCCACTCGAAGTGCGCGGACGTCACCTCGCCGATCGCGCCGTCCATGAGCAGGCGGCGCACGGCCGAGTTGCGCGGCGAGTACCGGTAGTTGAAGGTGACGATCAGCCTGCCGGTGCTCCGCCGGGCCGACTCGGCGATGGCCGCGCAGCTCCCGGCGTCCACGGTGAGCGGTTTCTCCACGATGACGTCGCGGCCCGCGTCCAGGGCCGCGCACACGTAGCGGGCGTGCGCGGCGTCCACGGTCGCGACCACGACCGCGTCGGCGAGTTCGAGCACCTTGCCGAACTCGGCGGGGGCGAAGCACGGCACCTCGTGGCCGATCCGCTCGGCGTAGTAGTCCATGCGGGTCCGGTTGGTGTCGCACAGGGCGACGACGGTGCCGGTGTCGCGCCACTCGCCGAGCAGCGCGTCGACGTACAGCTGCGCGCGGTGCCCGAGCCCGACGAACGCGTACCTCATGGTCGTCCTCTCAGCCGCCGAGGGCGGCGTTGGCCTCGGTCAGGAACTTCTGGGCGGCGGCGTCGGGAGCCATCCGGCCGAAGATGACCTCCTCGGTGTACCGCTTGAGCATGTCCTCCAGGGCGCTGGCGCCCTTCGGCGGCGCGGCGGGCGGGTCGGCCAGCTCGCCCTTGATGGAGTCGACGAACTGCAGCGTCTTCTGGTCCGCGGGCGGCAGCTTGTCCTTGACGGCGGCCAGGACCTTCGAGCTGGCGGGCAGGCCGCGGTCGCTGAGGATGATCCCGCCGACCTCGGCGTCGTTGATCATGAAGTCGATGAACTTGGCGGCCTCGGCGGCGTGCTCGCTCTTGGCGGAGGCGGTGTAGAACATCGCCGGCTGGAGGAACATGCCGCCGCTGGTGGCGCCCTCCGCCTTGGGCAGGCGCAGCAGGCTCATCTCCTTGCCCGACGCCTTGGCGACCGCGCCGAGCTGGTTGCTCCACCACATGCCGGACGCGCCGGTGTTGGTGGCCAGCAGCGACTGGTCCACGCTGGTCGCGCCGACCTCGGCGGTCTTGGCGGCGTCGGGGCTGCCCTTGGCCTTGATCGTGTCCAGCATGACCTGCCACCAGGCCACGATCGTCTCGGGCGTGACGGCGATCTTGTTGCCCTGGTAGAAGGGCTCGCCGCGCTGTGCGGCGAAGATCTGCAGGAAGGCGGGGTTCCAGTTGAGCTGGGTGCCGTAGACCGTGCCGCCGCCCTTGGCGGTGATCTTCGAGCTGAGGTCGACGTAGTCCTTCCACGTCCACTTCGTGTCGTCGGGCACCTTCTGCCCGGCCGACTCCACCAGGGCCGGGTTGAGCACCACCGAGAAGACGTTCGCGCCGGTGGGGACGGCGAACTGCTTGCCGTCGATGCCGCCGGTGCCGAGCAGCTTGGGGTCGATGTCGGCGGTCTGGACCTTGCCGGTCAGGTCGGCCAGCGTGCCGCGGTCGGCGTACTCGCGAAGGCCGCGGATCTCCAGGGTGATGACGTCCGGGGCGTCGCCGGCGGCGACCTTCGTGGACAGCGTCTCGTAGTAGCTGGCGAAGTCGGAGAACTCGCCCTCGACGTCGATGCCCGGGTTCTTGGCCTCGAACTTCTTGATGGCCTCCTCGGTCATCTTCTGCCGCGCGTCGCTGCCCCAGTAGGAGAAGCGCAGCTTGACCTTCCCGCCGTCGTCGCCGCCGCTGCCGCAGGCCGCGGTGACCGCCAGCACGGCGGTGGCGAGCAGGGCCGCCGACCACGTCTTCTTGCCAGAGCTCACGGCTCTACCTCCTGTGGGATTCGTCTGTGTCGGGGGGTGGGGGAACTACTTCAGTCCCGTGGTGGCCACACCACGGATCAGGTACTTCTGGCCGGCCAGGAAGAAGCCGAAGATGGGCCCGAGCGCGACGATCGACATGGCGAACATCGGGCCCCACGACGAGTCGCTGCTGGCGTCGAGGAAGGTGCGCAGCGCCACCGGAGCGGTGAAGTTGTCCGGGTTGTTGAGGTAGAGGAGCTGGCTGAGGAAGTCGTTCCACGTCCAGATGAACGTGAAGATCGCCGTCGTGGCCAGCGCCGGGGTGCAGAGCGGGATGATCACCCTGATGAACGTGCGCCAGTAGCCGGCGCCGTCGATCTCGGCGGCCTCGTCCAGCTCCCTGGGGAGCGAGCGGATGAACTGCACCATCAGGAACACGAAGAACGCGTCCGTGGCCAGCACCTTCGGCATGACCAGCGGCCAGATCGTGTTGATCAGCCCGAGCTTGGAGAACATGACGTACTGCGGCACGATCAGCACGTGGTGCGGCAGCATGATCGTGCCCAGCATGAGGGTGAACCACAGCTTCTTGAGCGGGAAGTTCAGCCGGGCGAAGGCGTAGGCGGCCAGCGAGCAGGCCACCAGGTTCGCCACCACCGACAGCACGGTGATCACCGCGGAGTTCCACAGGTAGTAGCCGAAGGGGTGCTTCAGCGCGGTCCAGCCCTCGGTGTAGTTCTCCAGCGTGACCTCGCTCGGCCACAGGCCGGGCTGCCGGAAGATCAGCTCCTCGGGCTTGAGCGAGCTGGAGATCATCCACAGCAGTGGATAGAGCATGACCAGGCCGAACCCGATCAGCAGCACGTGCTTGACCACCCGGCCGCCCCTGAGCGGGCGGAACAGGACGGGCAGCGGCCTACTTGGTGTCGCCATAGAAGACCCAATACTTGGACGCGAGGAAGTTCACCCCGGTGAGACCGGCGATGATGAGCAGCAGGACCCACGCCATGGCGGCCGCGTAGCCCATGTCGAAGCTCTTGAAGCCCTTGAGGTAGAGGTAGAGCGTGTTGAACATCGTGGAGTCGGCCGGCCCGCCCGA
This sequence comes from Nonomuraea sp. NPDC049758, assembly GCF_040674635.1. NCBI lineage: Bacteria > Bacillati > Actinomycetota > Actinomycetes > Streptosporangiales > Streptosporangiaceae > Nonomuraea > Nonomuraea sp. NPDC049758. The sequence goes on from NZ_JBFAMZ010000001.1 coordinate 441,216, forward strand.
GCCGCCGCTCACGATGAACGACTGCGTGAACGACTGGAACGACTTGATGATCTCCAGCACCAGGTTGAAGAAGATGATCGGCGTCAGCAGCGGCAGCGTGATCGACCGGAACTGGCGGAACCTGCCGGCGCCGTCCACCGCGGCGGCCTCGTAGTAGCTGGCGGGGATCTGCCGCAGCCCGGCCAGGAAGATGATCATCGGGGCGCCGAACGTCCAGACGTGCAGGATGATCAGCGTGCCGAGGGCGGTGTCGGGGTCGCTGACCCAGCCGGGCCCCTGGATCCCGAAGACCGCCAGCACGGCGTTGACCAGGCCCTCGGCTCCGAAGACCTTGCGCCACAGGATCGCGATCGCCACGCTGCCGCCCAGCAGCGAGGGCAGGTAGAAGATCGACCGGTAGAGCGGCAGGCCGCGCAGCCCGCGGTCGAGCACCAGGGCCAGCGCGAGCGCGAAGGCCAGTTGCAGCGGCACGGAGACGACCACGTAGATCGTCGTCACCTTCAGCGAGTTCAGGTAACGGGGATCCTCGGTGAACATCTTGACGTAGTTGTCGAACCCGACCCACTTGGCCTCCTCCAGGAGGTTGTAGTCGGTGAACGACAGGTAGAGCGAGGCGACGATGGGACCGATCGTGATGACGAGCAGACCGGCGAACCAGGGCGCCAGGAACAGGTAGGCGGCCCGCGCCTCGCGGCGGGAACGTCTGGACGCGCGACGGTCTCCCCGCTCGGGCGGGGTCGCGGCGTCCGGGAGTCTCACCGCCACCGAGTCAGCCATGACGGAACTCATTCGTCATCACGGACCTTCCGGCGAGATGTGAATGGATAGCGCTTTCCTATAGCTGCCGGGAAAGTTCCGTCAACCCTTTGCAGGCGTTACATCGCCGTTATCGATATATCGACACCGTATTTTCCCTGGTGACAAGCGCTTACCGCAGAGAGGTAGGACGAATATTGCTGCGATTTAGTACAACCGTTTGCAGGTCATCTGGGCGGTGCCGTCGACTCCCGCACCACCAGCCGGGTCTCCAGCGAGGTCGTGGCGCTCACCTCCTGGATCAGCAGGTCGACCGCCAGCCGCCCGGCCGCCGCGGTGGGCATCGCGACCGTGGTGAGCTTGGGACGGTTCAGCCGCCCCGGGACGATGTCGTCGATGCCCACCACGCTGACGTCCTCCGGCACGCTCAGCCCGAGCTCGCCCAGCCCCTCGACCAGCCCGATCGCCATGAGGTCGTTGTAGGCGAGCACCCCGGTCACCCCGGCCTCGCGCACCGCGGAGGCGGCGGCCAGGCCGCCCTGCTCGGTGGGCGCGTTCGGCCCGAGGACGACCAGCTCGACGCCCGGCACCCGCTCGGCGGCCGTCCGGATCTCGCCGCTCGTCCAGGAGCCCGGCGGGCCGGACAGCAGCGCCACGCGGCGGTGCCCGAGCCCGGCCAGGTGCTCGACCGCCAGCCGCGCGCCGTGCCCGACGTCCATCAGCACCGTGGCGGCGCCGCGCAGCCGCCGGTTGACCACCACGAACGGCACCCGCTCGGCCAGCCGCTCCAGCGTCTTGTTCGACGAGCGCGGGCTGCACAGCACCACGCCGTCCACCTGCTTGGAGAACGCCTGGATCAGCTCCTCCTCGGCGGCCGGCTCCTCGTCGGTGTCGGCCACGAACAGGTGGTAGTCGCGCTGCCGGGCCGCGGCGTGCGCGGCCTTGATCAGCGGCGGGAAGAACGGGTTGGCGATGTCGGCCACGATCAGGCCCAGGTTGTGGGTGCGCCCGGTCGTGAGCGCCCTGGCCGCCCTGTTGGGCCGGTATCCCAGCTCCTCGGCCACCGTCAGCACTCTGGTCCGGGTCGCGGCGTTCACCATGTGCGGCGCGGAGAACGTCCGCGACACGGTCGATACGTGCACACCGGATGCGCGGGCCACATCACGAATCGTCACAGTCACAGCCACCCACCCTAACGCAACCGCTTGCAGACACCATGGCCACGATGAAAGCGCTTGCCGACCAACCGACCATCGGGCGGCCCCACGTTTCCCCAGCTAGAAGCCATGGTCAAAAATCAGCTCTTGACGCCTCGCCCTGCCTGGCCCATAGGTTTGGTGCAACTGTTTGCAGTCCTGAAGGAGTCCCCCACGGTGAGCAGAGTGCTCGTCACCGGCAGCGCCGGACGCCTCGGCCGCAGCGTCGTCACCACGCTCGCCGCCGCCGGGCACGAGGTGATCGGCGTGGACCAGGCCCCCGGCACGCCGGTCGAGGCCGCCGCGACGTCACCGGCCGACCTCACCGACACCGGCCAGGCGTACGAGGTCGTCGCCCGGTTCCGGCCGGAGTCGGTGATCCATCTGGCGGCCATCGCGACGCCGTTCAGCCGGCCGGAGTCAGTGATCTTCCAGGTGAACACCCGGCTCGCGTTCAACGTCTGCGCGGCCTCGGTGGAGCTGGGCGTGTCCGGCGTGGTGGTGGCCAGCAGCCCCACGGTGATCGGGTACGGCGCGCCCGGCGGCTGGCGGCCGTCGTACCTGCCGATCGACGAGGAGCACCCGGCGCTGCCCTGGAACGCCTACAACCTGTCCAAACTCGTGGCCGAGCAGACCATGCGGACGTTCGCGCGGGCGGGCCGGACGAGGTTGGCGGCCGTCCGGCCGTGCTTCGTCATCCCGCCCGAGGAGTGGGCGGGCGCGCCCACGCAGTCGGGGCACACCGTCAGGGAGCGGCTCGACCAGCCGGAGATCGGCGGCGTCTCGCTGTTCAACTACCTCGACGCGCGTGACGCGGGCGAGCTGTTCGCCGTGCTGGTCGCGGCGCTGCCCGAGCTGCCGGGCGGCGAGGTCTTCTTCGCCGGCGCGGCCGACGCCCTGGCCAGGGAGCCGCTGGCCGACCTGCTCCCGCAGGCCGTGCCGGGCACCGAGGAGCTGGCGGCGGCCCTCACCGGCACCGCTCCCGCCTTCTCCACGGACAAGGCCCGCCGCCTGCTCGGCTGGGAGCCCAAGCGAAGCTGGCGAACCGAACTCAAGGAATCCGAATGAATCTCAGCGGTGTGCTGTTCTTCCCCGTCACCCCCTTCGACGCCGGCGGCGCGCTCGCCGAGCAGGTGCTGGCCGAGCACATCCGGCGCGGCATGGCGCACGGCCCCGGCGGCGTGTTCGTGGCCTGCGGCACCGGCGAGTTCTCCGCGCTGTCGGAGGCGGAGCACGCGCGGGCCGTCCGGGTGGCGGCCGAGGTGGTGGGCGGGCGGGTGCCGGTGTTCGCCGGGGCGGGCGGCCCGATCGGCGCGGCGCTGAACCATGCGCGGGCGGCCCGCGCGGCGGGCGCCGACGGCCTGCTGCTCATGCCGCCCTACCTGACGCAGGGTCCGGCGAGCGGCTTCGCCGCGTACGTGGCCGCCGTCGCCGCCGAGCTGCCGCTGATCGTCTACCAGCGCGGCCCGGTCGTGCTCGCCCCGGACGCCGTGGTCGAGCTGGCCGGCGTGCCCGGCGTGATCGGGCTCAAGGACGGGCTCGGCGACATCGACCGGATGCAGCGGACCGTCCTCGCGGTCCGCGAGAAGCACCCGGACTTCCTGTTCTTCAACGGCCTGCCGACCGCCGAGCTGACCATGCCCGCCTACCGCGGCATCGGCGTCGACCTGTACTCCAGCGCGGTCTTCGCCTTCGCCCCCGAGATCGCCGTGGCGTACCTGAACGGCGACGAGCGGCTGCTGACCGAGTTCTACGCGCCGCTGGTCCGCCTGCGCGACAAGGCGCCCGGCTACCCGGTGGCCCTGGTCAAGGCCGGCGTACGGCTGCGCGGCCTCGACGTCGGCCCGGTGCGCCCGCCGCTGGTCGACGTGGCCGAGGACCACCTGGCCGAGCTCGACGCGCTGATCAGGTCCGGGCTCGCCCTGGCGGCCTCGTGATCACCGGCCTGCGGACCGAGCTGCGCACGGTCCCCCTGCCCCGCCCGTGGGGCCCGGACGTGCCGGCCAACCACGTGATCGTCTGCCACGTGACGCTGGCGGACGGCCGCACCGGCACCGGGTTCTCCTGGACGCCGCAGATCGGCGCGCACGCCGTGCACGCCCTGCTGGAGCACGACCTGCGCGCGGCGCTGATCGGCCTGCCCGCCCATCCCGAGCTGGTGTGGGACCGGTTGTGGCGGCACCTGCGCGAGGCCGGCCCCGGCGGGATCACCACGGTCGCGCTGGCCGGGATCGACCTGGCGCTGTGGGACCTGCGCTGCGGCGCGGCCGGCCTGGCCGACGTGCTGGGCCGGCGCCGGGAGCAGGTCCCGGCCTACGGCAGCGGCGTCAACCTGCACTACTCCCTGGAGGAGCTGACCGATCAGGCGCGGCGCTGGGTGGCCGCCGGGTACCGCGGCGTCAAGATCAAGGTCGGCCGTCCCGACCTGGCCGACGACGTGGCCCGGGTGGCGGCCGTCCGCGAGGCGATCGGGCCCGACCGGCTGCTGATGATCGACGCGAACCAGCGGTGGGACCTGCACCGGGCCCGGCGCGCCCTGTCCGCGCTGCGCGAGTTCGACCTCCACTGGATCGAGGAGCCGCTGCCCGCCGACGACGTGGCCGCGCACGTCGAGCTGCGCCGCTCGACCGACGTGCCGGTCGCGGTGGGCGAGAACGTCTACACCGTCTACGGCTTCCGCGACCTGCTCACCGCGGGGGCCTGCGACGTCGTCCAGCCGAACGTGGTGCGCGTCGGCGGCGTCACGCCGTTCCTGCGGATCGCCGAGCTGGCCAGGGCGTTCGACGTACCGGTCCATCCGCACCTGCTGGGCGAGGTGTCCGGGCAGCTCGCCCTGGCGCTGCCGCTGCCGCCGCTGGCCGAGGACGTCGAGGACGCCTCGTTCGCCCGCCTGGGGCTGCTGGCCGAGCCGTACCCGGTGCGGATCGAGGACGGCGTGCTGCGCGTGGGCGGCCACGCGGGACTGGGGTTGCGATGGGCGTGAGCACGGGCCCCGTGAAGGTCGTCCTGGCGGGGGCGACCGGGCACGGACGGCATCACCTGGACAACCTGCGCAGGCTCGCGGCCACCGGGCTGGTCGAGCCGGCCGGGATCTGCGACGTGCGGCCGGTGGAGCTCGACGGCGGCCCCCTGCCGCAGTCGGCGGACCTGGGCGAGCTCATCGCCGCCACCGGCGCGGAGATCACGATCGTCTGCACGCCGATCCACACGCACGCCGACCTCGCGGTCACGGCGTTGCGCGCCGGGTCGCACGTGCTGCTGGAGAAGCCGCCCGCGGCGAGTCCCGAGGCGCACGCGCGGATCGCCGCGGCGGCGGCCGAGACCGGGCTGGCCTGCCAGGTCGGCTTCCAGAGCCTCGGCTCGCGGGCGGTCCCGGCGCTGCGGGAACTGATGGCGAGCGGCGCGCTCGGCCGCGTCCGCGGCATCGGCGGCGCGGGCGCGTGGGAGCGGCCCTCGTCGTACTTCACCCGCTCGTCCTGGGCCGGACGGCGCAGGCTGCACGGCGCGGACGTGGTGGACGGCGCGCTCACCAACCCCTTCGCGCACGCCGTCGCGACCGCGCTGGCCCTGGTGGACGGCCCGGTCGAGGCGGTCGAGACCGAGCTGTACCACGCCCATCCGATCGAGGCCGACGACACCTCCTGCCTGCGCGTCCGGATCGCGGGCGGGCCGGTGATCACGATCGCGGTGTCGCTGTGCGCGACCGGCCGCAGCGAGCCGTACCTGGTGGTGCACGGGGAGGCGGGGCGGGCGACGCTCACGTACACGCTGGACGAGCTGCGCGTCGAGCGGGCGGACGGCTCGGTGGAGACCACCGTGCACGAGCGCGACGGGCTGCTGGAGAACCTCGTCGCGCACATCCGCACGGGGGCCGAGCTGCTCGTCCCCCTCTCCCGCACCGAGACGTTCACCCAGGTCCTGGACGCCGTGCGACTCGCCCCCGAGCCGCTGCCCATCGCCGAACGGCACCAGGTCGTGGAGCGCGACGGCGGCGGCGCGGTCACCCACCGGTATCTGCCCGGCATCGCCGAGCTGACCGCGCGCAGCGCCGCGGAGCTGGCGCTCTACTCCGAGCTCGGCGCGCCGTGGACGAAGGTGGAGCTGCGGGTGGCGGGCGCGCCGGTCGCGGCCTACGAGTGGCGGCCCGACCTGCCCGCCACCGACTCGCCGCGGCCGTACCTGCATCCGGTGCGCACGCTGGGCGGCGTCACCGTCACCGAGGTGCGGCCCGACGACCACGTGCACCACCTCGGCGCCGGCGTGGCGATCGCCGACCTGGGCGGCGCGAACTTCTGGGGCGGCCGCACCTACGTCAAGGGCCGGGGACCGGCCTGGCTGGACGACCACGGCAGGCAACGGCACGTCGCGTTCACCCGGCTGGCCGACGACGGCTTCACCGAGGAGCTGGAGTGGATCGGCCCCGGCGACCGGCTGATCGCCCGCGAGCGGCGCACGGTCACCGCCCGGCCGGTCGGCGACGCGTGGGCGCTCGATCTCGCGTTCACGCTGACCAACGTCACCGGCTCGCCGCTGGAGGTCAACAGCTCGGCCACCAAGGGGCGTCCCGGGGCGGGCTACGGCGGGTTCTTCTGGCGCGCGCCCGGCGCCTCGACCGGCCGGGTGACCTTCCCAGGGGACGAGGAGGCCGTGCACGGCAGCCGGGGCCGCTGGGTGGCCATGGCCGGGACCGGCCCGGACGGGCGGGACTGGACGCTGGTGTTCGTGCAGGCCCACGACGATCCCTGGTTCGTGCGGGTGGCGGAGTATCCCGGGGTCGGGCAGTCGCTCGCGTGGGACCGTCCGCTCGTCGTCGAGGACACGCTGACCAGGCGGGTCGTGACGGTCGTGGCCGACGGGCGGCTCGACGGGCCGGCGGTCTCGGCGCTGGCCGCCACGGTGGAGGCGGCGATCGGGGAGGCGGCGATCGGGGAGCGCGCGTGACACCCGCTCTTCGGTAAGCCCTCATTCCCGGTTTCCCGGCGGTTCGGCGGGCCGCGGCTAGGGTGCGGAGTCTGTGAACGCACCCGTCATCGCCCGGCCCGCCACCGCCAGGGACCCGTTCTTCGACAACGCGAAGTACCTGGCCATCGTGCTGGTCGTGTGCGGTCACCTGATCGAGGACCAGCGCGACGCGCCGCTCGCCCACGCCCTGTACTTCTACGTGTACGTCTTCCACATGCCGCTGTTCATCGTACTTAGCGGCTATTTGTCCCGAAATTTCACGTTTTCGGGGGGCAAGGCGCGCAAACTCCTCTCCACCCTCGCCGTCCCCTACCTGATCTTCGAGCTGGCCTACTCGCTCCCCCGCCCGATCCTGTACGGCACGTTCGAGCTGAGCCTGCTCGACCCGTACTACCTCACCTGGTTCCTGCTCTCGCTGTTCCTGTGGCGGCTGTCCACTCCGGTGTGGCAGCAGCTCAGATGGCCGCTCGCGGTCGCGGTCGCGCTGTCCCTGCTGACCGGGCTCGACCGGTTGCCCGGCGAGCTGGCCATGAACCGCACGTTCGCGCTGCTGCCGTTCTACGTGCTCGGTCTGATGGTGCGGCCCGAGCACTTCGCCCTGCTGCGGCGGCCCTCCATGCGGCTGACCGGGTTCTGCGTACTGGGGCTGGGGCTCGCGGTCGCGCTGCTGGTGCACGAGCGGGTGCCGACCGAGTGGATCAGGTGGCGGCACTCCAACGCGGCCATCGGCGTGGACGACCTCACCGGCACCGCGATCAGGCTGGGGCTGCTGGCGGCGGGGGCGGTGCTGGTGGCCGCGTTCCTGGCGGTCACCCCGGCCCGGCGCACCTGGTTCAGCGGGCTGGGCTCGGCCACCATGTACGCGTACCTGCTGCACGGGTTCGTGGTGAAGGGCGCCGAGCGGCTCGGGCTGGGGCTGCCGCTGTCACTCCTGCTGGGCGTCCTGACCGCCACCCTGCTGTGCACGCCCTGGGTGCGCGGGCTGTTCCGCTGGGCCGTCGAGCCCCGCATGACCTGGGCCTTCACCCCGCTCCGCCGTCCCGCCTGACTCGTGCCTGAGCAGCCGCAGCGCGCCCCTGGACAGCGCGACCAGGATGTCGGCGCACTCGTCCAGGTCGGGGTAGCGGCCTTCCAGATGGCCCATGGCCAGGGCGTTCGTGGCCGCGTTGACGCCCTCGGCGATCATCTCCAGGCGGCGCCGGTCCCGTTCGTCGCCGGCCGTGTAGCCGAGCGCGGCCAGGTCGGCCGCGTGGTGCTCGCGGTAGGCCGCGGCCGTACGGGCGGCGAAGTCGCGCAGCGAGGAGGACGGGTCGTGCCGTGCGCGCAGCTGGATGCGCAGCAGCTCGGGGTGGCGGCAGATCGCCTCCAGCGGGATGCGGAAGGTGTCGCGGTGGCGTTCGAGGTCGCCGGGCGCCTCACGGGCCCGGCGCCGGGCCTCCCGCATCGCGCCGCGCAGCCGGTCGCCGCCCTCCTCGGCGAGCACCAGCAGCAGCTCCTGCATGTCCTTGAAGTGCACGTAGAAGCTGGACTGCGCGATGCCGGCGGCCTTGGCGACCTTGCCTGTCGTCAGGCCGGTCTCGCCCTCCGCGTCGAGGATGGTCAGGGCGGCCTCGATCAGCCTGCGCCGGGTCAGGTCCTTCGCCTCGCTCCTGCTGAGCGGTGTGCTGGTCACGATCGCCTCACGGGACTTGTGTCTGATTTCACCGATAGTACTATCGGTGAAATTGCCGAAGGAGAGTCATGGCCATCGATTTCACTCTCGCCCCCGAGCACGAGGAGATCCGCAAGCGGGTCAGGTCCTTCGTCCAGGAGACCGTGATCCCCGCGATGTCCGGCGTGGAGGAGGGCGACCGGGACGCCTACCTCCGCACGATCTTCGAGCTCCGCCGCCGGGCCAGGGCCGAGGGCCTGTGGCTGCCGCACATGCCGAAGGCGTGGGGCGGCATGGGCCTCGGCCACGTCGAGCTGGCCATGGTGCAGTCGGAGGCGGCCAAGACCCGCATCGGCCCGTGGGTGCTCAACTGCCAGGCCCCCGACGAGGGCAACATGCACACACTCCTCCACTGGGCGGACGACGAGCAGAAGGAGAAGTACCTGCGGCCGCTGCTGGACGGCGTCCAGATGTCGTGCTTCGCGATGACCGAGCCCGAGGTCGCCGGGTCCGACCCCACCCTGATCCGCACCGAGGCGGTCAAGGACGGCGACGAGTGGGTGATCAACGGCCACAAGTGGTTCATCTCCAACGCCCGCCGGGCGAGCTTCGCCATCCTCATCGCGCGCACCGAGCAGGACGTGCCCGAGGGCTCGCGCGGCGCGAACACGGCCTTCCTGGTGGACCTGCCCAACCCCGGCTGGAAGGACGTGCGCGAGGTCGAGACCATGCACGGCTCGACCGGCCACAGCGAGATCGTGATCGAGGACCTGCGGGTGCCCGACAGCGCGGTCCTCGGCGGCCGGGGCAACGGCCACCGGCTGGGCCAGTACCGGCTGGGCCCGGCGCGGCTCGCCCACTGCATGCGGTGGATCTCGCAGGCCGAGACGGCGCTGGACATGATGGTGGACCGGGCGCTCAACCGCTACAGCCACGGCTCGCTGCTGGCCGAGAAGCAGGGCGTGCAGTGGCTGATCGCCGACTCGGCCATGGAGCTCTACCAGTGCAAGCTCATGGTGCTGCACGCCGCCTCCAAGATCGACCGGGGCGAGGACTTCCGTACGGAGGTGTCGATGGCCAAGCATTTCGTGGCGAACAGCCTCAACCGCATCGTCGACCGGGCGATCCAGGTGCACGGCGCGCTCGGCTACTCCACCGACACGCCGCTGGCGAGCATGTTCCAGCACGCCCGCTGGGCCCGCTTCGCCGACGGCGCCGACGAGATCCACCAGATGCGCATCGCCGAGCGCACGATCGCGGCCTACCAGGCGACCGGTTCGACGAGCGCAGCGACCGGCGGCCTGCCGCTATAGCGCAAGATATCCCCGCATGACGGGTTGCCAGCGGTTGGCCGGGACGCCCCGGAGCGCGGCCACCGCCAGGCAGTACTTGCTGACGCTGACCGGCCGCACCCCCAGCCCGCGCAGCACCCGGTCCACCAGCGCCCGCCCGTCGGCCGACTTCGACTCCAGCAGCACCCGGTCGCGGCGGGCGGGCACCCGGCGGCCGCCGTCGTGGCAGAGCAGGCCGGTGTCGCAGGTCAGCCGGGCCTGCCCGGTCCGGTCGACGAGCGTGACCCGCCGGTAGTCGGTGGACAGCACGGGCCCGAGCGCGTCGGGCACGACGACGCTCAGCTCGCTGCTCAGCGTGTCGCCGACGAACTCCATGGCCTCGCTGGTCAGCTCGCCGGCCGCCGCGGCGTCGTACGGGATGCGGTGTTTGTCGGTGTTGCCGCGGGTGCCGTTCAGCTTCAGCTCCAGCCATCGGCCGCCCCCGTCCAGGTACGTACGGGTGCGCAGCTTGAAGCGGCGCCGCCGGTCCTGCCGGTGCTGGCGGAAGGTCAGCAGATCGGGCGTGTCGAAGTAGGTCGAGGTGTAGCGGAACTGGCGCAACGCCCCGATCCGCAGCACCGAGAGCCGGTCGCCCAGCTCGGCCACCAGCTCGGCCATGGCCGGGACGCTGACCACGTACTTGCGGTCCACCCGGCTCATCAGCTCCGGCACGTCGTCCAGCCCGACCGGCGGCAACCCGGCCGCGACGCCCGCCATCAGCGCGCCCGCGTCCCTCATCGGGCCACCTCGGCGATCTGGAAGCGCACGTCCACCACGGTCACGTCGCGCACGTAGTCCACCTGGGTGACGACGCAGTGCAGGACGCGGCCCCGCAACCGGCTCTCCAGGTCGGCCCTGAGCAGCTCGGGGTCGGCGTGCACGACGTCGAGTGTCACGACCTGCTGCCTGGTGCGGCCCAGCAGGCGGGGGTGGTCGGCGACGTGCACGACGGCCAGCAGCACGCCGTCCAGCAGCAGCGCGGTCAGCGGGAGCTGGGAGGCGATGCCGTTCACCAGCCCGAGGACGATCGCCACGAAGTAGTAGGCGATCTCCTGCTGGGTGATCTCGCTGGACCGCAGCCGGATGATCGACAACACCCCGAACAGCCCGAACCCGACCGCCAGGTCCACCCGCTGGACCAGCAGCAGGGAGACCACCGCGAAGATGCCCACGTTCAGCGCCACGTAGGCGAACAGCAGGTCGCGCCGATGGTGTCGCCGGTAGTACAGGCCGTAGGCGAGGACGGTGATCGCCGCCAGGTCCATCGCCAGTCCGGCCGTCACGGTGTCTTGCCCCTCGTTCTCATGTCCACCAGCCTGCGGCTCGCCGGTGAGGGAGCCGTGAGGCGCCCATTAGGCGGCTCTCATCCGGTAGCCGGTGCCGCGCACGGTCTCGATGCGGTCGGGCCCGATCTTCCTGCGCAGGTAACGGACGTAGACGTCCACGACGTTGGAGCCGGGGTCGAAGTCGAAGCCCCAGACGTGGCTGAGCAGCTGCTCGCGGGTCAGCACCTGGTCGGGATGCCGGCAGAAGATCTCCGCCAGCGCGAACTCCCTGGTGGACAGGTCCACCACGCGGTCGCCGACGTGCGCCCGCCGGGTCCGCAGGTCGAGCGCCAGGTCGCCGACGCGCAGCACGGTCGGCTCGGGCGTGCGGTCGGCCCGCAGCCGCAGCCTGACCCGGGCCAGCAGCTCCTCGAAGGCGAAGGGCTTGGCGATGTAGTCGTCGGCGCCCCCTTCGAGCCCGGCGACCGTGTCGGTCACGCCGCCCCGGGCGGTCAGGATGATCACCGGGATGGCCACCTTCGCCTCCCGCAGCCGCCGCAGCACGGTGAACCCGTCGCTGAGCGGCAGCCCGATGTCGAGCAGTAACAGGTCGAACCCGCCCGAACCGGCCAGGTCGTAGGCCGCGACGCCGTCCGTGACCACGGCCGTGACGAAGCCGTTGCCGCGCAGACCCTTCTCCAGGAAGGCCGCGATCCTGCTCTCGTCCTCGGCGATCAGGATCCGGTTCATGCCCTGGCCAGCGGCAACGTCATCACGAAACAAGCGCCCCCCGCCGGGACGTCCGCCACTCTCACACCGCCTCCGTGCGCCTCGGCGATCGACCTGACGATCGCCAGCCCCAGTCCTGCCCCGTCGTGCCCGCCCGTACGTCCCGCGCCCCTGACGAACCGGCGGAAGATGCGCTCCCGGTCGGCGGGCGCGACGCCCGGGCCGCTGTCGCGCACCCACAGCTCGGCCCGCCCGTCCCGCACGGCCGACCCGACCGCGATGAGATCGTCGTCCATGGTGTGGCGGACGGCGTTCACCACCAGCTGCATGAGCGCCTGCGTGAGCCGCTGCCGGTCGGCCGGGATCCGCGCCTCGGCCACCTGGTCGACCCGCCACCGCCGGTCGCCCAGCGGCCGGGCCTTGGCCACCACGCTCACCGTCAGGTCGGCCAGCTCGACCTCCTCGACCGCGAGGAAGCCGGGCTGCTCGGCCTTGGCCAGGGTGAGCAGGTCGTCCACGATCCGGTTCATCCGGTCCAGCTCGTCGGTGACCAGGGCGAGGGTCTCGGCCCGTTCGGCCGGGTCGTCCCCCATCAGCTCCAGATGCCCGCGGATGACCGTGATGGGGGTACGCAGCTCGTGCCCCGCGTCGTCCACGAACGTGCGCTGGACGGCGAAGGAACGTTCCAGACGGTCGAGCATGTGGTTGAACGTGGCGGCCAGCGCGGCCACGTCGTCGTCGCCGGTCACCTTGAGCCTGCGGGTGAGGTCGGCCGAGTCGCTGATCTGCTCGGCCGTCTGGCTCACCAGCCGCACCGGGGCCAGCACCCGCCCCGCCACGAACCAGCCCGCCGCCCCCGCCAGAGCCAGCGCGGCCAGCGCCGACAGCCCGAGCACGCCGACCGCGTCCACGATCTCGCCCCGATGGCGGTCGTAGAAGACGGCGGCGACGAAATGGCCGGGACGGGGGTCGGCCGCCACCCTGACCGGGATGACGGCGTACCTGACCGTGCCCGCGACGCTCTCGGTGTCGCCGTAGGCGGGCCTGGTGGCCGCGGCCAGCGCCTTGACCAGCTTCTCGTCGGTGTCGAGCCGGGCCGGCGGCGTGACGGCGGTGATCCGGTCGGCCCTGCCGCCCACCATGGTGAAGAAGGTCTCCCAGCGGTCGGGCGCGTTGATCGCCAGGTAGCCGGTGAGCAGTTCCCGCACGTCGGAGACCGGCCGGCCGGTACGGGGGTCGTGGGCGGTGGCGGCGTACCTGCGCAGTTTCTCGGCCTCGTTGGTGAACTCCAGGTTCATCCGGTCGTCGAGGCGGGCGAGCAGGACGGTCCAGGTCGCGAAGATCGAGACCGCCAGGGCCAGGCCGACGACGGCGAGCATCCAGCCCACGATCCGGGCGCGGGCACTCACCCGCATCCGGCCCCCCGCTCAGTCGTCGCCATCGCCATCGTCATCGTCTTCGTCGTCATCGTCTTCGCGGTCGTCATCGTCGTCTCCGCCGGTCCAGGCGCGATGGTGGTCGTCGTCGCCATCATCATCGCCGCCTCCGGGCTTCGGCGCGGGCGGCTTGACGGGTTCCGCCTCGGTTCCCGGCGACGTGAACGGCCGTACGTCGCCGACCGGCGTCCCCGGCGAGGTCGAGACCGTGACGGACTCCCCCAGATCGGGCCCGTCGCCGGCCGCCCGCACCCAGCCGGCCGAGAGGAACCCCGCCGCCGTCAGCGCCACGAGAATGAGCATCACGCGTTTCATGAGGTAGAGCGTCTGCCTCGCCGAGGAGACCATCCTGAGGCCAGGATGAGGAACCTCTCATCCCTTCCCATCCGGCCCGTCGTCATTAGAATCATGTTCTGATACCGGCTGGTCGGTCAGGAGGTCTTCATGAGGGTGCGGGACAAGGTGATCGTCGTGACGGGCGCGGCCGGCGGCATCGGACGGGCGATGGCCCTGCGCTTCGCCGCCGAAGGCGCCGCCGGGATCGTGCTGGCCGACCTGGACGAGCCCGGCGCGAGGGCCGTGGCCGACGAGATCGGCGAGCGGGCGGTGGCCGTCCGCGCGGACGTCTCCGTCGAGTCCGACGTGGCCGCGCTGGCCGAGCCCACCCCCTTCGGCCCGGTGGACGTGTTCTGCTCCAACGCCGGCATCATCGGCGGCTCCGGCCTCGACGCCCCCCTCCAGGAATGGACCTCCCTGTACGCGGTCAACGTCCTGGCCCACGTGCACGCCGCCCGCGCCGTCATCCCCGGCATGGTCGCCCGCGGCGGCGGCTACCTGCTGAACACCTGCTCGGCGGCCGGGCTGGTGAGCTGCCCCGGCGACGCGCCGTACGCCGTCACCAAGGCCGCGGCCATCGCCTTCGCCGAGTGGGTGGCCATCCACTACGCCGCGCAGGGCATCAAGGTCAGCGTGCTGTGCCCGCAGGGCGTGCGTACCGGGATGCTGGAACGCGGCGTCGAGGAGGACCATCTGACGGCGCGCGCGGTGGGGGCGGCGGGCGCGATCCTCGACCCCGCCGACGTGGCGACCGCCGTGATCGACGGCCTGGCCGCCGAACGGTTCCACATCCTGCCCCATCCCGAGGTGGCCGACTTCTACCGCCGCAAGGCCGAAGCCCCGGACAGATGGCTAGCCGGAATGTCCAACTTCATCACCACCCTCCAATCCCCTCCGACCGCCTGACCACGAGCCGCCTCCTCCACACCCCACAAGCGTCCCCGCAAGGCACTCCCCTCGCCGTCGCCGTTCGCGAAAGGCCCGACCTGACCATGGACCAGCAGCTCACCCGGACCGCCCGCCAAGCCTGGCGCCGCCTGGAACCCGTCCACGGAATGATCTACTTCGTTCCCGAGGCCACCACCCGCTACGCCGCCCTCGGCCTCACCGGCATGTCCGGATATTTCACCTCACGCTCCGCCCCCTTGGGCCCCGCCCCCGCCGACCTCGTCATCGCCACGTTCTACAACTTCAACCCCGACCTCGTACGCCGCTCCCTCCCCTGGGACCAGGTCACTCCCGCCCAGGTCCTGCAAGCCCGCCACGAAGCCGCCGCCGAAGCCCTCCGCCGGGCCGCCGTCCACGAACTGCCCGACCTCGTCCCCGTACTCGCCCTGGCCAGGCGCGCCGCCGAGGCCGCCTGCGACCACCCCCAGGGCCGCCCCCTGTTCGCCGCCCACGCCGCCCTCCCCTGGCCCGACGACCCCCTCCTCCAGCTCTGGCACGCCCAGACCCTCCTGCGCGAGTTCCGCGGCGACGGCCACGTGGCGACACTGCTGGCCGAGGGCATCACCGGCCTCGAAGCCCTCGTCCTGCACGCGGCCAGCGGCGAGGTCGCCAAGCCGTTCCTCACCATGAGCCGCGCCTGGCCCCCCGACCAGTGGGCCCACGCCGAGACCACCCTCCGCACCCGCGGCCTCCTGACCGCCGACAACGACCTGACCCCCGAAGGCAAGTCCCTGCGCCACCACCTCGAAACCCGCACCGACACCCTGGCCATGCCCGCCTACGGCGCCTTGGGCGAACCCGACTGCGAACGCCTCGCCGACCTCGCCCGCCCCTTCGGCCGCCGAGTGGTGGACGCCGGCCTCCTCAAGCTCACCTGATCACCTGCGCCCCGGTTCCTTCCCGAGGGCCGTCAGCTGCGGGCCGGACGAGGAGACAACCGCTGATCTGGGCGAAGCATGACGTTACCGATACCCCGCCAGGGGAAGATCGCCGGACATGTCGGAGACACCACCACCCCAGAGCCAGCCGTACCCGGGCCGTACGGACGAGATGTCCCCCGAGCCGCGCGACGAGATGCGCGGTTACGAAGGCAGGGACCTGCTGGCGGGCAAGAAGGCGCTGATCACCGGCGGTGACTCGGGCATCGGCCGGGCGGTGGCGGTGGCGTTCGCCAAGGAGGGCGCGGACGTCGCCATCGCCTACCTCGACGAGCACGACGACGCCAACCACACCCGCGGCCTGGTCGAGCAGGAGGGACGGCGGTGCGTGCTGCTGCCCGGCGACCTGGGCGACCGCGACCACTGCGCGACGGTCGTGGAGCAGGCGGTCTCCGAGCTGGGCGGCCTGGACGTCCTGGTCAACAACGTGGCCTACCAGGCGCCGGTCGACTCCCTGGAGGAGCTGACGGACGAGCAGTGGGAGCACACGTTCGCGGTCAACATCCACAGCTACTACCGCGTCACCAAGGCCGCGCTGCCGCACCTGCGGGAGGGCAGCGCGATCGTGAACACCTCCTCGATCAACGGCCTGCGCGGCAACAAGACCCTCATCGACTACGCCGCGACGAAGGGCGCGATCAACGCCTTCACCTACTCGATGGCCCAGAACCTGGTCGAGCGCGGCATCAGGATCAACGCCGTCGCCCCCGGCCCGGTCTGGACGCCGCTGATCCCGGCCACGATGCCGGAGGAGAAGGTGGCGAAGTTCGGCGCGCAGGTGCCCATGAAGCGGGCCGCCGACCCCGACGAGATCGCCCCTTCGTACGTGTTCTTCGCCGCCGACCGGCTGTCCTCGTACTACACGGGCGAGGTGCTGGCCCCGATCGGCGGCGAGACGCTCCCGGGCTGACCGCGCAGGTCAGAGGTAGATCGAGCCGCCCTTCCCGAGGAATTCGGCCGCCTTGTCGGCCATGCCCGCCCGCACCTCGTGGCTGAGCTTCATCGAGCAGAACTTCGGGCCGCACATCGAGCAGAAGTGCGCGGTCTTGGCGGGCGCGGCCGGCAGGGTCTCGTCGTGGAAGGCGCGGGCGGTGTCCGGGTCGAGCGACAAGTCGAACTGGTCCTCCCAGCGGAACTCGAACCGGGCGTCCGACAGGGCGTCGTCCCACGCCTGGGCCTGCGGGTGACCCTTGGCCAGGTCCGCCGCGTGCGCCGCGATCTTGTACGTGATCACGCCGGTCTTGACGTCGTCGCGGTTGGGCAGGCCGAGGTGCTCCTTGGGGGTCACGTAGCAGAGCATGGCGGTGCCGTACCAGGCGATCATGGCGGCGCCGATGCCCGAGGTGATGTGGTCGTAGCCGGGGGCAATGTCGGTGACGAGCGGGCCGAGGGTGTAGAAGGGCACGTCGTCGCAGAGCTCGCGCTGCAGGTCGACGTTCTCCTTGATCTTGTGCATGGGCACGTGGCCGGGGCCCTCGATCATCACCTGCACGTCGTGCGCGTGCGCGATCTTGGTCAGCTCGCCCAGGGTGCGCAGCTCGACGAACTGGGCCTCGTCGTTGGCGTCCGCGATCGAGCCGGGGCGCAGCCCGTCGCCCAGCGAGAACGTCACGTCGTAGCGGGCCAGCAGGGCGCACATCTCGTCGAAGTGCTCGTACAGGAAGCTCTCGCGGTGGTGGGCCAGGCACCAGGCGGCCATGATCGAGCCCCCGCGCGAGACGATCCCGGTCTTGCGTCGCGCGGTCAGCGGGACGTGCGCCAGCCGCACGCCCGCGTGCACCGTCACGTAGTCGACACCCTGCTCGCACTGCTCGATCAGGGTGTCGCGGTAGACCTCCCACGACAGCGCCTCGGGCCGCCCGCCCACCTTCTCCAGCGCCTGGTAGATGGGCACGGTCCCGACCGGTACGGGCGAGCTGCGGATGATCTGCTCGCGGGTCTCGTGGATGTTCGGCCCGGTGGACAGGTCCATGACGGTGTCGGCGCCCCACCGGGTGGCCCACGTCATCTTCTCGACCTCCTCCCCGATCGAGGAGGTGACGGCGGAGTTGCCGATGTTGGCGTTGATCTTGACCAGGAAGTTCCGGCCGATCGCCATCGGCTCGGACTCCGGATGGTTGACGTTGGCGGGGATGACCGCCCGCCCGGCCGCGACCTCCTGCCGGACGAACTCGGGCGTCATCCCCTCCCGGACGGCCACGAACTCCATCTCCTTGGTCACCACGCCGCGCCGCGCGGCGCCGAGCTGGGTGACCGGCGACCCCCACGCCGAGCGGTCGGTACGCGACGGCCCCGAGGTGTCGTAGAGCCGCACCGACGTGCCGTTCGACAGCCTGACCTCGCGCATCGGCACCTGAAGGTCACCGATGTAGATCTTGGAAAAGCGCGCGTCGCTCATCGCGCAAACTCCCTTCGCCGGCATTATCCGGAGCAGGTTCTGGCGGTCGGCGGCTGACAGCCGTCCTCTCAGCCCGGTCCGCACCGGGCTCCCGCGTTGGTCATCGCGATCATAACCCCGCGCGTGGCAGGATCAAGGGGATGTCTGATCCCATTGCGCACACGACCGCCACCTACGACCGCATCGCGCGCCAGTTCGACGAGCAGTTCACCGAACCGCCGCCCTCGTTCGCGGCCTTCCGCGACCGGTTCGCCGCAGCCCTGCCGGCCGGAGCCACGGTCGCCGACCTGGGATGCGGCCCGGGGCGCGAGTCGGCCTGGTTCGCCGGACGCGGCCTGACCACCGTGGGCGTGGACCTGTCGATCGAGATGGCCAGGCTCGCCGCCGGGCACGGCGTGCCCACCGTTCTGGGCGATCTGCGACGCCCGCCGTTGTCGCCGGCGTCCCTGGACGGCGTCTGGTCGGCCGCGGCCCTCGTGCACGTGCCGTCCGAGCAGACCGAGCCCACGCTGCGCGCCTGGCACGCGGCGCTGCGCCCCGGCGGGGTGCTCGCGCTGACCACCGCCCTGGGCGACAGCGAGGGCTGGGAGCCGGTGCCGTACCGGACGGAGTACGAGCGCTGGTTCGTCCACCGCGACGCGGGCGACCTGCTCGCGGTGCTGGACGCGGCCGGGTTCGCGGTCGCCTGGCACGAGACGAACGTCACCCACCGCACGTGGTTCAGCGTGCTGGCGACAGCGCGCAGCTCTCCCCGGCCCTAGTCTCCAGGTCGAGCGCGCGGGCGCGCAGCCCGTCGAACGAGCCCGCGGGCCAGGCGGCCGGCAGCGCGGGCAGCAGCTCGATGACGCCGGCGTGGCTCTGGAGCAGCATCTCGGCCACCCCGGCGGTCGCGCCGAGGTTCCCGTCGATCTGGAACGGCGGATGGGTGTCCCACAGGTTGGGCAGCGTGCTGGCGCGCAGTTGCCCGCTCAGCATGCTCAGGGCACGGTCGCCGTCCTTGAGCCGGGCCCAGAAGTTGACCTTCCAGGCCATGCTCCAGCCCGTGCCGCCGTCGCCGCGGGCTTCGAGGGTGGTGCGCGCCGCGGCCAGGTGCTCGGGGGCGGTGAGCTGCGTCCCGGGGTGCAGGGCGTAGAGCTGGGAGACGTGCCGGTGCCGGTCGGACGGGTCGTCGAGGCCGGCCTTCCACTCCTGGAGCTGCCCCCAGGAGCCGACCCGCAGCCCCGGATCGAGCCGGTCGGCCGCCGCGCGCAGCCGTCCGGCGAACTCGACGTCCACGCCGAGCGTGCGCGCGGCCGCGGCCGTTGTCGGCGAGCACGCCCCGGACGCGCAGCCGTCCGGACTCGGCGGTCACTTCCTCCCCGCCGTCATGTGCGGTGCCGAAGCGTAACGTGAACCCCACCCGTCCCGGAGGCCCCGCCGACAGCCTCCCGACGATGACGTGCGCCGGGTACGAGGCGAAATATTCCCTGGTGAGGACCACGCCGTCGGCGTCCTCGTAGGTCACGGCGGCCACCGCCGTCTCCAGGTCGAGCATGCGCCGGTAGCCGCCGGAGAAGCCGCCGGTCACGTCGAGCAGCAGCTCGCCGAAGTTCTGGAACGCCCCGAAGCCGGGAATGTGCCCCACCATGCTGTAGGACGGGTTCCCCAGGATCGCGGCCACGTCCTCCGGCGCCATCGAACCCCGCTCGTCGATGACCCGCCGCACCGCGTCCAGAGCGCCGGGACGGTCCGCCGGCCAGTTGCCGGATCCACCGGGCTCCGCGCTGCCCGGACCGCCGGTCCACAACGATTTCTCGTTGAGCTGGACGCGCTCGGTCGCAAGCGTCCCGAACACGCAGGCGCCGAGCGCTCCGTTGCCGATCGGCAGGACGTGTCCTTCCCAACTGGGGGCGGGCTCGTCGTACCGGAGCGTCAGCATGGCGATCAGCCTCAGGTTTGGCGATCGCCCCTGGCGGTACGGACTCCCTCAGGGGAACTATGATGAAGATCGCCGCTGTGGCCGCGATCGTGGCTCTCGCCACGATCGGACCGGCTGCCGCCTCTGGGGACGGCATCGAGCAGCAGGAAGTGAGCAAGCAGCAATACCGGACGCTGACCGCCCAGTGCCGCTACGCCGACACACAGGCCCTGCGCCAGAAATGCAGGCAGGCGGTCAAGGACAACTACCGTATCGGCCGGCGCAACCGTTCACTCGACTGCCGGACGTACTCCGGCGTGACGGTCTGCGGCGAACTGCTCCTCAGCAAGACCGAGCGCGCGTGCATCGACGAGTCCACCAGACAGGGCTTGGCCTATCGCCGCGCCGAAGTGGAATGTTACGTGGCCTGACCATGATCGTCGCAGGTGTCGACGGCTCGCCGACCGGACTGCTGTCCGTCGACTGGGCCGCCAAGGAGGCAGTGCTGCGCGGGGTGTCGCTGACCGTGGCCCACGTGGTGCCCGACTGGGTCTGCCGCCCGATCTCCGGCCGGTACGCGGAGGTGGGCAAGTGGATGCGCGACGGCGCCAAGGAGGTGCTCGCGGCCGCCGAACGGCGGGCCCGCGAACTGGGGGCCGAGGTGACCACGGAACTCGTGCCCGGCGATCCCCGCGCCGCGCTGATCAAGACCGCCGAGCAGGCCGACCTGCTCGTCGTCGGCAGTCGTGGCCTGGGCGGCGTACGCGGGCTGCTGCTCGGCTCGGTCGCCCATGGGGTGGCCGCGCATGCCCGGACTGACGTCGTCCTGGTCCGCGATCCGCCCGCCGTTCCGCGCGGTGAGCTGGTGGTCGGCGTCGACCGTTCCGAGGGCAGCCTCCGCGCGCTGAAGTTCGCCTTCGCCGAGGCCGAGCTGCGCGGGGCCCGGCTGCGCGCGGTGGAGGCGTTCGCCTGGCCGCGTCCCTCGGGCTTCGGGCCCGCCGATCCGGAGGCCGAACGCGAGACCCGCGAGGCCCTGCGGACCTTCCTCGCCATACCCCGGCAATGCCATCCCGGCGTGGAGGTGATCGAGGACGTCGTGCACGGCCATCCCGTCGAGGTGCTGCGCGAGGTGGCGGCCGGGGCCGACCTGCTGGTCGTCGGCAGCCGGGGCCACGGCACGCTGAAGGGCATGCTCATCGGCTCGGTCAGCCAGGCCATGCTGCACCACGCGCCCGGGCCGCTCGCGATCGTGAAAGCCACCTCCGCCTAGGCGACGTTCCCGCAGGCCACCGCCTTCGCCGCCCCCTCCTGCCTCCGGCCGCCCTGCCCCGGACGCCCGCCGGTGGCTAACCGGCGGCCGGCGCCGCCGCCGCCACTATGCCGGCCACCCGGGGCGCGGCCAGCCGTACGTAGTCGTCGGTGGCGAGCGCCAGGGAGCGGTCGAGGCGCGCGGCGTTGAAGTAGATCTCCGGCAGTTCCAGCAGCGAAGGATCGACCACCAGCTCAAGGCGGGGGTCATGGCTGAACGGCAACACCGTCCCGCTGACGCTGCCCGCCAGTTCCTCCGCCCGGTCCTTGTCGGCGAAGGCGACGTACGTGCCCTCCAGCAGCCCCTTGACCGCCTGCAGATCCAGCCGCGCGTCGCCCGGCACGACGGCCAGCACGTGCCGGGTGCGCTTCTTGCCGATCTTGACCATCACGATCAGGCACTTGGCCGCCTGCTCGACGCCGTGCCCGCGCAGGGCGCTCACCTGCTCGGTACGCCCCTCCGCCGGATGGTCGATCACCCGGTACCGCGCCCCGCCGGCATCGAGATCGGCGATCAGCCGCTCATAGGCATCCGTCCGCCGGTCGGCGTCAGGGCCTTCGTCGGCGTCGGGACGTTCATAGGCGTCGGGACGTTCGTAGGCGTCAGCCGGGTCACCAGTCACTGCTCAACATCTCCTTGGCCTTGGCGATCCGGCCCTCGTCGCGCTGGTAGAACACCCACTGCTTGATCTTCGTGCCCCGGATCAGCCCCGCCTGGGCCAGCACCTTGAGATGCTCGCCGCACGTGGGCCGGCTCACGCCCAGCTTCTCGGCGATGAACAACGAACAGACGCCGTCGCGTACGAGATCGCCGTCGCGCTGCGGGCCGAAGTGCCGCTCGGGGTCGCGCAGCCACTCAAGGATGAGCAGCCGTTTGTCACTGGCCAGCGCCTTGACCAGATCCACATCCACCGAGCCAGTATGGCAATAAGCTAATTACCTGTCCACACCCAGCAAGCCCCTGAGCCGTACGACCTCAGGACGCCTGCACCACCGGCGCACCTTCGCTGGCCTGCACCAGGACGAACCCCTGCCCCCGGAACGCCAGCTGCATGGCCTCGCCGCTCCCGCGCCCGATCAACGCCCCGACCTTCATCGTGCGGTTGACCCCGACCTGCAGCCCCGTGCTCCAGCACACCGCCGCCTGCCCGTCCACGAACGTCGGCATCCGCGCCACGTCCAGCAACACCGGCGTGCCGTGCGTGGTCACCGCCACCCACCCCGTGCCCGTCACCGTGGTGTTGAACAGCCCACCGGCCGCGACCCCGGCCCCCTGAACACGCTGGATGTCCCACCTGAGCTCCGGCCCGAACGCCAGCAGGTTCCGCCCGTTGACCGTCAGCCCCTCGTTCTCCAGGTAGAAGAGGTGGATGTCGTCGGCGTTGTCGGCCAGATAGAGCTGCCCCTGGCCGCGCACCCGCATCAGGGAGGCCCCCTCCCCCGTCACGGCCTTCTTCAGCAGCCTGCCGAGCCCGCCACCCTCGTAGTCGAAGTCCATCTGCCCCTGGAAGGCGACCATGGACCCCTGCTTGGCAAGCACCTCGTGCGGCAACTGGACCCGCAGCATCTTGCTGTTCTCCAGCGCGAACCCGCCGGGAAGCGGCTGGCCGGCCAGGTTGCCGAAGATCGAACTACGCACGTCGCGCCTCTCACGTCGATGGTCGTCGCCGCCGACGTGCATCCGGAGCCGGCCCGAGCGGCGTCATCTCCGCCGCTCCCACCACCTCCGGCACACCACTCCGGCGCCGTTCTACAACCCCATCAACTCGGCGCCCCGGACGCGAGTTCCCGCACCACCTGAATGAGCTCGGCCGGATCGAACGGCTTGGTCAGGTACGCGTCGACCCCGATCCCCAGCCCCCGCCTCCGGTCGTCGTCCTGCGCCCGCGCCGTGATCAGGACGACCTTGATGTGACTGGTCGCCTCCTCCGTACGCAACTTCTCCGCCGTCGCCCACCCGTCGAGGCAGGGCATCATCACGTCCAGCGTGATCACATCCGGCATGACGTCCATCACGCGATCCAGACAGTCCTGCCCATCGGTGGCGGTCGACACCTCGAACCCCTCAAGATTCAGGTTGACCGCGATGAGCTGCCGGATGACCTCGTCGTCATCCACGACCAGTACTTTGCCAAGAACGTCGCTCACGGGCGCAAAGCTAGCCCGTAGCGGGCCGGTCACGTGGGGTTTTCGCGGGATGCGTTCAAGGAGCGTTATCTGGTGCCGAGTGGTCCCCGGATGCTGATAGCCTTATCACTCGTCGCCCCCTTAGCTCAGGGGATAGAGCACCGGCCTCCGGAGCCGGGTGCGTAGGTTCGAATCCTACAGGGGGCACACACGATCTCCATCGCGAGACGGCCAAGGACCTGCGGAAACGCAGGTCCTTCTGCGTTCCAGGTGTGCCACCCGCTGCCACCGAGGGCGAGCATGAGCACGTACCGGGCGTGTACCGATCATGAGATGGCACGACGGCCCGCCGCTCACCGGCGTTGGATCATGCTCTCCGAACGGCAATGTACGTCGGGCAGCGCGCTCTGCGGCGGCGTCCACGTAGTCGGCTAACGGGCCAGCAGGTCCACGCTTTCGCAAACATGGCGCAAAACTGGCGAATCCGTTGGCCGATCAGGCGCGGGTGTCGCCGTTGCGCGGGTGGGCCAGGACGAGCAGGGCCTGTTGGGCCGGGTCCGACCGACGCCGCCGGGAGCCGCGTGCGGCACGCTGGGTGCGGATGAGTTCG
Organism: Nonomuraea sp. NPDC049758; assembly: GCF_040674635.1. Lineage (NCBI taxonomy): Bacteria > Bacillati > Actinomycetota > Actinomycetes > Streptosporangiales > Streptosporangiaceae > Nonomuraea > Nonomuraea sp. NPDC049758. The sequence continues at coordinate 465,104 of NZ_JBFAMZ010000001.1, forward strand.
GCCAAGCGGATGAGGGTGTGGTTGGACAGCGGAATCGCGGCACGACAGGACAGCAACGAGGTTCTTGGTTGGGGCATCGGATTACGGTGACTGCTGTCCTACCAGGAGCCTCCTCCGCCCTGCACATACCCCTAGTGGCCGGCTTCATCAATTCGGAAAGAGTTCCGTACTTGGCGGCCTCCGCCGGCACCACACAATGGTTCCTGGGTGAGTTTTGCCGGTATCGATGAGAACCGCGAGTTCGGCGGTGTTCTTCTCGGCCATGCCGTTTCTCGGGGCTGCGACGTGAGGCAACGTGTCCTGGTTACGACGTGTGTCGTTCACTCCCTCCTGCCGCGGAAGTCGAAGAATTCCAGCCCGCTTTCCGTGGACTTCTCCTGAAGGAATTCGCCCCATACTGGGACGGCGGCTCCCTTGTCCCAAAGTCCTGCATCGTCGTCGAGCGGGTAGAAGTCGTTGGTGACGTATTCGGGAAGGTCTCGGCCGTAGCTGATGATGTCCGTTCCCCATATCGACAGCACCTGACTGCCGTACGTGCCGCGGCCACCGGGCAGGAAGCGGTGTCCATAGAGCGGAATGAGCTTCGGCGCCCTCCCCAGCTCTTGTCCCGCGATCCGTAACGCCTCCGCACTGTTCTCCGGCGGGGCTCCCCATGACCTCAGCCAAGCACCGCGCTGCACATCATTCAGCACCTCACGCACAGGCCATTCCAAATGAAGGCGGAGTTCCTCCTCCTCACCGTCGCGCCAGTCCGGCCAGGGTCGCTCCCACGTGGCACCCTCCTCCGGCCGAGCGGAGTTGATGGGAAGTCCGGCGGCAAGAAACGCGCGGTGATCGTCGGCGAACTCGATGCCGTACTCAATCTCGATCCAGGCGAACTCCCTGTCGGTTAAACCCGGCTTGACCTCACAGATCCCGGACAATGCCAACCGCCGAGCGGCTTCACGACCGAGACGGACCGCATCAGGGTGCAGCACGCCCTCCACCATACCGAGCTACGGTTGTGAACGCGTGGGCCCTGCAGATCGGCGTCGGCAGAGGAATTGTGTGTGGTTCATCGGCGCATGGAAGGTGGCAAACTGCCTTTGACAGTGCACGCAAGACAGTGGAGAGCACTGGCCTCTTGGAACAGTGGTATGTAGGGTTCGCTCTCGCTATTGACGAATATTGTGCAGCCTGCCACAGCCGGGAAGCATGTTGACGCTCGCCGGGCTGCGGTCCGCGGAATCGGGCTGATCGGAGCCATGGGCGTGGGCGGCGGCTAGCAGGCGTCCGACGCGGGCTACAGTTGATCACGTTTGCCGCGAAATTCATGCCCCTCGCGAACCCGGAAAACTCCGCGACGGGCGCGGCGAAGTCTTCCCAGCGACCGAAGACACGGCCTGACAATGAGGTACGGAAAAGGGGGTCCATGCGGTACGCCGAGACCGGTGTGACGGAGGCGCGGGCGCATTTTCGCCGGACCCTCGGCTGCGCGGGTGTTCTGGTGGCGATCGTGCTGCTCGCCGCAGCCGTCGCGTGGGCGGACAGCCGGCTCGTCGACAGCGCGCTCTCGTATTGTTTCGGCGATCTCGACGCGGGCGAGGCGCTGGCCGGCCTGGTTTTCTCGGCGGCAGGTGGCTGCTTTTCATGGCCGTCTTCCTGTGCGGCGCGCTTCTCCTCGCCGGGTTCCGCGCGCTCGGGAGGCGAGCCGACGGCAGAGCCGCCGTCGCGGCTTTCCGGGTGGGCTTCTGGGTCACCGCCGCGCTTTTGGTGGTCGTCCCGGCCGGCCTGATTCTTTACGATTTCGCGACGACCGGAACCCCTACCGGCGCGGCAGGGCTCAATTGCGGCGTGGGCAACGTGCCGCCCTGGTGGCCGGGCTGGCTGCCGTCCTGAGGGCGGCCGGGATTGGCCGAGGATGCGGCGCAGCACCTTGCGAGCCCCTGGACATGCCGGCGCGTCGATCGGATGGAGGTCGTGCTCTTCGCCGCGAAGCGGGACACAGAGGGAGATCCCTGTCAGTATGACGGTGGGTCCCCTCCGAGGAGTGTCCGATGTGTGACGATGTGTTACTTCCTGGTCCCGTATCCGCTGCCCTGGCCGATTACCGTGCGCTCCGTGACGCGCACGGCCCCTGTTGGGGCGAACCGTCTCTGTCCTACGTCGTCCAGGCATGGGCGACCGTCTTCCTCGACCGCCGTTACAACTTCTACAACACCGGACTGCGCCAACTGGCCGAGCGCCACCCCGACCTGCCCGCCGCCGAGCTGGAGGATCACCTCGGCGAGGTGGACCCCGACCGGGTGGTACGTGACGCGCTCGCCGGCGACGTCGTGGACAACCTGCCCGTGCTGCGCCTGACGCCCGGCGGTCACGCGGTGGCGGCCGTGACGCGAATCGTGCTGGAGGGCGAGCCGTTTCGTACGGCGCTGCTGCTCGACTCCAGCAGGGACGAACCGGTCACCGTGCTCGTGGACGGCACCCCTTACCCGGTGGAGGCGCGCGGGGCCAGGGTGGTCGAGGTCGCCGAGTCCGTCGTCGTCGACGGGCAGCCGGTCGACCTGACGCCGCTGAGCAGGCGGGTGGCGGCGGCCGGCGTGCGGTTGCGCGCGGGGTTCCCGTGCCGGTGGAGCGTGACGAGCGCGAACGGCCAAGGCTGGTACCCCGAAGGCGCGCCGCCCAAGCTGGACGCGCACCGCCGGCCGTTCTTCCACGGCGACGACCTCGTGGTCCGCGTCCCCGCCGAGCCCGTCACCGTGACCGTGGCCAGGGGGATGGAGTACGGCACCGCCGAAGTGACCGTCACGCCGCAGGTCGGCGCGGAGACGCTGGTGGAGCTGGCGCCCGAACGGCTGTACGACGCGGCCGCCAGCGGCTGGTACGGCGGCGACCTGCACGTCCACCTCAACTGGATGGGCGAGGAGCCCGCCGCGCCCGAGCTGGCCGCCGCCGCGCAGCACGGCGAGGACCTCCACGTGCTCAACCTGGTGGCGGGCAACGTGGCGAGCGAGCGCGTCTACGACGCGGAGGCGCTGGAGCAGTGGGTGGGCAAGGACCTGCCGTGGTCCGACGACCGGCACCTGGCCAGGATCGGCGTCGAGTTCCGCAACGACGTGCTCGGCCACTGCACGGCGTTCGGGCTGCGCGGGCTGCCGAGCCGCTACCACACGGGCTTCGGCGGCACGGCGGACTGGCCGCCCAACGCGGCGGCGTGCGAGGAGCTGAGGGCACTCGGCGGGATCGTCTCCTACGGTCACCCGTTCCACACCGCGTTCGGCGACGACGACCCGCCGGACGTCGTACTCGATCGGGGACGGTCCTGCGCGGCCAGGGAGATCGTGGCCGACGCCGCACTGGGCCTGATCGACTCGCTCGATGTGCTCAACCACTCCTCCGTCCTGGCCACGGCGGCCGTGTACCGCCGGCTCATCGGCGCGGGCAACAGGCTGGCGGTGACGGCGGGGACCGACGCCGTGCTGTCGTTCTGCCGCCGCGGCACCGCCTCCGCCCCGCCCGGCTGGGAGCGTGTGTACGCCAACGTCGCCGGCCCCCTCACCGCCGAGTCCTACGCCGAGGCGATCCTGCACGGTCGTACGTTCGCCACCACCGGGCCGTGGCTGGAGCTCACGGTGAACGGGCACGGTCCCGGCGACACGCTGGAGCTGCTGCCGGGCCAGGAGCTGGAGATCGTGGTCTCCACGATCGGGCCGGAGGTCGAGGAACTGGAGATCCGTACCGCTGCGGGCGTGCTCGCGCAGGGGCCTCCCGGGCGGCTGGTGGCCAGGATGACGGCGGACGAACCGACGTACGTGGTGGCCGTGGCGACCGGCGGGCCGCATCCGCGCTCGCAGCACCGGCGCGGCGCCTACGCCCACACCAGCCCTGTGTACCTCGACGTCGCGGGCGGCCACGTGGCCAGGGAGGCGGACGTGCGCTGGTGCCTGGCCTGGCTGGACCGGCTGGAATCGATCCTGCGCGAGTCCGGCCGCTTCGACACCCCCGCCCAGGTGGACGACCACCTGGCCCTGTACGAGCAAGCCAGGCAGATCTACCGCAACCGCCTGCCCTGACCTCGGCCCGCAGGAACACGCCCGGAGGTCGGAGAGGCGGATGTCACCTCGGCATCCTGGCGGTGACCGCCTGGAGCGCCTTCCCGGCCTCGATGAGCTCGTGCATGGACGTGATGAAGAGGTCGCCGTTCTCGTCGTCCAGGCTTTTCCGGCAGTTTCGGCCTCCGTTGCCGGCCTGGGTGATGAACGTCCGCCAGAAGGCCTGGGTCTCCTGGTCGGGGGCATCGAAGTAGCGGCCCGCGTCTCGGGCGATCTCCCCCATGTGGCTGCACAGGGGGCCGAAGATCGTCGGCTCGACGGAGCCGCGCCCGGCCTGCGCGGCGTCGTTCAGGCTCTTGGACAGACGTACGACATCGGTCCTGTAGCGCTCGCGCAGATCCCAGCCGCCGTGTGCCCACCAGGCCTTCACCTGCAGTTGCCTGATCTCGGCGGACACCACCGCATCGTCGAGGCCCACCACCTGCTGGACCTGGGAGAGGGTGGCGGGTCCGGGCGATTCCTGCTGTGCGGCCGCCACGAGGGGGGCCGCGACCGCCGCCGCGCAGAGCACGGCCGTGGCGGCCCGCCGCGCGGCGAGCCGGCCGTTCGGCCGCGGGTCAGGGGGGAGGTCGCGGGTCGCGCGCCGGGTCTTGGGCCGCAGCCTCCGGGCCGCCGACACGATGCCGGCCGCCATGACGGCGGCGACCGCGGCGAGCACGAGAACGTAGCCCATGATGCTCTGCACGAGCGTCCAAGCCGGATCCGGCAGCCAGTGGCAGCGAACCGCCAAGGTGTTGAGCGGCTGGAAGCACCCGTCCGCGGCGGCGAACACGAAGCGGCCGGCCAGGCCGCCCAACGCCACGACCTCGGCGGTGATCAGCGCGACGAGCAGCCGGTGACGGCTCGCCGGCACGCTCGCGACGGCGGCTGCCGCCGCGGCCGCCGCCACCAGGGCCACGAGCGTCCACGCCTGGTAGATCAGGGCGTAGAGGCCTCCTCGATCCGCGGGTGGGGGCTGCCAGGTGTGCATGTAGCCCATCACGACGGCGACGGCGGCCCAGCTCGCCGGTATCCCCAGCAGCACGACCGGCAGCACCCGCCGCTGCAGCGGCACCCCCTTGTCCGGGGCCTCCCATCGGCCGGGCTCGGTCAACGAGCCGAGCGTCCACGAGGGCGGAGCGGTGGTCGGGCGGAACGTCCAGGTGAGCAGGGGCACCACCCACAGGGCCATGACCGCGGAGAGGACGAGCGGCGTGTCGAGGCTGGTCAGGAACGGCCACACCGCGCCGATCGCGGACTGCATGGCCGGATGCTCCTCCGGCGAGGCGCCGTACAGTTCCCGCAGGATCAGGCGCATCCCGGCGGGGTCGACCGTTCCACTGCTCGCCAGCAGCGCGCCTTCGCTCTGCCACCACACGAACCACGCAAACAGCACCAGCCACGCGGCCGTGAGCCCCAGCAGCATGGCCGGCCGGATCGTACGTCCCGGCCAGGCCCTGACCCACAGTTCGGCGCACTGCGCGGTCCACCAGGCGAAGGCCACCCCGGCGAACAGCACCAGCGCCAGCACCACCGGGTGGTCCGGGAACCACCGCAGGACCGTCACCCGGTTCAGCACCAGCTCGCCGGCCACTGCGCCGGCGCCCAGCCACAACCCCGCGCGCACACCGGACGGCGCCCGACGTCCGGTCAGCACCGCGTGGACCACGGCACGCCACAGCGCGATCCCGGCCACGCCGGTGACCAGACCCGCCACCAGCAGGGCCGGCAGCCGGCCCAGCCAGGCGCCGCTCGCGACGGGAGGCAGGTAGTCCGCCACCTGGACGTCGATGAGCGGAGCGGCGGCCCCGGTCAGGAACATGGGCAGCGCCTGCACGCCGAACAGCGCCGCCGGGTCGGTGACGGCGTCCCGGCGCAGCGTCCAGCGCGGGTGCATGCGCCACAGCTCGACGAAGGAGCCGAGAGCCCGCCGCAGCCGGCCCGTGACCGGGGCGGGCGTCGTGAACGCCAGAGAGCGCAGGTCGGCGCCCCAGCGCGTCGCGGCGAGGTCGGCGTGGATCTCCCGGCTGCGCAGGACGTCCGAGCGGGCGAGATAGACCAGGAGGATCATGCAGATCGGAAGCAGCAGGCCCCGTGTGGTGAACGCCGTCTCGCCGGGCCAGAACGGCGACCGCGCGGAGGTGGGGATCGCGGTGAGGTACCAGACGACGTACGGGAGGAGCACGAGGACGACGAACACCCGCCACACGACGACGGTGGCGTAGGTGATGGTGAGGTCGCGGTTGCGGATGTGGGCGAACTCGTGCATCGCCCGCGCGCGAAAGCCGTCGGGATCGGCGGTCCTGCGGGCGACCAGCCCACCGTGCAGGCACACGATGGGGCGGCGGTCGCTGCCGAACACCACGGCGTCGGTCGTGACCGCCGTCAGGTCCACGACGATCCTGGGCACGCGGGCCAGCCCGGCCACGGCGGCGAGCTCCGCCATCCTGCGCCCGATCTCGCCGTCGTGGTCGATCACGTCCAGCGGCACGAGGCGGTCCCGCCGGATCTTCCAGTGCGGCAGGGCCAGGAACAGCGCCACGGCCACCGCCGCCACCAGGACGAGCCCCAGGAGGGGCAGCCACCAGGGCGCCGCGGGCTCGTAGCGATCGACGCAGGCCCAGTAGGCGTCGTGGTTGGCGATGATCCGCGCGGAGACGCCCCGGTCGGTGCCCTGGGTGGGATCGCCGCCGGCGGCGAGCAGGCAGCCGTATCCGTACCCGCCGAAATATCCGCGGGCCACGACCTGCATCATCGAACCGCTGCTCACCAGCAGCAGAGTCAGCAGCAGCACGAAGCGCACGGTCGTGCCCGCGCCCATCGCGCGCTCGTCGATCCGCGGGGCGGAGGCCGTGGCCGTCATCACTGGTTCTTCGTCAGGGGGGCGCCGTCGGCCGGGCCGTCCGGTTCCCGCGCGTCGAGTTCCGGTGCGGCCAGTGCGAGCCGGCCCACCACGGCGTCGGCGATGAGCCGGGCGCGACTGTCGCCGAGCCCGTGCTCCACAGCGGTCTCCAGCACCCGCCGGTGGACCTCGGCGAGCTCGTCACGGGTCAGGTCAGGGACGAAGACGGCCGCCGCCGGCCTCCGGAAGACCCTGCGCAGCACGGCCTTCGTTCGCGCCGCCGCGCCGTCCACGGCGGCGGTCCCCACCCGCCGTGCGGCCTCGTCGACCATGAGCCACACCACCGGCGTCACCAGGGCCGCGATCTCGCCCAGGCCGAACCCCAACGGCTCACGCCTGGCGCCCCGCCGGCCCAGCCGCCGGATCACGACGTCGTCGTCGAGCCCGGCCAGCCCGTCCACGAGCAGGAGCTCGTCCGGCGCGGTCGCCGCCACCACGTCGCGCACGACGTCGCGGACCCTGGTCGTCGCCGCCCTGCTCGCAGGACCGCCGCCGCATGGCGAAGCCGCTCCAGGACTCATGACGCCCCTCTCCACATCGCGTTCTGTGACGCACTCGCCACGCTGTGCAGAAGCCCCATCCTCACGGAAGGGGCCCGGCGATGTAGGTGAACGCGGAAAACGGCATGAATCACGTGTCCGGGACGGCCGCCCCCGTCAGGGCGTCATTCGCGCAGGAAGGCCAGCAGGGAGGCGGCGAGATCGTCCGGGGCCTCTTCGGCCACGTGGTGGCCGCTGTCGATCGGGTGGCCGGTCACGTCGTCGGCCCAGGTGCGCCAGATCGCCAGCGGGTCGCCGTACAGGTCCTCCATGTCGTCCTTGGACGTCCAGAGGAACAGGGTGGGGCAGGTGAGGCGGCGGGAGGCGGCGCGGTCGGCGTCGTCGGCCGCGCGGTCCACGGTCAGGCCGGCGCGGTAGTCCTCGCACATCGCGTGGACGGTGTCCGGGTCGTGGATGGCCCGGCGGTAGTCCTCGTACGCCTCCTCGCCCATCTGCTCGGCGCTGCCGTTGTACCAGGCGTCAGGGTCGGCGTTGATGACGCGTTCGGCGGGTTTGGCGGTCTGGCCGAGGAAGAACCAGTGCCACCAGGAGGCCGCGAAGCGGGCGTCGGCCCTGGCCAGCGCCTCGCCGATGGGGATGCCGTCCATCGCGACCAGGCGGGTGACGGCGGCCGGGTGGTCGGCGGCCAGGCGGTGGGCGACGTAGGCGCCGCGGTCGTGGCCGGCGACGGCGAACCGTTCGTGGCCCAGCGAGCGCATGAGGGCGACCATGTCGCGGGCCATGGCCCGCTTGGAGTAGGGGGCGTGGTCGGGGGTGGTGGGCGGTTTGCCCGAGCGGCCGTACCCGCGCAGATCGGGGCAGACCACCGTGTGGTGGGGGGCCAGGAGGGGCGCGACGCGGTGCCAGGTCGCGTGGGTGCGGGGGTGGCCGTGGAGCAGCAGGAGGGGCGTGCCGGAACCGCCGTACCGGACGAACAGCTCGGTCTCGCCGACGTCGATCACGCCGGTCGCGAAGTCGTCGAACATCGGCCGCTTCTACCCGGGACCGCCGCCGATCAACGCACACGTCGAGCCAGGGCGTTCCACCGCATAAGGGGACGTTCTAGGATCGGGCCATGCCTTTGACCGCGGACGACGTCGACCGGTTCGTGGCCGCCAGACCCCGCCTGGAGGCCATCGCCTACCGCCTGCTCGGCTCCGCCGCGGAGGCCGAGGACGCCGTGCAGGAGACGTTCCTGCGCTGGCAGTCCGCCGACGCGGGCCGCGTCGAGGTGCCCGAGGCGTGGCTGACGAAGGTGCTCACCAACCTGTGCCTCAACCAGCTCGGCTCCGCGCGGGCCCGCCGCGAGACGTACGTCGGGGAGTGGCTGCCCGAGCCGCTGCTCGCCGGCGACCCGATGCTCGGCCCGGCCGAGACCGCCGAGCAGCGCGAGTCGGTCTCGTACGCCGTCCTCACGCTGATGGAACGCCTGTCCCCCAACGAGCGGGCGGTCTACGTGCTGCGGGCCGCCTTCGACCACTCCCACCGGGAGATCGCCGAGATCCTCGACATCACCGAGTCGGCCAGCCAGCAGATCTTCCACCGCGCCAAGAAGCACGTCGCCGACGGCCGGGCCCGTACCGAGGTCGACGAGGCCGCCGCCCGGCGGATCGTCGAGGAGTTCCTGGCCGCCGCCACCAGCGGGCAGACCGAGCCGCTCGTCCGCCTGCTCACCCAGGACGCCATCGCGGTCGGCGACGGCGGCGGGAAGGTCCCGGCCCGCGCCAAGGCGTTCGTGGGCGCCGTCGCGGTCGCGAAGTTCCTGTGGGGCCTGGTCAAGCCCGGCAAGGCCAAGCGCGCCATAGTCGGCGGCTCGCCCGAGATCTACCCCTGGACCGCCAACGGGGAGCCGGCCGTCGTGGCGGTCGTCGACGGCCGGGTCGTCGGCGTCATGTGCATAGAGGTCACCACCGAGGGCATCGCCGCGTTCCGCAACCAGGTCAACCCCGACAAGCTCGGCCGGGCGACCGCGCGCTGGGCGGCCGCCGAGCACGGGGAGCCGGTGTTCACAGCCTTCTGAGACACGGTGTGACGCGCTTCACACCGTGATCCTGTCAGGAAAACGCGGGCCGTCCGGTTCAGGTGGCGAACCCGCGTCAGACAGGAGCGAGGAAATGCAGCACCGCATCATGGTCCTCGGAGCCGGCTACACCGGAGCCGTCGTCGCCGGCCGCCTGGCCAGGCGGCTGAGCCGCGAGGACGTCGCCATCACCCTCGTCAACGCCGAGCCCGACTTCGTGGAGCGCGTCCGCCTGCACCAGGTGGCGACCGGGCAGGACCTCAGGCCCCGGCCGTTCCGCGAGATGTTCGCCGGCACCGGCGTCGAGCTGCGGCTCGGGACGGTCACCGGCCTCGACGCCGACCGCGGGACCGTCACCGTCACCGGCGCGGGCGGCGCCGAGGAGCTGGCCTACGACACGCTGGTCTACGCGCTCGGCAGCGGCTGGAACGCCGAGGGCGTGCCCGGGACCGCCGAGCACGCCTACGACGTCGCCGGACGTCCGGGGGCGCTGCGGCTGCGCGAGCGGCTGGCCCGGCTCGACGCCGGTCAGCGCGTGGTCGTCGTCGGCGGCGGGCTCACCGGGCTGGAGGCCGCGGCCGAGATCGCCGAGGCCCGTCCCGACCTCGACGTCGCCCTCGCCGCCCGCGGCGGTCTCGGCGACTGGCTCTCGCCGAAGGGCCGCGCGCACGTGCGCAAGGTCCTCGCCGGGCTCGGGGTGAGCGTGCACGAGCACACGGCCGTCACCGGCGTCGAGGCCGGCCGCGTCACCACCGACGGCGAGCCCATCCCGGCCGAGGTGACCGTCTGGACGGCAGGCTTCGCCGTGCACCCGATCGCGCGGGCGACCACCCTGGAGGTCACCGGCACCGGCCAGATCGTGGTCGACGGGACCATGCGCTCGGTCTCGCACCCGAACGTGTACGCCGTCGGCGACGCCGCCATGGCGATGGGCCCCGGCGGCAAGCCGCTGCGCATGTCGTGCGCCTCGGGCATCCCGACCGCCTGGCAGGCCGCCGACTCGATCGCGGCGCGGCTGACCGGCGGGAAACTGCCGAACACGCCGCTGCGCTACTTCAACCAGTGCGTCTCGCTGGGCCGGGGCGACGGCCTGATCCAGTTCGTCACCGCCGACGACCGGGCCGTGCCCAAGGTGCTGACCGGGCGGGTCGCCGCCGTCTACAAGGAGCTGGTCTGCAAGAGCGCCGCCTGGGGCGTCGCCAACCCGATGCTGGGCCTGCCGGCCCGCCGCCGCCGCGTCACCCGCCCGAACGCCCCGGCCGGCCCCGCCGCCGCCAGGGCGCGTGCATGACGGCGGACGGCGTGGCGCACCCGGCGGCGGGCCCCCGTCAGGGGGTCGTGAGGACGACGAGCTGCCGGGTCGCCCGGGTCATCGCCACGTAACGGTCGACCGCGCCCTCGACGCCGTCGCCGCCGTCGCCGAACCGGTCCGGGTCGACGAGGACGACCAGGTCGAACTCCAGCCCCTTCGACAGCTCCGGCGTCAGCGACCGGACCCGGGGCCGCTCCCGGAAGGCCGGGTCCCCGATCACGCAGGCGATCCCCTCGGGGTTCGCGGCGAGCCAGGCGTCGAGGATCGCATCCAGTTCGGCGACCGGCCCGCGGGTGACCGGGACGCCGCTCTCCCGGATGGAGACCGGCACGTTGGCGTCCGGCAGGGCGGCCCTGATGACCGGCTCGGCCTCGGCCATGATCTCCGCCGGGGTCCGGTAGTTGACGCTCAGGCCGGCCAGCTCGACGCGGTCGATGCCGACCCGGCCCAGCCGTTCCGCCCACGACTCGGTGAACCCGTGCCTGGCCTGGGCGCGGTCCCCGACGATGGTGAAGCTCCTGGACGGGCAGCGCAGCAGCAACATCTGCCATTCGGCGTCGGTCAGCTCCTGGGCCTCGTCCACGACGACGTGCGCGAACGGCCCGGCGAGCAGGTCCGGCTCCACGGTGGGCAGCTCCGACTCGTCCACCAGGTTGCGCTGGAGGTCCGCCCGGCGAAGCTGGGTCACCAGGCCCTCGCCGTCGTCGTCGGCCTCGATCAGGTTGTCCACGACCTGGGCCATGCGCTCGCGCTGGACGGCCAGGGCGGCCTGCTGCCTGCGCTGCCGGCGGGACGCCTCCGGGTCGCCGAGGCGCTGGCGGGCCGCGTCGAGGAGCGGCAGGTCGGAGACCGTCCAGGACTGGGCGTCCGCGCGCTGGAGCCGCCGGATCTCGTCCGGGCCGAGCCAGGGGGCGCACAGCCGCAGGTAGGCGGGGACCGTCCACAGGTCGCCGACGAGGTCGGTGGGCTCGATCAGCGGCCAGGCGCGGTTGAAGGCGGCCAGCAGCTCCCGGTTCGCGCGCAGCGACCTGCGCAGCAGCTCCGGCGACACCTCGTGATCGCCGTGCCGGTCATGCGGGTCGTGCTTGTCGATGAGGATCGTGAGCAGTTCCTCCCAGATCTGGTCGCGGGCCTCGTTGTGCGGGGTGCCGGGGTCGGCGGCCTGGAACGCCTCGGCCCAGTCCTCGGCGCTCAGCCAGACGTCCGACCAGTGCGTGGTGACCGTCATGCCCTTGGCGGGCGGGTTCTCGTAGAACCTGACGGCCGGCTCGATCGCCTTCACCATGTCCGCGGACGCCTTCAGCCGCGCCACCTCCGGGTCCCGCTCGGGGGCCGCCGCCGCCCCCTCGGGCACGAGGTCGCGCAGGGTGCAGGTGCGCACGCCGTCCTCCCCCAGGCTGGGCAGCACGTCGGCGACGTAGGCCAGGTAGGGCTGGTGCGGGCCGACGAACAGCACGCCGCCCTTGTTGTGGCCGAGCCGGGGGTCGGAGTAGAGCAGGTAGGCCGAGCGGTGGAGGGCGACGACGGTCTTGCCGGTGCCGGGGCCGCCGTCCACGACGAGGGCGCCGCGGGAGCCGGCCCGGATGATGGCGTCCTGGTCGGCCTGGATCGTGCCGAGCACGTCGCGCATCCTGGACGAACGGTTGCCGCCCAGGCTGGCGATGAAGGCGGACTGGTCGTCGAGCGCGGCGTGGCCTTCGAAGCCGTCGGCGGTGAACACCTCGTCCCAGTAGTCGCTGATCCGGCCGCGGGTCCAGCGGTACCGGCGGCGGCTGGCCAGGCCCATGGGGTTGGCGTGGGTGGCGCCGAAGAACGGCTCGGCCGCGGGCGAACGCCAGTCGAGCAGCAGGCGGCGGCCGTCGCTGTCGGTGAGGCCGAGCCGTCCGATGTACACCGGTTCGGGATGGTCGGCGGTGACCATGTGGCCGAGGCACAGGTCGAGGCCGAAGCGGCGCAGCGTCCGCAGGCGGGCGGACAGGCGGTGGATCTCCAGGTCGCGGTCGAGCGCCTGCCGGCCCTTGCCGCCGGGGGCCATGCGTTCGGCGTCGAGGCGGGCGGACAGGTCGGCGATCGACTGCTCCAGGCTCTCGGCGAGGGCCGCGAAGTGTCGCTCGTCGACGGCGATCAACGCCGGGTCGGCCTTGGCGGCGAGGTTGCCGGGCAGGTCGAACACGCCGGTGGTCAGGGGATTCATGTATGTGGCTCCGCTACGAGGTCGGTCTTCGCGTGGCAAGGCTTCTGGCCTCGGCGGACGATTCTGCGGCACGACGGGGGTCTTGCCGCAAGCCCCCCGGTGCGCTATACGTTAAGAGTGGAAAGGAGTAGAAGCTCCTTTTTCTGCCACTTTGCTCCGCAGCACAGACCTCGCCCCGCGCGACAGACCTCACGTCAAGGTGCGGCGGAACCGGGGTGACCCGCCCGTGACGGGCGGATCACCGGTCGAGGGTCACCAGTCGCCGTCGCCGCCCTCGTCGTCGTCGCCTTCGAAGATCTCCTCGACGATCTCCCCCGCCACCAGGCCGCCGACCACACCGGCGGCGCCGGCCGCGGCCACCGCGCCCCAGCCCGGCCCGCCGTGGTGCTGCTCGTGATGGCCGTGGCCGTGGTGACCGGGGTGACCGTGGTGGTCACCGTACCCGTGGTCGCCGTGGCCGTGGTGGTCGCCGTGCCCGAAGCCCCCGTGGGCGTGCGCGGCCAGGCCGGACAGCCAGCGGTCGAGCTCGGCGGCCCAGTCGGTCTGCAGGGCGTCGGCGTGGCTGACGGTGAAGCGGCCGATCGCGTCGCCGGAGTAGCGCCCGGCACGCTTGTCGGCCTCCAGGACCACTTCAAGCCCCGCCGGGTCGGCCACGAAGGTCACTTCGAGCTCGCCGAGCACGCCGGCGTACCGGCCGGCCGGGTAGAACTCGATCTCCTGGTAGAACGGCAGCTCGTGGCGCACGCCGTACAGGCGGCCGGCCTCCAGGTCGGCGGACTTGAACGCGAAGCCGAGCTGCAGCAGCGCCTCCAGGATGCGCAGCTGCGAGGGCAGCGGCTCGACCGCGACCTCGTCGAGGTCGCCCTTGTCGACCGCCTTGGCGATGGCCAGCTCGGTGCGCACGCCCAGCGCCATGCCGTGCAGCGGCTGCCCGCCGATCTGGCTGATCGGCGCCTCCCACGGCACGCCGATCTGGAACGGGATCGTGCGCTCCTCGCCCTGGCGCAGCACGAACGGCCCCGACACCTGGACGCGGGAGAACTCCCCCGCCCCCGCGTGCTCGCCGTCGCCGTGCTCGAACTCCACGCGGGCGACCAGGCCGAGGGTGACGTGCTCGATCTCGGCGTCGAAGTCGCCGCCCTTGAGCCGCACCTCGCCGGACAGCGTGCCGCCCGGCTGGACGCGCGGGGTTGCCAGAACGGTGTCCACCGAGGGCGCGCCGACGCCGAAGGCACCCAGCATGCGTTTGAAGACCACGGCTTGTTCTCCCTGTCGAAGATCGAATGTGTGCAGCCGACCCGCACAACGATCTCCGTCCGGCCCCGGTTCCGGCCATGCCGAAAACGTCTGCCGTCCAAAGGGGGCTGGAACGGCGGGATCCCGGGGTGCGGCGCGTTCGCCGCACCCCGGGATCCCGGCGCGTTCCCCTCTACCGGACGCTGCGTCTGCCGTAGAGGCCCGCCGCCAGGGCGACCCCCAGGCCGGCGAGCACCACCTGGATGACCAGTTCTATCCAGTCGATGCCACGGGTGTCCGCGACGCCGACCGCGGCGGCGATCGCGGTGCCGATGAGGGCCGCGACGATGCCGATCACGATGGTGAGCCAGATGGGGATGCTCTGACGGCCCGGCACGACCAGCCGGCCGATGACGCCGATGACAAGCCCGATGATGAGGGCGGAGATGATGCCGGTGACTTCCACGCTTCACACTCCCGTTCTGCCGCGCCGGGTGTCGCCACCCCTCGTGGGGGGGAGGAGTGCCCCCGGCCTGACAGCGCCATTGCTTCCCAGCAGCATCACAAAGAAACCGGACCACTCAGCCTGATATCGGTTCATGGCGGACAGGTTCCATGCGGGTGTGCCGTTCGCGGTGGTGGCGGAGGCGACGGCCGCCGCCGTGGCCGCCGCGGCGCCGGCGAACGCCACCGCCTTCGCCCTCACCAGCACCGCCTTCACCCAGGGCGGCATCATCCCGAAGGTGCACGAGTGCACCAGCGGCGGCCAGACCGACCCCGGCCGGCGCAACGAGTCACCGCCCCTGACCTGGAGCGGCGGCCCGGCCGGTACCCGCGGCTACGCCCTGGTGATGCGGGACCTGGACAACAACAACCTCATCCACTGGGTGATCTACGACATCCCGGCGGACGTGACCTCGCTGCCGCAGAACGTCGAGCACGCCTACCGTCCGACGGCCCCCGCCGGGGCCCGGCAGATCTACTACCGCGGCAGCGCCAGCCTGTACGGCTACCAGGGGCCGTGCTCCCCCTGGTCGGTCAACACCTACCGGTTCACCGTGCACGCCCTCGACCGGGCCGCCCTGACCGAGCTGGGCTCCGGTTCGTCCACGACGACCGCGGCGAGGGTGATCTCCGGCGCGTCCCTGGGGACGGCCGTGCTGTCCGGCGAGTCCTGAACGCTCACGCGCGCGGGGATTCCCGCGGTCAGCCGAGGGCGCGGTCGAGGTTGAAGGCGGCGCTGATCAGGGCCAGGTGGGTGAACGCCTGCGGGAAGTTGCCCTGCTGCTCGCCCGTCCGGCCGATCTCCTCCGCGTACAGGCCGAGGTGGTTGGCGTAGGTCAGCATCTTCTCGAAGGCCAGGCGGGCCTCCTCCACCCGGCCGGCGCGGACCAGCGCCTCGACGTACCAGAAGGAGCAGATGGAGAACGTGCCCTCCTGGCCGCGCAGGCCGTCGGGGCTGGCGTCCGGGTCGTAGCGGTAGACCAGCGAGTCGGACACCAGGTCGGCGGTGAGCGCGTCGAGCGTGGACAGCCACTTCGGGTCGGTGGGCGAGACGAACTTGGCCAGCGGCATCATCAGCAGCGCCGCGTCGAGCACGTCGCCGTCCTCGTGCTGGACGAACGCCTGCCGCACGTCGGACCAGCCGTGGGCCATGATCTGCCGGTAGAGGTCGTCGCGCGCCCCGCGCCAGTGGGGGATGTCGGCGGGCAGGCCGCGGCGGGCGGCCATGCGCATGGCGCGTTCGATGGCGACCCAGCACATCAGCCGGGAGTACAGGAACTTCTTGCGTCCGCCCCTGGTCTCCCAGACGCCCTCGTCGGGCTGGTCCCAGTTGTCGCAGACCCAGTCGACCAGGGCGCAGACGGCGTCCCAGTGGTCGCTGGAGATGGGCTTGCCCCATTTGTCGTAGAGGTAGACGGAGTCGAGCAGGGCGCCGTAGATGTCGAGCTGGAGCTGGCCGGCGGCGGCGTTGCCGACGCGTACCGGGGCCGAGCCGCGGTAGCCCTCCAGGTGGTCGAGCTGCCGTTCGGGCAGGTCGGTGCGGCCGTCGATGCCGTACATGATCTGGAGGGGGCCATTGGGGCCGGCGGGGCGCAGGCTGACGTGCCGGGTCAGGAACGACATGAACGCCTCGGCCTCGCCGGTGAAGCCCAGCCGGAGCAGGGCGTAGACGCAGAAGGCGGCGTCGCGGACCCAGAGGTAGCGGTAGTCCCAGTTGCGCTCGCCGCCGATCAGCTCGGGCAGGCTGGTGGTCGGGGCGGCGACGATCGCGCCGGTCGGCGCGTACGTCAGCAGCTTGAGCGTCAGGGCCGAGCGGTGGACCATCTCCCGCCACCTGCCCCGGTAGCGGGAGGCCGACAGCCATCTGCGCCAGAACGCGACCGTGGCGGTCAGCGCCTCCTCCGCCTCGACGTGCGGGCAGCCGAGGGGCGGGATCTCGGCCTCGATCCGGTCCAGCGCGAACACCTCCGACTCGCCCTCCACGAGGGTGAAGCACGCCCGCACGTCGCGTCCGTCGCACTCGACCGGCACGGTGGCGCTCAGCCCGAGCGTCAGCCGGGCGGACTCGAAGACGGTCAGGCCGTCGACCTCGCGCACGACGTGCGGGTCGGCCCCGTAGCCGAAGCGGGGGGCCACCCGCGCGTGGAACGGCAGCGAGCCGCGCACGCAGAGCACCCGGCGGATCAGCCGCTGCCGGCCGCGGCCGCCCGGCTCGCCGATGATCGGCATGAAGTCCTGGATCTCGCCCACCCCGCCCTCGGTGAAGAAGCGGGTGATGAGCACGTTGGTGTCGGGGAAGTAGAACTGCTTGGTCCGCGCCGGCACGTCGGTGCCCAGCTCGAACGCCCCGCCCCGGTCGGCGTCGAGGATCGAGGCGAACACGCTGGGCGAGTCGAAGGCCGGGCAGCAGTACCAGTCGATGGTGCCGTCGGTGCCGACCAGGGCCACGCTGCGCAGATCGCCGATGAGGCCGTGCTCGGCGATCGGCAGGTAGCGGTCACCGTCTGCTCCACCCATCTCAGCAGTTCTCCCTGGTCAGGGCGGTGCTCAAACCTCGTGCCCGGCCTCCGCCAGCGCGGCCAGGCGGCGGCGGAGGTGGGTGCGCTCCGGCTCGCTCCCGGCCGCTGCGAGCGCGGCGCGGTACGCCTCGGCGGCCTCGGGCAGCCGGCCGAGCCGGTGCAGCAGGTCGGCGCGGGCCAGCAGGTACGGGTGGTAGTCGCGCAGCCGCCGCGCCCCGGCCAGCTCCTCCAGCAGCGCCAGCCCGGCCTCGGGCCCGTCGCGCATGGCCACGGCCGCCGCCCGGTTCAGCGCCACCACCGGAGAGGGGTCGAGCGCGAGCAGCACGTCGTACAGGGCCACGACCTGCGGCCAGTCGGTCGTGGCCAGGTCCGGGCCTCGTCGTGCAGCGCCGCGATCGCGGCCTGGACGGCGTACGGGCCGGGCGGGCCGCCGCTGAGCGCGGTCACCACCAGCGCCGAGCCCTCCTCGATCATGGCCCGGTCCCAGAGGCCGCGGTCCTGCTCGCCGAGCAGCACCGGCTCCCCCTCAGGCCCGGCACGGGCGTCGCGCCGCGCGTGCACCAGCAGCAACAGCGCCAGCAGTCCGGCGACCTCCCGCTCGGCGGGCAGCAGCCGGCGCAGGATCCGGGCCAGCCTGATCGCCTCCTCGGCCAGGTCGAGCCGCTGGAGGAAGGGTCCGGAGCTGGCCGCGTAACCCTCGGTGAAGATCGAGTAGATCACCTGGAGCACGCCGGGCACCCGTTCCGGCAGCTCGTGGGCCTCGGGCACGCGGAACGGGACACGCGCCTCCCTGATCTTCTTCTTGGCCCGGACGATGCGCTTGGCCATCGTCTGGGCCGGCACCAGGTAGGCCCGCGCCACCTCGGGGGTGGTCAGGCCGGCCAGGCAGCGCAACGTCAGCGCCCCGCGGTCCTCGGCCGGCAACGCAGGGTGGGCGCAGGTGAAGAAGAGCCGCAGCCGTTCGTCGGGCAGGCCGCCGTCCTCGCCGGGGGGCGCTTCGGGGGCGGCCCGCTCGGCCTCGGCCGCCAGGACGGCCAGCCGGGTGGCCAGTGCCTGCTCGCGCCTGAGCCGGTCGACCGCCTTGCGCCGCGCGGTGGTCATCAGCCACGCGCCCGGATTGGGCGGCACGCCCTCGGCGGGCCAGTGCCTCAGTGCCGCCTCGACGGCGTCGGAGGTGACCTCCTCGGCGAGGTCGAGGTCGCCGAAGCGGCGGACGAGCGCGGCCAGCAGCCGGCCACGCTCCTCACGGAAGACGGCCTCGATCTCACGCATCGAAGTCGGCGACCGGGCGCACCACCACCGAGCCGCCGCCGCGCGCACCCGGGCAGCGCACGGCCCAGTCGAGGGCGGCGTCGAGGTCCGGCACGTCGATCACGTAGAAGCCGCCCAGGACCTCGCGCGTCTCGGCGTACGGGCCGTCGGTGACGGTGGGCGTGCCGTCGGCGCTCACCCGTACGGTGGTGGCGGTCACCAGGTCGGCCAGCGACTCCCCGGAGACCAGGATGCCCGCCTCCCGGACGGACTTGTCGTAGGCCATCCACTCCTGGAAGTCGCCCGGCTCCTGCTCGTCGGAGGTGCCGGCGTTGATCAGCAGCATGTACTTCATCGGTGTTCCCCTTCGCGGTCGGCGTACGGCGGGGCCGCCGTACGCCTTCACCACGAACGGGACCCGCCCGGATGGACACGCCATGACGATGAGTTTTCCGGGGCCGTCCGGTCATTGTCACGACACGTCACTTCAGGAGGACCGATGAGCGTACTGGAACAGCGGATGCGGGGCGTGCTGGGCGGGTTCGTGGCACGGGGCGAGGTGCCGGGGCTGGTCGGGCTCGTCCATCGTCGGGGCGAGACGCACGTCGTGCCGATGGGCACGCTGGAGCGCGGCGGCGGGGCGGCCGTCGAGGCGGACTCGATCTTCCGGATCGCGTCGCTGACGAAGGCCGTCACCGCGGCGGCGGCGATGATCCTGGTGGAGGAGTGCGTCCTGCGGATCGACGACCCGATCGACGACCTCGTCCCCGAGCTGGCCGGTCGCCGGGTGGTGCGCGCCCTGGACGCGCCGCTGGACAACACGGTGCCCGCCACGCGGCCGATCACCGTACGCGACCTGCTGACCTTCCGGCTGGGCACGGGACAGCTCCTGGTGGAGGGCGACGACCTGCCCATCGTGCGCGCGATGCGCGACCCGCGGATCGACCGCGGCCCCGACGGCCCCGGCAGCGGCCCTGACGAGTGGCTCGCCCGGCTGGGCGCGCTGCCGCTGATGTTCCAGCCGGGCGAGCGGTGGACCTACCACACGAGCGCCGACGTCCTGGGCGTGCTGGTCGCGCGGGCCGCCGGGAAACCGCTGCACGACTTCATGACCGAGCGCATCTTCGAGCCCCTGGGCATGCGCGACACCGGCTACCACCTGCCCGCGGGCAAGCTCCACCGCCTGGCCGGCTCCTACCGGCCGGACGGCTCGGGCGGCGTGACGCCGAGGCCCGACCCGCGCGTGTGGCACGAGCCGCCGGCCTTCCCGTCCGGCGGCGGCGGCCCCGGCCTGCTCTCGACCGCCCCCGACTACGCCGCGTTCCTCCGGATGCTGCTGGAGAAGGGGCGGCACGACGGCGGCCGGGTCCTGTCGCGGGCCTCGGTCGAGCTGATGACGGCCGACCATCTGTCGCCGGCCCAGAAGGCGGGCGCCGAGACGTTCCTCGGGTCGGGCGGCTGGGGGTTCGGGATGCAGGTGGACACCCGGGCCGATCGCCTCTACACCCGGCCGGGCCGGTTCGGCTGGACCGGCGGGCTCGGCACCACGGCCTACGCCGATCCGTCGGAGGGGCTGGTGGGCGTGCTGTTCACCCAGGTGGCGATGACGTCGCCGGTGGCGCCCAAGGTCTTCGAGGACTTCTGGACCGTGACCTACACCTCGATCGACCAGCACCTCACCCCGTTTTCCGGCAGATAAGGTGGGTATGCGGCGCTTCGGGGGATTTCGCCGCTCACAATGCTGAGGGGGACGGGTGGCGGAGTCGTTCGGCACGATGCTGCGGAGCCTGAGACACGCCGCCGGGCTGACCATCGAGGAGCTCTCCCACGCCTCCGGCGTCAGCGTGCGCGCCATCGGCGACATGGAACGCGGAGCCAGCCGGGGCCCGCAGCGGCGCACCGTCGAGGCCCTGGCCGAGGCGCTGCGGCTGGACGAGCCGCGGCGCACGGCGCTGTCCGACGCCGCCCGCGCCGGCCGCCCGCGCCAGGACGCCGCGCCCGGCGCCTGCGAGCCGCCCCGCGGCGTGGGCGACTTCACCGGCCGCGAACGGGAGCTGCGCCTGCTGCGCGACCTGGCCGCCCGCACGGCCGAGGACGCGCCCGCCGTCGTCGCCGCCTCCGGGGCCGAGGACGCGCCCGCCGTCGTCGCCGCCGTCTCCGGGGCCGCCGGCATCGGCAAGACCGCCCTGGCCGTGCGCGCCGCCGCCCACCTGGCCGACCTGTTCCCCGACGGCCGCTTCTACCTGGACCTGCGCGGCATGGACCCGGTCCCGCTGGACCCCGGCACGGCGCTGTCCCGGCTGCTCAACGCCCTGGGCGTGGCCGAGCGGCGCATCCCGGCCGACGAGGAGGACCGCGCCGGCCAGTACCGCGCCCTGCTGCGCGGCCGGCGCTGCCTGGTCATCCTGGACAACGCCGCGCACGAGGCCCAGGTGCGCCCGCTGCTGCCCGCCGAGGGCCCGTCGATGACGCTGGTCACCAGCCGCCGCCCGCTGGCCGGGCTGGAGGGCGTGCACCAGGTGCCGCTGGCGCACCTGGCGGCCGGGGAGTCGGCCGCGCTGCTGCGCGCGATCGTCGGCGCCGAGCGCGCCGACGCCGACCCGGACGGGGTCGCGCAGGTCGCCGACCTGTGCGGGAACCTGCCGCTGGCGCTGCGCATCGCCGGGAACCGGCTGCAGAGCAGGCCCGGCTGGACCGCCGGGCACCTGGCCGCCCGCCTGGGCGACGAGGGACGCCGGGTGGAGTCGCTGGCCGCCGGCGACCTGTCGGTGGCGGCGGCCTTCGCGCTGTCGTACCGGCAGCTGTCGGCGTCCGCGCGGCGCGGCTTCCGGCGGCTGGCGCTGGCCGCCGCGCCGGACTTCGGGGTGCCGATGACGGCCGTCCTCGCCGAGCTCGGCCCGGACGAGGCCGAGGACGCCCTGGAGGAGCTGGTCGATCTCGGGCTGCTGCAGTCGCCGTACCCCGGCCGTTACCGCTTCCACGACCTGGTCCGGCTGTTCGCCCGCGCCCGGCTGTCCGACGAGGAGCCCATGACGGCGCAGCGGCAGGCGCGGCGGCGGATGGACGACTGGCTGCTGGAGGTCGCGACCGTCGCCGGGCGCTGGTTCGAGCCGGACTACGGCGCGCCGCCGTCCGGGTGGAGCTCGCTGGTCGAGCTGGACAGCGCGCGGCAGGCGCAGGAATGGCTCCAGGCCGAGGGCGCGGCGTGGCTGGCCGCGCTGCGGCAGGCGGCCCGCGCCGGCGAGCACGCGCGGGTCGTCGAGGTGGCCGAGGCCATGCACTGGTTCTCCGACCTGTGGATGCACTGGGGGCACTGGCCCGAGGTGTTCGAGCTGTCGTCCGGCGCGGCCCGCGAGACGGGCGACCGCGTGCAGGAGGCGGTGCACCTCAACTACCTGTCCTGGGCGCGCACGTACTGCCAGGGCCGCCACGACGAGGGCGAGCGGACCGCGCTGCGCGCGCTGGAGCTGGCCCGCGAGGCCGGGGACGTGCGCCAGCAGGGCTGGGCCCTGACCTACGCCACCTGGGCGCTGTGGGGGCGCGACGACCGGCGCGCCACGGAGACCGGCCTGGAGCACGCGCGGCGGGCGGCGGAGTGCTTCCGGCAGGCCGGCGACCCCGAGGGCTACGCCCAGGCCATGCTCAGCGTCGGCAACGGCCTGCGCCGGCTGGGCCGGATCGAGGAGACCGTACGGCACGGGCTGGAGCTGCTGGAACGGCTGCGCGACCCGGCGTTCGGCGGCACGCCGGTCATCGTCGCCCACGCCGTCGGGGCGGCGCTGGACCTGCTGAGCGACGGCTACTTCGCGCTCGGCCGCTGGCAGGAGGCCGCCGACCACTACCGTGAGGCGCTGGTCGAGCTGCGTAAGCGCCCGATCAACCGGGCCACGGCCCAGACGCTGACGAACCTGGGCCGGGCGCTGGTCGAGCTGGGACGGCGGAAGGAGGCGCGCGAGGCGTTCCAGGAGGCCCTGGAGCTGTACGA
The DNA here is from genome assembly GCF_040674635.1 of Nonomuraea sp. NPDC049758. Taxonomy (NCBI): domain Bacteria; kingdom Bacillati; phylum Actinomycetota; class Actinomycetes; order Streptosporangiales; family Streptosporangiaceae; genus Nonomuraea; species Nonomuraea sp. NPDC049758. The sequence continues at coordinate 487,636 of NZ_JBFAMZ010000001.1, forward strand.
AGCCTCCGCCGACGCCGTCCGGGCGGCCCGCGTGACCGCTGAACTCACCCGGCTGGCCCCTGTGACAACGCATGGAGCCACCGGTTGAGCGGGCCGGTCAGGGGTCCACGAACCGTTCGACGAAGGTGAGAGCGGTGCCGCAGACCTCGCGCCAGCCGCTGTCCACGGTCATCGAGTGCCCGCGCCCCGGCAGCTCGACGATCTCGGTCAGATGGTGCCGGTTGCGGGCCTGCCACAGGTAGGCGGCGTGCGCGGCGGCCCACGGGACCGTGCGGTCCGACTCGCCGGCGACCAGCAGCAGCGGCCCACGGTCCGGCGCGGTGCCGTCGAGGCCCGTGGGCTCGCCCGCCTCCGCCGCCCGGACGGCGTACGTCTCGTACAGCCGCCTGGCCTCCTCCTCGCCGACGGCGTTGGCCACGGCGTGCCGGAAGCGCCCGTACGTGAGCGCCCCGCGGAACGGCGCCGGGCTGATCGCCACGCAGGCACAGGCCAGCCCGCGCCCGGCCAGGATCTGCGCGACCAGGCCGCCGGCCGCGTGGCCGACCAGGGCGGGCCGGCGCACCAGCCCGCCGATCAACGCGGCGAAGTGCCCGGCGGGCTCGCCGTCCTCGGGCCAGGCCGGGATGACGGGGACGAACCCCGCCTGCCCGAACACCTCGGCCCAGGGCTCCCAGCTCTCGGCCAGCAACCACGGGTCGTGGACGAAGACGACCGGGACCCGCCCGGTGGCGTTGGCGTGCCGCACCTGGTCGAGGTCGTAGGCGGAGGGCATGGCGCGGCAGGTCAGCTCTCGTGCAGGGCCCGGCGCAGCGTGCCGGCCGCCAGCTCGATCGCCGACTCGGCCGCGTACGTGCCGCGCAGCGCGTTGAGCATGACGAAGTCGTGGATGATGCCCTGGTAGCGCACGGCGGTCACCGGCACCCCGGCGGCGCGCAGCTTGGCGGCGTACGCCTCGCCCTCGTCGCGCAGCACGTCCGCCTCGCCGGTGATGACCAGCGCCGGCGGCAGGCCGGCCAGCTCCTCGACGGTGGCCCGCAGCGGGGACGCGGTGATCTCGGCGCGTTCGGCCTCCGAGGTCGTGTACTGGTCCCAGAACCACTGCATGCCGTCCCGGCGCAGGAAGTAGCCCTCGGCGAACTGCCGGTAGGACTCGGTGTCGAAGGACGCGTCGGTCACCGGGTAGAACAGCACCTGGCGGCGCAGCGACAGCCCGCCGCGCTGCTTGGCCATGATGGTCAGCGCGGCGGTCATGTTGCCGCCCACGGAGTCGCCGGCCACCGCGACGCGCGTGGCGTCCAGGCCCTTGGCGGCGCCGTCGGTGACGATCCAGCGTGCGACCGTCCAGTTCTGCTCGATGGCGACCGGGTAGCGGTGCTCGGGCGACAGGTCGTACTCGGGGAAGACCACCGCGGCGCCGGCGCCGGTCGCCAGCTCGCGGACCAGCCGGTCGTGGGTGTGGGCGTTGCCGAAGACCCAGCCGGCGCCGTGGATGTAGATGATCACGGGCAGGTCGCCGGTGCTGCCGGCGGGCCGCACGATGCGGGCCCTGACCTCGCCGGTGGGTCCGCCGGGGACCGTCACCCACTCCTCGTCCACGGCGGGCAGCTCGGCCGGGCCGGACTGCACCTCGTTCACGGCCTTGCGTCCCTCCTCCGGCGGGAGCTGGAAGAGGTACGGCGGCTCGGCGGTGGCCTCGGCGAACGCCTGAGCGGCTGGTTCCAGGACGGGCTTGATCATGATCGCTCCAGGAAGAAGGGGTTGGAAGCAGGGGGGCCGTCACCCATCCAAGCGACCGGCCTGCCCGAAAGACGAGGCGGAACCACAGGCAGAAGTACGTTTCCGCCTCGTGCGCGCGAGCGGCCCGGCTGTTGGATCGCTACCGGGGCCGACCGGTCCCTTTCGCCCCGAGAAGGAGTTTTTCCCATGACGGAGAGCACCACCCCGACGGTCGTCCTCGTGCACGGCGCGTTCGCCGACGCGGCGAGCTGGTCCGGCGTCATCGCCGAGCTGCAGCGGGACGGCGTCCCCGTGGTGGCCCCGCCGAACCCGCTGCGCGGCCTGGCCTCGGACGCGGCGTACGTCGCCTCCGTCGCGGCCCAGATCGACGGCCCGGTCGTGCTGGCAGGCCACTCGTACGGCGGCGCGATCATCACCGTGGCCGGCGCGGCGGACAACGTCGTCGGCCTCGTCTACGTCGCCGCGTACGTCCCGGACGAGGGCGAGAGCCTGGGCGAGCTCCAGGGCCGCTTCCCCGAGCCGCCGCTCGGCGCGAGCCTGCGGCAGGCGTCCTACCCGCTGGCGGACGGCGGCGCCGCCGTCGAGTTCACCATCGCCGCCGACGCCTTCCCCCAGGTCTTCGCCGCCGACGTGCCGGCCGAGGTCACCCGGGTCCTCGCCGTGGCGCAGCGGCCGCTGGCGGCCGGGGCGTTCACCGAGGGCGCGGCCACGGCGGCCTGGCGGGCCAAGCCGTCGTGGGCCGTCATCGCCGACGCCGACCAGGCCATCAACCCCGACGTGCAGCGGTTCGGGGCCGAGCGGGCCGGCGCGACCGCCGTGGAGGTCGCCGGCGCCTCGCACGCGGTCGCGGTGTCGCGGCCGAAGGAGGTCGCCGACGTGATCCGGGCGGCCGTCCGGGCCAGTGCCTCCTGATCGCCTCCTGACGGCCCGCCCGGCCGCCAGGAGGCCGGGCGGTCAGGACTGCTTGCCGAGCCCCTGGAAGCGGCTGTCGATGAAGTCGCCCCAGGTGGCGTTCAGCGACATCAGCTCGCCGTCCACCATCTTCCACTGGCGGGCCTTGTGCTGCGGGTAGGCGAAGAGCACCGACGACAGGCGTTCGTAGCCGGCGGGCATCGGCTTGGTGTGCACCCGGTGCGTGGACGGCCGGAACCGCCCGTCGGAGGCGCTGGTGAGCATCCGGCCGATGTTGCACAGCACGACGTCGGTCCCGGCGATCACCGGCTCGACCCAGGTGCCGTCGTGCAGCACGTACTGCAGGCCCTGGTCGGACGGGGGCAGCTGGAGGCCGAGCATCTGGATGCCGGAGTGCTCGTGGGCCAGCACCTCGCGGTCGCCGACGTCCCGGTAGTGGATCACTCGCAGGTTCGTCGCGTCGTGCGAGAGGTCCAGCTCGGGCGTGCCGGGCGGCATCATGCCCCGGACGACCTCGCCGAAGAGCGAGATCAGCCGGAAGGCGATGTCGAACACCTCGGCGGCGCGGGTGCCGAACGCCGGGAAGGCCCGCAGCACGTCACCCGCCCCGGGCGGCTGGTCGCCGATCATGGCCCCGCTGACGTGGATGAACTCCTTCGGGTCGGGCACGCCGTTGGCCAGGCGCGGGATCTCCGAGTTGTACGGGAAGAACCCGTGCGTGCCGCCGACGGCGAGCTGCGGGACGACGTCGTAGGCGTAGTCGGACAGGCTCGGCCCGGTCGCCCGGCAGGCCGCGGCGAACTCGTTCATCATGGCCTCGACGCGCTCGCCGATGCCGGGCACCTCCGCGGCCATGAAACCCCATCCGGTCAGCTGCGACCTGATGGCGTCGGTGGCGGCGGCCATGTCGGCCTCGATGTCATGCAGCCTGACGACGGGGGCGCGGCCGCTGAGTTCCATGAGAGGGACGTCCATTGTCACTCCGTTTCTCGATGACCGTTCGGGGATGGTTCGTCGTACGTGCTACGTGCCGGTGCTGCTCAGGTGGCGCGGGGTGCGGGCGGCGGGGTCGAGGCCGAGACGCTGGGCGACCAGGGCGACCTCGGTGCGGTTGGAGCAGTTGAACTTGACGAGCAGGTTCGAGATGTGGCGCTTGACGCCGTGGATGGAGATGCCCATCGAGCGGGCGATCTGGTGGTTGCTCATGCCGCGCAGCAGCAGCGCCAGCACCATGTGCTCGCGCTCGGTCAGGCGGCCGGGCAGGTCGGGTCCGCCCCTGGACGGGACGGGCGCGTCGCCGCGCAGCAGCCGATCGAAGGTGCCCGACAAGCCGGCGACATTGATCTCGTCCCACAGCAGGCAACCGGCCAGCCCGTACCGCTGGGCGACGCAGGGGGCGAGCTCCTCCCCCTGACGCACCATGGCCAGGATCTGCGGGCGGGCCCGGCGGGGGCGCCCGCCGAGCACGTCCGGCAGGACGGCGAGCGGGATCACCGCCACGTCGAAGTCCTCCCCGGCCAGCAGCAGCCGGGCCTCCGCGCAGCTGCGCACGACCGCGACCCCGGCCACGTTCGACACCTTCATCAGCAGCGGCGGGAGCCCGTAGAAGGAGACCTCGTCCTCGGCGAGCCAGAAGACGGACAGCCTGGTGCACCTCGCCCGGAGGCTGGAAGGGGAGGCCGGGATCGGCTGGGCGGCCTCCAGCGTGATGGCACTCATCGCATGATCCTCTCTGCGTCGGCGAACGGCGGTCGGTCGGTACGCGGCGGCGGCTCACTCAGTCGCGGCGTCTCACCAGGTGGAAGGAGAAGTCGGTGCCCCTGTGGTAGTCCTGCGAATACAGCACCGGCCGTCCGGCGCTGTCGTGGTGGGTCTGGAGGAGCAGCAGCCAGGCGCCGCCGTCCTCGTGGGTGCCGATGCGCTCGGCCTGGGCGTGGCTGAGGGTCACCGCCCGGACCTGGGCGACGGCGTAGGCGATGGTGTGGCCGTGCTCGGTGAGGAGCTGGAACAGCGAGCCGGTCCAGTCCACCTCGTCCATGGGGCGGCCGATGAGCGAGCGCGGGAACAGGTCGATGGAGTACAGCAGCGCGTCGTCCCGGTGCCGGCGCAGGCGTTCCAGCCGGACGATGGCCTCGCCGGGCGGCAGTTGCAGCAGCTCGCGCTGGTGGCGGTCCGGCTCGGTGGCCACGACGTCGAGGACGGTGTTGTCGGCCGTGAACCCGCGGCTGGCCAGCATCTCGGTGACGCCTTCGAGGCGGGTCAGCGGCCGGTCCAGGCTCGGCTGCGAGGTGAGGTAGCGGCCGTCGCCGTGCCTGGCCTGGATGAGCCCTTCCTGCTCCAGGAGCTTGAACGCCTCCCTGATGCTGGTGCGCCCGACGTCGAACAGGGTCATGAGCTCGTTCTCGGACGGCAGCCTGTCACCGGGGCGCAGCCCCTGCTCGACGATCAGGGCGTGCAGCCGGTCACGGATCTGGATGGCCAGGGTGGGATGACGTCGTGTCACGCGGTTCTCTCCTGCACGGACGGACCGCGGAGCGGGGCGATGCCGAGCTCGGCGGCCGATGGGTAGCTGGGGGCACAGAACCGGCGCGTGACCGAGACGGTCGCCACCTGGCAGGCGAGCCGGACGCCGCGCACCAGGCCCGTGCCGGCGCAGAGGGCGGCCGCCAGGGCGCCGGTGAAGGCGTCACCCGCGCCGGTGGTGTCCACAACGCGCACGCTGGGGACGTCGATCAGCATAGTGCCGCCGTCGTCGGCGATCTCGGCGCCGTGCTCGCCGCGGGTGACGACGACGGTGCGTCCCCTGGTCCTGCCGCGCAGGTCGTCCAGGTCGCCGGGGGTCTCGCCGGCCAGCGCGGCCAGCTCGCCCTCGTTGAGCACCAGCACGTCGGCGCGGGCCAGCAGCTCCTTCCCGGTGCCCTCCAGGAACGGTCCCGCCGGGCTCGGATTGAGCAGGACGCGCACGCCCGGCGGGGCCGCCGTCGCGGCGGCGTACGAGATCTCCAGCGGGATCTCCCCCTGCAGCACGAGCACGGACCCGGTGGGCAGGCCGGCGGCGACGGCGGCCGCCTGGGCGGGCGGCAGCAGGTCGGCGGCCCCCGGCCAGGTCATGACCAGCTGCCCGCCGGCCGCGTCGACGTAGACGAAGCTGCGCCCGGTCGCGACGCCGACGGCCGTGGTGCACTCGCCGACCTCGATGCCCTCGGCGCGCAGCTCGGCCAGCGCCACCGGCCGGGCGGCGTCGTCGCCGAGGCAGCCGACGAAGCGGGCGGCGGCGCCCAGCCGGGCCGCGGCGACCGCCACGTTCGCGGCCTTGCCGCCGTGCGCGGTGGCGTAGTCGGCGGCGTTGACGCTCTCGCCCGGCTCCGGCAGGCGGTCGCCGAACATGTAGAGGTCGACGATGTAGGCCCCGATCGCGACGACGGTCACGAGCCCAGCCCCAGGGCGCAGGGCGCGATGCTGTCGGCGTCGACGGTCACCCGCACGTCGGGGTGGTGGTGCGCGAAGGTCACCGGGAGCAGCACGTCCGGCTCGGTGGTGAGCAGCAGCACCCGGACGATGTACCGCTTCCAGGCGCCGCCGTCGGTGATCAGGTGCAGCCGGCGGGCGGAGAGGATCTCCGACATGCCGACGGTGATCGCCATCCGCGGGATCGCCTGCGTGTAGCCGCCGGTCACCCGGTGGGAGTGCGCCACGATCGTGTCGTCGAGCAGCGGGACGACGCGCGTGGTCGAGGCGGCGAACTCCGCGGCGGTGTACTGGTGCCAGCGCGTGGACGGCGGCTCGTTGAAGGCCAGGTGCCCCCGGTAGCCGAAGCCCGCGTAGCAGGTGTCGGCCCCGCCCTCGCCGCGCAGGCGCGCGCCGAACGCGTCGGGGTCGAACACGTCGGGGAAGACGACGTTCCCCGGGTGGGGCCGCAGGTCGGGGTCGAGGAGCTGGTAGAGGTTGCGATCGCAGTAGCCGCGGAAGCTGAAGGGGTGCGAGGGGTCCACCGGCCGGCCCTGCCAGTCGAGGAACTCGTCCATGTGGAAGGCGAACACGTCGGCCCAGCTGATGCGCTCCTCGTTGCAGATGCGCGCCAGGATCGGGTACTGCGCCTTCGGGCCCACGGGCAGGATCCAGCGGGTGGGCTCGCCGCGCATGTTGCGGGCGCGTAACTCGTCGGCCATCTCCCGGGCCAGCCGGTAGTAGAGCTCGGTGGTGTCGGGGTAGACGGTCAGCGGGTGGCGGGCGATGGCCGCCAGTTCCTCGGCCGGCATGGACAACATCTCGTCGGTCAGCTCGGCCGACGTGCGGGGATAGGGGTAGTCGAGGTGCCTCGCGCTCGCGGTGGTCACGTCACTCCTCCTCACAAGCTGCGGGTTGCAGGAATCGGGACAGGACGTTCCGGGTGATTCGCCTGATGTCACCGTCACAGCAGGCGAGGCTGGTCACCCAGTTGACGGATCCGGCGGCGAACACCGCGCCGCCGGATCCGAGCAGTCGCAGGGTCATGTCGGCGCGTACGGCCTGCGCGCCCGAACCGGCCTCCTCGGTGGGGGGCCGGTAGTGGTGGCCGTGGCCGCCCGCGGAGGTCGCGAGCACCAGGGTGTCCGGCGGGGTGCCGAGCTCGGGCGCGGCCCGGTCGATCTCGTCCCCCGCCGCCCCGCCGAGCGCGAGACCGCAGCAGCCCACCGGGTCGGTCCCGACGCCCTCGAACACCCAGGACGCCTCCTCCCGGTGGCTGTCGGGCAGGCGGGTGTAGCCGGGGGCGGGCCCCCAGCCCTGGGCGGCGAAGCCGACGCCGAGCAGCTCCTGCGGCGCCAGGCCGCGGTGCCGCCAGAGACCGCCGGGCTCGCCGGTGGAGGTCAGCACGTCCTCGCCGGGCTCGTCGTCCCACCAGTCGCCGACGTGGCCGCGGCGGACCTCGATGGCGTGCGGGTGCCTCGGGTCGACGCCGGTCACCCAGTAGAACCCGTTGCCGCCCAGGTACATGAGCCGGCCGCCGCCGGACACGTACGCGGCGAAGGCCGCGCGTTCGGGGGCGGTGACGTACTCGGGGTGGCTGCCGGTCAGGACGACGCGGTAGGCGGACAGCAGGTCGGCGCCGCCTTCGTGCACGTCCTCGTCGGCCAGCACGTCGAAGGCGAAGCCCGCCGCGCGCAGCCAGCGCAGCAGCAGCAGGTCGGCGGCGAAGTGGCGCGGCGCGCCGGTCATCCACCAGCGGTAGTCGGGGGTGAGGTTGAGCACCGGGCGGCGTCTGGAGGAGTGGGTGACGTGGCCGCCCTCGCGCCGCTGGTCGTACAGGGACAGGCCGAGTTCGCGGTGCTCGTTGAGGTAGGCGTCCACCGGGGAGAGCGTGATCACACGGTCGGTGACCTGCCGGTAGTCGCCGAAGTACTCGGCCTCGCTGGACTGCCGGTGGTTGGCGTAGGCGAGGTAGGTGAAGGTGGGCAGGACGACCGCGACGGGGCTCCTGCGCGCCGCGTCCGGGCGCGCCACCACCGGCAGCACGCACGACTGCCCCCGGGTCCGCAGGCGGACGCCGAGCACGGTGGAACGGGCGTCCGGCGGGACGGTCAGCTCGCACGTCACCGGCCAGCGGGCGTCGTCGAGGTCCTCCGGGCTGACCTGGAGCGCGGTGCGGGCGTCGCCGCCCGGCCCGAGGAGCCCGGCCAGCGGCCGGTTGACGGCGCTCGCGTGGTGCCCGTTGCCGCTGACGTCCGGGACGACGGGCGCGCCGGGGCCGGCGGACGGGTCCCACAGGGCCAGCAGCTCGGGACCGAGGTGTTTGACCAGCTCGGGGCCAGTGGTCAGGTCGGTCAGCGGAACGCGGCCGGGCATGGCGAGCGGGCCTTCGGTCAGCATGGGCAGGGCGATCCGGCCCGCGTACGGATGCTCGTCGCCCGCCCCGATCAGCAGCTCGCCCGACGGGGACGGCAGCGGCAGGCGGGCCCGCCCGGCGCTCACCCCCGTGGTGCGGAAGTCGTTCAGATGCAGCACGGTCATCAGCGGCGCCGCCTCCCACGCCACGGCCAGCAGCGACCACTCCCCCGCCGGGACGGCCGAGCGCAGCCGGCAGCCCATGCTCCCCGACGGCGTCAGCACGGTCGCCTCTGGCCGGCCCTCCTCGTCGAGCGCGAGCAGCAGCCGCCATCCGGCGGCGCCCAGCCGGGCCACGACCTGGCGCGGCCCGAGCCGCTTCGGCCGGATCCAGAGGACGAGGCCGCCCCTGGCGGGCGTCGGCACCGAGGCCGCCTCCAGCCGGGAGCCGGGCCGCAGGGGCCGCGGCGCGATCGTCACCGGCACGGCCGGGGTCAGGTCGCTCTCCCGGACGAGGTCCACGAGGGTGACGTCGGCGTCCCCGTCCGGGCCGGAGGCGTACACGGCCAGCGGCTCCCCGGGCGCCGCGGACCAGCGGTCGGCGTACCCCATCAGGCGGGGTTCCCGGTCGACGGCCATCACGCGTCTCCTCGCCGGTAGGGGATGCCGACGTAGGCCGGCATGCGGAGCCGTTGGGCGACCGTGACCAGCACCAGCAGCGTGGTGAGGTACGGCGTGGCGTACACGAGCTGGGTGGGGACCGAGTCGGTGCCCTGGAAGACCGCGAAGGCGGCGGCGCCGAGCAGCGCCAGCGTCGCGGCCGGGCGCAGCCGCGTGCGGGCGAGCGCGACCGCCGCGACCCAGGCCAGCACGGCCCCGAGCAGCAGCAGCACGTGCACCGCGCTCGCCTGGCGCAGTTGCAGCGCGTCGGCGTAGCCGAACAGCAGCGCCCCCGCCGCCGTGCCGGACGGCCGCCAGTTGCCGAAGATCATGGCGGCCAGCCCGATGAAGCCCCGGCCGCCGGTCTGGCCCTCGCGGTAGACCGTCGAGGAGACGGTGACCAGGTAGGCCCCGCCGAGCCCGGCCAGCCCGCCGGAGACCAGCACGCCGTAGTACCGCATCCGCAGCACCGGGACCCCGAGCGAGTCCGCCGCCGCCGGGTGCTCGCCCGCCGACCGCAGCCGCAGCCCGAACGCGGTACGCCACAGCAGCACGAAGCTCAGCGGTACCAGCGCGACGGCGACCACGGTGAGCAGCGAGACCTCGTGCAGGAAGCCCCGCACGATCCCGGCGAGGTCGGACACCAGGAAGAACCGGCCGCGCTCCAGCGCGCCGAGCAGGTCGGCCGTGCCCCCGCCGCCCGCCAGCACGGGCACGCTGACCGTGCCGATCGCCCCGCTCACCGGCGGCGACTGGGTGGCCCCCGCCCCCGGCAGGCCGCTGAAGGCGATGACCGACATGAACCGGGCCACGCCCACCGCCAGGATGTTGATCGCGATGCCGCACACCACCTGGTCGACCCCGAAGGTGACGGTGACGACCGCGTGCAGCAGCCCGGCCGCGACCCCGCCGAGCGTGCCGGCCAGCACCCCGGCCCAGACGCCGAACCCGTACCCGGCCCAGGCTCCGCAGACCGTGCCGATGATCATCATGCCCTCGATGCCGAGGTTGGCGACGCCCGCGCGCTCGCTCCACAGGCCGCTCAGCCCGGCGAGCCCGATCGGGACCGCCAGCCGCAGCGCCGCCCCCACGACGCCCGACCCGGTGAGCTCGTCGGCGCCGGTGAACACCCTGACCACCGACATCGCCAGCAGCAGGACGAGCGCGGCCCGCCACCACCGGTACCGTCCCGCGCTCATGCGGACGGCTCCAGCGCCGGGGACGCCTTCTCCCGTACGAGCCGCTCGGCCCGCCGGCGTTCCATCCGCCGCGCCACCTCGTAGGCCACCACGACGCTGAGCACGATGACGCCCTGCATGATCGTGACGATCTCCTTGGGGATGCCTTCGATGTCGAGGATCAGCGCCGACCGTTCCAGGAACCCGAAGAGCAGGGCGGCCAGCGCGATGCCCGCGGGCGTGTTGCGGCCGAGCAGGGCCACGGCGATCCCGGTGAAGCCCGCGCCGGAGGGGAAGTCCATGCCGTACCGGTAGGTCTGGCCCAGCAGGTCGGGCAGCCCGGCCAGGCCCGCCAGGCCGCCGGACAGCACCATCGTGACGAGGATCATCCGGCGCGGGTCGATGCCCTGGACGCGCGCCGCCACCGGGTTCAGGCCGCCGGCCCTCAGCTCGTAGCCGTAGCGGGTGCGGGTGAGCAGCACGTGCACCGCCACCCCGAGCACGACCGCGCCCAGCGTGGCCGAGCCGAGCTGGTCGCCCGACGGCAGCGTGAGCTGCGGCAGCCGGGCCGACGGCGGCAGCTCCCGCGTCGAGCCCGAGGTGCTGCCGGCGGCGAAGACCTCGGCCAGCAGGTAGGCGACGACGGCGGTGGCGACGTAGTTCAGCAGCAGCGTGGACAGCACCTCGGAGACCCCGCGCCACACCTTGAGCACCGCGGCGATCCCCGCCCACAGGGCTCCGGCCAGCACGGCGACCAGGCAGACGAACGCCAGGTGCAGCGGGCCGGGCAGCGACACGGCCGCCCCGGCGACCGCCGCGAACAGCGCGGCCACGTGGTACTGGCCCTCGACCCCGATGTTGAACAGCTTCATCCGGAAGGTGACGGCCACGGCGAGGGCGGCGAAGAAGTAGACGGCCGCCCGGTTCACCGCGGAGACGAGCGAGTCCGGCCGGACCCCGAACTCCAGCATCGTCAGGTACGTCCGCCCCGGCGCGGCCCCCACCGCGGCCAGCAGCGCGGTGGCGACCGTGAGCGCGATCAGCAGCGCGAGCGCCGGGACGGCGAGCACGCCCAGCGCTTCCCGGCCCGCCGCCCGCGCCCGGCTCACCGGCTCTCCGCCGGCCTGGCGGGCACCTTGATCTCGCCCGAGACGATCCGCTTGCGCAGCTCCTCCAGCCGCGGCTGGATGTCGGCCAGCTCGCCGCCGCTGGTGGCGTAGCCGACCCCGCCCTCCTTGAGCCCGAACTCGCGCACCCCGGCGATCGGCCGCCCCGCCACCGCGTCCCGGACGATGCTCAGCACCGCGACGTCGAGCTGCTTGGTGGCGCTGGTCAGGATCACCCCGGCGAGCCCGGGATCGACCGTCTTGCGCTGGTCGACGTCGACGCCGATCGCCCACTTGCCGGCCGCCTTGGCCGCCTGGAAGACGCCGAGCCCGGACGCCCCGGCGGCGTGGTAGACGACGTCGGCGCCGCCGTCGTACATGCCGCGGGCCGCCTCCTGGGCCTTGTCGGGGGCGGAGAAGCCGCTGAAGTCGGGCGGCTGGGACATGAACACGCTGGAGAGCTGGATGCCGGGTTTCACCGCGCGGGCGCCGGCCGCGTACCCGGCGAGGAACTTCTCCTGCGGCGGCGTCTGCACCCCGCCGACGAAGCCGATCTTCCCGCTGGCGGACTTGAGCGCGGCCGCCGCCCCGACCAGGTAGCTGGCCTGCTCCTCGCGGAACACCACGTTGGTGACGTTGGGCAGCTTCACGGTGGCGTCGTCGATGATGACGAACTGGGTGCGGGGGAAGGCGGGGGCGACCTTGGCCAGCGGCTGGGCGTAGAAGAAGCCGACGGCCAGCACCGGGTTGTGACCGGTCTGGGCCAGCAGCCGCAGGATCTCCTCCAGGTCGGACCCGGCGGCGTTGGGGCTGAGCTCCTTGGCCGAGACGCCCAGCTCGGCCTTCGCGCGGTCGACGCCGGCCCCCACCGAGTCGTTGAAGGATCTGTCACCGCGCCCGCCGCGGCTGAAGGCCACGCCGACCGAGGTGGCGCCCTTCTTCCCGGCGGCGGGACCGACGGCGCCGCAGGCGGCCAGCGAGCACAACACCGCGAGGACTGCGAGGACGCGGACGAGCACAGGGGCAACGGCTAATCGGGGCACTGGGGCACCTCTCAGACGGGACGCCCGCGCCCGGCGCGGGCCCTGGCGGCCTGCCTCCGCAGGCCGATCCTGGCCGGTGCGTTCCCGGCTCCAGCGACCATCATGAATAGTCGTCAGACAAGCGTCAATACTTCTCTGAGAAATCGGCCGTGGCGTGCCGTTCCAGCCACGCGGCCACCCCGTCGTCGTCGTTGGAGGCGGTCACCTCGCCCACCGCGCCGAGCACGGCGGGATGGGCGTTGGCCACCGCCACCGCGGTTCCGGCCCAGGTCAGCATGGGGAGGTCGTTCGGCATGTCGCCGAAGGCGATCACGTCGGCGCTGCCCAGGCCGAGCCTGGACGCCATCGACTCCAGGGCCGCGGCCTTGGTCACGCCGGAGCGCATGACCTCGCAGAACACGTCGGCCGAGATGGTGACCTCGCAGCCGGTCAGCAGCCCGCGCACGGTCTCGTAGTACTGGCGGGCGGCGCCTTCGAGCTGGACCATGAGCTTGCCGACGTCGTGCCGGTCGATCTCGTGCTCCAGGCGGGGCACCCGGCGCGCGTCGCGGGCCAGCGGCTCGGGCAGGTGGAAGGCGTCCTCCAGGAGCAGTTCGAGGCGGCACTCGGCGCCCAGGCGCACGCCGGGGAACCGGTCGCGCAGCAGCGCCAGCGTCGCGGCGAGCGGCTGCCGGTCCAGCGGGCGGTAGTCGACCACCTCCTCGCCGCCGAAGTCGTAGGTGATCGAGCCGTTCCCGCAGACGGCGACGGCCGCGTGGTCCAGGGCCGCGGCCACCGGACGGGTGTCGCGGACCGGCCGCGCGGTCGCGATGACGAACACGTGCCCGGCGGCGCGGGCCCGGCGCACGGCGGTCCTGGTGCGCTCGGAGACCTGGCCGCGGGAGTCCAGGAGCGTCCCGTCGAGGTCGCACACGATCATCCGGCGGCTCACGGCGTGACGTCCTTCCCGACGCGCGACTCGATGACGTCGAGCGCCCCGGCGGCCAGGATGCCGCCGATGGTCTCGGCCAGGCCGCGCCGGGCCGCCAGCCCCTGCACGACCACCAGGCTCTCCGTCAGGCCGGTGCCGGCCCGCCAGGACCGCTCCGGCATCGCCCCGGCCACCCGCGGCAGGTCGCGCGCGGTGGTGCGCACGGTCAGCAGCACGTGGGCCGCTCCCCCGTCGACCGAGGTCAGCAGCCGCGCGACCCGCTGGATCGCGGCGCGCCTGCGGGCGTCCCGCCAGGCGGCGGGGCTCGCGACGACCTGCGGGAAGCAGGTGCGCAGCGTGGCGACGACCCGCAGGTCGTGCTCGTCCAGGGCGGAGCCGGGGCCGTCGGTCTCGATGACGGCGTCGGCCAGCTCGGGGACCTTGGCCTCCGTGGCGCCGAACGACGGGACGATCCGCACCGGCAGCGGCACGCTCTGGAAGAACTGCCGGGAGATCTTCGGGAAGCCGGTCGCGATCCGGGCCCCGGCGGGCAGGCCGGCGGCGTCCACGACGGGATGCCCGGAGGGGACGGCGAGCACCAGCCGCCAGGGCGGCACGCACCCGCTCGCCTCGACCAGCTCGACCTTCGCGCCGGTCTCCTCGATCCAGTCGGTGCCGGTCACGCCGAAGTCGAAGACGCCTCTCTCCACGGCGAGCGGGATCTCGCGCGGCTTGTGGAAGGCCACCTCGACGCCGCCGTCGTAGGCGATGCTCGCCCGGTAGCTGCGCTCGGACGGCCGGCGCACCTCCAGCCCGGCCGCGGCGAACAGGTCGAGGACGGGACGCTCCAGGAACGTGCCCTTGGGCAGCGCGAGCGAGACCATGCAGTCCTCCTCGGAACAGGGGGACCGGCCCCCGGCGACTGGGCGTGCGGCGCGCACCGGCAAGCGTTCCCGTCCGGCCGGGCGGGGGCAAGTGAACGATGGTGGTGGCCGAAGGTTGACTTCGATTCCTGACCAGTGTTCGCGATGATGGAAAAGGGGGGTTCACGGGAGAGGAAACGACGAGTGTCCACATGCCTGACCCTCCTGCCCGCCGTCGACGTGCGCGGCGGACGGGCCGTCCGCCTGCTGCGCGGCGAGTCCGGATCCGAGACCTGGTACGGCGACCCGCTCGACGCGGCGCTGGCCTGGCAGGACGCGGGCGCCGACTGGGTGCACCTGGTGGACCTGGACGCCGCCTTCGGCACCGGCTCGAACCGGGCGCGGATCGCCGAGGTCGTCGGCGCCCTGGACATCCCGGTCGAGCTGTGCGGCGGCGTGCGCGACGACGCGAGCCTGGCGGCGGCGCTGGCCACCGGCTGCGGCCGGGTGGTGCTCGGCACCGGCGCGCTGGAGCGTCCGGCGTGGGTGGCGGAGGTCATCGCCCGGCACGGCGACCGGGTGGCCGTCGAGCTGGACGTCTGGGGCACCACCGTACGCAGCCACGGCTGGACCCGCGACGCCGGCGAGCTGTACGAGACCCTGGCCCGCCTCGACGCGGCCGGCTGCGCCCGGTACGTCGTCACCGACATCGCCAGGGACGGCACCCTCGGCGGCCCCAACCTGAAGCTGCTGCGCGACGTCTGCGCCGCCACCGGCCGGCCCGTCGTGGCCTCCGGCGGCATCTCCAGCCTGGACGACCTGCGCGCCGTCTCCTCCCTGACCCCGCTGGGCGTCGAGGGCGTGGTCGTGGGCAAGGCGCTGTACGCCGGCCGGTTCACCCTGCGACAGGCCCTGGACGCGGTACGCAAACCGGAGCTCTAGACCGGCCGCATGGCCAGCGCGCGCAGGGCCAGCTCGACCATGCCCGAGCCGGGCGACTCGGCGGCCAGGCGGCGCAGGGCGTCGCCGTCCAGCCAGCGGGCCTCGTCGAACTTGTCCTGCTCGATCGCGGGCCGGGTCAGGTCGCCCTCGACCGTGGCCAGCACGTCGATCTCGCGGCGCAGGCCGCCGTCGCCGCCGGTCCAGTCGAAGACGTCCACCAGGCCGCCCACCCGCAGCAGCCGCCAGCCGGTCTCCTCCGCGATCTCCCTGGCCAGCGCCGCGCACAGCGTCTCACCCCGCTCGACGTGCCCGCCGACGATGTCCCAGCAGCCGGGGAAGAGCCGCACGTGGGCCGCCCGCCGTTGCAGGAACACCTCGCCGAGCGGGTTGATCAGCACGGCGCCGACCACGCAGCGCACGCCCGTGGCGGACGCCTCCCGCTGGATCGGCTCGAACTCCGCCGGATGGGGGGCGCAGGTCATGCGGTCTCCTGGTGCGCGTAGTAGGTGGCGTAGAGCGCGGCGAACGGGCCGTCGCGGCGCAGCAGCTCGTCGAACCGGCCCTGCTCGGCGATCTCGCCGCCGTGCAGCACGAGGACGCGGTCGGCGCGCCGGATGGTGGACAGCCGGTGGGCGATCACCACGACCGTGCGGCCCGCGCACAGCCGGGCCAGCGCGTCCTGGATGCCGCGTTCGGTCAGCGGGTCGACGCTGGCGGTCGGCTCGTCCAGCAGCAGGATGTCCGGCTCGCGGACGAACATCCTGGCCAGGGCGATGAGCTGCCGCTGCCCGACCGACACGCCCTGCCCGCCGGCGGCCAGGCGGTCGTCCAGGGACATCGGCATGCTGCGGTCCCACACGCGGTGGCCGATCCGCTCGACGGCCCGGACGACGTCGTCACGGCCGGCACCGGGGCGGCCGTAGGCGATGTTCTCGGCGAGCGTGCCGGCGAAGACGAACGGGTGCTGCGGGACGACGCCCACCCGCCGCCGGTAGGCCCGCAGGTCCAGGGTGCGGATGTCGCGGCCGTCCACCAGCAGCTCGCCGCCCTGGAAGTCGTAGGCGCGGGCGATCAGCTTGGCCAGCGTGGACTTGCCGCCGCCGGTGTGGCCGACGACCGCCACCGTCTCGCGGGCGGCGAGGCGCACGTCGAAGTCGCGGAACACGGCGGCGCCCGAGCCGTACCTGAAGTGCAGGCCGCGCGCCTCGATCGCGCCGGTCAGCTCGGTCACCGGCTCATTGCCGCTCTGGACGACGGCGTGGTCGCTGTCGATCAGCGCGAACACCCGCTCGGCGGCGGCCAGCCCCTGCTGGAACAGGCTCCAGAACGAGGCGGCCTGGGTGACCGGCTGCCAGAGCATGCCGAGCGCCTGGAGGGCGAAGTACCACTCGCCCGCCGAGAGCCTGCCGATCGCGGCGAACCGCCCGCCCTGGTACAGCACGACCGCCGTGGCCAGGCCCGCCAGCAGCGTCAGCACCGGCAGGATGACCGCGTAGATGAGGCCCTGCCGGACGTAGACCCGGTAGGACAGCCGGTTGACGTCGTCGAAGTCGTCGTGGACGGCCCGCTCGCGGCCGAAGCTCTTGGCGACCGCGATGCCCAGCATGGTCTCGTGCACGTTCGCGTTGACCTTGGCCATCACCCGCCGCGTGGCCGCCGCCGCCGTGCGGGCCACCCGGCGGAAGGCCAGGGCGGTGCCCAGCAGGAACGGCAGCGCCGCCAGGATGACCAGGCCGAGGCCGGGGTCGATCCAGAACACCACGCCGCCGAGCAGCACCACCAGGAAGAGCTGGCTGATCAGGTTGAGGGTGAGGGTGAGCACCGAGCCGAAGCCCTCGGTGTCGCCGGTGACCCGGCTGAGCACCTTGCCGACCGAGTTCTCGTCGTAGAAGGCGACGTCCTTGGCGAGCGCGGCGTCGGCGGCCTCGCACTGCAGCCGGTAGACCATGCCGCCCACCAGCCGCGCGGTGATCGCCTGGCGGGCCCAGTTCATCGCCCAGGCCAGCACCGCCGCCGCGACCACGAACAGGCACAGCAGCAGGCCGGGGCCGCTGCCGCCGCCGGCCTGGTCGATCAGGCGGGAGACGACGATCGGCACGGAGGCGGTCAGCAGCACCGAGCCCGCGACGAGCAGGGCCGAGCCGATCATGCCGGCGCGGTGGGCGCGCAGCTGCCGCAGGATGCGGGCCAGCAGGCGGCGGTTGCCGTACACGCGGTCGTAGGCGTCGGCGTGCAGGCCCGCGAACAGGTCGCTCACGGGCGCCGCCGATCCTGGGCGTCAGCCACTGTAGATCTCCCGGTAGAGCGCGCAGCGCGCCATCAGTTCGTCGTGCGAGCCCTGGTCGACGACCCGGCCGCCGTCCAGCAGCAGGATGAGGTCGGCGCGGCGGATCTGGCCGGGGCGGTGCGAGACCAGCACCGTCGTGCGGCCCGCCGTCGCGCGCTCGATCGCCTCGGTGATCGCCGATTCGGTACGGGCGTCCACGGCGCTGGTCGCGTCGTCGAGGGTGAGGATGCGCGGCTCGGTCAGCAGGGCCCTGGCGATGGCCAGCCGCTGCCGCTGCCCGCCGGACAACGTCGTGCCGCCCTCGTTGAGCACGGTGGCGTAGCCGTCGGCCATCCCCTGGACGAACTCGTCCGCGCACGCCTGCTTGGCGACGCGCAGGACGTCCTCGTACCCGGCGGCGTGCGGGGCGCCGAAGGCGATGTTGTCCAGCACGCTCTTGGAGAACAGGAAGATCTCCTGGTCCACGTGGCCGATCTGGCGGCGCAGCGCGCCGGGCTCCCACTCGCGCACGTCACGTCCGTCGATCAGCACCCGGCCCTCGGTGGCGTCGTACATGCGGTTGACCAGTTTGATCAGCATGCTCTTGCCGCTGCCGGTGGGGCCGACGACGGCGAGGGTGCGGCCGGCGGGCAGGTGGAAGGAGACCTCGCGCAGGATGTCGCGGCCCTCGTGGCGCAGCGACACCCGGTCGAAGGTGATCGTGCCATCGACGGCGGCCGTGCCACCGCGGGTGTCCTCGCGCTCGCCGGGGGCGCCGTCGATGATCTGCCGCATGCGGGCGGCGGCCGCGAAGCCCTCCTGGATGACCGGCACGGCCTGCTCGGACATGGTGACGGGCTGCGCGAACAGCAGCAGCCAGCCGAGGTAGGTCACCACCTGGGACAGCGCCAGCTCCCCCTGCGAGTAGAGGTAGAGCGAGTGCAGGGAGCCGGTCACCATGGCGAGGGCGAAGCTCAGCGCGGGCAGGTAGACCGCCTGCGCCCGGCCGCGCCGGACGAAGGCGTCCCGGTAGGCGGCGGCGGCCGATCTCAGGGCGTGCCGCTCGAGGTCCTCCTGCGTGGCGGCCTTGACGGTGGCGATGCCCGACAGCGTGGTGGAGAAGCGCTCGTTGAGGTCGGCGAAGGTCTCGCGGGTGCGCATGACCAGCGGGTAGAGCCGGCGCAGGTGGTAGCGCAGCGCGTAGGCGAACACCAGGACCAGCACGCCGGGGGCCAGCAGCAGCCGCGGGTCCAGCGAGGCGATGAACAGGATCGGCACCAGCAGGGCCAGCACGCCGTTGGCGGCGGTGGCGGCACCGGGGCTGAGCATGTAGTCGACGAGTCTGGCGTCGTTGATGGCGCGGGCCAGGATGTCGCCGATGCGCTGCTGGTCGTGGAAGGCCATGCGCTTGGTCAGCAGGCTGCGGTACAGCTCGTCGCGCACGTCCCGCTTGACGCGCTGGGCGACGACCTCCATCGAGCCGTTCGACAGCAGGTCGGCGACGAACCGGCCGGCCGCCAGCAGCGCGGCCGCCAGCGCCGCCACCCCGACCGCGCCGAGGTCGTGGCGGGGGCCGGTGGCCTCGGCGAACGCCGCGCCGATCTGCACGGGGACGAGCGTGGAGCACAGGCTCGCCGCCGCGGCGGCCACGGTGAACAGCAGCAGCGACGGCCGGTGCCGGCGCAGGTGACCGGCGATCCACCGGCCCACCCCCCGCGACCCGGCCGGATCCCGTGCGGCGGCCGGATCAGGTGACCCGGCCGGATCCCGCGACGCGACCGGCCGCCCGCCCGCGGCCGGTCGCGCCCGCTCGGTCATTCCTCCCCCTCCTCGTCGGCGGCCCGGCCTAGGCCGAGGCCCGGACGGACCCGGTCAGCAGGCCGAGGCCGTTCGTCGCGGCGGTGTTGAGCTCGGCCATCACCCGGTCGCACAGGGCGGAGGCGGCCAGCGCGTCGGAGACCGACGGCACGCCCTTGACCGGAGGACGGCCACCCGTCTGGGGCTCGGCCGACCGCTGCGCGCAGGCGTCCACGAACGCCTGGAGCTCCGGCCCGAAGCCGCTGCGCCCCCACCCGTGGTCCAGGTTGCGGGTGGCGTGCAGCTCCTGGCCGTACGGCACGCCGTCGGACAGTTCGAGCGTCACCCGTTCCAGCGACGGCGCGCTGTACCGGCTGCCGTCCATGCCCTGGACGGTGACGCCCACCATGAACCGCTTGACGTGGTTGCCCATGCGCAGCGTGGACAGCGAGCCGTCGTGGTGCCGCAGGAACAGGTTGATCTGGAACCGGTCGGCGTCGCCGGCGATGGCGTGCGCGTCCACCTGGACGACCGGCGACGGCACGAACCAGCGGGCCAGGTCGATGGCGTGCACCCCGTTGTGCCGGATCCACGCCTCCAGGGTGGTGTCCACCCCCCACTGCGGCGCGGACGGGTGGCGGCTGTAGAAGTCGATGGTCACCGAGCACGGCGTGGCCCGGATCTCCTCGCTCAGCTCGTGCAGCCGCTGCAGGGTCTCGGCGTAGCGGAAGTTGAAGCCCACCTGGACGTGCCGCCCGCTGCGCCGCACCACGTGCTCCAGGTCCTGGAGCGCGGGTGTGGACGGCCCGGCCGGCTTCTCGACGAAGCAGTCCACCCCGCGCTCGGCGAGCTGCCGGACCAGCAGGTAGGACGGCTCCGGCGGGACCGCCAGCACGGCGGCGTCCACCATCTCCAGGTCGAGCTCGTCCACCGAGGAGACGCAGGTCGCGCCGCCGGCCAGCGACTGCACGTCGGCGGCCAGCGACAGGTCGGGGTCGACGCAGGCCACGACCTGGTGGCCGCGGATGCGTTGCAGGAACGGGAACAGGTTCTGCTGCATCTGGCGGCCGCAGCCGACCAGGGCGAGGCGCAGGAGGTCAGCCACGGCCGGCCCCCGCGGGCGCGCTCCACGCCTCGAACGCCTGCCGCACCCGGTCGCGCAGGTCACCCCAGTCGATGTCGCGGTGGGCCAGGCACACGAAGGACGGATGCCCTTCGAGCAGCAGGATGCCGACCCCGGCCAGCTCGGCCAGCAGCGACTCGCGCCGCTCCTTGTCACCCAGCAGCCCCACGTCGTGGTAGACGAGCTCGAACATGCCGCCACCGAGCACCGGACGGGCGCCCACCAGGGCCTCGACCCCGGCGTCCGCGGCGGCCGCGGTGAAGGCGGCGGCCACCTGCGTGCCGATCCGGCCGAGCTCGGTCCAGCCCTCCGGCGAGTCGCCGACGGGCTTCTCCAGGATGTCGCGGGTGGCCAGCGCCGCGTAGACGGCGATCATCTCCTTGGAGAACGTGCCGCTCAGCCGGGCCTTCTCGGCCAGCGCGAGCAGGTCGGCGTCGCCGGCCAGGATGCTCAGCGGGGCGCCGTTGGCCAGCGCCTTGCCGATCACGATCAGGTCGGAGCCGAGGGCGTTGTCCTGGTCGTAGCCGAGGGGCGAGATCCGGCCGCCGGTCTTGGTCTCGTCGAAGACGGTGAGCAGGCCGGCCTCGCGGCACATGGCGACGGCCTGGCGCAGCACGTCGGCCGTGGTGAAGGAGGCCAGGTAGGCGTCGAAGACGAAGCAGCCGAGCCGGCCGCGGTGCCGCTCCAGCAGCTCGGCGAGGGATTCCAGGCGCAGGTCCACCCAGTTGGCCACCGGCTCGGACTCGCCGACGCCGCGCATGCCGTCGGTGTAGCGCAGCTTCTCCCGCAGCGGGGAGTGCAGCGGCTCGTGCCACTTGAGCGAGTCGGCGATCTGGGAGTCGTGCCAGCCGACGTAGCCGCTGCGGATGATGCCGAGCCGCCCGGTGCGCATCGCGGCCAGCCGGAAGGCGGCGGTGACCGCCTCGGAGGCGGTCTTGAAGAACGCGCCGCGGTCGCCGGGCCGCTCGCCGAGCAGCCGGTCGAGGTATTCCTGGTGGAACGTGGTGTAGCCCGGCAGCATGACTCCGTTGCCGAGATAACCACAGAGAATTTCGTTGAACTGGGCGTCCGCGTGACCGATTATCACTGGGCCATAACCCATGACGAAATCGATGTACGGCACGCCGTTCGCGTCGGACACCTCGCCCCGCCGCCCCCGCGAGAACAAGAGCTGCTGCCCCGCGGACCTGAACTTACGCGTGATCTTCGAGTGAGCTATGCGCTCATATTCCGACAACGATCCTCCCCCCATTGGGATTCTAATTAGGCTCGGGAATTTCAATTTCTGAAGACAGTACCGTCCGGTCGCCGGGACCCGTCAAGTACTCTTTCTTCCAGTGCTCCGGGCAAGGGCGGACGACATATCAAGACCGCGAGAGCCACGTCAAGTGCTCCTTTTTCCAGGGTCACGCCGCCTTGACAGCGAGGTGCCCGCAATATCAAGTTGTGTGGGCCATTGTCGGCGGATGGAGGCGACGTGGATAACGGATCAGATCCGGGAACTCCGGCCGGCCGGGGCGAGCCGGATATCGTCGGGCGCAGTAAGCGTCTGTGGCTGCTGCCCGAGGGGCGGTGCCTGGTGCAGATAATCCCCAGCCTGCGCAGTTTCACGTACCACCGCGATGAAATCGTCGAGCGCACCGGGCCGCTCCGGCTCGATTTCTACGAAAGGGCGGCGGCCCGGCTGGCCGACGCCGGCGTGCCGTGCGCGTTCCGGGAACGGGTCGCGGCCGACTCGTACGTGGCCGACTACTGCCCGGCGCCGCCGTTCGAGGTGATCGTCAAGAACCGGGCCACCGGATCGACCACCCGCAAGTACCCCGGCCTGTTCGAGGACGGCGCCCCGCTGCCGCGCCCGGTCGTGAAGTTCGACTACCGGACCGACCCCGAGGACCAGCCGATCGGCGAGGACTACCTGCGGGCGCTCGGCCTGCCGGTGGAGGAGATGCGCGAGCTGTCCCTCGCCGTCAACGACGTGCTGCGGTCCTGGCTGCGCCCGCTGGAGGTGTGGGACTTCTGCCTCATCTTCGGCCGGACGGCCGACGGCGGGCTGACCGTCATCTCCGAGATCTCCCAGGACTGCATGCGCCTGCGCCACCAGGACGGCTCCCCGCTGGACAAGGACCTGTTCCGGGACGGCGTGGCGGGCGAGGAGATCGTGAACCAGTGGAGCCGCGTCCTCGATGTCATCACATGAGAGCCCGGCCGCGCTGGTCACCGGCAGCAACCGGGGCAGCGGGCGGGCCATCGCCGAGGAGCTGCGCGAGCGCGGCTACCGCGTCTTCTCCCTGAACCGCTCGCTCGCGGGCGAGGACTGGCTCGGCGAGCACAGGTGCGACCTAGCGGACCCGGCGCAGATCGCGGAGGCGACCGCCCAGGTGCTCGGCGCGGCCGGCCGGCTCGACGTCTGCGTGTCCAACGCGGTGGACCGGGTGCTCGACCCGATCGCCGAGCTGCGCGCGGAGGACTGGGAGCGGCTGGTCGCGATCAACCTGAGCGCCTGCTTCCACCTGCTCAAAGCCGTCCTGCCGGCGTTGCGGGCCGCCGGCGGGATGTTCGTCGCCATGGGCAGCCACGCCGGGACGCGGTACTTCGAGGGCGGGGCCGCCTACAGCGCCACCAAGGCCGGGCTGAAGGCGCTGGTCGAGACGCTGCTGCTGGAGGAGCGCCGCAACGGGGTGCGCGCCTGCCTGGTCTCGCCGGGCGCCATCGCCAACCTCGACGGCGACGGCTCGCCGCACAAGATGAGCACCCGGTCGGTGGCCCGCTGCGTGGCCACCATCGTCGACTCCTGGCCGGACGACCTCGTGGTGGGCGAGATCGAGGTGCGGCCGTCGTGCCTGCCCGAACCGCCCGTCGTCGGCATCGACCGGCTGCTGCACGTGTGACCCCTGCGCCCCCACCGTCCCCGCCGCGCCCGTCAGGAGGAACCATGATCTCGCTCGCCCTGCCTAAGGGCTCGCTGGAGCGGCGGGCCCTGGAGCTGTTCGCGACCGCGGGGCTGCCCGTACGGCGGCGCTCGGAGCGCTCCTACCGCGGCACGGTGGACCACTCCGGCGTGTCGCACGTGGCCTTCTACAAGCCGCGCGAGATCCCCCTGGTCGTCGGGGACGGCACCTTCGACCTCGGGCTCACCGGCGCCGACTGGGTGGAGGAGACCGGGGCCGAGGTCGAGGTGGTGGAGTCGTTCGACTACTCCAGGAACACCGAACGGCCGTGGCGGCTGGTGCTCGCGGTGCCGTCCGGCCACCCCGCCCGCAGCGCCGCCGACCTCGACGACGGGGTCAGGGTGGCCACCGAGTACCCGAACATCGGCCGCCGCTTCTTCCGCGAGGCCGGACGCCGGGCCGAGGTGGTCGTGTCCTACGGCGCGACCGAGGCCAAGATCCCCGAGCTGGCCGACGCCATGATGGACGTCGTGGAGACCGGCCACTCGCTGCGCCAGAACGACCTGCGCGTCATCGAGACCGTGCGGACCTGCGGCGCGCAGCTCGTCGCCAACCCGGCCGCCTACGCCGACCCGGCCAGGCGCGGCGTGATCAGGAACGTCGCCCTGCTGCTGCGCGCCGCCTGGGTGGGCCCGGCCCACGTGCTGCTGACCGTGCGCGCCCCCGCCGACCGGCTGGCCGAGGTGGTGCCCGCGATGCCGGGCCAGTCGTGGCGCGCGGGGGCCGACCTCGCGGACGGGACCATGGTCGTGCTCCAGGGCGTCCTGCCCAGGCGGGAGGTGTCCGAGACGATCGACGCGCTGCTGTCGGCCGGGGCCGTCAACGTCACCGAGTCGGGCATCGGCATCTTCGCCACGGGGGAAGCGGGTTGATCGGCGCCGCCGGCATGGCGAAGATCGGACGTGGGAACCCTGGCCCGCGGAGCGCAGTGCGAAGGAGACTCATGGACCCCCGGTCGGCGGCAAAGATCACGGAGGCGTCCCCGCGGCGCTCCCCCTGGCTGACGATCCTGCTCGTCTACGTCGGCGGGGTCGTCGGCGCGATGAGCCTCGGCAAGTTCTCCTCGGTCGGGCCCGCGATGGCGGCCCAGCTCGGGCTGTCGCTGTCGGAGCTGGGCTGGGTGATCTCGGCGGTGGTCGGCGTCGGGGCCGCGGTCGGCCTGCCGGCGGGCTATCTCGTCCGCCGGTTCGGCACCGGGCGGTCGCTGGTCACCGGGCTGGTCCTGATCGCGGCGGCGGGCGCGGCGAGCATGGCGGCGAACGACTTCGCCTGGCTGCTCGTCGCCCGCGGCGTCGAGGGCGTCGGCTACGTCCTGGTCACCATCTCCTGCCCGGCGCTGATCCTGCGCCTGGCCCACGAGCGCGACCGGGGCACCGCCCTGTCGGTCTGGGCGACGTTCGTCCCGGTCGGGCTGGGGGCCAGCACGCTGGCCGGCGGCGCGGCCGGCGACGCGCTGGGGTGGCGCGGCTGGACCGGCCTGATCGCCGGGCTGACGCTGCTGGTCGCCGCGGTGACGTGGGCGCGGCTGCCGCGCGGCGGCGCGGCGCAGGCGGCCGGTCCGGTGCCCCGGGCGCGGGCGCTGACCTGGCCGGGCGTGCTGGCCGCGGCCTTCTGCCTGACCGCGCTGGTGACCATCCCGGTGATCGTGCTGCTGCCCACGCTGCTCATCGAGCAGTACGGCCGCTCGGCCGCCGCCGCGGGCGCGCTCACCTCGGGTGTCTCGCTGCTTGGCGTGGCCGGCGGGCTGGCGGTGGGCATCCTGCTGCGCAGGGGCGTACGGGTCGGCGTGCTGGCCCTGTCCGGCTTCCTCGTCGTGCCGGCCGCCTGGATCCTGTACGCCGGCGGCTCCGCCGGGGGCGCGCTCACCGGCGCGGGCGTCATCTCCATGGAGAACGGCTTCCTCGGCGCCCTGGTCTTCGCCGCGCTCCCCCTCATCCTGGAGCGCCTCGACCACGCCGACGTCGGCAACGGCGTCATCGCCCAGGCCGGCAGCCTCGGCTCCCTGCTCGGTCCCCCGCTGTTCGGCCTGGTGGCCGGCGAGCTCGGCTATCGGGCCCTGATCCCCGTCATCGCCGTCGGCATCGTCGCCGCCGTCGGCGCCCTGCTGCTGATCGGCCGGCGGGCGGCCCGTCCGCTCCCAGCCGCCGACTGACCCGGCGAAGGGGCCGGGAACCCATCGCGGAGTACGCAGGAAGGTGCGACATGCGCGGACACGACCCGCTCGACGACACCGAACAGGCCCTGCTGCCCGCCCCGGCCCGGGGCCTGGCGGTCGCGCTGCTGCTGATCGCCGTGGCGGGCGTGTCGATGGTGCTGGTGTTCGGGCCGGGCGCGCAGCAGCCGGGGCCTCCGGCGGCGCCGGCCGCGCCCGCCGGGGTGCCGCCCGCCCAGTCGATCCTGCGGCTGTTCCTCGCCGTGGCGGTCATCGGCGGGCTGGCCTCGCTGGGCGGCGTCCTGGCACGCCGGGCGGGCCAGCCGTCCGTGGTGGGGCAGATGGTGGCCGGGCTGCTGCTCGGGCCGTCCGCGCTGGGCTCGCTGGCGCCGGGGGTGTCCGCGCTGATCCTGCCCGGCTGGGTCGCGCCCCAGCTCGAACTGCTGGCCCAGGCCGGGCTGGCGGTCTTCATGTTCACGGTGGGGCGGGAGTTCGACCCGGCCGCCCTCGGCCGGCAGCGCGTGGTCGTGGGGGTCGCCGCGCTGGCGATGACGGCCGTGCCGTTCGCCCTGGGAGCGGTCGCGGCGGTCCCGTTCGCCGGCGCGCTCGCCGGGCCGTCGGCGTCGGGCACGGCGTTCGTCCTGTTCGCCGGGACGGCGTTGAGCGTCACCGCGTTCCCCGTGCTGGCCAGGATCCTCCAGGAGGCCGGGCTGACCGTCACCCGGCTGGGCTCGCTGGCGATCCTGTGCGCGGGGCTGGCCGACGTGCTCGCCTGGTGCGCGCTGGCCGCGGTGATCGCCCTCGCGCACGCCGGCTCCCCGGCGGGCGTGCTGACCTCGCTGGGGCTGGCCGCCGCCCTGGTCCTCGCCGTGACCCTCGTCGTACGCCCCGCGCTCGCCGCCCTGGCGGCCCGGCACGCCGCCCGCCGGCTGCCCGCTCCGGCCGCGCTCGCGCTGGTCCTGGGCCTGATCTTCGCCCTGGCGGCGGCGACCGACGCCATCGGCGTGCACGCCATCTTCGGCGCCCTGCTGGCCGGGGTGGCCTTCCCGCGCGACGCCCCCGTGCTGGGCGCGGTGCCCGAACGCCTGGGCTCGCTCAACCGCGCGATGTTGCTGCCGGTGTTCTTCGCCTCGATCGGGCTGCGCACCGACGTGCATCTGGCGTTCGGTCATCCGGTGGTGCTGCTGGGCGGGGCGGTGCTGCTGGCGGCCGCGGTCCTCGGCAAGCTGGGCGCGGCCGGGGTGATCGCCTGGGCGGGCGGCATGCCGGGGCGCCTCGCGCTCGGGCTCGGCGTGCTCATGAACGCCCGCGGCGTCACCGAGATCGTCGTGCTCAGCACCGGGCTCGGCATGGGACTGATCGCGCCCGGCACGTTCACGGTGCTCGTGCTGATGGCCCTGATCACCACCATGATGACCGCGCCGGCCCTGCGCCGCCTCGGCCTCTACGCCCCGGCCAGGACCGGACCGCGGACGCCGCAACCGGCCTGAGCCCGTCGCGGCGTCCTCCTGGCAGGGCCCTCATGGTGGGCCCTCATGGCGGGGTCAGTAGACCTCGCTCCGGTTGTTCACGATCTCGTCGAGCATCGAGGTGGTGTCGGAGTACCGCCCGGCCGCCGCGCCGCCGGGCGGCAGGGCGAGGGTGGCGAAGGCGTACCTGACCGCCTCGCCGACCGTGCGCACCCCGAGCCGCCGGACGAGCGGCGAGTCGAGCCGGGTGCTCGCGTTGACCTGCCGGGCCGCCAGGTCGAGCAGCGCGGCCAGCAGCTGGAACCGGGCCGGCCCCGGTTGCGGGCCGCCGGCCGACAGCGCGGCGACGGCCTCGGCGTCGGCCAGCTCGCCGTCCGCCTGGCTGTCGAAGCGCTGGTCGGTGGCCTGGACGCGGGCCAGGAACTCGGCGGTGCGAGCCTCCTGGTGCGTCTTCCAGTAGCCGTGCGAGCGCGGGTCGCGGGTCGGGACGACCTCGGTGACGGTCGTCGTGGCGGACGCCGTGGCAGGTTCATAGACGCAGCCGCCCGCGTTCCGGTACGCGGCGGCCGCCGTGTCGGGCAACTCGGCGCCCTTCGTGAACAGCAGGCCGGGCCGGGCCGTGAACCCCACGGACACGTCCGCGCCGGGGTCGAGGGGGCCGAGCGTCCAGGTCAGGGTGGTGGTGCCGTCCGGGTTGCGGGTGACGGTACCGGGCCGGGGGCCGGTGCCGCGGTCGAGCGCGCCGCTGTAGTAGACCTCCTTGGGCAGCGTGTCGGTGAGGACGACGCCGGTGGCCCTGCCGCTGCCGACGTTGGCCGCCCGCAACCCGACGGTCATCGCCTCGCCGGCGTTCACCGTGGCCGGGGCGGTCTTGGTCAGGGTGAGCCGCGGCGCGTGCACGGTGGTGGCGGCCTTGGCGGTGTTGTCGCCCGTGTCGGCCTCGGGGCCGCCGGCGGTGTCCGTCGCGGTGGCGGTGGCCGTGTTGGTCAGGACGGCCGCGTCGGCCGTGTCGCACGGCACCGTGTACGTGAACGTCTCGGTCGTGGACCGTCCGGCGCCCAGGTAGGGAACCTGGCGGGCCTGGGCCGGCCCTGTGGGCGGGGTGTCGGTCACGCCTACGGGGGCCGCCGGGCCGGTGCCGACGTTGTCCAGCTTCACCTGGTAGGTGAGGGTGTCGCCGGGTTCGGCGTCGCGCTTGTCGACGCTCTTGGCGGTGACGATGTCGGGGTCGTAGAGGTTGAAGAACGACATCTCCTGCCGTACGGCGGCGGTGAAGTCCAGCTCCTTCTCCGGCTCGCCGCCCGAGCCGCTGCAGGTGGGCGCGGAGACGGGGAAGCTGCTGCAGGCCCAGCCCTTGGCGTCGGGCGAGAGCGCGGCCCGGTACTTGACGGCGGCCCAGTCGTCGTGGTCGCGCAGGGTCGTGCTGCCGCCGCTGGCGTTGACGTCCACGTTCACCGTCCCCGTGTCGATGAGCGGGGCGCCGGTGCCGGGGGCGGTGTTGTCGTTCCAGTTGATCGGCGCGTTGCCGGCGGCCGAGCGCAGCGGCCGGAACGTGCTGGTGGGGTTGGCGAGGTTGTCGGTCCACCAGAAGGTGTGGTCGGTGCCGTCGCCGATGCCGGCGGACTCGTTCAGCGTGCCCTCGGCGAGCGGGGGCAGGCGGCCGCTGGAGTAGCCGACCCGGATCGCGCCGATCTTCCAGTCCCTGAGCTGGTTGACCAGCAGCGGCGGCGGGCCGGTGGGGATGCCCGACTGGAAGAAGTAGTTCATGACGCTGAGGTAGTTGGGCTTCCACTGGTCGTTGACGTCGCCGCCGTGCCGCAGGCCCAGGGCGTGGCCGAGCTCGTGCATGATGGTCCCGGCCTGGTCCTGGACGGTGCCGACCTCGGCGTCGTCCCGGCCGGTCCCGACGGTGAGCACCTGCCGGTCGGTCGGGTCCGCGCTGGTGGTGTCGCACGTGCGGTCCGGGCCCACGTGGATCTGGGTGCCGATCACCACGTCGTCGCCCGCCGCGGCGGTCTGGAGCCGGCCGTCGCCGCCGTAGTCCACGCCGAAGTCGGCCACGCACATCGTCCGCCACGAGCCGAAGGTGACGATGAAGTCCTTGTTGTTGTCCCTGGTGGGCTCGCAGCACTGCCCCGACGTGCCCGGCGACGTCGAGCTCCCGGTCGCGGTGGTGACGACGAGGTCGTGGGCGAAGATCGCGTAATGGGCGTACCGGGCCAGCTCGGCGGGGAAGTCGGCGGTGCGCGCGTCGCGGAAGTCGCTGTCGTCGGCCAGGCCCATGGCGGCCTGCTCGGGCAGTTGCGTGCCCTGGAGGTAGACGAAGTCGACGCCGTCCCGGTGCGTCCCGGGGTACGGGCACGGGTTCTCCGCCTTGACCGGCGCGGCGTCGAAGGCGTTCCGGACCAGGGTGATCGCGTCCGGCTTGGGCCGGTGGGAGTGCCTGGTGTCGGCCATGTAGTCAGCCTGCAGCACGATCGTCTTGCGGCACGGGTCCGCGCCGAGCGCCGGGAGGTCGGCGATGACCCCGCCGTTCCGGTCGCGGATCCCGGACAGCTCGACGAGGTCGGGGATGCCGTCGTGGTCGGTGTCGGGCATCACGGTGGAGACGGTGAAGCCGATCCTGGTCTTCCTGCCGTCGTTGTCCCTGGGGAAGCCGTGGTCGCCGTCGCCCTCGGCGCACGTCTGCCCCTTCTGCCGTCCCTGGGAGTCGACGCACGGCGTGCCGAACTGGACGCCGTCGCCCGACAGGGTGCCCGAGCGGACGTCGTAGACGAGGTCGAGGTCGAGGTCGTCGTTCTGGGGGCTGATGTCCATGCGGTCGTCGTTGGTGTTGAGGCCGCCGTCATAGTCCCAGAGGGCGACGGTGATGTTCACGGTCGGCTGGTCGCCGGGCAGGTCGGACTTGGTGAAGACCCAGCCGCCCGGTGCCTCGGGCAGGCCGAGGGGCTCGAACTCGTCGTCCTCGATGCGCGGGCCCGTCTCGAGCGGGCCGTCGGCGATCCTGACCTTCGGGTAGTAGTCGCCGTCGCCGACGCCTCCGCTGTCCGGGTCCTCGATCTGGCGGAGATAGTCGATGGAGAAGGTCAGCGAGAAGCCGGGGACCGCGGCCGACGCCGGCGTGGCCAGCGCCGGGATCAGGGCGGCGACCAGCACGCCGATCGCGGCGAACGAGAGCCGCCCGCGCCACCGCGCCGGCCCTTTCCGCCCGGTTCTCATGCCATGTGTGACGCTCACGGTGGTTCCTCCTGGGGTGTCGCTCTGAGGAGGATCGTCCGCGCGCGTTCCCATGACCGCATGAGTAACGGCTACTCAGCCCGTCGGACGGCGGTGAGCACCAGGGCGTCGTAGTGGACGGTGAAGGCGCCGCCCACCGCGTCGATCGCGGCCCCGATGCCCGCCAGCAGCGCGCTGCGCCGCTCCGGCGGCAACCCGGTGACCGGGCCGTGCGTGGGCACCTGCGCCAGCCACTCGTCGCGGGTGTAGTGGCGCTCCCACGCGTAGTCCCACCGCTCGGGCTCGCCGAACGCGCCCGTCACCCGGACGCCGTCGGCGATCTTGTCGAGCAGCGACGTGTACATGCCCACGGCCGGGCCGGCCTGGCCGAGCGCCGGCAGGTCGGGCAGCACCCGGCGGTAGACCTCGGCGAAGGGCTCGGCCAGGGCGTCCGGCGTCTGGAAGACGTTCCAGAACAGCGCCAGCCTGCCTGCGGGCCGCAGCACCTGGGCCGCCTTGGCCGCGCCCGCGACCGGGTCGATCCAGTGCCAGGTCTGGCCGGCGACGACCGCGTCGAACGTGCGCCCGGCCGGGTCCCAGGACTCGAAGGCGGACACGTCCACCTCGATGCCGTCGCGCCTGGCCAGGTCGGCCATGCGCGGGTCCACGTCCACGCCGGAGACCCGGCAGCCGGCCGCCTGGAACTGGCGGGCCGCGATGCCCGTGCCGATGCCGACGTCGAGCACGTCGGGGCCGGGGCTCGACGCGGCGATCCGGGTCACCATCTCCTCGGGGTATCGGGGGCGGGTGCGGTCGTAGCGGTCGGCGTCGGCGCCGAAGGACTCGGCCATCCGCCGGTGCAGGTGCGGCTCGTTCTCGGAGGTGTTAGTGGGCATGCGCCCACTCTAATGGGCACCTGCCCACTCGTCTACCCTGAACGGGATTCGCCAAGAAAGGAGACCGGCCCGGTGCCCACCGGCATAGCCCTCCGCGACGTGCGCGAACAGCTCTTCGACGCCGCCGAGCGCATCCTGCTCCGCGACGGGCCCAACGCCCTGACCAGCCGCGCGGTCACCACCGAGGCGGGCTGCGCCAAGGGCGTGCTCCACCGCCACTTCGCCGACTTCGACGCCTTCCTCGCCGAGCTGGTGACCGACCGCATCCGCCGCGTCGAGGCCCAGTCCGCCGCCCTGCGGGCGAGCGCGGGCACCGGCACCGTCGCGGGGAACCTCACCCTCGCGCTGCTGGAGCTGTTCGGCTCGGTCGCCGTGGCCGTCGTCAGCCTCGTCATCTCCCGCGACGGCCTGCGCGCCCGCCTGCGCCAGGCCGGGTCGGCCGGCCTCCCGCTCCTCGGCGAGGCCACGACCATGATCGCCGCCTACCTCACCGCCGAGCGCGAGATGGGCCGCATCGCGGTCGACGCCGACGTCGACGCCCTCGCGCTCACCCTGATCGGCAGCGCCCAC
Source organism: Nonomuraea sp. NPDC049758 (assembly GCF_040674635.1). NCBI lineage: Bacteria > Bacillati > Actinomycetota > Actinomycetes > Streptosporangiales > Streptosporangiaceae > Nonomuraea > Nonomuraea sp. NPDC049758. The sequence goes on from NZ_JBFAMZ010000001.1 coordinate 519,226, forward strand.
CTGCTGTTCGCCGGCCGCGAGGACGACCCGCCCGACGCCGCCGTCGTCGAGTGGATCGTCACCACGGCCATCGCCGACGCCGTCCAGCGCCGCCTGCTCTGAGCCCCCGCCTCACCGGGCCACGGCCGCCCCCAGGGCGATGGGCCACACGACCAGCAGGTACGCCTCCGACGGCTGGTTCGACGGCGTCGGCCGGTCCCGGCGACGGCCGTGGACGCGCAGGCCGTACCGCCCGGCGCCCTGGGGCGTCAGGTCGATCGGCTCGTCGGCGACGCCCCGGACGCGCATCACTCCGGTGGTGGTGACGAACTCGACCTCCTCGCTCTCCGCCCAGCCTCGGGCGGCCGCCGCGGGCGGGCCGTCGTGCCAGTTAACGTGCAGGCCGACGCGTCCCGCGCGCTTGGCCGTACGGATGAGCAGCGAGTCGGGGCGGCGGCGACCAGCCCGTCCGGCAGCGGCGGCGGGACGGCGGTGTCCTGGAAGGGGTTGTCGATCCGGATCCGATGGTCGGCGGCCCCCACCGTGACCCGTACCGGATGCGGCAGCGCAGGCCGCTCGTCCCGGCCCGACGCCTTGCGGCCGCGCTCCGAGTGCGGGAGGCCGTGCTCGCGCATCCATCGCTGGATCTCGGTCGGCTTGTCGGGCAGGCCAAGCTCCTCGGCGACCCCCAAGCCGAGCCTCGCCGCCGCCTCCGGCCCGGTCTCCACCGGCCAGACGGTCACCAGGTAGAACTCGAACGGCACCTTCGGCACCGCGGCCGGGTCGACGTCCCGGCCGCGGGCCTGCACGCGCATGCCGTAACGGCCCGGCCCCTGGGGTGTCAGGAGAGGCAGGGCGTCCGGCGGGGAGTGCATCATGCCGGACAGGCGCACCTCGCCGGTGACGGTGACGAGCTCCACCTCCTCGCTCTCGTCCCAGCCCTCGGGGTCGAGGGGCGGAGCGGTCTCGGCCAGCCGTACGGTCACGTCCACGACGCCGGTGTGGATGCCCGTCCGGATCACGGCGGCGCCGGGCGCCGAGGCGGTCAGTCCGTTGGGGACGGTTCCCGGATGGGCGCGGCCCGGCTCGCCGACCACGATCTGGTGATAGGAGACGTGCACGTCGGCCCTGGCTCGGGCGGGAGGTAAGTGGATCATCCCCGGAAGCCTAGGCCCGGCCGCCCGGACGTGCCCGTTGTAGGGATCTTGGGACTACGATCTCCCCCGTAGCCCCTTTCGTCCGGAAGGCGTCGCGATGAGCGAACGTTCGCTGAACACCGATGTTCCGAGCCCCGCCCGTATCTACGACCTGTGGCTGGGCGGCAAGGACAACTACGAGATCGACCGGATGGTGAGCGAGCAGATCCTCGCCGCCGTGCCCGACCTGCCGGTGCTGGCCCGTACGAACAGGGAGTTCCTCGGCCGCGCGGTGCGGTACATGGCCGGGGAGGCGGGGATCCGGCAGTTCCTGGACATCGGCACCGGCATCCCCACGGCGGACAACACCCACCAGGTCGCCCAGGCGGTGGCCCCGGACAGTCACGTCGTGTACGTCGACAACGATCCCATGGTCCTGGCACACGCGCGGGCGCTGCTGCGGGCCGCGCCCGCGGGGACGACCGCCTTCGTCGACGCCGACCTGCGCGAGCCGGGCAAGATCCTGGCCGCCGCCGCCGAGCACCTCGACTTCGACCGGCCGATCGGGCTGACCCTGCTCGGCGTCGTGGACTTCCTCCCCGACACCGTCCAGGCCCGCTCGATCATCGCCGAACTGCTGGAGCCGATGGCGCCGGGCAGCCACCTGGCCATCTCCCACGGCGTGGTCGGCAGGCGGCTCGAAGAGGGCGTGCGCCACTGGAACGAGAGCGGCGGGGCGCCCATGACACTGCGCGGCCTTGACGAGGTCACGAGCTTCTTCGACGGGCTGGAGCTGCTGGAGCCGGGCGTGGTGCCGCTGCCGCGCTGGCGTCCCGTCCCCGAGACGCTGTACGCCGACCGCGAGGCCGTCTACTGCGCGGGCGTCGGCCGCAAGGGCTGAGCGTCCCCGGCTTCGCGCCGGTCCGGGCGATGCCGCCTTGCCGACCGGCGTACGCCGCCTGTCGGGCCCGCGTACCCTGAGTCCCCGATCAACTTCAGTGAGTGACGGGAGCGGGATGGACGACGGGTTCGGCGCGGGGCTGGGGAGCGAGCGGGACCGGTGCGCGCGGGATCCGTGCCCCTGGCCGCCGGGGCCGTTCACGACCGGGGACGCCAGGTGGTTCTTCGGGCGCGAGCGGGTCGTGTCCGAGCTGGTGGGGCTGCTCGGGGAGCCGCGCGCCGCCCATCCCGTGGTGCTGGCCGGGGCGGCGGGGTCGGGCAAGACGTCGGTGCTGGCCGCGGGGCTGGTGCCGGCCGTCCTGGCGGGTTCGCCGGCGGTGGCGACCGAGCGGGGGCGCGCCGGGGTGTTGTGGCGTACGCCCGGTTCGCCGGTCCGGGGCGGGGGGCGACCGGTGGAGGAGTGCGCGCTGCTGGTGGTCGACCGGTTCGAGGAGCTGTTCACGGCTCGGGTGGGGGCCGGGGGCAAGGCGTACGTCGAGGAGCTGTGCGCGCTCGCGGCGGGCGGGCTGCCGGTGGTGATCGGGATGCGGGCCGGCTGCTACGAGCGGTGCCTGGGGTTTCCGCCGCTGGTCGAGGCGCTGCGGACGCGGTCGCTGCCGCTCGGGCCGATGACCGGCGACGAGCTGCGCCGCGCGATCACCGAACCGGCCCGGGTCGCCGGGCTGTCCCTGGAGCCGGGGCTGGCCGAGACGATCCTGCACGACCTGGGCGTCCGCGACGACGCCCCGGCGGTGGCCGACGCGCTGCCGCGCCTGTCCCACGCGATGCGCGCCACCTGGCACCGCCGCGACGGCGACACGCTCACCCACGCCGCCTACCGGCACGCCACCGCACCACCCCTCCCCCCCGGCCCCGCGCCCACTCCCCCCTCCCCCGACCGGGAGAAACCCGCTCTGCTCTCCCTCGACCGGAAGAAACCCGCTCCTCCCTCCCCTGACCGGCAGGAGCCCCCTCCTCTCGGGGAGCCCGTTGGGCCTTCTCCTGGCCCGGAGGCGGCGGCTTCCTCCCCTCGCGGAGGGGCCGCGGCACTCTCCTCCGGCTCCGGTGGGGGCGGCAGGGGGTGTCCGGTCGGGCGGAGGGTGCGGGGGCTGGTCGTGGCGCTGGTGGTGCTGGTGCTGGTCGCCGGGGCGGGCGCGGGGCTGGCGTGGCAGAAGAGCGGCCGGGCGAGCGCCGCCCGCGTCACCGCGCTCGCCGAGCGGGCCGCCGTCCAGGCACGGGCGCTGCGGGCCACGGACCCGGCGCTGGCGATGCAGGTGGCGGTGGCCGCCCAGGGCCTGGCCGACACCCCGGGCACCCGCGGCACGCTGCTCGACACCGCCGAGCCGTACGCCACCCGCCTGCGCTCGGCCGGCGACCGGCTGCGGGCGATCGCCTACAGCCAGGACCACGCCCTGCTCGCGACCGGCGCCGACAACGGCGTGGTCGAGCTGTGGGACGCCACCGACTCGCGCCGCCGCACCCCGCTGGCCACCCTGCCGCGGGCCGCCGGGCCGGTCGGCGCGCTCGCCTTCCGGCCGTCCGGCGGGGACCGCGTCCTGCTGGCGGCCACCCGGCAAGGGGTCGAGGTGTGGAACGTCGTGGACCCCGCCCGACCCCGGCACGTCGCCGCCCTGCCCGGCGCGGCGACGGCGGCGTTCACGCCGGACGGCCGCACGGTGCTGGCCGCCGCCGCGCACGGCGTCCGGCGCTGGCGGCTCGCCGGCCGCCCGGTCGCCCTGCCCCCGGTACGCGCCTCCGCCCAGGTCACCCGCTTCGCCGTCGGCGACGACACGGTGGTGACCGGCCACGACGACGGCAGCGTGCGCCTGTGGGACCCGGCGCGGCCCGCCTCCCCCGCGGACACGATCGCGACCGGCCTCCAGGACGGCCCCGCCGCGCTCGCGATCAGCCCCGACGGCGGTGCGCTGGCCTGGTCGGCGCCCGCCCGCGGCACCTGGCTCTGCCTCCTGCGCGCCCGCCGCTGCGACCGGCCCGTCCGGTACGGCGACCCCGCCGGCGCCCTGGCGTTCAGCCCGGACGGCACCGTCCTGGCCGCGGCCGGCGATGACCGCGCGGTCCGGCTGTGGAGTGTGGCCACCCGCGCGGAGGTCACCTCGTTCCCGCACCCCGACCGCGTGCTCGGCCTCGCCTTCACCGCCGACGGCCAGGCGCTGGCCACCGGTTCGGCAGCCGGCGCCTTCTACCAGTGGCGCCATCCGGTGCGCGTGCCCGACCCGGTGACCGGGCTGGTCCTGAGCCGGGACCGGACGCTCATGGCCACGACCGGCACGCGCGGCGGCGCGCTGTGGGACGTCCGCGATCCCCGCCACCGCGTGCTGCTGGCACGCTGGAACGTTCCAGCAGCCGCCGCTCCGGCGCTGAGCGGCGACGGCCGCCGCCTGGCCACCGTCGAGCGCGGCGTGGCCGTGACCGTGTGGGACATCCGCGACCCCTACCGCCCGGCCCGGCACGTCCGGCTGCCGGTGCGCGGCCTCGCGGTCGCCGCGCTCAGCCCCGACGGACGCGTCCTGGCCACCGGCGACCACGGCGGCCGGCTGCTGCTCTGGGACGTCACCGGCCCGCCGCGCCGCCTGGCCGCCCGCGACGGCTTCGGCGACGTCGGCGCGCTCGACTTCAGCCCCGGCGGCGGCCTGCTGGCCAGCGGCGGCGCCGACCGCGGCGTACGGCTGTGGGACGTGCGCCGCCGCGCCCTCGACCAGGTCGCCCACCACGAGGAGCACGCCGACGCGGTGGCCGGCGTGCGCTTCGGCCCGAAGGGCGACGTGCTGGTCAGCACCGGCCACGACCGGACCGCCCGCGTCTGGAGGATCGCCGATCCGGGCCGCGCCCCCCGTCCGGCGGTCCTGCGCGGGCACGGCGGCACCGTCCTGGTCGCCGGGTTCAGCCCCGACGGCGCCGCCCTGGCCACCACGGACGCCTCCCGCACCACCCGCCTGTGGGACCTGCGCTCCCGCCGGCCGATCGCCGAGCTGTCCCACCCCGACCTCGGGACCGTCCTGTACGCCGACGACCACACCCTCGTCTCGGCCGCCGGGCACGACCTGCGGCTGTGGGACCTGCGGCCGGAGTCGGTGGCCGCGCGCGTCTGCGAGGCCGCCGGGATGCCGCTCACCCGGGCCGAGTGGCGGCGCTACTTCGACGACCTGCCCTACCGTCCGCCCTGCTCGTGACCTCCGGCAGGGCGCTGACAGAGATCTGGCAGCGGCTCCTGGCACGGTCCCCCCATGACGGACAAGACGGACGTGCTCATCGTCGGCGCCGGGCCCACCGGCCTCACCCTCGCCGTGGAGCTGGCCAGGCGCGGGATCGCCCACCGCGTCGTCGAGCGGGCGGCGGCGCCCTCGGCGGGCTCGAAGGGCAAGGGCCTCCAGCCGCGGACGCTGGAGATCTTCGACGACCTCGGGATCGTCGACCGGGTCCTGGCCGGGACGACGCCCTACCCGCCGATCCGGGTCAGGATCGGGCGGCTGCCGGTCTACCAGGGCCGCATGCACCGGCCGGCGGCGGCGAGCGAGCAGGTGCCGTACCCGATGGTGCGCATGCACCCGCAGTGGCGCACCGAGAAGCTGCTGCGGGAACGGCTGGCCGAGCTGGGCGGCGCGGTCGAGCACGGCGCCGAGCTGACCGGCTTCGAGCAGGACGCGGACGGCGTGACGGCCCGGCTCGGCACCGGGACGACGCTGCGGGCCCGCCACCTGGTCGCCGCCGACGGCGGCAGGAGCACGGTGCGCAAGGCGCTCGGCATCGGGTTCACCGGCCAGACCCGCGAGGAGGAGCGCATGGTCCTCGGGGACGTGCGCGTCGAGGGGCTGGACCGCGAGCACATCCACGCCTGGGTGCGGCCGGGCAGGGGGATGGTCGCCCTGTACCCCATGGCCGGCACCGACGCCTTCCAGTTCATGGCCCCGCTCCGGCCGGGCGCGACGCCGGACCTGACGCTGGCCGGCTTCCAGCGGCTCTTCGCCGAACGCTCGATGCTGCGCGCGGCCCGCGTCACCGAGCTGCTGTGGTCCTCGCTCTACCGGGTCAACATCCGGCTGGCCGACGCCTACCGCGCCGGGCGCGTGCTGTTGGCCGGGGACGCCGCCCACGTGCACTCCCCGGCGGGCGGCCAGGGGCTCAACACCGGCGTCCAGGACGCCTACAACCTGGGCTGGAAGCTCGCCCGCGCGCTGACCGGCGGGCCGGCGTCGCTGCTGGACACCTACGAGGAGGAGCGCCGCCCGGTCGCCGCCCGCGTGCTCGGCCTCAGCACGGACCTGCACGACCGGAAGTCGTACAAGCGGGACGAGGAGACCTACCAGCTCCGGGTCGGCTACCGGGGCGGCTCGCTGGCCCGCGCGGGCGGCGAGCGGATGCCCGACGGGCCGCTGCGGCTGGCCGGCGGCTCCCGGGCGCGCCTGTTCGACCTGCTGCGCGGCCCGCACTTCACGCTGCTGTCGCCGGACCCCGCGCCCCGCGTGCCGGGCGGCCCGCAGGTGCGGACGTACGCGCCGGCCGAGCCGTACGGCGGGGTGCGGCACACGCTCGTGCGCCCGGACGGCCACGTCGGGATCGCCACGGACTCGGCAGCCGAGCTGGCCCACTACCTGACGCTGGTGTGAGGCCCCCTTTGTAGTGGACCTGTAGTGGCTCTCTTGCGCCCACGCACATCCTTGGATCTCAGCGGGCGCCACCCGTGCGCCCCGAGCAACCAGGGAGATCCTCATGGTCAAGACCGCTCGCCGTTACGCCAAGTACGCCGTCAGCGCCCTGTCCACCGCCATCTTCGTGCTGAACGGCTGATCACCCTCGCGTGCACCCCCGGGGGACCGCGTCTCCCGGGGGGCCACCCCCCACACGAGCGGAAGGACGAGGCGTGTTCGGCACCGCGGTACGCCAGCTCGGTTATGCCTGGTCGATGATGTCGGGCCGCAGGTTCCGCCTGCGGGACGTGAACGCGCTGGCCGACGACATGCGCGTGACCCTGGAGACGTTCGGGTCCCCCGGCGAGGGGGCCGACGACATGCTCGCGGGCAGCGACCCCGAGCTCCAGGAGGACCTGACCCGGCGGCGGCTGCGGCGCACGGTCCGCCACGCGGCCGCCGAGAGCCCCTACTACCGGCGCTGGTTCGAGACGAACGGCGTGGACCCCGGCTCGATCACGCCCGCGACGCTGTCCACGATCCCGCCCACGTCCAAGGCCGACCTGCGCGGCATGCCCGCCGCCTTCGTCTCCGACCGCGCCCGCCCGGTCGTGCTCGCGCACACGACGGGGACGACCGGGACGCCGACCATGGTGTGGTTCTCGGCGTACGAGATCGAGCTGATGTCCTCGATGTCGGCGCTGGCGCTCATGCTCGCCGGCAACCTGCGCTCCGCCGACCTGTGGGCCAACGCGATCAGCTCACGGTCCATCGCCCAGATCCTCACCGAGCGGGCCGTCACGCGGACCGGGGCCGCGTTCGTGCACCTGGGCGCCGTCGATCCGGCGGTCGCGCTCGACCGGCTGGCCACGCCGATGCACGTGCCCGGCAAACACCCGCAGATCACCCAGCTCAACGTGACCGCCTCCTACCTGGCGGCCCTGGTCCAGGAGGCCGAGCGGGGTGGCTGGCAGGCCGGCGACTTCGGCCTGAGCACGATCTGGTCCGGCGGCGAGGTGCTGACCGACGCGCTGCGCGTGCGCGCGGAGCACACGTTCGGCGCGCAGGTCCGCGACGGCTACTCCATGACCGAGATCGCCCCCGTGGGCGGCCGGGTCTGCGCCGACGGCCACCTGCACCTGCCGGCCGACCAGGGGCTGGTCGAGATCCTGGACCCCGTCACCCTGCGGCCCGCCGAGCCGGGGGCCGTCGGCACCATCGTGGTCACCCCGTACTCCACCTACCGCGACACCACCCTGCTGCTCCGGTACGTCACCGGCGACCTGGTCAGGGTCCTGCGCGCGGACGAGCAGCCGTCGTGCGCGCTGGCCGCGCTGCCCGCGACCTCGCGCGTGCTCGGGCGGGTGTCCCCCGGCGGGCTCACCACGCGCGACGTGCTGGACGTGCTGCAGGCCGAGCACGCGCTGCCGCTGCCCACGCGCTGGTCGCTGGAGGGCTCCCTGCTGTACGTGGTGGCCGGCAAGTCCGACGCGGGCCTGCTCGGCCGCCTGGAGGAGCGGGCGCACGGGCTGCCCTTGGACGGCATCGTCCTGGTCGAGACCGCCGACGACCTGCCTGCCCCCTGCCGGCTCCGCGCCGACCTGCTGGAGCTCAGCTTCGAGCGAGGACTGTGATGAACCCGTACGTGCCGGCGCTGTACGCGCTCGTCGCCCTGACCGTCGCGCTGACCGCCGCCTACCTGGGCCGCTACGTCATGGCCAGGCCGCCGGTCGGCCGGATGGTGGGCTCCGACATCGCGGTCATGGTCGCCGCGCTGGTGGTGATGCCGTTCGCGTACCTGCACCTGCCGACCGGCGTCGTGGTGTCGGTCTTCGGGCTGGTGGTGCTGACGCTGGGGCAGCTCACGCTCGCGCCCGTGCTGGGCGGCCGGTGGGCGACGGCGGCAGTGCTGCTGCTGTGCGCCGCCGACGTCGCCGTCCACCTCGCCGGATGGCCGGCGGGGGTGCTGGTGGTCAACGACGTGCTGCTGATGCTGCTCGTCGTCGGCGCGGTGAACCTGTGGGTGCAGGCGGCGGTCACGCCCGGCCAGGTGGCCGCGCTGGCGGTGGCGCTCACCGTCTACGACACGCTGGCCACCGGGCTGTCCTCGCTGACCCTCGACTTCGTGCAGCGCATGCAGGGGCTGCCGTTCGCTCCCGTGCTGGCCACCTCCTACGGCGAGAACCCCTCGCTGATCGGCCTCGGGGACTGCCTGATGTTGTCGATCTGGCCGGCGGTGGCGGTCAGGGCGTACGGGAAGGCGGCGGCCTGGTGGGCGGCGGGGCTGGAGGCGGTGCTGCTGGCGGTCTCCATCGTCGTCGTGCTGGGCGGCGGGCGGCCGATCCCGCTGCTGACCGCGCTCGGCCCGCTGATCTTCGTCCAGTGGCTGTACTGGCGGCGGTGGTCGGCCCGGCGCACGCCCGCGCCGGGCCGGCCCGCGGTGAACCGGGCGCTGGACGTCCCGGCCGGCGCGCCGGAGGGGGTGTGGGCCGCGCTGGACGACGGCGGCGCGCTCGTCGGCGAGGGCGCCACCCCGGGCCAGGCCCGCCGCGAGGCCCGCCTGGCAGGCGCGACCGGCACCCCGGTCGTGCGATGGCTCCAGGACTGAGCCGCAGGCCCGCGCCCGGCCCGGAGGTGACCGTCACGGCTGGTCGCGGGGGTGGTCCTTCAGGTAGGCGGCGATCTGGCGGCCCTCCGGGGTGTCGCCGAACAGCGGCAGGGCGTGCCGCCAGGCCGCGGCCGCCTCCTCGTGCCGTCCGAGGCGGGCGTGGGCCCGGCCCATCTCCGTGAGCGTGCGGGCCCGCCACACCTGCGGGCCGTCGCGGCCGAGCCGGTCCAGCGCGGCGGCCAGGTGCCGCAGCGCCTCGCGCGGGTCGCCCTGGCGCAGCCGGACGACGCCGAGTGCGTGCCCGCTCAGCGCCTCGCCCAGGACGTCGCCGCACTCCACGAACAGCCGCAGGCTCGCCGCCAGCGTCTCGGCCGCCTCCTCGAACCGGCCGAGCGCGCCCAGCGCCTCGCCGAGCCTGCGCAGCACCTTGCTCATCTCGACCCGGTCGCCGACGGCCTGGGCGGTCAGCAGGCTCTCGCGGTAGCACGCGACCGCCTCGGCCGTCTCGCCCGCCTGGTAGCAGGCGGTGCCGAGGGCGCGCAGCAGGTTGCCGCGGGTGCCGTGGTCCTCCTCGCCGGTCTCCGCCAGCCGGGCACGGGCGATCCTGACGGCCTGGTCGTGCTCGCCACGTTCGATGTGGATCCAGATCGGCCACGTCCAGGCGTAGGCCAGGCCGGCGGCGTCGTCGTGCGCGGCCAGCAGCTCGATCGCCGCGTACGCGTCGGCCAGCGCCTCGTCCAGCCGGCCCGAGCCGTGGCGGTCGGCGGCCCGGCTGATCAGCGCGTACGCGGCCCCGTGCGGGTCGCCGACCCGCTCGAAGGCGGCCAGCAGCTCCCCGCACGCCGCGTCGGCGGCCGGGTAGCGGCCCCGCTCGATGTCCATGTTGACCAGCAGCAGCCTGGACCGCAGGGCCGTGCGCTCGTCGCCCGCCGCGGTGGCCGCCGCGATCACCGCGTGCTGGACGCGCTCGGCGTCGGCCAGGAAACGTTCCATCGTCAGGTAGCCCGTCAGGTGGTGGGCCAGCTCCGCGGCGGTGGCGACCTGCCCCAGCTCGGCGGCGGTGGTGACGGCGAGCACCAGCGTGCGCCGCTCGGCCGACAACCACACCGTGCCGACGGGCGTGCCGGAAGTCGGGTCGGCGGGCGTGCCGAGGGCGGGCTCTCCGCGTTCGTAGGGCGGGGACAGCGGGATGGGCAGGCCGCGGGCGGCGGCCCTGGTCCTGCGGAGGCTTTCCAGCGCGAGCCGGGTCAGCGCGGCGTGCCGCTGCCCGGCGGGCTCCTCCGCCTCGGCGCGTTCCCTGGCGTAGACGCGCAGCAGGTCGTGCAGCCGGTAGCGGGGCTGACCGGCGGCGTCGATCTCGGTGGAGGTGAGCATGCCGCGCGCGACCAGCGTCTCCAGGACGGCGTCGGCCTCCCGCGCGGGCAGGCCGAGCAGGGCGGCGGTGGTCCACTCGGCGACGCTGTCCAGCCCGGCCAGCCCGAGCAGGCGGAAGGCGTGCCTGGCCCACTCCGGCAGCGCCGCGTAGCCGGGCTCGAACGTCGCCCGCACGTCGAGGCCGCCGACGACCAGCTCGTCCAGGTCGTGACCGGCCAGGCGGGTGGCCAGCTCGCGGACCGGCCAGACCGGGCGGATGGCCAGGCGGGCGCCGGCGACCCTGAGCGCCAGCGGCAGCCGGCCGCAGGAACGCAGGATCTCCTCGGCGGCGTCCGGCGCGGCGCCGATCCGGTCACGGCCGGCCACGCGTTCGAGCAGCAGCCGGGCGTCCCCCTCGCCGGGCAGGTCGAGCGGCAGCCGGACGGCGCCCTCCAGCGCGGGCAGCGGCGAGCGGGAGGTCACCAGGACCGCGCCGCGCGGCGTGCCCGGCAGCAGGTGGCGGAGCTGAGCCTCGTCCACGGCGTCGTCGAGCACCACCAGCACCGCCTGGTCGGCCAGCCGCTGGCGGAGCAGCCCGGCGCGTTCCTCCGCCGAGGCGGGGATCATGGCGCCGTCCAGGCCGAGGGAGCGCAGCAGCACGTCGAGCAGCTCGCCCGGGTCGCGCGGGCCGCGAGCGTCCTGGCCGAGCCGGACGAAGAGCTGGCCGCCCGGGTAGTCGGCGCGCAGCAGGTGGGCCAGGTGCACGGCGAGCGTGGTCTTGCCGATGCCGGGCAGCCCCGACAGGATCGCGATCGGCGGGCTGAGCCGGTCCGGGCGCGCCCGTAACAGCGGCAGCAGCTCGGCGATCTCCGGCTCCCGGCCGACGAAGTCGGCGGTGTCGGCCGGAAGCTGGCACAACGCCTGAAGCGGGACGGCCGCCCGGGGCCACTGGTCGGCCGGAACGGCCGCCGGGAAGCGCGGATCGGCCGCCGCGGCCGCCCCCGGCAGCCGGTCGAGGTCGGGGTCGCCGGCGAGCAGCGCGGCGTGCAGGCGGCGCAGCTCGGGGCCGGGTTCCAGGCCCAGTTCGGCGACCAGCAGCTCGCGGGCCTCGCGGAAGGCCTCCAGCGCCTCGTCCCGCCGCCCGCCGCGGTGCAGGGCGATCACGAGCTGCTCCCACAGCCGCTCGCGCAGCGGGTGGGCGGCGATGAGGGCGCGCAGCTCGGCGACGAGGTCGTCCTGCCGGAGGGCGAGCCGGGCGTCGATCCACTCCGACCGGGCGACCGCGAGGCGTTCCTCCAGTTCGAGGAGCCGGGGGGCCATCGCGCCGGTGAGCGGCACGTCCTCGGCGGGCGCACCGCGCCACAGGGCGACGGCCCCGGCGTAGGCGCGCTCGGCCGCGGCCAGGTCGCCCGCCGCCCGCTCCCGCCGGGCCAGCCGCAGGGTGTCCTCGAACACCAGCAGGTCCAGGCTGTCCGGCGGGACCTCGCAGGCGTAGCCCGAGCCCTCGGTGCGCACCAGCAGGCAGCCGCCCTCCAGGGACCGCCGGAGCTGGTGGACGTAGGTCTGGATGTTGGCCAGGGCCGAGCGCGGCGGATGGTCCCAGACGGCGGAGATCAGGCGCTCCCTGGAGACGGTCGCGTTCGGGTGGAGCAGCAGGACGCCGAGCACGGCCCGCTGCTTGCGGCTCAGGTGCACCCGCCCGCCGGGGCCGTTGACCCGGATCGTGCCGAGGATCGCGAAGTCCACCGTGCCTCCCTCGTAGGCCGAACGGAAAGATCGGCTTTCCGGACGGCAGTACATCCCCCGCGACGGCGTTTTGACAATCCCGGGTGAGGGACCCTGACCTGATCCGGCGCGGTCAGCCGCAGACGGGCCGGTAGGGCAGCGTGGGCACGTACGTCCGCCATTCCCGCTCGGTCAGCGCCCGCCCGGCGCGCGCGCAGACCGTCCGCGCCACCAGTTCGGCGGCGGCCGGGACGCGCCCGACGGTCCCGCCGGCGTCCACCGTCAGGACGTGCGACCCGTCGGGGGCGAAGGCGATCGACAGCAGCTCGCCCTCGTCGCGGTCGAGTCCGCCGCCCGGATCGGCGGACAGGCCGAGGTCGCCGCCCGTCCTGGGGTCGATCAGGCGGACGCGGCCCTGCCCCGCGTTGACCGCGACGAGGTCCTCGACCGGCGAGTACGCCGGCGGGTCGATGAAGGAGAAGCCCTCGGTCTCCTCGGTCAGCCGCCGGCCGCCCGCGTCCCACGTGCTCAGCCGGCCGCGCGAGTCGAACACGACCAGCCCGTCCCCCGCGTGGGTGAAACGCACCCAGGAGCCCAGGACGTCCTTGCCGAAGACGCTGAACGGCGAGCCCGCGACCCGGCCGTCGGCCGCCCGCAGCACGCGCACGTCCAGGCCGGTCACCGCCAGCCGCCCGCCGTCGGGCGCGAACGTCAGGTCCACGACCTGGCTCAGGGGTGTGCTCCACAGGCGGCGGCGGGCCCGCCAGTCCCACAGCTCGACCGCGTCCTCGCCGGTTCCCGGACCGTCGAGCACGAGCGCGAGCCAGGCGCCGTCCGGGCTGAAGCGGACGTGCTCGGGCTGCGCCCGCCCCGCGCCCGCGGTGAACCCGCCCGCGGGCTGCCTGGTCGCGGTGTCCAGGACGCTGACGTCGTGGCCGGACAGCAGCGCGAGGCTCCGGCCGTCGCGGCTGAAGGCGAGCGCGTGCGCGGCGGGCAGGCGGCCGGACGTCCCTCCCCTGACCTGGCGCAGTGTGCCGTCCACGACGAGGTGCAGCCCGTCCTCGCCGAGGTCGGCCCGCTCGTGAGGCGGGCCCTCGACCGGCTCGTTCACCAGGTCGGCGACGTCCACGGCGAACACCTGGTCGCCGACGAGGTAGCGGAAGGTCGTGCCGTCGAAGGCGGCGGCCGGGCGGGTTCCGGCGTCCACGTCCCCGCGCACCGGGACGGCGCTCAGCAGGTGGCTGTCGGGCAGCCGCCAGAACTGGACGGTGGCGTCGGTGACGGTGGCCAGCAGCCGCCCCGTGCGGTCGAAGACGGGATCGCCCTTGTTCCAGACGCCTTCCGTGCCCTCGCCGACCTCCTCTGTCCAGCCTTCCTCCGTCTGCTTCAGTGTCAGGGTCCCCTCGCCGGACGTGGCCAGCCACCGGCCGTCGGGGCTCAGCGTGCCGCGCCGGGCGGCGGGGTCGGCGACCTCCCACTGCTCGCTGTCGTCCGGCCTGACGATCACCTTGCGGCCCTCGTGCCGGCGGACGACGTCCTGCCAGCCCTCGACCAGGTCCCTGATCCGGTGGAGCGGCCAGTCGCCGACCGGGCGGCCGGTGCCGGCGTCCCAGGCGCGGGCGCGGCGCGTGGTGGCGGCGACCAGCGTGCGGCCCGAGGGGGACAGCCCGATGTCGGACACCCGCTCGCGGCCGAGGCCCAGGCCGGAGATCAGCGTGACGCGCCGGCCCGTGCGCACGTCCCAGAGCCGCGCCTGGTCCTGGCCGACGCTGAGCAGCGTGCGCCCGTCGGCTCCCAGCGCCCGCAGGGTGCTGCGGGCGGCGGCCGGGTCGCGGAACATGCCGCGCTCGCGCTGCGCGAGCGCGGCGGTCAGCGCCGCCCTGGCCTGCGGCGTGGGCCGCAGCCGCCAGGCGGCCACGGCGAGCAGCCCGGCGAGCACCGGATCGCTCCGCCGGGTCGCCTCGGCGCGCGCGGCCAGGCGCGTGGACTCCGACGTCGTCAGGCGGTCCTGGAGCTCGTCGGCGCGGGCGGCGGCGAGCCTGCTCTGCTGGACCGCCACGCCGCCCGCGACCAGCGCGACGACCAGCAGCCCCGCCAGGCTCAACGTCAGCAGCCGGGCACGGCGGGCCCGGCGTTTGGCCAGCCGCGCCGACGACTCCAGGAAGTCGCGCTCGGCCTGGGACAGCCTGATGTCGCGGCGGGCGGTCGCCGCCCAGCTCAGAGCCTCGTCCAGCATCGTGCCGTGGAACAGGCCGCCGTCCCTGCGGCCGCCGTCGTCCCAGCGCCGGACGGCGGCCAGGATCGGACCGTGGACGGCCAGCCCCTCCCTGTTGGCCTCGATCCAGCGGCGCAGCCGCGGCCAGGCGTGCGGCAGGGCCGGACGGGCCAGCCACACCTCGCGGCCGTCGCGGCCCAGCAGGTACGCGAACACCTCCAGGATCCTGGTGACCGCCGGCGTCTCGGCCGCCGATCGGCCGGCCACCAGCTCGTCCAGGGCGGCCTTCCGGGTGGCCAGCTCGCCCATGCCGTCCACGGTGAACAGGCGCAGGAACACCTCGGGCGCCAGCTCCCGCTCCGCGGGGGCCAGCAGCGTGTAGGAGTCCTCGGCCAGCGTGCCGAGCGCCGGGTCGGCGACCGTCCCGGCGACGTGGGCGGCCTGTCGGCCGCGTTCGAGCAGCCGCGCGGTGTCGAGCCCGCCGTCCCCGCTGACCAGCGCGAGCAGCAGCTGACGGGCCTCGGGACGCCGGCCGGGCTCCTTGCTCAGCGCCGCCGACACCAGCGGGCGCAGCGAGTCCGGCAGCGCGGCCAGGTCGGGCGTGGCCGACAACACCCGGTGCATCACCCCGCCCAGGCTCTCGGCCTCGAACGGGTCGGCGCCCGTGGCCGCGTAGAGCACGACGCAGCCCCAGGCGAACACGTCCGCGGGCGCGCCGGCCCGCTGGCCGCCGAACACCTCGGGCGCCATGTACGTCGGCGTGCCGGTCACCAGGCCGGTCGCGGTCAGGGACATCTCGGCGGTGCGCGCGATGCCGAAGTCGATGACCCGCGGGCCGTCCGGGCCGAGCAGCACGTTGTCCGGTTTGAGGTCGCGGTGCACCACGCCGGCCTCGTGGATGGCGGTGAGCGCCGTCGCCACCGCCGTGGCCAGGCGGTGCAGGTCGCCGCCGAGGAAGCGGCGTCCTGCGGCGATCGCCTGGCGCAGGCTCGGCCCGGCGACGTACTCGCTGACGATGTGGGGGCGCGGGCCGTCCAGTTCGGCGGCGAGCACGCGGGCGGTGCAGAACGAGGCGACCCGCCGCGCCGCCTCGGCCTCCCTGGCCAGCCGTCCGGCCTCGTCGCCGTGCAGCACCTTGATCGCCACCCGGGCGCCGTCCTCGGCGTAGGCCTCGTAGACGACGCCCTGACCGCCGGCGCCCAGCCGTCCGGCGAGCCAGTAGCCGCCCAGGCGTTGCGGGTCGTCGGGGGTCAACGCGTTCACGGCTGGTTGGATGCGATGATCGCCAGCAAAGTTGCGATCATTTTTGCCGATTTATCGGTGCTTGACAGTCCAGCGACGTCAGGATCTAGGATCGCCGCCGTGCTCATGACCTTGACGCTCAGCGCGGCACTCGTTCTGACCGGAACGCCCGCGCAGGCCACCAAACCCGTGTCGTTCCGGGGGTTCACCATCCAGATACCGGTCTCCTGGAAGGTGAAGAAGGATCCGATCGGCGGGCTCGACGTGATCACCGGGGCCTGCTCCAAGCGGGCGACGGAGTGCCCCGGCTTCTCCCTCGGCGGGCCGCGGGCCATCGCCTACGCCTCCGAGGGCGGCACGTACCGGCCGGGCCAGCCGTACCACCCCAGCAGCGGGGTCGTGGAGTGCGTCCCGGACCGGCGCTACCTGGAGGGCGTGCCGCCCGTCCGGCCGTCCCGCGCCGCGACCGTGCAGGTGGGGGCGGGGCACCAGGCCCGCTTCACCGAGTGGAGACTGGGCTGCCAGACGAAGACCAGCAAGCCGGTCCCGGTGTCCTTCACCCAGCGCATCTGGTACCTGCGCAAGGAGAAGGTGCTGGTCGTCGACCAGTGGAAGACCCCCGGGCTGGGGAACATCCTGGCCAAGGCCGTCTGGAAGTGACCGGGTTGCCCGCGCGCCGTGCGGGCAGGAGATCGTCATGCGCAGCAAGCGGCTCTCCACCGTCGAGGAGCAGACGTACGCGGTGGTTCTCGACCCCGGTGACGAGGTGGTCGAGAGCCTGACGGCGTGGGCCGCCGACAACGGCGTCCGCGCCGCCCGGCTGACCGGCATCGGCGGGTTCCGGCAGGTCACGCTGGGCTTCTTCGACCCGGAGGCGCTCCGCTACGTCCCGATCCCGGTCGACCGCCAGACCGAGGTGCTCTCCCTGATCGGCGACTTCGCCATGCCCGACGACGACGTGCGGCCCACCCTGCACGCCCATGCGGTCGTGGGCCTGCCCGACGGCACGACCCGCGGCGGCCACCTGCTGGGCGGCCAGGTGTGGCCGACGCTGGAGGTGATCGTCACGCAGTCCCCCAGCTACCTGCGGCGCCGCCACGACCCCGCCACCGGCCTGGCCCTCATCGACCTGCGCTGACCCCACGGCCTGCGCCGCCGCTGACCTCTCCACCTGCGCCGTCCCCGCCCGGCCGTCGGCCCTGCCCGGCCCGCTCCCGCCCGGTCGCCGGGCGGCGGCGGTCACTCGAAGTCGTCCGGGTTCAGTTCCTTCATGTGCTCGAAGCGCTCGCGTTCCTCGTCGTACTCTTCCTCGCCTGCGGGGCCTTCGAGGTCGGCCGCGGGCGTCTCTTCGTCCTCGGGCTCTTTGCGTCGCATGGTCATCCCCCTCCCGGCGGACCGGGCACGGGGCTCCCTCCCCGCGCCCATCGCTCCGGCTACCCCTCTGACCTGCGGGCAAACGATCGCGGGCACCGGATGTTGACCGGCTCTTGTGCGGGCTCGTGGGGGCGCTTGGCGCGCCGGAGGGGAGGTTTACGGGCGATTGTTCCGACTATCTGAGGAGATGTACATGCCCACCAAACGTTCCGCCAAGCCGACCCGGTCGAAGCCCGACAGCCAGCCGTGGCTGCACGTGAACGGCGTGGAGATCCAGGAGTACGGCACCGTGCGGATGTTCCCGCTCGGCCTCTCCCGTGACGCGCGCGAGTACTCCTGCCAGCGCCTCAACCAGATCCTGGCCGACACCCAGATCCTCTACAGCCTGTACAAGAAGCACCACTGGCTGATGCGCGGCCCGACCTTCTACCAGCTCCACCTCCTGCTGGACAAGCACGCCTCGGAGCAGATCGCGCTGGTGGACGAGATGGCCGAGCGCGTGCAGACCCTCGGCGGCGTCGCGGTGGGCGACCCGCGGCACGTGGCCGAGATCACCGTGATCCCGCGCCCGCCGAACGGCTGCGAGGAGGTGCCCGCCATGCTCTCGCGCCTGATCGAGGCGCACGAGACCATCCTCGTGGCCGCCCACGACGCGGCCGCCCGGGCGCAGGAGATGGGCGACGACGGCACCAACGACCTGCTGGTCTCCGACGTCATCAGGACGAACGAGCTCCAGACCTGGTTCCTGATCGAGCACCTGGTGGACACCCCGCTGGTGGAGAAGCCGGACAGCTGACCGGCCCGCCCGATGTCCGGTAAGCCGGAAATCGACGCCAGGTGAAGGAAATGTCTGGATTTGGGCGGACATCGCACACCGGGCGTAACGGTTCATACCGGGCGCGGTAAGGCGCCGCATCGAGCCTGCGCCGCCGGGTACGCCAGGAATCGCGGGCCTTCGGGGCCGCCGGCGACCCGCCAGAGCGCGCCGCCACGAAGGCGTGCCTCACCAGCGGGACGCCCTCTGACCAGGCCGACCCCGACCGGGCCGCCCTGACGGGGGCTACTTCTGACCGGGAGCGACGGAGAACGACATGACCGAACCGCTGACCTCACCGCCCGCCCCCGCCCACGGCGTCGCGGGACGGGAGCGGCGGCCATGAGCCTGTCGGACCGCGAACGCCGCATCCTGGCCGAGATCGAGCAGGATCTGCGCTGGCAGGACCGCGACTTCGCCTGCCGCATCGACGCGCTCAACGCCAAACCGGCCCGCCGCCGCCGCTGCCCGGTGACCCGCAGGGAGATGGCGTTCATCCTGGTCATCGTGGTCGCGATGACGCTGCTGTCGGCGGTCGTGTTCGTGGCGGCGGGCCGTCCGCGCACCACGCCCGCGCCGCGCCCCACGCGCGAGGTGGTGACCACCTCGCCCCAGGTCACCCATCCCTGACCGCCGGCCACCCGCTCAGGACGGCGGCGGGGCGACCGAGGCGCGGGTGACCAGGCGCGAGCGCAGCGTGTGCACGTCGTGCCGCGGCTCGGCCCCGTCGAGCACGTCGAGCAGCACCTCGGCGGCCTTCGCGCCGAGCTGGTGGACCGGCTGCTCGATCATCGTCAGCGGCGGGTCCATGACGGCCGCCCAGGCGCTGTCGTCGAAGCCGATGAGCGAGATGTCGGCCGGGTAGGAAAGCCCGGCGGCGCGCACGGCCCGCAGCGCCCCGGTCACGGCGTCGGTCTCGGTGCAGAACAGGGCGGTGGTGCGGTCGGGCAGCGCCAGCATGCGGGCCACCTCCTGGGTGGCCCACTCCTCGGTCTTCGGGCCGGTCATGACCAGCTCGGGATCGAAGGGGATACGGGCGTCGTCGAGCGCGTCGAGGTAGCCGCGCAGGCGCTCGCCGTCGGTCCACACGTTGCGGGCCTTCTCCAGCAGCGCCCGCCTGGTCACGGGCGGATCGACCGAGGACGGCCCCCACACGAACCCGATGCGCCGGTGGCCGGCCGCGATCATCACCTCGACCGCCTCGCGGGCCGCGCCGCGGTTGTCGATGACGACCGTGTCGAGGTCGAGCGGCGCGACCGCGCGGTCGACCAGCACGATCGGGATGCCCCGGCCCATGGCCGCCCTGATGTGCTTGACCTCGTCGCGGCCCACGGCCGCCGAGGCGATGATGACGCCGTCGACCCGCTTGTCGATGAGCACGTCGGTGGCCGCCACCTCCTCGTCGAGCCGCTCGTACGTGCTCAGCACGATCGTGTCGAACCCGCGGGCGCGCGAGGCGTCGGAGATGCCGCGCATGACACCCGCGAAGAACGGGTTGCCGATGTCGGCCAGGATCACGCCGAGCGTGTGGCTGACCCCGGTGGACATGCTGCGGGCCAGGGCGTTGGTGCGGTAGCCGAGCTTCTCGGCCGCCGCCAGCACCCGTTCGCGCAGCTCCGGGCTGACATAGCCGTAGCCGCCGAGGGTGCGGGCCGCGGTGGCGCGGCCGACGCCGGCCTCGGCGGCCACCTCCGAGATCGTCGGCCGCCCCGACTGGCTCCGGTCGGCTGCCATCGAACGGGTTCCTCGTTTCTGGGGGGTCGCGGGCACGCCCATGCTAGCCGCGCGGAGCGGGCCTGCCGAAGCCGAAGGCGCCTTCGACGAAGCACTGGTCGTAGGCG
The DNA here is from genome assembly GCF_040674635.1 of Nonomuraea sp. NPDC049758. NCBI lineage: Bacteria > Bacillati > Actinomycetota > Actinomycetes > Streptosporangiales > Streptosporangiaceae > Nonomuraea > Nonomuraea sp. NPDC049758. Next base: position 539,098 of record NZ_JBFAMZ010000001.1, read on the forward strand.
GTCTCCGCGCCGGCCAGCAGCGCCCGCAGGACCGACCCGCGGCCGGGCGCGGCGCCCTTGCGCCAGCCGTCGCGCAGCAGGGAGACGGCGAACCCGGCCAGGAACGCGTCCCCGCAGCCCATGGTGTCGACGATCTTGCCCGGGTCCTCGACCAGCCGGGCGGGGGCGGCGACCAGGTCGTGGCCGTCGTAGGCCATCGCGCCGTCCACGCCCCTGGTGCCGAGGGCCAGGCGGGCGCCGCTCGCCACGGCACGGGCCAGCAGGTCGCGGGTGCCAGCCGCGTCCAGGTGGGAGCAGGACAGGAGCACCAGGTCGGCGTGCGGGCAGACGCGGTCCAGGTAGGCGGGGGCGCGGTAGTCGTCCTCGCTGGACAGGTCGAAGCTGACCAGGGGGCGCAGGCCGGCCAGCGCGGGCAGCTCGTCCTCGCTGCCGGAGTAGACGCTGGAGTGCACCAGGTCGAACGAGCCGGCGTAGGCGAGCAGGTCGCCGGTCAGCGCCAGCGGCTCCCGCACGGTGACGCCGCCGCCGTTCCAGCCCAGGAAGACCCGGTCGCCGTCGTCCACGCGCAGCCGCGACACGCCGCTCTCGCCGGGACGCACCACGCAGCGGTCGACGGCGACGCCCTGCGCGGCGACCGCCTCGCGCAGGAAGCCGCCGAGGTCGTCGTCGCCGAAGACCCCGAGGTAGGCGGCCTCGACGCCGAGGCGGCCCGCGTAGACGGCGACGTTCACGCTGTTGCCGCCCGGATAGTCGATGCCCCGATCGACGAACCGGTCGACGATGTTGTCGCCGAAGCCGAGGACTCTCATGTTTCTCCTGTGCCGAGGGGGTTCGGGATGGGCAGGCCGGGGCCGCTCCCGCCCCGGCGGACGGGAGCGGGAGCGGGGTGGCGGCGGCCTAGTAGTCCATGACCCGGTAGTAGCGGCGCAGGTCGAGCGAGTGGTCGCGGACGCGTTCCAGGTGCTTGCTGACCCGGCCCAGCACCGTGTCGAGCACGAGCGGCGCGAGCAGGCCGCGGAACTCGGGGCTGATGCCGTCGAGCGGGTAGTCGCGGGTGTCGAAGACGGTGACGTCCTTGGAGATGCGCCGGGCGAAGGCTTCGGCGCGGTCGGTGAGGGGGCGCGTCTCGTCCTCGCCCTGGAAGATCAGCACGCTCGTGTCCTCCTCCAGCAGCTCCAGCGAGCCGTGGAAGAACTCGGCGCTGTGCACCCTGGTGGTGCGCAGCCACTGCATCTCCTCAAGGATGCACATCGAGTACAGATAGGTGAATCCCCACAGGTTCCCGCCGCCGATGAGGAAGTGGTAGTCGGTGTCCTTGTGGGCCTCGGCGAACGCGGCGGCCACCGGCTCGGCCTGCCGGGCGACCTCCAGCATCACGCCCGGCAGCCCGGCCAGCTCGCCGGCCAGCTTCCCGTAGCCCTCGAACTCGCCGCGGCGCGACAGCAGGCGGCCCATGAACAGCAACATCTGCTGGTCGAACGGCCACGCCTTCGGCTCCGACACCAGCACGGCGTCCACGGCCTTGGCGATCGGCGAGTCGGGGTAGCCGGTGAAACCGACCGTGTAGGCGCCCCTGTCCTTGACGTACTCGATCGCGCGCAGGCTGTCCTCGGTGGTGCCGGAGACCGAGGTGAAGATCGCGACCGTGCGCTCGCCGAGCCGGGCGTCGCCCGAGACGACCAGCTCGGCCGCGATCGCGGCGCGCACGTCGAGCGTCGAGCTGCGCCTGGCCAGGTGCTCGTAGGGCCACATCTGGGCGTACGTGCCGCCGGCGCCGACCAGCAGGAGGGTGTCGAACCCCTGGTCCACGAGCCGATCGACGAGCTCCTCGATCTGGGGGCGCAGGGCCACGGTGCTGGCCAGCTGCGACAGGAATTCCGGCTCGTTGAATCCGAGCATCTTCGCGTCCTTTCGGGAAAGCTTGCGGGCCGGCGGCGTCCAGCGGCCTGATACCGGTATCACGCGGAGGTCACGCTGACACAGGATCCGGCCGCGCGTCAACACCTCACCTGCGAGAACCCGCCTCTTACTGCTGTTTCATCGCAGGAAAAAGCCCACTGGCAGGCGCTCGGAAAGAAAATCTTGCTTTGCGGTCTGGTACCGGTATCAGTTCATCTGTACAGTCAGCCAACACCCCCACCGCGGACCGGCAGGTCCCCCTCTCCCTCCGAGAGAAAGGAAGCCCATGCGCCCTCGCGCAATGACGTCGTTCGCGGCGCTCCTCGGGACGCTCGCCCTGGCCGGCTGTTCCGGCGGCGGCGACGGAGCGGCCACGGCCCCCGCCGCCGACCTGTCCGCCACGCCCGACTTCTCCGGCACGCTGAGCATCCTCACCAAGTTCGCCGGCGAGCCGCTGCAGCCGTACTTCGAGGACCTGGCCGCGGCGTACCAGAAGCAGCACCCGGGCGTGAAGGTCGAGCTCATCCAGGAGACCGACCAGAGCATCAAGGACAAGACCAAGACGCTGACCGCCTCCGACGCGCTGCCCGACGTCTTCTTCACCTGGAGCGGCAACTGGGCGGAGAACTTCGTGCGCGGCGGCCGGGCCGCCGACCTGAGCAAGGTGATCGGCCCGGACACCGAGTGGGGCAGGACGTTCAGCCCCGGCTCGCTGTCGGCCTTCGCCTACGACGGCAAGTACTACGGCATCCCGCTGTACGGCAACGGCAAGTTCATGGGCTACAACAAGACCGCCTTCGACAAGGCCGGCGTCAAGGTGCCCGGCACGTTCGAGGAGCTGGTCGGGAGCTGCGCGGCGCTGCGCAAGGCGGGCTACGAGCCGATCGCCTTCGGCAACAAGGACGGCTGGCCCGCCCTGCACTACCTCCAGCAGCTCTTCGCCTACGACGTGCCGGCCGACGTCCTGCAGGCCGACTTCACCCCGAAGACGGCCAAGCTCGACAACCCGGGCTACGTGACCGCGCTCAACCGGTTCAAGACCCTGGTCGACACCTGCACCGACACCGGCAAGGGCACCAACGGCGTGCTCTACAGCTCGGCGCAGCAGGCCTTCCACGACGGCAAGGCGGCCATGTACTACCAGGAGGTCCTGGAGTTCGACAACGCCACCGACAAGAACGGCCTCAAGCCGGACGACTTCGGCATCTTCCAGCTCCCCGCCCCCCAGAACGCGGCCGGCGACCCCAAGACCGTCGAGGGCGCGCCGGAGGGCTACCTGATCAACGCCAGGTCGCCGCGGGCCGCGCTGGCCGTCGACTTCATGAAGTTCGTGACCTCCACGCAGAACGCCAAGACCCTGTCGGCGCCCCCGTACGGGCAGCCCAGCACGGTCGTCGGCGCGGTCAGCCCCGAGACCTCCAGCAAGGCCGTCTACGAGGGCATGGAGCAGGTCAACAAGGCGCCGCGGCTGGCCGCGTGGCTCGACACCGTCACCGTGCCCGAGGTCGCCGACGCCTGGCTGGCCGGCGGCGAGGCGCTGATCAGCGGCGGCTCGACCCCCGACAAGGTGCTGGCGAGCGTCCGCGAGGCGTCGGAGTCGGCGAAGTAGGCCGGGCGGCCGGAGGGAGAGCATGCCGGTGCGTGCCATACGTCAACGGGCGCTCGGCCTGGCGTGGGTGGCTCCCGCGCTCGCGCTGGTCGTGGTGTTCGTCTACCTGCCGCTGGTGCAGAACTTCCAGTTCAGCACCCTCAAATGGGACATCTACCGCGGCACCCAGGAGTACGTCGGGCTCGACAACTACCGCAAGCTGATCGACGACCCGGTCTTCTGGTCCTCGCTGGGCAACAACGTCCTGTACGCGGTGGTCTCGATCGTCTTCCAGGTGTTCGGCGCGCTGCTGCTGGCCGCGCTGATCGAGGGCGTCCGCAGTGAGCGGTGGCAGCGCGGCCTGCGGGCGGTGTACTTCATCCCGTCGGCGATCTCGATGACCGTCGCCGGCCTGCTCTTCTACTTCATCTACGAGCCCAACCTGGGCCCGCTCAACCACCTGCTCAGGGCGATCGGCCTGGACGGCCTGGCCCAGGCGTGGCTGGGCCAGGAGAGCACCGCCATGTCGGCGATCATCGCGATGAGCCAGTGGCAGGGCTTCGGCTACTCGACGCTGCTGTTCGCGGTCGCGATCCAGCGCATCCCCCGCGAGATCTACGGCGCCGCCGCCATCGACGGCACCGGCCCGGTCCGGCGGTTCTTCCACGTGACCGTGCCGCTCGTGCGGGAGATGACCGGGCTGATGATGATGGTCACCGTCTCGGGCGCCTTCCAGGTGTTCAACGAGGTCATGGTGATGACCAGCGGCGGCCCCGACAACTCCAGCCAGGTCCTGGGCACCTGGCTCTACCGCAGCGGCTTCGTGCGCAACAACTTCGGCTACGCCGCCGCCATCGCGACGGTGATCTTCGTCATCACGCTCGGCATCGCCGTGGGACAGATGTGGGTCACCCGTAAGAGAAGGGTGGAATGGTGAGTCGCCGCGACTTCCTCGGCGTGATCGCGCGCGTGTTCCTCTGGGCGTTCCTGCTCTGCCTCGCGGTGGTCGTGCTCTATCCCCTGCTGTGGATGGTGCTCAACGGGTTCAAGTCCAACAGCGAGCTGTTCGGCAACCCGTTCGCGCTGCCGTCGAGCTGGAGCTTCGAGAGCTACCAGAAGGCGTGGAACCGGGGGGTGAGCGACTACCTGACGACGAGCGTGCTGGTCACGCTCACCTCCACGCTAGCCACCGTGTTCGTCAGCGCGTGGGCGGCCTACGGGCTGACCCGGGTGGACATCCCGTTCAACCGGTTCGTCACGATGGCCATCCTGGGCGGGCTCATGCTCGCGCCGACCGTGGCGCTCGTGCCGCTGGTCAAGATGTTCCAGGCCATGGGGTTGTACAACAGCTTCTGGGCGCTGCTGATCCTCTACACCGCGTTCCGGATCCCGTTCACGACGTTCCTCATCCGGGCGTACATGATCGACCTGCCGCGCGAGGTGGACGAGGCCGCCGAGATGGACGGGTGCGGCCGCTGGACCGCGTTCTGGCGGATCATCCTGCCGATGTGCAAGCCGATCCTCACCTCGACCGTGCTGCTGCACATCCTGTTCGCCTGGAACGAGTACCTGTTCGCGATGGTCTTCACCAGCGGCGCCGGCGTGCAGACGCTGCCGGTCGGCCTGACCGGCCTGATGAGCAAGCACGGCACGGACTTCCCCGTCGTCTTCGCCGGGATGGTGATCGCGGCGCTGCCCGTGGTGCTGCTGTTCTTCCTCGGCCAGCGCTACATCGTCAAGGGCCTCGCCGACGGGGTCGGGAAGTGAGTCTGATGTCGTTGTCACTGCGGCAGGTCACCGGTTCGAACTTCGCCTACCAGCACCTGCCCTTCGACCGTTTCCTCGACGACGCCGCCGCGCTCGGGCGCGAGCACCTGGAGCTGTGGGGCGTCGCGCCACAGCTGCACGTGCCGTGGCTGAGCGACGCCGAGGCGCGGGCGATCCGCCGCCGCGCCGCCGGGCGGGGGCTCGCCGTCCGCTGCCTGACGCCCGAGCAGGTGGCCTACCCCGTCAACCTGGCCTCGCCGGACAGCCGGCTGCGGGCCGCGAGCGTGGCGATGTTCCGCCGGGCCGCCGAACTGGCCGCCGAGCTGGGGGCCGAGCTGCTGCTGCTGACCCCGGGCCGGGGCTTCGAGGACGAGCCGGTCGCCGCCGCCTGGCGGCGCTCGGCCGACGCGATCGGCGAGATCTGCGCCTACGCCGGCACGCTCGGCGTGTCGTGCGTGCTGGAGGCGTTGCAGCGGGTGGAGTCCAACCTGGTCGACGACGCGCCCACGCTGGCCCGCATGATCGACGAGGTGGGCGCCCCGAACCTGGGCGCGGTGCTGGACACCGTGGCCATGGCGGCGGCCGGGGAGAGCGTGGACGACTACTTCGACGCCCTCGGCGACCGGGTCAGGCACGTGCACCTGATCGACGGCTCCCCCACCGGGCACCTGGCCTGGGGCGACGGCGAGCTGCCGCTCACGGAGTACCTGGCCGCGCTGGACCGCAGGGGCTACCGGGGGGCGATGACGTTCGAGCTGTTCGGGGCCGGGGACTACGCCTTCGACCCGCGTCCCGTGGTGGAGCGCTGCCTGGCCTCCGTACAGGCAGCGCTCCCGGGAGCCTCATAGCCCGCCGACGGCTCCGGGCGTGACCAGCCCCCTGGGCGAGCCGGGATACCTGGCCACCAGCCTGGTCCTGCCGGTGCGGACGTCCACCGCGTACGCCCGGGTGTCCTTCCCGACCTCGACGGCGAGCGTGACCTCCGACGGGCCCTGCCAGATCGTGGCGTTGTCGATGCGCGCCCCCTTCGGCAGGCCCTTGACCGAGACCTTCCGCACGGTGCGGCCGGTCCTGGTGTCGAGCACGGTGAGCCGGCGGGTCATGTACTCGGGCAGGACCTTCTTGCCGGGCGGGAACTCGAAGGCGGCCACCGTGCGGCCGTCCGGGGCGAGCTCGCTGAACATGATGAAGACGCCGTCGAAGCGCACCGGCCTGCCGCCGCCGGCGACCGGCATGAACAGCAGGTCGGTCTTGCGGTAGCGGACCAGCTCGGCGACGCCGTCCTTGATGGCGACCGGCTCGTACACGCCGGGGACGGACACCGTCGCGCCGGTCCGCACGTCGATCAGCAGGCCGGGGTCCCTGGTGCCCTCGCGCGGGTCGAAGGCCAGGTGGCGGCCGTCGTCGGAGACCACCAGCATGGAGCCCGCGCCGAGGCGTTCCGCCGTCACCTTCGCGGCGGAGACCGTCTCCGCGCCGGTCACCATGTCCCGGACGACGTGCGCCTCCGCGTCTTCGTCGTAGTAGGCGAACATGCGCCCGTCGCGGCTGAGGGCGACGGGCACGCGGTCGTTCCCGGCGGTCCTCGCGAGCGCCTGGGGCACCCGGTACGTCCTGCCGTCGGCGGTGACCACCCGCCATTCGCCGTCCACGCAGCCGGGCGGCGCGCTCTTCCCCTTGGGCGGCAGGCAGCTCTGCCGGTAGGCGTGGCTGAGCGTCCCCACCTTCCCCTCGGGCAGGACAGGCACGGCCGTGGCCGCGGCCTGCGGCGCGGCGGCGGGCACCCGTCGCGGCCCGGCCACCAGCACGGTCGCCGTCACTCCGGCCAGCACCGCGATCGTCGCGGCGGCCGCCAGCGTCGCCGAGGCGCGGCGTCTGCGCCGGTACCCCGCCACCGCCAGGTCGGCCAGGTTCACCGGGGGCGCCTCCTCGGCGATGCCGTTCAGCGCGTCACGCAGTCTGGTCATCGGGCCGCCTCCTGAGGGGTTCGCGAGTCCACGAGGTCGGGGGCCAGCGCGCGCAGGCGCGCCAGCGCGTGATGGGTCTGGCTCTTCACCGTGCCGACCGCGCAGCCGAGCGCGTCGGCGGTCTGGGCCTCGGTGAGGTCCTCCCAGAAGCGCAGGACGATCACCGCGCGCTGCTTGCGCGTCAGCTTGTCCAGCGCCTGGCGCAGCACGATCCGGTCCAGCGCGTCGTCGTCGTAGGTGACCGCGCGCTCGGGCGGGTCGGCGCTGGGCAGCTCGGGGTTCGGCCGGCGCCGCCACGAGATGTACTGGTTGACCAGCGCCTTACGCGTGTACGCCTCCGGGTTGCCGTCCCGCGCCAGCTTGTGCCAGTGCCGGACGACCTTGACCAGCACGCTCTGGAGCAGGTCCTCGGCCTGGTGAGGGTCGCCCACGAGCAGGTAGGCGGTCCGCATCAGCGCCTGTTGCCGGGCGATGACGAACTCGCGGAAGCCGTCATGAGCGTCCAATGTGGTGATCTCCCTTCGCCCGTTCCCAACGCGGCCGGCCGGGCGGAGGGTTGCAGGTTCGTCGCAGAATTCCCTACGGCCTCACCGGGCCCGCCGGTCGGGACGGCGACCCCAGGTGGCCCAGCGCCACAACCATTCCAGCGGGCCGAAGCGGTACCGGCGCAGCCAGAGGGTGGACCACACCCACTGCAGAGCCAGGATGACGGCGGCGATCCCCACGATCGTGGGCAGCGTCCAGCCCTCCGGCGGGCCGCCGGCCAGCTTGCCGAGGACCAGGACCAGGGCGGTGGCGCTCAGGTAGTTGGTCAGCGCCATGCGGCCCAGCGGGGCGAAGACGGCCCGCAACACCGGGCGCAGCGGGGTCCGGAGCAGGACGAGCAGGACGCACACGTACAGACCGGCCATGAGCAGCCCGGACACGGCCATCGGCAGGGGGACGCCCGTGCTTGCGGCCTGCCACATGAGCGCCGGGACGGTGGCCGCGGCGAGGCCCAGGGCCAGCAGCGCCGGGACGCGGGTGGAGCTCTCGATCCGGTCGATCACGCCGTACCTGGTGAGGGCCGAGCCCAGCAGGAACAGGCCGGGCACCAGCATCGTGCCGCCCCCGAAGACGACCAGCGCCGCGACGACGAGCACGGCGGCGAGCCCGGCCACGGCCCAGCGCGGCAACCACGTCGAGGGCAGCAGCACCACCAGGCCGACGACCGCGTAGACGGTCAGGATGTCGCCGCGCCACAGCAGGAACATGTGCGCCAGGCCCATGCAGCCCAGCAGGAGCAGCCTGCGCAGCAGCAACGCCCGCGGATGGGGCACGCGGGCGGCGGCGGAGTCGAGCAGCAGCGAGAAGCCGACGCCGAACAGCAGCGAGAAGATCGGGAAGAAGCGCTGCTCGACGAGCAGGCCCAGCCAGCGGGCGGTGTCGTCGAGCGTCGCCTGCTGCGCGGTGACCGCGTCGGTGCCGACGTGCGAGATCGGCTGGACGTTGGCCAGCAGGATCCCGCACAGGGCGAAACCGCGCACGACGTCGAGCGCGATGATGCGCGACCGCCCGGGGGCGGCCGGGGGTGTGCTGTGGGGTGTGTCGTCCTGGGGCAGGGCGCGGGCGGGCCGCGGGTCGTCATAGGGCATGAAGCCTCATCCTGCGGCGGGCGGCGGGCCGCGGGGAGGGTCCAAAGCAGGGTTCGGGCCGCGGCGACCGTACTTTCGGCCGGGATGCCGGGCGGGCCGGCCTCCCTGTCCTGGGGTGCGCGCGGCGACCGTACTTTCGGCCGGTGTGCCGGGCGGGCCCGCCTCCCTAGCCTGGGTGCGTGAACGTGCGGAACCGGCCGGAGCTCGCCTGGCCCTTCGGGCGGCGGGCCGCGGCCGTGACGGCGCAGGCCGCGCTGGCGGTGGCGGCCGTCGCCGTGCTGGTCTTCTGGGCCGGTCTGATCGCCGGCAGCTGGGGCGGCGGCTACTGGGTGTTCGACTGCGCGGCGGGGGCGGCGGTGTGCGCGCTGGCCCTGGCGCGCCGCCTGGCCCCGGTGTGGACGGCCGTGGGCGGGCTGGCGGTGGCGGCCGTGGCCGTCCTGGTCGCCGCGTGGGCCGGGCTGCCGAACGAACCCGGACCGGCCATGGCGCTGGGCCTGTCCGTGCTGGTCGGGTCGGCGGTCAGGACGCTTCCCGTACAGGCCGCCTGCGCCGTCGCGGCCGGTGGGCTCGCGGTCGCCGCGGCGAGCGTGCCCGGCGCGCACAACGGGGCCACGGTGGGGCTCAACGTGGCCTGGTGGCTGGCCGCGCTGGGCGTCGGCGGCGGCCTGCGGCTGCTGGCGGCGCGCCGCCTGTCGACCGCCGATCGCGTCCGGCACGACGAGCGCCGCAGGCTGGCCAGGGAGCTGCACGACGTGGCCGCCCATCACCTGACCGGCATCGTCCTGCAGGCCCAGGCCGCCCGGCTGCTGGCCCGCAGGGGGTCGGGCCCGCTGGAGGAGTCGCTGGAGGACATCGAGGACGCCGGCGCCGGAGCCCTGGCCGCGCTGCGCCGCGTCGTGGGCCTGCTGCGCGAGGCCGGTGACGAGGTACCCGGCCCGCCCGGCCGGCTCACCGACCTGGTCGGCGGCTTCGACGGCCCGCCCGTGACCCTGCGCGTCCCCGGCGAGGCCGAGAGCTGGCCGCCGGAGGTGGCCGGCACCGTCTACCGGATCGTCCAGGAGTCGCTGACGAACGTCGCCCGCCACGCGGCCCGCGCGGTCACCGTCGAGGTCACGGTCACCGGGCGGGACGACGCGGTCGTGGTCGAGGTCGCCGACGACGCGCCGCCCGCACCGCCGTCCCGGAACCGCGGCGGCTACGGCCTGCTCGGCATGCGCGAACGCGTCGAGGCCCTCGACGGCACCCTGCGCGCGGGCCCCCGGCCGGAGGGCGGCTGGACGGTCCACGCGACCCTGCCTCTCGCAGGACCACCCGGGAGGCGGCGATGACGATCGGCGTGCTGCTGGCCGACGACCAGGCGATGGTCCGCCGGGGCCTGCGGCTGATCCTGGAGGACCAGCCCGACATCCGCGTGGTGGCCGAGGCCCGGGACGGCGCCGAGGCCGTGGAGCTGGCCCGGCGGGTACGCCCCGACGTCTGCCTGGTGGACATCCTCATGCCCGGCATGGACGGCATCGCGGTCACCCGCGCCCTGGCCGGCGCCGGCGTGCCCGACCCGCTGCCGGTGGTCGTGGTCACCACCTTCGACCTGGACGAGTACGTCTACGACGCGCTGCGCTGCGGCGCGGCCGGGTTCGTGCTGAAGGACGCCGGCCCGGCCCTGCTCGCCGAGGCCGTACGGGCGGCCAGCACCGGGGACGCCCTGATCTCGCCGTCGATCACGCCGCGCCTGCTGGGCCGCCTGGCCAGGCGGGCGCCGCGCGCGACGGGAGCGGTGCACCCGCTGTCGGAGCGGGAGACCGACGTGGTGCGCGCCGTGGCCGCCGGACGCACCAACCGGGAGATCGCCGCCGCCCTGCACATCTCGCTGAGCACCGTGAAAGGCCACATCTCGGCCGTCCTCGACAAGCTGGGCATACGCAACCGCGTCGAGATCATCGCCTGGGCCTGGGAGAACGGCGTGGCGGGCTAGGGACGTCCCTCAGCGCCACTCGTCGCCCAGCCGCACGCTCGCGCGGGCGATGTCGGCCAGCGTGATGTCGGCCAGCATCATCTCCTCGTGGTCGCGCAGCGCACTCCACACCTCGGCGAGCGGGCTGGCCACACCGGGATAGCCGCCGTGGTCGCCGCCCTCGGAGACGCCTTCGACGATCAGCACGATGTCGGCGAGGGTGATCTCGCCGGCGGGCCTGGCCAGCCAGTAGCCGCCGTCGGGGCCGCGCTGGCTGTGCAGCAGGCCCGCCCGGCGCAGCTGCAGCAGGATGTTGTCGAGGAACTTGCGGGGGATGCCCTGGGCCGTGGCGATCTTCTCGGCGGGCATGGGGCCCGGCGGCGCTGCGGCCAGCTCGGCCGCGGCGCGCAGGGCGTACTGGGTTCTGGCGGAGATCCGCATGGCCGTCTACTGCTCAGGCGCTCACCTGGTGCAGGCCCCAGCGGCGGCGCAGCGCGCCGTCCGCCAGGCCGAAGACGCGGTCCACCACGATGCCGATGACCAGGATGACGATCATGGTGGCGAGCAGGCCGGGCGAGTCGGCCAGCTCGCGGGCGTAGTGGAGCTGCTCGCCCAGCGAGGCCTGGTTGGCGATGATGACCAGCAGCTCACCGGCCATCAGCGAGCGCCAGGCGAACGCCCAGCCCTGCTTGAGCCCGGCCAGGAACGACGGCAGCGAGGCCGGCAGGATGACGTGCCGGTAGAGCGCGATCCGGCGGAAGCCGAGCATGTGCCCGGCGCGCAGCAGGATCGGCGGCGTGTAGTCCACCCCGGTGATCAGGCCGTTGGCGATGGACGGCGCCGCGCCCAGCACCACCACGAACAGGATCGCGCTCTCTGACAGCCCGAACAGCAGGATGGCCAGCGGGAACCAGGCGATGGACGGCATCGTCTGGAGCCCGGTGATCAGCGAGCCCGTGGCGCGGCGCAGCGGCCCGATCCGCGAGACCAGCGCGCCGACGACCAGCCCGGCGGCGATCGCCAAAGCGAATCCGGTGACCGCGCGGCGCATGGTGACCGTCAGCGCGGTGTAGAACTCGGGGTCGCCGAGCCGGTGCCCGAGCTCGGCGAGCGTGGTGACCGGCCCGGCGAAGACGTACTCGGGCCACCAGCCCGCCCACACCACGGCCTGCCAGACGGCCAGCACGATGAGCACGGCCGTGGCGATCGGCCACAACCCCGCCCACAGCCGGGAGGCCAGGCCGGCGCGGTGGCCGGTGCCCAGCTCCAGCGCGTCGAGCCCGGCGAGCTGCTGGGCGTGGGTGTCCGTCGTCGTCATGCGGGCTCCTCCTGACGGGCGTGGCGCAGGACCTCCTGGCGGAGGCGGCCGGTGATCTCCCCCGCCAGCTCGGCCACCTCGCCCGAGTCGGTACGGCGGGGCCGCGGCAGCGCGACGGGGAAGTCCTCGACCACCCGCCCCGGCCTGCTGGACAGCAGCACGACCCGGTCGCCGAGCCGGACGGCCTCGCGCACGTTGTGGGTGACGAACAGGACCGACAGGGCGCGTTCCCGCCAGATGCGTTCGAGCTCGTCGTGCAGCAGGTCGCGGGTCATGGCGTCCAGGGCGCCGAAGGGCTCGTCCATCAGCAGCACGTCGGCGTCCTGGGCGAGCGCCCTGGCCAGGGCGACGCGCTGGCGCATGCCGCCGGACAGCTCGTGCGGCCGTTTCCTGCCGAACCCGCTGAGGTGGACGATGTCGAGGAACTCGGCGGCCCGGTCCCGGCGTTCCCGCTTGCTCACGCCCTTGGCGCGCAGCGCCATCTCGACGTTGGCCGAGACGGTCAGCCAGGGGAACAGCGCGGGCTCCTGGAACATGAGCGCGACGCGGGCGTCGTCCACGTCGATCCGGCCGGTCGTGGGCCGGTCGAGCCCGGCGACCAGCGACAGCAGCGTGCTCTTGCCGCAGCCGGACGCGCCGAGCAGGCAGACGAACTCGCCGGGCGCCACCGACAGCGAGACCTGGTCGAGGGCTTGCAGGGCCGTCCGGCCCTGACCGTAGAGCTTGGAGACGGCCTCCAGCCGGATCGCGGGGCTCTGCCCGTCGACCCGGCCGGTGACCTGCTCCGTGAGCGGAGCGGACATCGCGTACGCCTCCTACTTGTCGGAGATGGCCTGCTGGCCCTTGGCGGCGAGGACCTCGTTGAGGACCTTGAGGTCGTAGATGCCGTTCAGGTCGACCGGGTCGAGGAGGCCGACCTTGGTCGCGTGCTCGGCGCTGCCCACCAGCGACGAGGCGATCGGGTCGTTGGTGAAGGTGATGTTCTTGAACGCGCTGTCCAGCACCTCGGGCTTGAGCGCCTTGCCGGTCAGCTTCTGCAGGGCGGCGTTGGCGGTCTGCGCGGCGCCGGCCGGGTCCTTCGCGATGACGTCGTTGGCCTCGACGTGCGCCTCGATCAGCTTCTTGAGCAGGTCGGGGTGCTCCTTGGCCCACTCCTGGCGGACGATGAGGTGGGTGATCACGAACTGCTTGTTCGGCCACAGGTCGCGCTCGTCGACCAGCACCTTGCCGCCGCTCTCCTTGATCAGGCGGCTGGCGAACGGCTCGGGCACCCAGGCGCCGTCGATGTCGCCGGTGGCGAAGGTCTGGATGGTCTGGGAGTTCTCCTGGGGCACGATCGAGACCTCGCCGCCGCCCTTGGTGTCGGTCTTGATGCCCTTCTCGGTCAGCCAGTAGCGCAGCGCGACGTCCTGGGTGTTGCCGAGCTGCGGGGTGGCGATCTTCTTGCCCTTGAGGTCCTCCACCGAGTTGATCCCGGGCTTGACCACGAGGAACACGCCGCCGGACGCCGCGCCGGCGACGATCTTGATGGCCTGGCCCTTCGACTTCGACCAGGCGTTGATGGCCGGGTTGGGGCCGACGTAGGTGGCGTCGATGGCGCCGGAGAACACGGCCTCGATCGCGGCCGGTCCGGCGTTGAACGTGCTGGTCCTGGGCGCGGCGCCGAGGTGCTTCGCGTAGATGCCCTTCTCCACGCCGACCAGCGCGGTGGCGTGGGTGATGTTGGGGAAGAAGCCCAGACGCACCTGCGTGCCGCCGGCTCCCCCGCTCTTGGCTCCGCTGTCCGCAGGGCTGCCGCTGCCCCCACAGGCGGCCGCCATGGTCGTGAGCGCCAGGGCGGCCAGGGTGGCCACCGTCACGCGAACCCTGCGAGCGTTCATCTCTTCTCCCTATTTCCCACTTATTTAGTGGCTTTAGAGTGTTTATAGGAGCAAGGGAGGGCGCTCGTCAATCCCACGCTGGGTCACAGACTCTTCACGAAAGGCAGCGGGCCGCGCGCCGGACGCTCGTCCGGGTCGAAGCGCGGGGTGTAGCCGCCGGCCAGGTACAGGGCGACGGCCTCGGGCTGGCGTGGGCCGGTGGTCAGGTGAATGCGCAGGTAGCCGCGGCGGGCGGCCTCGCGTTCCAGCTCCCGTACGACGACCGCGCCCAGGCCGCGCCTGCGGTGGAGCGCGAGCCTGGTGATCGCGTTCGCGCTGCCGTCGATCTTCGTGCTGCCCGCCCTGGCCTCGGCTTTCGGGCTTCCGCCCGAGGTGGCGGGGGCCTGGATCGGCGGCAACATCGACACCACCGCCGCCGTCACCGCGGCCGGCACGATCGCGGGCGACGACGCCCTGGCCATCGCCACGATCGTCAAGGTCACCCAGAACGCGCTCATCGGCGTCGTCGTGGTCGCGCTGACCGCCTGGTTCGCCTTCCGGGTCGAGCGGCGGGCGGACGCCGAACGGCCGGGGGCGGCCGAGTTGTGGCGGCGCTTCCCGAAGTTCGTGCTCGGGTTCGTCGCCGCGTCCGTGATCGCCACCTGGTGGCTCACGACGGTCCCCGCGGGCCGGGGCAAGGCGGTCGTCGGGGTCGCCAACGACCTGCGGACCTGGTTCCTGATCCTGGCGTTCGTCAGCATCGGGCTGGAGTTCCGGCTGGCGGCGCTGCGGGCGGCCGGCTGGCGGCCGGTCGCCGTGTTCGCCGCCGCGACGGTGGTGAACGTGGTCGTCGCCCTGGCCCTGGCCCTAGCCCTGTTCTCCGGCTTCACGGCCGGCTGACCGGCCCCGCCCTCGGGGGGCGGGGCCGTCCCGCTACGCGACGGGCAGCTGCGCGGGATCCGCCACCCGGACGATCGAGCCGCTGATCTGCTGCGGGTTGCGGATGAGGTTGAGGATCGGGCAGACCCGCTCGACCTCGGCGTGCAGCCCGGCCAACTGCTCGTCCGTGGCGGGCGAGCCGATCTGCACCTCGTAGCGGAAGTTGTGCGGGTACACCGGGACGCCCTGGTCGCCCGGGAGCTGGGCCTTCGGGTCGTACTCGGCGCGGACGTCCACCTCCAGGGAGTCGATCGGCACCTCCAGCTCGGCCGCCTTGATCAGGAAGATGTGCGTCACGCAGCTGCCCAGGACGCCGGCCTGCAGCTCGGGCGAGCCGGGGCCGAGGTCGTAGCCGGCGAAGTCGGGGCCGCTGTCGCTGATGATCTGGAAGTCCCTGATCCTGATGCGCCGGATCCCGCTGCGGCCCTCGGCCGTGACGTGGGCGTGCAGCGGCACCGGGCCGCCCGCCGGGGCCTCCCGGCGGGCCAGCAGGGCGGCGCGCTTGTGCGACAGGTACTCGCGAAGGGTGCTCATGGGTCTTTCTCTCTCGAACGGGGTTCAGCTCAGGGTCACGTGGCCGAGCGGGGTGTCGACGACGGCCCGCAGGCCGGGCTCCGGCCCCTCGGTGACGTCGAGCGTCACGTCGAGGGCGGCCAGGTCGCGGCGGAGCGCGCCGGGGTCGGGATGGACGGCAGCGAAGGACACCAGGCCGAGCCGCGGCAGGTCCGTGGCGGCCGGGTGGGTGGTCGTCCCCCAGTCGATGAGGAAGGGCACCGCACGGATCGCGGCAGGGTCCTCGCGCCGGGTGAGCCGCCACTCCAGCAGCTCGCCGGACGGGGTGCGACGGGACAGCGGCTGCACGTCACCGGGGTCGTAGCCGCGCTCGCGGGCCAGCTCCACGGTCTTGTCCAGGTCCTGCGGATGCACGGCCCAGGCGGCCAGGCGCGGCTCGGTCAGCGTCGCCAGCCCGAACGCCCGCGGCCGCACCTCCGACTCCGGGTCCGGCCCGATGATCTCCAGGTACGCGGTCGGCCCGAAGCGCACCAGGTAGTTCGCGGTGCCCCCGGGATGGCTGCCGCCCCGGACGGGCCGCACGCCGGTGCGCGCGGCGAAGTCCTCGACCCCCGCGAGCAGGTCGGGAACGGCATAGACGAGGTGGTCGAGGTGACGGTCGGTCATCGGTGGTCCTCCGGTTCGCCGAGTGAGAGCATGAGCCGGTTCGCCCAGTTGAAGAAGGCGGCGGCGTGGATGGTGTCGCTGATCGCCAGGTCGTCCAGCCCGGCCGCGCGCAGCGCCGCGATGTGCTCGGGCCCGAACTCCACGGGCGTGGCGGCCAGCGCGACCGAGGCGTCGACGACCGCCCGCCAGGTGCCGTCCTGCGGCGCGTCCACCCCCTCGTCGAGCAGGCGCTGCACGTCCTTCGGGCGCTTGGAGTGGTGGGCGGCGAAGCGGGCGTGCACCGACGCGCAGAACACGCAGCCGTTGCGCCGCGAGGTCGCGGTCGCGGCCAGCTCGCGCTCGGCGCGCGGCAGCCCGCCGTCGGCGTTGTAGAAGATGTCGTTGTCGGTCTTGGTGCGCGCGTGCAGGATCTCGGGGTCGCGGGCCAGCAGCAGGAAGTACGGCGACGACGCCCGCGCCCGGTCCACCAGCGCCTCGTAGTGGGCCTCGGTCAGCTCCTCCGGCGCGAGCGGCGGCAGCCAGGGCCGCCAGCCGAGCTGTTCCTGGGTGAAGCCGGTGCTCACGCCGCCACCTCCGCGTTGAGCAGCCGCAGGCCGCCGACCACCCGGACCTGGAAGGCGAGGAAGGCGACGAGCTGCGACAACGTCACCACGCCCGTCGGGCTCCAGCCGGCCGCGGCCAGCGCCTCCAGGGCCTGCTCGCCGGCCTCGCGGGGCCGGAACACCAGCAGGTGCGCGTGCTCGAACGCGGCGGTGAGCCGGACGCCCAGCTCGTCCGGGTTGCGGACCCGGTAGCGCAGGCCCTCGTCGCTCTCGGCGGCCAGCGGTGCGGGGTAGACGCCGTACGGGCCGGTGGTGGCGCCCGCCTCGACCTCGGTCTCGACGGCCTTCAGCAGGCCGGGGGCCAGCTCGGCGAGCCGGTCGGCGTAGAAGCCGGCGACGACGGCGTCCCGGTGCAGCCCGGCCACGAAGGCCGCGACGGCGTCGCGTTCGACGAGGGTGACCTCGCCCTCCTCGTCGGGGGTGAAGAGCGCGTCGAAGCCGCGCTGGGCGTGCTCGCGGGCGGCGGGCCGCAGGTCGCGCAGCTTGTCGAGGCGGGAGCCCGGTCTTATCCCGGCCAGGTGGTCGATGACGTCGTTGATCATGTGGAGCTCATTTCGGTGGAGGGGAGCCAGCCGAGCGCGGGAGCGACCTCGGTCGCCAGCAACTCGGTCGAACGCAGGACCAGCGGGTGCGGCGGGTCCACCGAGTGCACCTGGAAGACCAGGTCGGTGACCCGTTCGAGGGTCGGATCGGCACGCAGGCTGTCGATGACGTCCTGCGGGGTGCCCACGTGCACGTCGAAGGCGGCGATGCGGCTGTCGAGGTCGCCGCCGGGCAGCTCCCACGGCAGCCGGCCGCGCCCGAGCCCCCGCTCGGCCCAGCGCAGCGCCTCGGCCCGGCTGTCGGCCACGAACGCGGTCCGCGAGGCCACGATGCGCGGGACGACGCCCGCGGGCAGGTTCTCGTAGTAGGCGTCCACGATCGGCCGTTGCAGGTCGGCCAGCGTCGCCTGGGGGTCGTCGGCCGGCCGGGGCTGCGTGCGCGAGAGCATGAGCCCGTTGCCCGCGCGGCCGGCGCGCGCTCCTCCGGCGGCCGAGAACGTCGCCTCCCAGATCGCGCCGGGCAGCCGGGGCGCGGGCGGGTAGAGCCGGTTGCCGCCGCCCAGGTCCTCCCCCGACCAGGCCCTGAGCAGGATCGACAGGTGCTCGGCGTACAGGGCGGCGCGGTCGCCGCTGTCGTGCCCGAACGGCCCGAACGACGACGGCGTCCCGCCGCTGCCCACCCCGATCTCCAGCCGCCCGCCGGTGAGCAGGTCGAGCACGGCGGCGTCCTCGGCCACCCGCACCGGGTGCTCCAGCGGCAGCGTGATGATGCCGGTGCCGAGCCGGATGCGGCTGGTACGGGCCGCCACGTGGGCGAGGAACACCAGCGGCGCGGGTAGCCCGCCCTCCTCGCCGTCGAAGTGGTGCTGGGCCACCCAGGCGGTGTCGAACCCGAGCGACTCGGCGTGCGCGATCTGCTCGGCGGCCAGCCGGTAGCGCTCCGCCGGGGGCGCCTCGTCCAGGACCCGGGTGAAGAAGCCGAGCCTCATCGCACCGGCTCCGGGATGGCGGCGAGCAGCTCGCGGGTGTAGTCGTCGGCCGGGTCGGTGAAGACCCGCCGGGTGGATCCTGATTCCACGATGCGTCCTTTGTTCATGACGGAGACGGTGTGCGAGATCTGCCGCACCACCGCCAGGTCGTGCGAGATGAAGAGGTAGGTCAGGCCGAGGTCGCGCTGGAGCTGTCCGAGCAGGTCGAGGATCTGCGCCTGGACGGTGACGTCGAGCGCCGAGACGGCCTCGTCGAGCACCAGCACCTCCGGGCCGGCGGCCAGCGCGCGGGCGATGGCCACCCGCTGCCGCTGCCCGCCCGACAGCTCGCGCGGCCGGCGCGACGACACGTCCGCGGGCAGCGCCACCCGGTCGAGGAGCTCCGCGACGCGGGCCCGGCGGGCGGCGCGGTCGCCGAGCCGGAAGTTGCGCAACGGCTCCTCCACGATGTCGGCGACCGATTGCCGCGGGTCCAGCGACCCGTACGGGTTCTGGTGCACGAGCTGGACGTGCCGGCGGAAGCCGCGGCCGTCGGGCGCCCCGGCGACGGTGACCGTGCCCGACGTGGGCTCGGCGAAGCGCACCACCATGCGCGCGGTGGTGGTCTTGCCGGACCCCGACTCCCCGACGAGCGCGTGCGTGGTGCCGCGCGGCACCTCGAACGAGACGCCGTCCACGGCCCGGAAGGGCCGCCGCCCCGACCGGAACTCCTTGACCAGGTCGCGCACCACGATCGCGGGCTCGGCGGCCACCGGCTCGCGGAAGGGGCGGGCCGACAGCGCGGGGGCGTCGTGCAGCAGCCTGCGGGTGTAGTCGGCGGCGGGCGCCGCCAGGATCGCCCTGGTCGGGCCCTGTTCCTCGACGCGGCCGTCCTTCATGACGACCAGCCGGTCCGAGCGGCCGGCGGCCACGCCGAGGTCGTGGGTGACCAGCAGCACGGCGGTGCCGAACTCGGCGCGCAGGTCGTCGATGAGGTCCAGGATGCGCCGCTGCACGGTGACGTCCAGGGCGCTGGTGGGCTCGTCGGCGATGATCAGCCGGGGTTCGAGCGCGACGGCGATGGCGATCAGCACGCGCTGGCGCATGCCGCCGGACAGCTCGTGCGGGTACTGGCGGGCCCGCGTCTCGGGGTCGGGCAGGCCGACGCGGGTGAGCAGTTCGACGACCCGGCGCCGGACGGCGGCCCGGTCGCCGCGCTTGTGGATGCGCAGCACCTCGGCGATCTGCGCCCCGACCGTCTTGACCGGGTCGAGCGAGTTGGACGGGTCCTGCGGGACCAGCCCGATCTGGGCCCCCCGGACGGACTCCATCCGCCGCGGCGACCAGCTCGCCAGGTCGTTCTCGCCCAGCAGGACGCTGCCGCGGTCGAGCGAGGCGTTGCGCGGCAGCAGGCCGATGATCGAGTGCGCGGTCGTGGTCTTGCCGGACCCCGACTCGCCGACGACCGCGACCACCTCGCCCGGCTCGACGGCGAAGGAGACGCCGTGGACCGCCGGGCGGCCGTCGTAGGAGACCGCGAGGTCGCGGACGTCGAGCAGGCTCACGAGGACTCCTTGGCGATGGACCGGCTGATCCGGCCGGCGGCGAGCACGACCGCGACCACCACGGCCCCGGGCAGCGTGGTCAGCCACCAGGACGTGGCCAGGTAGTTGCGGCCCTCGGCGATGAGCAGCCCCCACTCGGGGGTCGGCGGCTCGGCGCCGTAGCCGAGGAAGCCGAGCGTCGAGATGGCCAGGATGGCCACGCCGAACTGCAGGGCGGCCAGCGCGACGACGGGGCCGAGCGAGTTGGGCAGCACGTGCCGCCACAACACGGCGGTGAACCGGCCGCCGCTGCCGAACGCGGCCTCGACGTAGTCGGTGCGGCGCACCCGGACGACCTCCGACCGCGACAGCCGGGCGAACGCGGCCACCGAGCCGACGCCGACCGCGACGGCCACGTTCACCGTCCCCGGGCCGAGCAGGATGATCACGACCAGGGCGAGGAGCAGGCCGGGGACCGACAGCAGCACGTCCACGACCCGCATGACGGCGGCGTCGGGCACCCCGCCGAGCGAGCCGGCCAGCAGCCCGAGCAGCGTGCCGAGCAGCAGGCCGACCGCGACGGCGACGAACGCCCCCGACAGCGAGTGCACGGCCCCGTGCACCACCCGCGCGAACACGTCCCGGCCGACGGCGTCGGTGCCGAACAGGTGCTGCCCGCTCGGCGCCTGGAGCTTCTCGACCGGCACGCCGGCGATCGGGTCGTACCCGGTGAACAGCCCCGGGACGACCGCCCACAGCAGCGCCACGGCGATCACCGTCCAGGCCAGGATCAGGCCCGCCCTCACGACGCCGCCTTCAGCCGCGGGTCGAGCACCGGGAACAACACGTCCACCACCAAGTTGACCAGGACGAACACCGCCGCGGCGAGCACCACCACGGCCAGCATCACCGGCGTGTCCTGGGCGGTCACGGCCTGCTCGGTGAGCCGCCCGATGCCGTTGCGGCCGAAGACGGTCTCCGTCACGACCGAGCCCGCGATCAGCTCGCCGAACGTCAGGCCCGCCACGGTCAGCGTCGGCAGGACGGCGTTGCGCGCCACGTGCCGCCACAGGATCCACCAGCGGGTGGCGCCCTTGGCCGCGATCACCGGCACGAACGGCTGCGCGTACACCTGGTCGATGCCGCGCGCCAGCACCTGGGCGATGGGCGCCGAGATCGGCACGGCCAGCGTCAGCACCGGCAGGACGAGCTGCTGCAGCTCGCCGCCCCCGATGACCGGCACCAGCCGCAGCCGGAAGGAGAAGACCTGGATCAGCAGGATCCCCAGCCAGAACGCCGGGACCGAGATGAACAGCGACGGCACCGACAGCAGCGCCCCGCGCAGCCACGACGTCCTGCTGTAGCTCGCCACGAACGCGATCACCACGGCGAGCAGCACCGCCAGCGCGAACGCCGCCGAGGCCAGCCGGGCCGTCTCGGGCAACGCCTCGCCCAGGCGCTCGACCACCGGGGTGCCGGTGTCGATCGAGTAGCCGAAGCCGCCGGTGAGGAAGCCGGTCAGGGTGCGCAGGTACTCGCCGACCGGCGAGCCACCGCTGTAGTACGCCCGGATGTCGGCGATCTGCTGCGGCGACAGGCCGAGCTCGGGGTTCTGGAACTTGATCAGGATCGAGTCGCCGGGCAGCAGTTGCAGCAGCACGTAGCTCGCGGTGAAGGCGGCCCACAGCACGAGCACCGCCTGCCCGGCCCGCGTCAGGAGATACCTGGTCATTGCTGGGCCTTCCACGCCGAGTAGAACCATGGCCGCGCGACCGCCTCGAAGGCCACGCCCTTGACGTACGGCGCGCCGCCGTACACCTGGGGCTCCTCGAACAGGGGGATGGCGTAGCCCTGGTCGATCACGTACCGCTGGATCTCGCCGACCTTGGCGTTGCGCTTGGCGTTGTCGGGCTCGGCGGACTCCTCCTCCAGCAGGGTGTCGAGCTTCTTGTCCTTGGACAGGATGACGTCGCGGTTCTGGCTGTGGAAGTGGCTCTTGATGACGTCCTGGTCGGCGCGGCCGACCATGCTGTGCGCGACGGCGGTCTTCTCGGCGTCCTTGATGTCCACGGCCTGGGTGCCGGCGTCGGCGGGGCGGATCTCCAGCTGCACGCCGAGCTTGGCCCACTGCTGGCCGACGAGTTCGAGCGTCTGCTTGGACAGCGGCTGCGGGCCGGCGACGAAGACGCCCAGCCGCAGCTTGACGCCGTCCTTCTCGCGCACGCCGTCTGCGCCCCTGGTCCAGCCGGCTCTGTCGAGCAGCTGGTTTGCCTTGGCGGGGTCGTAGGCCAGGTCCTTGGACAGGTCGAGGTAGCCCTGGGCGAGGTGGCTGAGCACGGAGGTGGCCCGCGGGTAGCTCGCGGTGAACAGGGTGTCCACGACCTCCTTGACGTCGGTGCCCGCCTGCAGCGCCTTGCGCACGTCGAGGTCCTTCAGGATGCTGTTGGACGGCCGCAGGTACAGGCCGTTGTTCACGCCCCTGGTCGGCTCGGCGTAGATCTGGAAGCCGGCGTCCTTGACGGTCTTCTCGTCGTACGCCTGGACGTAGCGCACGAAGTCGGCCTGGCCGGAGGTCAGCGCGCCGACCCGGACGTTGTCCTCGGGCGTCACGATGATCTTGATCTCGTCCAGGTACGCCCGCCCCTGGTGCTTCGACGACGGCGGCGCCCAGTCGTAGTCCTTGCGGGCGGCCAGGTCCACCTCCTTGTCGACGATCTGCTTCTTCAGCGTGAAGGGGCCCGAGCCGACGATGTTCTTCAGCTGGCACTGCTGCTCGTACGGCAGCGAGATCGTCTTCTTCGACACCAGCCCGGCCCCGATGACCGAGGTGCCCTGGAGGAAGCCGGGAGAGGGCTTCTTGAAGTGGAACTTCACGGTCAGCGGGTCGACCACCTCGCTGCGCTCGTAGTTGTTGACGAACTCGGCGACCGGCAGCTTGAGCTCGGTGTTCCCGAGGCCGTACACGTCGAAGTCGGCGGCGACGGCGGCGGCGTCGAGCGGGCTGCCGTCGCTGAAGGTCACGCCCTGGCGCAGGTGGAAGGTGTACTCGGTGGCGTCGTCGTTCACCTCCCACTTGGTGGCGATCCAGGGCTCGATCTCCAGGGTCTGCGGGTTCTGCCAGGTCAGCTTGTCGGTGATCTGGTTGAGGATGCCGCCGTTGGGATAGAAGCCGGCGGCCGGCAGGTAGAGGCAGGTGGGCGGCTGGTGCTCCAGGTAGGTCAGCGTGCCGCCGTAGACCGGCTGACCGCTGGACGGCGCCGCGCCGGCAGCACCCCCTTGGCCGCCACAGGCGCCGAGGAGCCCAACGACGGCGAGCATGACGGCTGCGGTGCGCAGGCTGGATGAGGACATGGGGGTACTGCCTTTCAGACAAAACATACCTAAAAAGTAGGAAAAGGCTACAGCAAACGCGCGACCGAAGCCACCAAAGGCTTCGGTCGCGGCGTCAGAGGCGTCGCCGGGTCACGGACGCGCCCAGGCCTCGGCGAGCAGTTCGTAGGAGCGCACGCGGTCGGCGGGGTCGTGGGTGATGGTGGTGACCAGCAGCTCGTCGGCCCCGGTGACCCGGCGCAGCACGCGCAGCCCCTCGGCCACGGCCCGCGGCGTGCCGACGAACCGGGTGTCGATCCGGTCCTTGACCAGCGCGCGGTCGGCCTCGGTCCAGACGTGCCGGGCCGCCTCCCGTGGCGTCGGGTACGGCATCGCGCCCGCCCCCGTCCTGATGCTGCGCACCCACAACCCGTACGGCGAGGCCAGCTCACGCGCCCTGGCCTCGTCCTCGGCCACCACCGCGTCGGCCGACACGATCACGTACGGCTCGGCCAGCTCGTCCGACGGTTTGAACGCCTCGCGGTACGCCGCAACGGCCTCCAGCACGCTCGACGGGCTGACGTGGTAGTTGGCCGCGAAAGGCAATCCGCGCTCCCCCGCGACCCGGGCGCTCTGCCCGCCGCTGCTGCCCAGGATCCACACCTGGACGTCGGCCCCCTCGCCGGGCGTCACGTGCGCCTCGTGGGTCCCGCCGAGCAGGGCCAGCACCTCGTCGACCTGGTCGGCGAAGTCGGGCGTCACCGCTCCGGGCTGCTGGAGCAGGCTCGTCTGGAAGGCCAGGCGGGGGATCCTGGCCAGCCGCGACCAGTCGAAGGGCGGCGGGACGAGCAGCCCGTCCACCACCCTGGCCTCCGTGCTCGCCGGACGTGCGGGAGCCGGCTCGGCCCCGCGCCGCCCCGAGCGCCCGATGCCCAGGTCGAGCCGGCCCGGATGCAGCGCGTCGATGATCCCGAACTCCTCGACCACGGACACCGGCGTCCGGTGGCCGAGCTGCACGGCTCCCGAGCCGACCCTGATCGTCGCGGTGGCCGCCGCCACCAGGCCGATCAGCACGGCGGGGGCCGAGCCGGCCACGCCCGGGGCGAAGTGGTGCTCGGCCAGCCAGTAGCGGGCGTAGCCGAACTCCTCCGCGCGCCGGGCGAGCTCGATCGTGTCGCGTAACGCCTGGCCCGCGGTGCCGCCCGAGCTGATGGGGGCCAGGTCGAGGACGGACAGGCTCATGACGCGCTCCCCGGGAACGGGCGGCTGGGGATCTCCGCGCGCAGCGCCGGCGCGATCTCGGCCTGGAACAGCTCCAGCGTCTCCCGGTGCTGCCCCGGCGTCAGGCCGTCGGCGTCGGCGGGCAGGTGCATGACCTCGTGCCCGAACCGCTTGTGGTAGCGCAGCACCTTGTCGATGATCTGCTGCGGACTGCCGACCAGGATCGAGCCGCGCTCGACGGCATCCTCGCCGTCGCTGTGGACGATCAATGTGATGCCCAGAAATTTCATGACACCTCCGCGTACCTGCTCGCCGGGCGCGGCAGGCCGAGCAGCTCGCGTAACGTCCGGGCCTCGTACCCGCTCCTGAAGGCCCCGCGCCGGCGCAGCTCGGCCGTCAGCTCCCGGCTGATCCGCTCCAGGTCGTACGGCAGCGCCCCCGGCCGCAGCCGGAAGCCCTCGATCCCGGCCCGCCGCCACTCCAGCAACAGGCCGGCCAGCTCCCCCGCGTCGCCCGTGAAGATCGCCGCGTCGGAGGTCAGTTCGGCCCCGTCCAGCTCGTCGAGCCGTGCCTTGCGCCGGGCCGCGTCCGGGCCCAGGAAGACGAGCAGGTCGGCGAAGATCCGCAGGTCGCCGGAGAGCCCCCGGACCTCCTCGACGATCTCCCGCGCGTGCTCGGCCGAGCGCGGCGTGACGAAGACGACGTCCGCGCCGCCCGCCGCGAACTCGTACGGCAGCCGCGCGTGGGCCAGCGCGGCCACCACCGGCTGCCCCTGCGGCGACCTGGGCGTGATGGACGGCCCCCGCACCGAGAAGAACCCGCCCTCGAAGTCGATGTGGTGGAGTCTGCCGCGGTCGACGAACCGGCCGGTGGCCACGTCCCTGATCTCGGCGTCGTCCTCCCAGCTGTCCCAGAGCCGCCGGGCCACCTCCACGGCGTCGGCGGCCTCGGCGAACAGGGCGCGGACGTGCGGGTCTGCCGACAGGTCCACCCCGCCGGGCCGGTTCAGCACCTGGTCGAGCGGGGCGAACCGGCGGCGGCCGAAGTGGGCCGCCTCGCTCGCCCGCGGCGAGACCTGCGGCCGCCAGCCCGCCCGGCCGCCGCTGACGTGGTCGAGGGTGGCGATGCCGATGGCCACGTGGAACGGCTCGGTGTGCGTGGTGGTGGCCGTCGGCACCAGGCCGATCCGGGTGGTCAGCGGCGCCAGCCGGGCCGCGAGCAGTACCGCGTCGAACCGGCCGCGTACCTGGTCGGTGCGGTCGTCGGGGCCGTCGGGCCGGGTGGACTGCAGGCCCAGGGCGTCCTCGATGGTGACGAAGTCGAGCAGCCCGCGCTCGGCCTCGGCGACCAGCCCCGCCCAGTGACCGGCCGAGAAGAGCCGCGTGCCGGGGGCCGCGCGCCAGGCGGCGGGGTGCCAGCCGGCGCCGTCCAGGGCCACGGCCAGGTGCAGCGTCATGACAGCTCCAGGTGCTCGCGCAGGGTGGTCCCGGTGTACTCCGTGCGGAAGACGCCGCGTTCGCGCAGCGCCGGCACCACCCGGTCGACGAACTCGTCCAGCCCGCCGGGGGTCAGGTGCGGGACGAGGATGAAGCCGTCGGCCGCGCCGGCCTGCACGTGCTCGTCCATCTGCCGGGCCACGCCCTCGGGGGTGCCGACGAACGTCTGCCGTCCGGTGACCTCGATCACCAGCTCGCGGATGCTCAGCCCCTTCTCCTCGGCCAGCGCCCGCCATTTGGCCGCCACCTCGGCGCGGTCCTTGATCGGCACGCGTCCCTGGGAGACGCCTTGGGACAGGTCCGGCTCGACGTCGGGGAACGGTCCATCGGGGTCGAAGGCCGACATGTCCCGTCCCCACACCTGCTCCAGGAAGGCGATCGCGGTCTGCGGCCCGACCTGCTGCCGCCGGATCCTGGCCGCGTTCTCGGCGGCCTCCTCGTCGGTGTCGCCCAGGGCGAACGTCACGCCGGGCATGATCTTGAGCTGGTGCGGCTCCCGGCCGTACCGGGCCAGGCGGCCCTTGACGTCGGCGGAGAAGCGCCTGCCGTCCTCCAGCCTGGCGTGCGGGGTGAAGACCACGTCGGCGTGGGCGGCGGCGAACTCGCGGCCGTCGTCCGAGTCGCCGGCCTGGATGATCACCGGGTGTCCCTGCGGGGAGCGCGGCAGCGTGAACCGGCCCTCGACGGTGAAGTGCCTGCCCCGGTGGCTGACCGTGCCGATCGCGCCCTCCCGCAGGAAGCGGCCCGCGCCCTGGTCGGCGAGCACGGCGTCCGGCTGCCAGGAGTTCCACAACTCGCGCGACAGCCGGACGAACTCCTCGGCCCGCCGGTACCGGTCGGCGGGGTCGAGGAAGCCGCCGCGGCGGAAGTTCTCGCCGGTGAAGGCGTCGGAGGTGGTCACCACGTTCCAGGCGGCCCGGCCCTCGCTCAGGTGGTCGAGCGTGGACAGCCGCCTGGCCAGCTCGTACGGCTCGTTGAAGGTGGCGTTGACCGTGCCCGCGAGCCCGAGCCGCGAGGTCACCGCGGCCAGGGCGCTGAGCACGGTCAGCGCCTCGGGCCTGCCGACCACGTCCAGGTCGTGGATGCGGCCCTTGAGCTCGCGCAGCCGCAGCCCCTCGGCCAGGAAGAAGAAGTCGAACGTGCCGCGCTCGGCCGTCCTGGCGAGGTGGACGAACGAGGCGAAGTCGATCTGGCTCCCCGACCGGGGGTCGGCCCACACGGTGGTGTTGTTCACGCCGGGGAAGTGCGCGGCGAGGTGCACCTGCCTCTTGCCCGTCACCGGCCCCGCCCGTGCGGCGTGTCCCAGGCGGCGGGCAGGCCCTCGATGGTCTCGCCGAACGCCGGGCGCTGGTAGAGGTCGCGGGCGTAGCCCCAGAGGTGCTCGAAGTCGGGCAGCTCGCGCTCGCTGATGAGGTGCTCGCGGTTGTGCAGCGCGTCGAACCTGGCCAGCGTCACCCACAGCCGCACGTCCGCCTCGGTGATCGTGTCGCCGGTCAGGAAACGCCGCTCGGCCAGGCGTTCGTCCAGGCGTTCCAGGGCCGAGACGACGCGGTGGCGCTCGTCCTCGCGGGCGGCCTCGGTGCCGGCGGGGGCCACCCGGGTGACGCCGGTGTTGACGTCGTGGTAGATCCACGCGTTCAGCTTGTCGATCTCGGCGCGCAGGTGCTCGGGGTAGAGGTCGACCGAGGTGTCGGCCCACTTCTCGAACTGGGTGGCCAGGTCGATCGTGATGTCGGGGAAGTTGTTGCTGACGATCCTGCGCCGCGCCCTGTCCCAGAGCACGGGCACCGAGATGTGGCCCGGGTAGCCCTTCTCGGTGGCGTCGTAGGCCTGCTCCAGGAAGGCGAACCCGTTGACCGGGTCCGGGCCCCTGCGCTCCCTGAAGGCCCAGCCCCGGCCGTCGCGCTCGTCGTCCACGTACGACAGCGAGACGACGTCCTCCAGGCGCTTGAGCTTGCGGACGATCGCGACGCGCTGGGCGTAGGGGCAGGTCCAGGCCACGTAGAGGTGGTAGCGGCCGGGCTCGGCGCGGTAGCCGCTGGTCCCGTCGGCGGTGACGCGGTCCTGGAAGGGGTAGACCGGGCGGTCCCAGCCGGCCGACAGGTGCAGGCGGCCGGGGCCGTAGCGGCCGTAGGCGATCCGGTCGAGCGGGCCGGCGTAGACCGGCGTGCCGGTGGTGGCGGTCACAGGTTCTCCTGGTGGGGTAGGAAGCGGCCGAACCGGCCCTGGTGGTAGAGCAGCGGGCGGCCGGCGTTGTGCGTGGCCGCCTCGGCCACCAGGCCGACGACCAGCACGTGGTCGCCGACCTCGACGGTCTCGTACGGCAGGCAGATCAGGTGGGCGGAGACGTCCTGGAGCAGCGGCGCGCCGAGCGGCCCCGCCCGCCACCGCGTGGGCGCGGCGAACCTGTCCACCCCCTTGCGCGCGAACCGCGCCGCCAGCTCGGCCTGGTCGCTGGCCAGGATGTTGACCGCGAAGTGGTCGGCCCCCCGCAACCACGGCCAGGTGGTGGAGGACTGGTCCACGTAGAAGGAGACGAGCGGCGGGTCGAGGCTGACCGAGGAGAACGAGGTGGCGGTGAGCCCCACGGGGATGCCCTCGCTCTGCGCGGTGATCACCACCACTCCGCTGGCGTGCACGGCGAGCGCCTGGCGGAACACGTCGGCGCCGACGGTCTGCTGGTCGGGCAGGGTGTCGGTCATGCGCCGGCCTCCGCTCGGTACGGGCGGACGGGTCTGATTGCGATCACGGAAAGGCTCCTCACGGGAGAGAGGGCGTGCTCACGCCGCTCCCGGCGGCCGGGCCGGGAGCGCCGGGAAGGGGGCACGTAAGGGTTCGTCAGCGGAGGCGTGGACGGCGTCGGCCACGCTGGAGCGCTCAGGGGAAGGCGGGCGGCTGCTGGTCCGTGATCAACGACACTGGGCGCTGGCGACGTGGCCGAAGTCCACGTGCGGGCGCCTGGTCAGGAGAGTGCCCTGGCTCATGCCAACGACGCTAGGCCGCCGCGAGCCTCAAGTCAATATTCCCTACTGGTTTTAAAGGGAATACCTCATTGGGATGAATCGCGAAGTTTGGCGGGTGGCACCGGGATCGCCGGGAAGGGGTTGTCCGGCAGCAGGATGACCCGGCGCGCCTGCCGGGGCTGCATGGCGGCGTCGAGGTGGAGCAGGGCGGCCCCGATGCCGGCCGCGCCGACCATGTATCCGGTGTCCGCGCTCACCTCGCCCGGCCGCAGCCGCCGGTACGCCTGGTACCAGCGGAACCCCTGGCCGTCATGGTTGTCGCCGCGCCCGATGAGGTGCCCGGCGAGCACCTGGGCCTGCGCGAGGCGGGCCTCGTCGCCGGTCGCCGCCCACAGGCCGACGAACAGTTCGAGCAGCCCGGCCGCGCCGCAACACTGGCAGGCCACGTTCCAGAAGCCGTCGGTCTGCCGGAGGGGGGCGCCGCTCTCGACGACGCCGTGCGCCAGCCGTTCGACCCAGTCGAGGTGGCCGGGGTCGCCGGTGACCCGGTACAGCTCGTAGAACATCCGGGCCACGCCCGCCGAGCCCGAGCAGAAGCCCAGGTAGTGCAGGTCGCGCCCCTGCGGCACGTGGTGCGGGACGACGGCGCACCTGCCCGCCACCGCGCTCACCTCGCGCACGAAGCCCGCGCCACGGGCGGCCGCCTCCAGGAAACGCCGCTCGCCCGTGACGCCGTGGAGCCTGGCCAGCAGGAAGGCGGTGCCCGCCGTGCCGGACAGGAAGCCCGGGGTGACGGCGTCGAGCGGCAGGTCGGCGCAGTCGCCGAAACGATGGCCGGGCACGGCGAGCCCGGCGATGCGCTCGCCCGCCGCCACCGCCGTCTCCTCGTAGCCGCGCACGCCGAGCGCGGCGGCGGCCTGGAGCAGCCCGAGCACGATCCCGCCGTCGCCGCGCTGGGCGGGCTCGCGCGTCCAGCCGAGGCCGCCGTCCAGCGGGCGGGCGGCGCGGACGATCGTGTCGGCCACCGCGACGGCCTCCTCCTCGAAGACGCCGTCGCCGAAGGCCCAGCCGGCCTCGATCAGCGCGACGAGCGTGCCGGTCAGGCCGTGGTAGAGGGTCAGGTCGGCGCGTTCGCGCCAGGTGGCGGCCAGGTAGCGGGCGCCTCTGCGGGCGTCGTCCAGGTACGCCTCGTGGCCGGTCGCGGCGGCCAGTTCCAGGAAGAACAGCACGATGCCGGCCGCGCCCGCGTACAGGGAGGCGGAGTCGCCGGCGGCGGCCGACCTGCCACGGGGGTCGGGGTTGGCGCGCCAGTGGCGGCCCCTGCCGTCGTCGACGGCGGCGGTGCGGATCCAGCGGCCCGCCATGATCGCGGCGGTCAGCGGAGTCTCGGCGCGCTCACTCGGCGAGCGGGTCCGGTCCAAGCCCATACTCCATTCTCCCACACTTCCGGTAGGAAAATCGGCCTTTTCTCAAGGGTTCGCCTCCATCATCGCGGGTAACGGAACGGTGACGTCGAGTATCGAACGGGGAGGGCGTCGTGAAGCGTCCCATCATCTGTGCCGCGATCCTGGCCCTGGGCGTCACGGGCTGCACGAACACCGGATACGACACAGGGCAGCACCTGCCGCAGAACGAGGGCGCGAACGCCGACGCCAAGGGCGTCATACACGTGCGCAACGCCTACCTCCGGGCCGCTCCCGGCCAGGCGGCCACCCCGTCCTCGCCCGCCTCCGAGCAGACCCTCTACGCCGTGCTGATCAACGACGGCCACAAGCCCGACCAGCTCCAGCGGATCACCGTCGACGGCGGCGGCTCGGTGCAGCTCTCCGGTGCCGCCGCCGACATCCGGCCCGGCCAGCCCGTGGGCGCGGGCGAGCAGCCGCTCGGCACGGTCACCGGCGTACGCGGCGCCACCGTGCCCATGATCTTCACCTTCCGCGACGCCGGGGCCGTGCGCGTGTACGTGCCCGTGAAGCAGAACGCGACCCAGTCCCCCGCCGGCTCGCCCGGCCCCGCGACCACTCCGGCGGCGCCGGGCCACGCGCCGCCCCACGCTCCCCGGCACCGGACCGGCCACTCAACCGGCCGCTGACGGCCGCAGCGCCGACAGCAGCCGGTCCAGCTCGGCGGCGATCAGCGGCAGGTCGGCGTTCGGATCGGCGGAGCGGGCCAGCAGCATGCCGCCCTCGCAGACCGCGCCGAACACGAGCTGCGCGCGGGCGGGCGCGTTCCCGCCCTCGATCCGGCCGCCCTCGGCGGCCCGGCGCAGGCCGCCGGCCAGGACGCGCAGCAGGTGGTCGTACTCGATCTCGCGGGCGGTCTCCCAGCCCAGCACCGAGGGCGCGTCGAGCAGCACGATCTGCCGGAAGCCCGGGTCGAGGCAGTGCTCCAGGAAGGTGCGCAGGCCCCGGCGCAGCGCCGCCAGCGGGTCGTCCTCCTGGGCCCCGGCGTGCTCCAGGGCCGCCGCGACCTCGGCCAGCTCGCCGGTGAACGCCGCCCGGAACAGCGCCGGCTTGCCGCCGAAATGGTGGTACGCGGCCCCCTTGGTCACCCCCGCACGGGCGGCGACGGCGTCGATCGAGGTGTCGGCGTAGCCGTTCTCGCCGAACAGCCGGCGCGCGGCGCCCACCAGCCGCGCCGTCGTCTCGTCCGTGCGTTCTGCCTGGGTACGGCGGCTCATTGACTTCCATACTCCTAGTACGTATGTTCGAAACGCGTACCAGAAGTATGGAACATGGAGGCCGATCGTGTCCGCAGAACCCATCGCCGTCTACGGAGCAAGTGGTCATACCGGACGCCTGGTGGCGGCGGAGTTACGCGCCCGCGGCCTGGAGGTGATCCTGGCCGGCCGCGACGCCGCCCGCCTCAAGGCCGTCTCCGACGAGCTCGGCGGAGCCCGCGTGCACGAGGCCCCGCTCGACGACGCCGACGCCCTGCGGGCCCTCACCGCCGAGGCCGGCGTGCTGGTCCACTGCGCCGGGCCCTTCACCGACACCGGCCGGCCCGTGGCCCGCGCCGCGGCGGCGTCCGGCTGCCACTACGTCGACCACGCCCTTGAGCAGCACCACACCAAGTGGATGTTCGACACCATGTCCGTGCCCGCAGCGGCCGCGGGCATCACGATGATCACGGCCATGAGCTTCTACGGCGGCATGGGCGACCTGCTGGCCGCGGCCGTGTCCGCCGGGCTGACCGGCATCGACCGGGTGACCAGCGCGTACGCCGTGTCCGGCTGGCGGCTGACCACCGGCGCGCGCAGGACCGCCGAGCTGCTGTTCGCCGACACCCGCCGCATCACCTTCAGCGACGGCGCCCAGCACGTCGGGTACGTCGAGCCGCGCAACGCCGTCTTCCCCTTCCCGCCGCCGCTCGGACCGCGCACGATGATCGCGCCGATCCCGTCGTCGGAGGTCGTCACCGTGCCCAGGCACGTGCCGGCCCGCCGGGTCGAGGCGCAGCTCACCGCGCACACCTTCGAGGAGGAGGGCGCCTTCACCGGCGAGGCCGTCGACCCGGAGACCAGGGCGGGCTCGGAGTTCACCGTGGCCGTCCAGGTCGTCACCGAGGACGGCGGCGCGGCCGGCCGGATCACCGGCCGCGACCTGTGGCGGCTCAGCGCGCTGGCCTCGGTCGAGGCCGCCGTGCGGCTGGCCGGCGGGCACGGGCCGGGCGCCGGCGTCTTCGCCCCGGCCGAGGCGTTCCCCGCCGAGCCGTTCCTGCGCGACCTCGAAGCGCTCGGGCTGCTCAGGCTCACCCTGCCGGGAAGGAGCGGACGATGATCCTGGTCACGGGCGCGGCCGGCGGCTCCCAGGGCGGCACCGGCAGGCAGGTCGCCGAACAGCTGCTCCAGCGCGACCAGGCCGTGCGCGCCTTCGTGCACTCCGACGACGAGCGCGCCGGCGAGCTGCGCAAGCTCGGCGCGGACGTCGTCGTCGGCGACCTGCGCGAGATCGGGGACGTGCGGCCCGCGATGCGCGGGGTGCGGCGGGCGTACTTCACCTATCCGGTGACGGCCGGGCTGCTCGACGCGACCGGCGCGTTCGCGGCGGCGGCCAGGGAGGAGGGGGTCGAGCGGGTGGTCGAGGTCTCCCAGCTCGACGCCCAGCCCGAGGCCGGGACGCCGCGCATGCGCCGCCACTGGCTGTCGGAGCAGGTCTTCGACTGGGCTGGGGTGGGCGCGGTGCACCTGCGCGCGGCGGTCTTCTTCGAGAACCTGGCCGTCGTGGCGGACGCGTACGGCGAGCTGGCCCTCCCGCTGGGCCCTCCGGACACGCTGATCCCGCTCGTCGCCGCCGCCGACGTGGCGCGGGTGGGCGCGGGCCTGCTGCTGGACCCGGCGCCGGCCGACCCGGTGTGCCTGGTGACCGGCCAGATGGCGACGGCCGCCGAGGCCGCCGACGCCCTCGGCGTGCGCTACACGGACCTGCCGCCCGAGGAGTGGGAGCGGCGGGCGCACGACGTGTACCGCGACCCGTACGCCGTCGAGCACCTGAGCCACCTGTGGGCGATCTTCCGCTTCATCGGCTCCGGCGACCACCCGCTCTACCGGGTCACCGAGAGCATCGAGCGCGTCGGCGGGCGTCGTCCGGTGACCATCGGGGAGTTCGCCGCCGCCCGGCGCTGATCCCGTCCTGACCGGCCCGCCTCCACCAGGTCGGTCAGCGCAGGCCCGCGAGCACGCCGCGCGCGACGGCCTCCCGCCCGGCCTCCTCCTCGGCCGCCGCCGCCTGCTCGGCCGCCATCCGCACGTCGTAGGCGGCGCGGGCCGTGGCGATCTCGCCCTGGTGCTCCTCGGTCCAGGTGACCAAGGCGCGGATGGTGGCGTGCAACGTGCCGCCGAGGGGCGTCAGCGCGTAGTCCACGCGGGGCGGGACGGTCGGGTAGACGGTACGGCTCACCAGGCCGTCGCGCTCCAGGTGACGCAGGGTCCTGGTCAGCATGCGCTGGCTCACGCCGTCGATCATGCGGCGCAGCTCGGTGAAGCGCAGGCTGCGCCGGTCGAGCAGCGCGATCACCTGGAGCGACCACTTGTCGGCGATCCGGTCGAGGATCTGCCTGACCTCGCAGTCCTCCCGCTGGTCCCATTGCAGCACGTCGTAGTCGGTATCCCCGCAGTGACCGAGGGACATCGAAGTTCCGTCTTCCATGGCTCCTTATGGTGACCAAAAATGCTGCTGGTTACAAGAAGGAACCGACCATTATGGAAGGAATTCACCATGTCTCCCGTGAACCACCCCCGCATGGGGGCACGCGCGTGGGCCGCGCTGTTCGTCCTGGCGGGGGCCGTCTTCCTGGAAGGCATCGACGTGGCCATGCTCAACGTGGCGCTGCCGTCGATCCGCGCCGACCTCGGCCTGTCCACCGGCACGCTCAGCGGCGTGGTCAGCGCGTACGTGCTGGGTTACGGCGGCTTCATGCTGCTGGGCGGCCGGGCCGCCGACCTGCTCGGCCACCGCCGCATGTTCCTGACCTGGCTGACGGTGTTCCTGCTCTTCTCCGGCCTGGGCGGCCTGGCGACCGAAGGATGGATGTTGCTGGTCGCCCGCTTCGTCACGGGGGTCGCCGCCGCGTTCATGGCGCCCGCCGGGCTGGCGCTGGTCACCGGCAACTTCCCCGAGGGCCCGCAGCGCACCAAGGCGCTCGGCGTGTACGCCGGGACCGCGGCCGGCGGCTTCTCGCTCGGCCTGGTCGCCGGCGGCCTGCTGGCCTCGATCGGCTGGCGCTGGGTGTTCTTCGCCCCCGTGGTGCTGTCGGCGGTGATCCTGCTGGCCGCGGTCCCGCTGGTCAAGGACTCCGGCGAACGGGTGCGGGGCTCGTTCGACCTGGCCGGGGCGCTGACCATCACCGGCTCGATGTTGCTGCTCGTGTACGGCGTGGTCCGCCTGGAGGCGCCCGCGGACGGCTCCGGCGTCACCGTCGCGACGTTCGCCGCCGGGCTGCTGCTGCTCGCCGTGTTCGTGCTGATCGAACGCCGCTCGTCCAACCCGCTGGTCCGGCTGGACATCCTGCGCTCGGGGCCGCTCGTCCGGGCCAACCTGGGCGCGCTGCTGTTCCTGGCCTCGTTCGCCGGGTTCCAGTTCCTGGCCACGCTCTACCTGCAGGAGGTGCGCGGGTGGAGCACCCTGCAGACCGGCCTGGCCATGCTGGTGATCGGCATCGACACGGTGCTGGCCCCCACGCTCACGCCGCGCCTGGTGAACAGGTTCGGCAACGCCCGCGTGCTGTTCGCCGGGATCGTGCTGTCGGCGCTGGCGTACGTGCTGTTCCTGCCGGTCGGCCCGGACTGGACGTACGCCGCCATGCTGCCCACCATGCTCCTGCTCGGCCTGGCCTTCTCGCTGACCTACGGCCCGCTGACCATGGCCGCGACCGAGGGCGTGACGGAGGACCGGCAGGGCCTGGCCGGCGGCCTGCTCTACACGGCGATGCAGTTCGGCACCGCGCTCGGCCTGTCGGCGGTCACCGCCGTGAACGTGGCCGCGCTCGGCGGCGGCGCCGCGCCGACCCTGGACTCGCTCCGGATCGCCCTGGCCGTCCCGGTGGCCGTCGCGGTGGCGGCCGTGCTGGTGACCGCGTTCGGCCTGCGTGCCCGCGCCGCCGCCGCACCCGTCGAGAGCCCGGTGCCCGAGACCGTCGGCTAGTCCGCCCCCGGCTCCTTACGCACCCGGGAGAGCTTGTCGGGGTTCGCGACCGTGTAGATGTCGCGCACCTGCGACCCGTCGGAGGTCAGATCGACGACCATGACGGCGAACGGCGCGTTCTCCACGAACACCACCGCCGACGGGTCCCCGTTGGTCTCCCGGTACTGGATGTCCAGCCCCTCCATCGGCCGGGCGGTGCGCGCGACGAGCAGCCGGGCCACCTTGTCGCGGCCCCGGACCGGACGCGGCCCGCCCACCACGGACTTGCCGCCGCCGTCGGCCCACAGGGTCACCTCCGGCGCCAGCAGCCCCATCAGCGCGTCGAGGTCGCCGCCGAACGCCGCCGCCACGAACCGCTCGGTCACCTCCTGCTGGACGTGCGCGTCCACCCGGTACCGCGGACGCCGGGCCTGTACGTGCTCGCGGGCCCGGTGCGCGAGCTGGCGTACGGCGGCGGGGCTGCGGTTCGGGCAGCCACGGCCCGACGTAGGTTTCGCGGCGGCGGCGCAGCGCCGACTGGTGCGCGAGCGCCTGGTTCACGGCGATGCGCACCAGGTAGGCGCGCGGGTTCCCGATCTCGTCCGGGTCCCGCGACGACCAGGCCAGCCAGGTGTCCTGGAGCACGTCCTCGGTGTCGGAGACGCTGCCGAGCATGTTGTAGACGATGGAGAACAGCAGCTCCCTGTGGCCGCCGAAAACGTCCGTCATTCCAGGCATCATGTCCTTTGAGAGCCTTTGTGGCCCCCGGGTGTGACATGAGCTGCGTCACACCAGGTAACGCAGCCACAGGTACGGCGTCGCCAGCGCGACCGTCGTCGCGGTGACGATCAGACCGTACTTCGTGAACTGCCAGAAGCTGATCGGCGTGCCGTTGCGGGCGGCGATGCCGAGGATGACCACGTTCGCCGCCGCGCCCACGGCGGTGGCGTTTCCGCCCAGGTCGGCGCCGAGCGCCAGGGCCCACCACAACACCTGCGCCGGCCCCTCGCCGCCGTTGGCCTGGACGAGGTCGGCGACGATCGGGCTCATGGTGGCCACGTACGGGATGTTGTCGACGATGGCGGACAGGCCCGCCGAGGCCCACAGCAGGACCATCGTGGTCAGCCCGAGCTGACCGTGCGTGGCCTGCGCGGCGGCCTGGGAGACCTGGGCGATCACGCCCGTCTCCACCAGCGCGCCGACCATGACGAACAGCCCCGCGAAGAACACCAGCGTGGGCCACTCGACCTCGGCGATCGCCTCCTCGGTGGTCACCTTGGTGAGCGCCACCAGCACGCCCGCGCCGAGCAGCGCCACCACCGACGGCTCGTAGTGCAGCACGGGATGCAGCACGAACGCCGCCATCA
The DNA here is from genome assembly GCF_040674635.1 of Nonomuraea sp. NPDC049758. Taxonomy (NCBI): domain Bacteria; kingdom Bacillati; phylum Actinomycetota; class Actinomycetes; order Streptosporangiales; family Streptosporangiaceae; genus Nonomuraea; species Nonomuraea sp. NPDC049758. The sequence continues at coordinate 575,831 of NZ_JBFAMZ010000001.1, forward strand.
CCACCGTGAGCACGGTCAGCGACTGCCACAGCAGCCTGCGGTCGGCGATGGCCTCGCGCTCGTCGAGCGTCATGATCTCGGCCGCCAGCTCGGGGTCGTAGCGGAACGACCGGCGGAACATCACCCGGCACAGCCCGATGAAGACCACGAGCAGCACCACGATCAGCGGGGCGAGGTGCGCGAGGAAGTCGTTGAAGGTCAGCCCGCCGCGGCTGGCGATGATGATGTTGGGCGGGTCACCGACCAGGGTGGCGGTGCCGCCGATGTTGGAGGCCATCGCCTCGGCGATGAGGAACGGCGCCACCGGCAGCGCCAGCCGCTCGCAGACCAGGAACGTCACCGGCGCGATCAGCAGCACGGTGGTCACGTTGTCCAGCAGCGCCGACGCGCCCGCGGTGATCAGGATCAGCAGCACCATGAGCCGGAACGGGCGCCCCCTGGCCCGTTTGGCGGCCCAGATGGCCAGAAACTCGAAGACACCCGTCTGTTTCAGCACGCCGACGATGACCATCATGCCGAGCAGCAGGAAGATGACGTTCCAGTCGATGCCGGTGTGCTCGTCGAAGAAGGCCGCGCCGCCGTCGGTGGCGTGCAGCACCAGCATGATCCCCGCGCCGCCGAGCGCGGCGGCGACCCGGTGCACCTTCTCGGTGGCGATCAGCGTGTACGAGACGAGGAAGACGGCGACCGCCAGCCACGCGGTGACGGTCACGGCGGACCACCCGGGAAAGCCTTCAAGGAGAACTCCACGGTCGACGACGGAATCGCCGACCAGACTTCCCGGCACACCTCAGGACAACTTACCAAGAGGCGCGGCCGGACGGGACCGGCGGACTGGCCGCCCGTACGGGGCCAGGCGCCGGTCGCGCCCGGTGGGGTGGCCGGTCAGCCGACGCTGACCTGCCCCTTGAAGCCCGCGTGCAGCACGCTGCCGGACGAGCCCGAGACGCACGTGCCCGAACCGCCGAGCAGGTAGGTGTCGAACCGGCCGGTGAACGTCCTGCCCCTGAACGGCCCGGACTGGATCGTCCCCGACACCTTGGCCGTGTCGTGCACGACCTCGACGATGCGCGCGCTGGCCTTGCTGGTCTGCCTGGCGCCCTTGATGGTCCAGTCGATGGTGACCGTGCCGGTGCCTCCGGGCGGGGCGATCCCGGGCGCGGCGGTCCCGGCGGCGGCGGCGCGGTCGCGGATGACGCCGTCGGACTGCCCCCAGCGCTCGCGGTCGTAGACGATGCGGTCGGCCAGGTTGCGCTCGTCCTGGTCGTGGACGATGCGGTCGGCCAGGCTGCGGCCCTCCCGGTTGTAGACGATGCGGTTGGACAGGTTGCGGTCCTCGGCGTCGCGGTCGCCGAACACGCGGTCGAAGGCGTTGCCCTCGCCGGACGGGCGCCCCCTGGTGACGGTGCGTCCGCCGCAGCTCGGGTTCACGCCGTTGAAGCTGGCTCTGAGCCGGGCCGCGGTGACGCCCGTGCCGCTGTGGTCGACGCAGTTCCACGGCTCCCGGCGGCTGACGGAATGGTCCAGGTGCAGCAGCCGCTGCGCCCCGGGAATGTACTGTGCCTGGCCGGACACGGTGCAGGAGATCACGGCCGCGGCGTGCGCGGCCCCCGGGACGACGGCCGGAGCCAGTACGGTCAGCCCGGCGGCGGCCAGAGCGGGCAGTGACGTGGCGAGAGTAGGCATGAGACTGCTCCTTTTCGAGGCAGGACGGGTCGGCGCATCGGGCCGACCCGTCACGACAGGACGGGTCGACGCGAGCCGGCCGGGCCCGCCATCGCTCTCCGGTGAGAGGTCCCGATCTCGGACGCTACGAGGCGAACCGCAAACATCGCCCCAAATGGCCGCACGTGGCGTCTCAGATGTACGGACTCACCCCCGCCTGTCCGCGCTCGGCCGCTCCGGCCGCGCAGGCGAGGAAGCCCGGCAGCCGGAGGCGATCAGAGGAGGTCGTGCGCGCGGGCGGCGGCGGCCGCCTGGGTACGGGTGGAGACCTCCAGCTTGGCCAGGATGTTGGAGACGTGCACGCTCACCGTCTTCTGCGCGATGAACAGCCGCCCGGCGATCTCCTTGTTGGTCAGCCCCTCGGCGACCAGCCGCAACACCTCGACCTCGCGCGCGGTGAGCCCGCCCTCGGCCTGCCCGCCGCCGAATCTGGCCCGCCTGCCGAACTCCAGCAGCGCGGCCTCCAGCGGCGCGGCCCGCAGCCGGCCGGCCGCCTCCTTGGCGAGGGACCACTCCTGCTGCGCCGCCTCCCGCTCACCGGCCGCGAGCAGCGCCTCGGCCAGCCGCCAGCGCGCCCTGGCCACCTCGTAGACGAAGCCGAAGTCGAACGCCGCGACCACCTTGCGCCACAGCTCGACGTCGAGCCGCCCGTAGAGGCGGTGCCAGTCGGCCTCCACGCGCAGCGCCCACGCCTGACCTTCGGGACCGAGGTGGCCGCCGTCGCCGGTCGGCCCTCTCGTGGCGGCGAACCGGGCGCGGGCCAGCAGGTCGTCGGCCCCCTCGGTGGTGCCCAGCTCGGCCATCGCCCACAGGCTGACGGCGGCCAGCCGCAGCGTGCCCGACTCGCCCTCGTCGAGCGTGGCCATGGCCGCGTGGGCGTGGTCGAGCGCGGCGGCCGGGTCGCCGTTCCACAGGGCGTGCTCGGCGGCCATGCCCCGCGACATGTACGTCGCCAGCGGATCGTGCCAGAACGGGCGCAGCCACCCCAGCCGCGCCTCGACCGCGGGCAACCCCCGCCCCACCTCGATGAACAGGGCGAAGGACGACAGGATGGCCTCCGACAACGTGCCCACCCGCGCGCCGAACCCGGCGGCCACCGCCTCCGCGGCGTCCCACTCGCCCGCGACGTAGTGGATGAGCAGGCGCAGGAAGCGCAGGTCGGTGCCGTAGGTGCTCCAGTTGAGGCCGGTGTGGACGGCCAGCTTGATGCCGTCGTCGGCGACCTCGGCGGCCTGGGCCAGCAGGCCCTGCTCGTAGTGGATGCGGGCGTGGTGGAAGCGGGCCCGCAGGTCCATCGCCAGGTCGCCGGTCTCCCGGGCGGAGGCGCTCTCGACCAGCGAATGGGCGCGGGCGACGTCGCCCCGCTGCTCGACGTAACTGGCCAGCGTGAGCAGCGCGCCCACCTCGGCGTCGACGGCGCCGCAGGCGCGGGCCGTCTCCAGGGCGCGCGCGGTCAGCGGCTCGACCTCGTGGTGGCGCGGCGTCCACAGCAGCGTGCGGGCCTGCGTGGCGAGGGCACGGGCGAGGCTCGGCTCGTCTTCGGCGCTCTCGACCGCGCGTTCGGCCGCCGCGATCGCGCCGGGCGGGTCGTTGGTCTCGAAGAGGTAGTACGCCAGCCGCTCCTCCACCTCGGAGGTCGAGGGCAGCGCGCGCAGCCGGTGGACCGCGCGGTGGTTGTCGCCGCTGTCGGCCGCCGCGACGGCGCTGCGGAAGGCCAGCGCGACCCGGCTCTCCCCGGCCAGCCCGGCGGCGCCCTCGACGCGGTCCCACAGGCCGAGCGCCTGGTCGTAGTGGTTGTGGGCCTCGGCGGGCGCGCCCAGCCGCTCGGCCTCGCGGCCCGCCTGCGCCGAGGCCGCCAGCGCCCCGGCCAGGTCGTGGCCGGCGAGGTGGTGGTGGGCCAGCTCGGCGGGCGAGGTGAGCAGCCGGGCGAAGTCGGCGTGCAGCCGCGTGCGCTCGCCGGGCAGCAGGTCGGTGTAGACGGCCTCCTGCAGCAGGGCGTGGCGGAAGGCGTAGCCATGGCCCTGCACCTTGAGCAGGCCGCGCGAGACGATCTCCCTGACCGCCTCCTCGAACTCGGCCAGCGGCAGCCCCGCCACCTCGCGCAGCAGGTCGTCCTCCACCCGGCGGCCGGCCACCGCGGCGGCGCGCAGCACCCGCTGCCCGGCCTCGGACAGCACCTCGACCCGCGACAGCAGCAGGCTGGCCAGCCCGTCGGGCAGGCTGTCGCCCTCGGACATGGCCGCGAACAGCTCTTCGGCGTAGAACGGGTTGCCCTCGGCGCGCGAGACGATGAGCCCGAGCTCCTGCGCGTCCACCTGCCCCAAGGTGGTGACATAGTCCGACATTTCGCCGGATTCCAGCGGGCCGAGCTCCACGTTCGTCACCGACGGCAGCCGCTTCAGCTCGGCCAGCACCGCGCGCAGCGGATGGCGACGGTGGAGGTCGTCGGTGCGGTAGGTGCCGGCCACGCAGACGCGCTCGCTCTGGAGCATGCGGCTGAGGAAGACCAGCAGGTCGCGGGTGGAACGGTCGGCCCAGTGGAGGTCTTCGATCACGAACAGCACCGGCTGGACGTCGGCCAGCAGCCCGAGCAGCGACCCGAACAGCCGCTGCTGGGTGAGCCCGGCCGACGGCGCCCCGCTCTCCCGGCCCGGCAGGAGCTGGCCCAGCATGGGATGGGCGGCGACGGCCTCGCGCACGCCGGGCTCGGCCCCGCGCAGCGCGTCGGCCAGCGGCAGGTAGGGCAGCGCGTCGCCCAGCTCGGCGCACTGGCCGACCATGACGTGGAAGCCGCGCTCGCGCGCCTCGGCGACCAGCTCGCCGACCAGGCGGGTCTTGCCGATCCCCGCGTCGCCCCCGACGAGCGCGACCCCGGCCGTGCCGTCGGCCGCGGACTCCAGCACACGCACGAGCTTGGACAGCTCGGCCGAGCGCCCGACGAGAAGACCGTTCACGCCAGCAAGTGTGCCACGCGCCTGTGACATTCCATTGGTCCGCCCGGCAGCCGCTGGATTGGCCCTCATCGTCGAACCGGACCCGCTCTACGCTGCTCTTTCGTGATCTCCTTGACGACTTTCGTGCTCTTCACGGCGGCCTCGCTCACTCTGGTGCTCGTCCCCGGCCCCAACCACCTCTACATCGCCGCCAGGGGCCTGGCCCAGGGCAGGGCCGCCGGGCTGGCCAGCGCGCTCGGCGTGGAGACCGGGACGCTGGTGCACATCGCCGCCGCCGCGGCCGGGCTCTCGTACGTGATCTCGCGGTCGGCGACGCTGTTCGCGGTCGTCAAGTGGGCCGGCGTGGCCTACCTCGTCTACCTGGGCGTGCGCGCCTTCACCGCCAAGGACGCGCAGGCCGGGACGCCGCCCGTGCAGCCGCTGGCCAAGGTGTTCCTCGAAGGGGTCCTGGTCAACGTGCTCAACCCCAAGGTGGCGTTGTTCTTCGTGGCGTTCCTCCCGCACTTCGTGGACCCCGGCGCCGGCTCGCCGGCGCTGCAGATCGTCGTGTTCGGCCTGACGCTGCTGCTCCTGGGGTTCGTCTCCGACGTCGTGTACGCCCTCACCGCCGGCACCCTCGGCACCCGCCTGACCAGGGGCGCCAAGGCTCTGCGGTACGTCAGCGGCGTCGTCTACCTGGGGCTCGGCGTGGCCATGGCGTTCGCCGGGAGAAAATGACCTATGGCGCCGAGGAAGCAGCAGGAGATCTTCGACGCGACCCTGTGGATGGTCGCGGAGAAGGGCTACGACGGGCTGACCGTCGAGGGGGTCGCCGAGCGCTCGGGGGTCAACAAGACGACGATCTACCGGTGGTGGCCGTCCAAGGCGGCGCTGCTGGGGGCCGCGCTGGTCGAGTCCGGCGTGCTGGCGTTCGAGCCGCCGGACACCGGGTCGTTCCGGAGCGACCTGGTGGCGCTGGTCGAGCAGGTCGGGCGGCTGCTCACCGAGCCGCCCGGCAGCGACATCGCGGTCGCGGCGCTGGCCGCCGCCGTGCGCCATCCCGAGCTCGACGCCCGCCGGTTCTTCGCCGACCGGTTCGCGCGGGAACGCGTGGTGTTCGAGCGCGCGGTGCGGCGGGGTGAGCTGAGCGCGTCGGCCGACCCGTTGCTGATCATGGATCTGCTGGCCGGGGCCGTGTGGATGCGCACGGTCTTCCGCGGCCTGCCGCTGCCCGGCGGCTTCGCAGAGAAGGCCGTCTCGGCCCTGCTCGACGCCTTCTGAGCAGTTGGTGGGTCAGCCGGCGGCGGCGAGGGCGGCCGGGATGCGGTCGAGCACCGGGTGCGGCACCAGACCGTAGGCGTAGAAATCGACCGCCAGCGCGCCCGCCGCCTTCGCGCCCCTGGCCTTGGCCACCAGGCGGTCGGTCGAGTCGCTGTCGGGGTAGCCGGGCCGCAGCACCGCCCGCACCTCGCGGTCCTTGCCCACCGACCGCAGGTACGCGCCCACGTCGTCGGCCACCCGCGCCGCGTCCCGCGCGTACGCCAGCACGCCGAAGGCGGGCACCAGGTCGCCCAGCGCCACCAGGTCCACGCCGAGCTGCCAGGCGTCGTGGGCGGCCAGGCCCGGCGTGGGCAGGCCGTCCCGGTAGCCCTTCACCGCCCCGGTGGAGTCGATGAAGACCAGCCTGGAGCCCTCTTCCGCGACCGCCGACGACACCTCGGAGACCAGCGTGGTGACGGTCTCCGAGCGCGCCCGCGCGTACGCCACCACCTCGGGCCCGGCGTAGGCGGTGAGCGCCGCCCTGGTCACCTCGCCCTGCGCGGCCGGGTCGCCGTCGAAGACGCCGCCCACGATCCGCGCGCACTCCTCGCGCGCCACCTCGGCGTTCACGCCCAGGTCGGTGGCCCGGCGCATGCAGTAGTCGCAGAAGCAGAGCCCGAACAGGAACGTGTCCATGGGGCCGAGCTGCACGAACGAGCGCTGCGGCTCGACCGGCGTGAAGTGCAGCGCCTCGGCGACCACGCTCTCGACGCCCAGCCGGGCCACCGCCCTGGCCAGCGCGACGGAGTATTCGCGCACGTCGGGATGGGCGGGGCACAGGTCGACGAGCGAGCCGCGGTCGCCGAAGCAGTCGCGCACGGTCACGTCGGGGTGCTCGTTGCCGAGCGTGGCGTTGCGCAGGAAGACCGTCCAGCCATGGAGCTTCAGGCCGCGCCCGGCGCACGCCTCGCGCAGCCCGTCGAGGGCGTGGACGTGGCCGGGCACGGGGGCGAGCCGCAGCCCGTCGAACAGCTCGGCCGGCGGGGTGAAGTGGGCGCCGTCGTGCCTGACGGTCAGCCGGGACAGTCCGTGCGGGGTGACGTCGCGCGCGGCGTGGTGGACGGCGCCGACCGTGACCCCGCCCACGCCGTACGCGCTGATCCTGTCGAGCACCCGCTCGACGCCCTCACCGTGCAGGTCCTCGGCGAAGACGTATACCGAACTGTCCACGTGCAGACCTTACGCGCTCTTGTGCGCGACGAAGTCGATCTCCACCAGGATGTTCATGAGCTGCGAGCCCACCGTCGTCCGCACCGGGTACGGCTGGGTGAAATAGGACTTGTACACCTCGTTGTACGCGGCGAAGTCCTCCTTCACGTTCTGGAGGTGGACCGTCGACTTGACGACGTCGTCGAAGCCGAGGCCGTGGGCGGCGAGGATGGCCCCGAGGTTCTTCATGACCTGGTGGGTCTGGGCGGCCACGTCGTCGCCGACGATCTCGCCGGTGTGCGGGTCGAGCGGGCCCATGCCGGAGGTGAAGACGAAGTCGCCCACCACGAGCCCCTGGGAGTACGCTCCGACCGGCGCGGCGCCCTCGGTGGTCTTGAGCTCTTTCTTCACGGAATCTCCCTAGAAATCGGTGTGAATCGTGCCGACGACACGGTAATCCCGGTCCACCAACGGCAGCACGCGCCACTTGTCGAACGCGGTGCACGGATGTGAGATCCCGAAGGCCAGCAGGTCGCCCGGCTTGAGCCCGTCGGCCCGGACGACGGTGTGCTGGTCCTGCATCTTCGTGATCGTGACGCCGCTCCGGCGCGGCACCGGCAGGCCCTCGTCGTAGGGCGCGTCGCGCTTGCCCATGCCCACGATCGCGAGGCCCGGCTCGGGCGTGGACAGCACGTGCGCCCACACCTCAAGGGCCGGCCGCAGCTCGCCCTCCATCCGGTTGAACGGCGTGCGCTCCCGGTAGTAGCCGTCGTCGTGGGTGACGTACGCGCCGCTGCGCAGCAGGATCCTGGCGTGCGTGGTGACCAGCTCGCGCCCGATCACGTCGAACCACTGGCTGCCGCCGATCGTCAGGATCGGGGTGCGCACGCGGACGTGCTCGACGGCCTCCTGCAGCCCGCCCAGGTACCGTCGCACCTCGTCGGCGCTCTTCAGCGCCCCTTCGTACCCGGCGACGCCGGCCAGCTCGACGCCGGGCGTCTCCTGCGCGTACGCGGCCACCTTCAGCAGCTCGTCGAGGGTGCGGCAGCCGGCTCGTCCGCCTTCGTGCCCGAGCTCCACCAGCACCCGGAACGGCCGGGTCGAGGCGTGCCGGGCGAGGATGTCCACCCCGGCCTCGGAGTCGACGAAGCTGAGGAACTCGAAGGCGGGGTCGCGGTCGAGCTCTCCGGCGGCCCAGGTCAGCCCGGCGGTGTCGACGACCTGGTTGGCCACCATGATCCGGTCGCCGCCGTAGCCGCGGGCGATCCTGGCCTGCCGGGTCGTGGCGACCGTCAGCCCCCAGGCGCCCGCTTCGAGCTGCATCGCGGAGATCTCTGGCGACATGTGCGTCTTGACGTGCGGAGCCAGCTCCATGCCGTGGTCGCGGGCGAAGGCCGCCATCGTGGCCACGTTGTGCTCCAGCGCGTCGCGGTGCACGATCATCAGCGGAAAGCCGAGCTCGCCGTCGAGGACGGACTGCCCAAGGATCACCTGCACGACACCCCCCCTTTTATCCGCGTCTGACCTTATCCCAGGCGGGATCAGCGTGATCGAAGCGCCCGTCCGGGATTGGCCCCGGTCAGCTCGCCGCCGGTCAGCACCCGTACGCCGGAGACGAGCACGTCGTCCACGCCGTGCGCGGGGGTGCGCGGATCGGCGTACGTCGACCGGTCCGACACCGTGAGCGGGTCGAAGACCACCAGGTCGGCGACGTGTCCGGCGCGTACCAGCCCGCGCCGGTCGAGCCCGAACCGCCGGGCCGGGTGGGAGGCCAGGTGCACGACCGCCTGCTCCCACGTCCAGTCGCCCAGCTCGCGGACGTGCCGGCCGAGGAACCTGGCGAAGGCCCCGAACCCGCGCGGATGCGGATGACCGCCCACGTAGATGCCGTCGGAGCCGCCGGTGTGGGACGGATGGCGCAGGATCCGTCGTACGGACTCCTCACCCGCCGGGCCCTCGTCGGGACGCGCGGAGACGCACCCGGCCTCCAGCCGCGTCGCCACCAGCAGGTGGCGGCAGAAGGCGGCGGGCGTCATGCCGGCCCGCTCCGCGGCGTCCGGCAGGGCGAGCCCTTCGGCCCATTCCAGGCCGGGCGCGTGGGAGACGGTCAGCCGGGGGTAGACCTCGCCGAGCCCCGCCCACCAGCCGTCCAGCTCGGGCGAGGCGATCATCTCCAGCGCCGCGTCGGTGTCGGCGCCCGGCACGGACGGCGGCAGCACCACCATGGCCAGGATCGTGCTGCCGCGCAGGTAGGGGTAGGTGTCGAAGGTGAGGTCGACGCCGTCGTCGTGGGCCCTGCCGACCAGTGGCAGCAGCACGTCGGCCGGCCCGTGCAGGTGGGAGACGTGCACGGCCGCGCCCGAACGGCCGGCGATGTCCACGACCTCCGCCATGCCGACCCCCGCGTTCGCGCCGTAGGCCCGCATGTGGGTGACGTACGGCAGGCCGCCGAGCGGCGCGCACAGGGCGGCCAGCTCGGCGGCGTCGGCGTAGCGGCCCGGCAGGTACTCCAGCCCGCTGGACAGCCCGACCGCCCCCTCGGACAGCCCGCGCTCGACCCGCTCGACCATCGCGGCCAGCTCCGCCCGCGAGGCCGATTCCGGCGAGGGCCCGAGGACGTCGTAGCGGATCGTGCCGTGCGGCAGCAGGTAGGCCGTGTTGAGCGCCACCGCGCGGTCGTAGCCGTCGAGCAGCTCGGCCACGCTCAGCGGGCCCTCGTGCAGGGCGCCGTTGACGGCGGCGAAGTAGCGGGAGGCGTAGGCGACGGTCTCCGCCGACCCCGGCGCGAAGGACAGACCATCCTGTCCCAGGACGAACGTGGTCACCCCCTGCCGCAACGCCGCGAGCTGCACGGCCGGGTCGAACACGGCGGCGTCGCCGTGGGCGTGGCAGTCGACGAAGCCCGGCGCGACGAACCGGCCGGTCGCGTCGATCACCGTCCCGGCCTGCGCGCCGCCCAGCCTGCCGACCGCCGCGACCTCGTCGCCCGCGATGCCCACATCCGCCCGGTACGGCGGCGCGCCCGTGCCGTCGAGCACCCGGCCGCCGCTGATGACTACGTCGAACCTCACACCAAGATTCAATCAGAGCCCCGCGAGGACGCCGATGGGCACGTGATCGAGCGGACGACGGGCCGCTCGGCCAGCAGGTCCCTGGCCCGCGCGCGGGCGAGGTTCCAGCCGTTCCACGGGTCGGGGCGGTCGAGCCCGTTGGCGCGGACCACGTCGGCCAGCACGCAGCTGCGCTGCGGCTCGGGCAGCCGGTCGAGCGCGGGCACGGCCTCCGCGCCGAGGTCGCCCAGGTAGTCGGAGTCCATGTTCGTCACGCCGCGCACCTCGACCTGGGTCTGCGCGACCTGCAGATCGGGGTTCACCATCGCGAACGCCCCCAGGCCGAGCCCGGTGACCAGGACGATCGTGCGCGGCAGCCAGCCGGAGCCGCGGCCCGCCAGGCGTACCGCCCCGGCCAGCAGCACCAGCGCGAACAGCGCGCCCAGCCACCACACCGTCGCCTGCACCGAGATCCGCAGCCGCGACAGGCCGTAGGCGTCGGTGTAGAGGCTCATCCGGTGCAGGGCCGAGACCAGCACCACCATGGTGAGCCCGCACAACACGCCGAGCATGACGGCCAGCAGCCAGCGCTCGCCGCGCTCGGTCCGCAGCAGCCCCCCGGCCACCGCGACGATGCCCAGCACGAACACGCTGACCACCACGAGCTGGAAGAACCCCTGCCTGGCGTACTCGGCATAGGTCAGGCCCGCCGTCCGCAGCACCCAGCCGTCGCCGCCGAACAGCACCCTGATCTGGACCGCCACGAACGCCGTGAACAGCAGGTTCACCGCGACCAGCGGCACCAGCCACACGCTCCTGCTCACGCCGAACTTGTGCTCAGGACCGACCGGGTCGATCACCGGCCGCAGCGCGACCAGCACCGTGGCGGCCAGCAGCACGGCGACGAACCCGAAGACGAAGATCCGTGAAGGCACCGAGTCGGCCCAGGCCGGGGTGCTGGTCAGGCGCTCGACGTACGCGGCGAACACCGCGTCGGCCGAGGCGAACAGCAGCCCGAACACCAGCACCAGCACGACCGTGATGCCGAGCCCCGCGAGCACCGGCAGGATCCGCCGCCTGGCGGTCAGCTTCCGCAACGGCCCGGCGAGGAACCACGGCACCGGGCCGAGCGCGAGCACCACGGACATGCCGCCCCTGATCACGCCCAGCCATCCCGCCCCCGCCCCGGACACCGCCAGCGCGCCCAGCCCGGCCCCCGCCATGAGCAGGATCGCGACCAACCAGTCCGCGTCGCGCACGGCCGTCATGGAGATCAGCCAGTACGCCGTCATCCCGAACGCCAGCGTCCACGGGGTCATCCTGCGCAGCACGGCCGGCAGCGCCGCCGCGCCGAGCACCATGGCGACGAGCACGATCCCCAGGCCGACCTGCGCGTCGGGCAGCGCCACGGCGGCGAACACGCCCGCGCCCGTGGCGGCCGGCAGCAGCCAGCGCGGCGGGGCGGGCAGCTCGGGCCTGGGGAACAGCGGCGGCGGCACATACACCTGCCCACCCCCGCCCCCTGCCCGGCCCGCCCCCTGGTAGGCGACCTCCTGGTGCGCGGCGCCCTGATAGGCGGCGCCCTGGTGCGCGGCGCCCTGATAGGCGGCGCCCTGGTGCGCGGCGCCCTGATAGGCGGCGCCCTGGTGCGCGGCGCCCTGGTAGGCGGCCTGGTAGGCCGCCGTTCTGCGCGCTGAGCCCGCGCCCAGCGCCATGCCGAGCGCGCCGCCCAGGGCGGTCACCATCACGAGGGTGACGAGCGCGAGGCCGTCGCCGACGGTCATCGAAACCAGCACGGCCGCGAACAGACCGCCCAGGAACCCGACGATCACCCCGAGAACCCCGCCACCGACCATCCTGGCCAGCCCCCCGCTCCCAACCGCCCCCGGAGCCACCCCCACCGGCGCGGGCTGCGCCGGACCGACCGCCCCATAGGCCCCGCCTCCCACCGGCACCCCGGCCCCCGCTGTGGGGATGCCGCCCTCTATGGGCGCCCCAGCTCCTGTGGAGACCTCAGACCCTCTGGGGGCGCCGGACTCCGCGGGTACGTCGACCCCTCTGGGGGCGCCGGACTCCGCGGGTACGTCGACCCCTCTGGGGTGGCCGGACGCGGCGAGCGGGCTGGGGTCCGTCGTTGCAGGAGCGGGCGGCGGCGCGTCCTCGGCCGTGGCCGGCCGGACCGGCGTTCCCGAGGCCGCCGCGCCCTCCCCTGCCGTCGCGACCTGAGCGCCCATCGCGCCCTGAGCGCCCATCGCCCCCTGAGCCGCGGTCGGGCCTTGAGCCGCCATCGCGTCCTGGCCGGCCGGGGTGCCCTGACCCACCGTCGCTCCTGGAACCGCCGGGATGCCTTGGCCCACCGTCGTCCCAGGGGCCGCAGTGATGCCGTGACCCAGCGTCAGGTCCGGGCCCGTCGTCATGGCCTGGCCTGCCGTCGTGCCCTGGGGCGCCAGGGTGCCGGCAGCCGGGGTGGGGACGGCGCCGCGGGCGTGGGGGGCGGCGGCTGGGGGGAGCGGGTCTCTCAGGCGGTCGTCGTGGCTCCGGTTCGCCCCCGTGTCGAACGGTGTGTCCGTCATCGTCGTCCTTCCTGGTAGATCGACGACCATGCGGCACCCCGCGCAGTCGTCGATGCGGATCGACCCCCCGTGCAGCTCCACGACCTCCTTGACGATCGCCAGCCCCAGCCCCGCGCCTCCGGAGTCGGCCGCGCGCCCCGCGTCCAGCCGGGAGAACCGTTCGAACACCCGCCCCCGTGCCGCCGCCGGGATGCCCGGCCCCTGGTCGGCCACCACCAGCCGAGCCCCGTCCCGCTCCGCGCCGCACGCCACCGTCACCACGCCCCCGGGCGGGCTGTGCCGTACGGCGTTGTCCAGCAGGTTCGCCAGCACCTGCGCCAGCAGGTCGGGATCGGCCCGCACCCCCAGCCCGCCGGGCACCGACGCCTCGATCGTGACGTCCTCACGGGCCAGCGACGCCTCCCGCACGGCCTGCTCGACCAGCGGCGCCAGCGCGACGGCCTCGGGCTCGATCAGCCGGACGCCGGAGTCCAGCCTGGACAGGTCGAGGAGCTGGGCGACCAGGCGGCCGAGCCGTTCGGTCTGGGCGAGCGCGGTCCTCATGGTGACCGGGTCGGGCGCGGAGACGCCGTCCACGACGTTCTCCAGCACCGCGCGCAGGCCGGTGATGGGGGTGCGCAGCTCGTGGCTGACGTTCGCGACGAGCTCGCGCCGCTGCCGGTCCACCTCGCCGAGGTCGGCGGCCATCGCGTTGAACGCCCTGGCCAGCTCGCCCACCTCGTCCCGCGAGGTGGCGCTGACCCGCAGGCCGTAGCTGCCCTTGGCGATCGTCTGGGCGGCCCTGGCCATCTGGCGCAGCGGCTTGGTCATGCCCATGGCCAGCACCTGGACCATGATCAGAGCGAGGATGACCGCGACCACGATCCGGACGTCCCGGGTGAACCCGGCGTTCAGCCCGACCTCGTTCACCACGAACGCGGTGCCCACCGCCAGCACGATGACGATGCCCAGCTTGACCTTGATGCGGCCGAGGAAGTCGAGCGGTCTCATTGCCGGACCAGGGCGTAGCCCACGCCGTGGACGGTGCGCACCACGTCGGAGCCGAGCTTGCGGCGCAGCGCGCGGACGTGGCTGTCCACGGTCCTGGTCGCGGCGGCCTCGGAGAAGCCCCACACGTCCGACAGCAGCCGGTCGCGCTCGAAGACCTGGCCAGGGCGCTCGGCCAGCCGCCGCAGCAGGTCGAACTCGGTCCTGGTGAGCTGGGCCTCGATCCCGCCCACGAACACCCGGCGCGCGGCCGTGTCGATCTCCACCTCGCCCACCCTGATCACCGTGTCCTCGACGGCGAGCTGGGCGGCCCGCTCGACCCGGCGCAGCAGCGCGTGGATCCTGGCCACGAGCTCGCGCATGCTGAACGGCTTGGCCAGGTAGTCGTCGGCCCCCACCCCCAGCCCGACCAGCACGTCGGTCTCCTCGCCGAGCGCGGTCAGCATGAGGACGGGCACCGGGCGCGCCGCCTGCATCCTGCGGCACACCTCCAGCCCGTCCAGACCGGGCAACAGGCGGTCGAGGATCACCAGGTCGGGCTCCGCCTTCCCGTACTGGACGAGGGCGTCCTGCCCGTCGCCCGCCACCCGGACGTCGAAACCCTCGGCGGCCAGCCTGTTCCGCACGGCCAGGGCGATCGTCACATCGTCCTCGACCACGAGGACACGCCGCTGCTCTGCCACGTACGAAAGCCTAGAAGTGCGCTGTGCAGACGACACTCCATAATTTGTGCACATCTGGTGCAGACTTGCCGCGTGAACACCGCTGGCTACCTCAGCCGTCTAGGCCTGTCCCACCTGATAGACGCCCCCGCGAGCGCCGAGGGCCTGCGCGCGCTCCACGTCGCGCACGTCGAGAAGGTCGCCTACGAAGCGCTGGAGATCTGGCTCGGCCGCCCCACCTCCCTCGATCCCGTCGAGTCCGCCGAGCGCATCATCAGAGGCCGCGGCGGCTACTGCTACCACCTGAACGGCGCCTTCTCCGAGCTGATCAGGACCCTCGGCTACGACGTCACCAGGCACGTCGGCGGCGTGCAGAACCCCGGCAGCGAGCCCGGCGTCACCGGCAACCACCTCGTGCTGACCGTGCGCGGCCTGCCGAGCCAGGACAACCCGGGCGGCGAGTGGCTGGCCGACCTCGGCCTCGGGGACGGCGTGCACGAGCCGCTGCCGCTGGTCGCGGGCGCGTACCGGCAGGGGCCGTTCACGTACGTCCTGCGGCCGTCGCAGGTCGCGCCCGGCGGGTGGCGGTTCGACCATGACCCGAGCGGTTCGTTCGTAGGGATGGATTTCGAGCGGGCCCCGACAGAGATGTCCGCTTTCGCTGATATGCACAACCATTTGTCGACGTCACCGTCCTCGGGGTTCGTGCGCACCGCCGTCGTGCAGAGGCGCGACGCCTCGGGCGTGGACACGCTGCGCGGGCTCGTCCTGACCCGCGTCGGCGCCGGCAGCCACTCGATCACCCTGGACACGGCGCGCGACTACTTCGCGGCGCTGGCCGACGTGTTCTCGCTGACCTTCGACGACCTGACCGACCAGGACGAGGAGCGGCTCTGGAGCAGGCTGCACGACGCCCACGAGGCGTGGCTGACCGGCCGGACCGCGTGATGGCCGGGCGGGCCGGGCGAGCGCTATCGTGCACTCGACATGGCTGAGACCAGGAAGCTGGCCGGGCGCTACCGGCTGCTCAACCCCCTGGGCGCGGGGTCCGTACGGCTGGCCTTCGACGAGACGGAACACCGCGACGTCGCGGTCAGGGAGCTGCGCATCCCGCCCGAGCTGCGCGAGTCCGCGCTGCACGAGGCGCGCAGGGCCGCGGGGCTGCGGCACGCCTCGATCGCCCGGGTGCTCGGCGTGCTGGTCGAGGACCGGGTGCCCTGGCTGGTCATGGAGTTCGTCTCGGGGGTGTCGCTGGAGCAGGCGGTACGCGCGCGGCAGCCGCTGCCGGTCGTCCAGGTGGCCAGGATGGGCGTCTGCGTGTTGTCGGCGCTGTCCGTGGCGCACGCGGCCGGGATCGTCCATGGGCAGGTCAGCCCCGGGAACGTGCTGCTGACCGGCACCGGGAGGGCGGTGCTCACCGGGTTCGGGGTGCCGAGCCTCAGCATGCGGCCCTCGGCCGACCTGTGGTCGCTGGCGGCCACGCTGCACTTCGCCGTCGAGGGCCGCCCGCCTGGCCAGGTGCCCGCCGAGGGCGCCGACCCGCTGCGGTCGCTGATCCGCGCCATGCTGCATCCCGCCGGGTCGCCGCCGGTGGAGGTGGTCCGCGCGACGCTGGAGAGGCTGGCTCTCGACCAGCCGCTCGACCAGGTCGTCCGCGCCCTTGGACCGCTCCCGCCCGCCGAGGTGGCCGAGATCGGGCTCGCCCTGCTCGACCAGCTCCAGGCCATGGGCGGGCGGCACGGGGCGGTGCAGCCGAGCGGCGTGCTCATCTCCGACCAGGGGCGGGCCACGCTGGTCGCGCCGCTGCGGTCGGGCACCGTCCCGGCGTACACGGCTCCGGAGGGGGTGGCGAGCCCGGCCGCCGACCTGTGGTCCCTGGGGGCCACCCTGTTCATGGCCGTGGAGGGGGTGCCGCCCGCGCCGGGGGCGTCGCTGGCGCGGGCCGGGGCGCTGGCCCCCGTCCTGGTGCGCCTGCTGTCCGGCAATCCGGCCGACCGTCCAGCCCCCGACGTTCTCCGGCACGAGCTGCGGGCGGTCATGGGCCCGCGCCGATGACCCGCGTGCCCGTCCTGCCGCGTCCCGCGGGCGCCGCCACGCGGGACGCCGGCCGGTGGTGGCCGGTCGTGCCCGCCGCCGTCGCCGCGGCGGCCGGGTTCTGGGGGCTCTCGGGACCGTCGTTGTGGCGGGACGAGTCGGTCAGCGCGCTGGTCGCGCGCATGTCGTTCGGCGAGCTGCGCCGCTTCCTCGCCGACCTCGACGCCGTCCACGCCCTCTACTACCTGCTCCTGCGGCCCTTCGCCGCGCTTCCCTGGCCGCCGGAGATCGCCGTCCGGCTGCCCTCGGTGCTCGCCTTCACGGCCGCGGCGCTCGGCGTCGCGGCCCTGGGCCGCCGCCTGGACGGCACCCCCGCCGGCCTGTACGCCGGTCTGCTGTACGCCCTCACCCCCATCGCCGCCCGGTACGCCCAGGAGGCCCGCTCGTACGCCCTGGTGAGCGCGGTCGCCGTGCTGGCCACGTGGCTCCTGGTCAAGCTGCTCGACCGTCCCGGCGCGGGGGTCTGCGCGGCCTACGGCGCGAGCGTGGCGCTGCTCGGCTGGCTGCACCTGTACGCCCTGCTGCTCGTCCCCGCCCACCTGCTCACCGCCTGGCTGCCCGCCCTCCGCCGCCGGCTCACCGCGAACCCGGCGCCCGCCGTCGTGCGGTCGTCGGTGGCGGTCGGCGCGGCGGGGGCGGCCCTCGTGCCGCTGCTCGTCCTGGCCGCCGGTCAGCGGGACGCCCAGGTGTTCTGGCTCAGGGCCCCCGGCTGGGCCGAGCTGGCCGCTTTCCCCGGCGAGGTCGCGGGGGCGGGCGCGGTCGTGCTGTTCGCCGCCGCGCTGTGGGGAGCCGCACGCGCCCCGGCCGTGGCGGTGTGGGCGGTGCTGCCGGTGGCGTTGTCGTTCGCGATCTCCCAGGTCCAGCCCGTCTACCATCCGCGTTACGTGCTCTTCGCGGTCCCGCTGCTCGCGGTGCTCGCCGGGATCGGCCTGGCCGGGGTGCGGTGGCGGGCCGTGCCGGTCGCCGTCCTGGTGCTGTTCGCCGTGCTCGTGTTCCCCGCGCAGGCGGCGATGAGGCAGCCCGCCGCCCGTCCCGACGACCTGCGCACGCTGGCCGCCACGCTGGCCGCGGAGGAACGTCCGGGCGACCGGGTGCTGTTCGTGCCGCAGCGCTTCCGGCTGTTCGTGGCCGTGTACGGCGCCCCGTACGACCGCCTGACGGACCTCACCCGCGCGCCCGGCGCGCCCGGCCCGCGCACGGCCGCCGAACTGGACGCGGCCCTGAAGGGCGTGGACCGGGTCTGGCTCATCTCCCCCAGGATCGGGACGAAGTACGCCGACGACGAGCGCTACCGCACCCTCAAAAGAACGCTCGTCCCAGGACAGACCCGCACATACGGCTCGATCCACCTCACCCTCTGGTCCCGCAACAATTGAGATACATCGCGTCATGGAACCTCAGGCACGGGTCCACTCGTTGGACGGGCGACGCAGAATGTGGGAGAGGCGGGGCACGGGCTCCGCGTTCGGAGGAAGCCAGGGATGTCGCCAGTTCAGAAGTACGTCATCGGCGCAGGCGCCGCGGTTCTGCTCTCGCTGATCTTCTTGCCGGGCTGGATCACCCTGCTGGTGGTGCTCGGCGCGGTCGCGGCGCCGGTGGTCGGCTACCTCATGCTCGACCCGTCGCAGCGCGAGCGGCTCAAGCGGGCCCGCAGGCGCGGGATCGGCGGCTGAGGCCCGCGGGCCGCGGCGGGGGTCGTCAGGCCCTCGCCGCGCTCAGCTCCGACCGCACCCGGCCGTGCACCCTGCGCTCCACGTAGAACGACAGGAACGGGACCGTGCCGCCGAGCATGACCCCGAGCATGTACGGCCAGCTCCAGCGCGCCTTCATGCCCAGGTTCATGACGGTGATGAGGTAGATCATGTACAGGCCGCCGTGGATGGGCGCGACGATCTTCGACAGCTCGGCGGCGCCGAAGCCGTAGCGCAGCACCATCGCGACGCACAGGACGAGCAGCATGACGCCGACCACGTAGGCGAGCACCCGGAAGGGCTTGAGAGCCGATTCCACCGTTAACCTTCCAGAACCATCTCGGGGGACTTGTCGCGGTCCCGATCCGCCCGTACGGCGTCGCGTACGAAGTGGAACCACATGAAGACGGCGAATCCAGCGAAGATCCACCAGTTTGCGGCATAAGCCAGGTTACGCCAGGTCAGCGTGCCACCGACCTCCGGCGGCCGGATCTTCACCTGCGTGAGCGAGCCGGACGGCGGCTGCGCCACCAGGAAACCGGTCCGCAGCTTCTGGCCGGTCCACAGGTTGATCAGCTCTCCGGTGGACACGGTCTGCACCTGTCCAGGAGGCAGCCCCTCGGCCCGCCGCTGGACGCTGTCGGTGCCCTGCTGGCCCCGCAGCCGCCCGTACACCGTGACCCGGCCCTGCGGCACGGCGGCGACGCCCGGATCGTCCGCCTTGGCCGCCCAGCCGCGCACGACCGGCATCAGCGTGCCGTCGTCGAGCCTGATCGGGGTGAGCACCCAGTAGCCGTGGCCGCGTGAGACGTTGCCGCCGGGGGCGTCGACGTCGGGCCGCCGGTCGGCGACCAGGAGCTGCCGGTCGGCCTCGTACGTGCCCTCGGCGGCGACCCTGCGGCCGACGGCCTCGCCCTCCATCTGCCCGCCCACCTGGGCCAGCGTGGCGACCCCCACGGGGGCCGGATCGACGGCGGCGTGCGGCTTGCCGGAGTCCTGGAACACGCCGAGCTGCCAGCGGCCGAGCATGATGAACGCGACGAGGACCCCGATCGTCAGCAGATGCAGCCCCACGACGCGGGGTGAGAGCAGGGTCCGGAGCATGCCTCAAAGCTATCCGCCGGGTGGAGTGGTCCCCTCATCAGCCCATGCCTATAGGTAGTGGCAAAGGGGTGCAAATGGACCATGCCATCGCGCTAGGCTGCTGGCCATGTCTGACCAGCATATCGATCCCGCGGGCAACACCCAGCAGTTCCGCGCCTTCGCACAGCGCCAGGAGCAGGAGGCCGCGGCGGCCCCCAAGAAGTCGCCGCTGCTGCCGATCCTCGCGGTCGCCGTGGTGATCGTGATCATCGGCGTCGCCGCCTTCCTGCTGCTCCGCTAGCACCCAACCGCATACGGACACCCCACCCGCCCCGACGCCGTGGCGGGTCTTTGCCGTCTCCGCACATGCTGGACATACCGGCCGGTCGGTGTGACGGGCTTCATTCGGACTGGACCGGCGGCTGACGACTGACTACATTGGACGACATGTCCAATACGTCGGACATCAAGCCGCGCCGGGCGCGTTTCTCCTGGGAGACCCGCCGCTGAGCAGGTCAGGAGGTTCAGTGGCTGAGCCAGGACTGGTGATCATCGGCACCGGCTTCGCCGGGATCGGCATGGCGATCAAGCTCAAGGAGGCGGGCTACCACGACTTCGTGATCCTGGAGAAGGCCGCCGACCTCGGTGGCACCTGGCGGGACAACACCTACCCCGGGTGCGCGTGCGACGTGCCGTCGCACATGTACTCCTACTCGTACGAGCTGAACCCCGGCTGGTCGCGGATGTTCGCCCCGCAGGCCGAGATCCGTGACTACGTGCGCAGGTGCGCGGACAAGTACGGAGTAATCCCCCACATCCGCTACAACAAGCACGTCACGTCCCTGGAGTACGACGACGACCACCGGAACTGGACGGTCACCACGGACGACGGCGCAACCATGCGGACGAACGCGATCGTTTCCGGCATCGGCGCCCTCCACATCCCGAAATTTCCGGAAATTGGGGGGAGGGAATCCTTCGCCGGCCCCTCCTTCCACTCCGCCGAATGGGACCACTCGGTCGACCTGACCGGCAAGCGCGTCGCCGTCGTCGGCACCGGCGCCTCCGCCGTCCAGTTCGTCCCGCAGCTCGCCCCCCGGGTGCGCGAGCTGACCGTCTTCCAGCGCACGCCGCCGTGGATCCATCCCAAGCCCGACTTCGCCTTCTCCCCCGCCGCCCGGCGCGTCCTGGCCCTGCCCGGCATGGCGCGGGCCCTGCGCGGAGCCATCTACTGGGCGCTGGAGAGCCGGGCGCTCGGCTTCGCGGTGCACCCGCGCCTGATGAAGGCGCAGGAGGTGCTGGCGCTCAAGCACCTGGCGGCGCAGGTGCCCGATCCCGGCCTGCGCCGCAGGCTGACGCCCGGCTACACGATCGGCTGCAAGCGCGTGCTCGTCTCCAGCGACTACTACCCGGCCCTGACCAGGCCGGACGTCACCCTGGTCACCGACGGCATCGCCGAGATCCGGCCCCGCTCGATCGTCACCACGACCGGCGCGGAGCACCCGGCCGACGTGATCGTCTACGGCACCGGATTCAAGGTCGTGGAGGCCCTCCAGGAGCAGCGCATCACCGGCCGGAACGGCCTGAAGATCCAGGACGCCTGGCAGCACGGCATCGAGACCTACCACGGCATCACCACCGCCGGCTTCCCGAACCTGTTCTTCCTGCTCGGCCCGAACACCGGCCTCGGCCACAACTCGGTCGTCTTCATGATCGAGTCGCAGGTCCGCTACGTCATCGAGTGCCTGCGCCTGCTCTCCAGGACCCAGGCCAGGGCGCTGGACGTCAGGAAGGACGCCCAGGACGCCTTCAACCGCCGGCTGCACGCGCGCCTGGACCCGCTCGTGTGGAACGCGGGCGGCTGCCGCTCCTGGTATCTGGACGAGCACGGAGTGAACCGGACGATCTGGCCGGGCTTCAGCTTCGAGTACTGGGCCCGTACGCGGAAGGTGCGGCCGGAGGCGTACGAACTCATCCACTGAGGACGGCGGGTCACCTGCGGCCCAGCGCCTTGAGCTGGACGGGGGTGAGCGCGGAGACGTTCTGGTCCACCGGCGCGTCGGCGTACTGGTGGATGGTCCAGGTCTTCCAGTCGGCGGGGGCGGTCACCTGGCCGGGGCCCTTGCCGTAGCGGGCGACCCACAGCGGGTACCGCTGGAGGCCGTGGCCATACTCGTCGGCGAAGTTCCAGCCGCTGTAGAACAGCGGCGTGACGCCGGTCCTGGCCTGGACGTGCGCCAGCCACTTCTTGGCCCAGGCGTTGACCTCGGTCACGGACCGGCCGTCGGTGGTCTCCAGGTCGAGCGCGAGCAGGTCGCCCTTGGCGGCCGGCTGCCGGTCGACCACGGACAGGAAGTGGTCGGCCTCGGCGATCGGGTCGTTCGACGGGTGCCCGTAGTGGTAGGCGCCCCGCACCTTGCCCTTCGTGCCCAGGTCGGCCCAGTGGCGGGCGAAGGAGGCGTCCACGCGGGTGGCGCCCTCGGTGGCCTTGACGATGCCGAACGCGGCGCCGCTGGCGGCCCAGTCGTGGTCCGGCTGGTAGTGGGAGACGTCCTGGCCGTAGGTGAGGCCGTCGGCGTGGGCGGGGGCGGACGTCAGGCCGAGGCCCGACACGGCGGCGGTGGCGGCCAGCAGGGCGCTCGCGTACAGCTTCTTGACGTTCGGCTTCACGGGGTTCCTCCTGAGGGCAGGCCGGAGCCGCCCACGGGTGTCTGTCGGGATGCCGCGACGGCGGCTGATGAGCTGCGGCAGGCGGTTTCGCCCGGCGGCATGGCGCGTCGCGATGCCCGTTACAACCCCGTGACCTGGGCAAACATTCCCTCATACCGGGGTCAAGCCGGCGAGTGGCGGCGGCCCGCGAGGGGGCCGCCGCCGTGCGCGCTCAGCGCGGGTTCACGACCAGGGCGCTGCCGCCGCCCCGCCGTACGGGCTCGGCGACGGCCTGGACCAGGCCGTGGCCGCGCAGTTCCAGCGCCGTGGCCGCGCCGATCTCGGGGTTCAGCACGAAGCCGTGCCCCTTGGCCTCCAGCTCGGCCCGGTACTTGTCGAGGAACGCCTGCTCGGCCTGCGTCTGGGCGGTGTTGCGCTGCGTGGCCCGCGGCGCGGCGAGGGCGTCGGGCAGGCTCATGCCGAATTCGTACCGGTTGACCAGGATCTGCAGCACGGTCGTGATGATCGTCGAGCCGCCCGGCGAGCCCGCGGCCAGCACCGGCCTGCCGTGGTCGAACACCAGCGTGGGCGCCATCGACGAGCGCGGCCGCTTGCCGGGGCCGGGCAGGTTGGGGTCGCCGGGGGCGGGGCCGAAGGTGAAGTCGGTCAGCTCGTTGTTGAGCAGCACGCCGCGGCCCGGCACCACGATGCCGTTTCCGCCGGTCGACTCGATGGTGAGGTTGTAGGCGACCACGTTGCCCCAGCGGTCGGCGACGACCAGGTGCGTGGTCTCCGGCCCCTCGTCCGCGATCGGGGTCGCGCTGCCGGTCGGAGTGGCGCAGGCGCCGTACGTGCCGTCGGGGCTGCCGGGGGCGACCGGGCTGGTCAAGGCCCTGTCGCCGATCAGGCAGGCCCGCTCCTTGGCGAACCCGTCGGACAGCAGCTCGCGCAGCGGCACGCCGGGGATGTCGCCGACGTAGGCGTTGCGGTCGGCGAAGGCCAGCCTGGACGCCTCCAGGTACTCGTGCAGGCCCACCTTGGGCAGGGCTTCCAGGATGTTGAGCGCCTCGCCGACGGTCGAGCCGCCCGAGGACGGCGGGGCCATGCCGTAGACGTCCATGCCGTTGTAGGAGATCTTGGTGGGCTCGCGCAGGAGGGCGCGGTAGTCCCGCAGGTCCGACAGCTCCATCAGGCCGGGCCTGACGTTGCGGGTGCTGCCGGGGGTGACCGGCGGCTTCTTCACGGTGGCGACGATCTCCGCGCCGAGCCGGCCGCCGTACAGCCAGCCGGGGCCGCGCCGGGCCAGTTCCCGGTACGTGTTCGCCAGCTCCGGGTTCCGGAACACCGAGCCGACCGGCGGCGGGGCGCCGTTCGGCAGGTAGAGCCGGGCCGTCGAGGTGATGTCCTTGAAGCGGTCGGCGTTCGCGGCGGTCTGGTCGTGGAACGTCTGGTCCACGACGAAGCCGCGGGAGGCCACCTCGATGGCGGGCTGGAGCGCCTGGCCGAGCGAGAGGGTGCCGAACCGGCGCAGGGCCAGGTCCCAGTGCGCCAGCGTGCCGGGCACGCCCGCCGACAGGCCGCTGGTGACGCCCTCGTCGAACGGGATGCCCTCGAAGCTGGTGGCGGTCATCGCGCGCGGGGCGGTCTCGCGGCCGTCGATGGTGACGACCTTGCGCTGCCTGGCGTCGTACAACACCATGAAGCCGCCGCCGGTCAGGCCGGCCGAGTACGGCTCGGTGACCCCGAGCACGGCTCCGGCGGCCACGGCCGCGTCGACGGCGTTGCCCCCGCGTCTCAGCACGGAGATCGCGGCCTTGCTGGCGTCGAGGTCGACGGTGGCGACGGCGCCTCCGTACCCCTCGGCGACCGGGGCCTTCTGCTGGGGGCCCGCCGACGCGGGCGCGGCGGGCAGGAGTGAGATGAGGACTGCTGCTGCGGAGAAGATCACACGGCGCATGGTGTCCACGATGACCCAGCTACGCCCGTCGTGGTAGGGCCCCCTCGGACAAGGGGATGATGTCGCGCGCGCCGCCGGTGGCCTAGCGTGGAGGCGTGCGCAGGAAGTCCGGTTTCGACCCTTATCTCGCCCTGATCGTGGCGGTCGCCCAGTTGGTGATCGCCCAGGGCGCGACATGGGGCCAGCGTCTCCTCAGGGAGCAGCTCGATCCGTACGCGTACGCGTTGCTGCTGGTCGGGCCGCTGGCCATCCTCTTCCGCAGGCGGTTCCCGCTGCTGACGGTCGCCGTCGCGCTCGGCGCGATGGACCTGTTCCTCATCGGCGGCTACGCCTACGGCCCCGCCTTCCTCAGCCCGGGCGTCCTGCTGTTCCTCCTGGTCACCGGGGGCAGACGGCTGATGGCCTGGACGATGGCGACCATGACGGTGACCTCGCTCCTCAGCTACGCCTGGTGGGTGGGCAACCGGGACCTGTTCCACAGCGTGTCGATCCTGGCGTTCATCCTGCTGTTCATGGTCGTGGCCGAGCTGGTCAGGATCGTCAGGGAGCGCCGGGCCGAGCGCGAGCGCGTAGCGGAGGAGGAGGCCAGGCGGCAGGCCAGCGAGGAGCGCCTGACCATGGCCCAGGAGCTGCACGACGTGCTCGCGCACAACATCTCGCTCATCCACGTGCAGGCCAGCACCGCGCTGCATCTCATCGACGCCAACCCCGAGCAGGCCCGCTCGGCCCTGGCCACGATCAAGACGGCGTCCAAGGAGGTGCTGGGCGAGATGCGCTCGGTGCTCAACGTGCTGCGCGAGGGCGCACCGCGCTCCCCGACGGCCGGGCTCGACCGCCTCGACGACCTCGTCCAGCGTTCGGGGATGGAGGTCTCGCTCAGGCGGGTGGGGTCACGGCCGCTGCCGCCGCAGGTCGAGCGGGCCGCGTACCGGATCGTGCAGGAGTCGCTCACCAACGCCGCCCGCCACGCGCCCGGCTCGCGGGTGTCGGTGCGCCTGGAGTACGGCGCCACGGAGCTGGTCATCGTGGTCGCCGACACGGGGGCGACCAAGCCCGCCGTGCTGTCGGAGGACGGCAGCGGCAACGGCATCCCCGGCATGCGCGAGCGCGCCTCCGCCCTGGGCGGCACGCTCGTCGCCGGCCCGTCGGGCGGCGGCTTCCAGGTCGAGGCCCGTCTGCCCCTACCCGAGGAGAACCCAACGTGATCAAGGTGTTGCTCGCCGACGACCAGGCGCTGGTCCGGGCGGGCTTCAAGGCCCTGCTGGACGCCCAGCCCGACATGACGGTGGTGGCCGAGGCCGCCGACGGCGCGGAGGCGGTGCGCCTGGCCGGCGAGCACGCCCCGGACGTCGTGCTGATGGACATCCGCATGCCCGGCACCGACGGCCTGACCGCCACCCGCCTGATGCCGCCCGGGCCGCACATCATCATCCTGACCACCTTCGAGCTGGACGAGTACGTCTTCGAGGCGCTGCGCGGCGGCGCGTCCGGCTTCCTGGTCAAGGACACCGAGCCGGCCGAGCTCATCCA
The DNA here is from genome assembly GCF_040674635.1 of Nonomuraea sp. NPDC049758. Taxonomy (NCBI): domain Bacteria; kingdom Bacillati; phylum Actinomycetota; class Actinomycetes; order Streptosporangiales; family Streptosporangiaceae; genus Nonomuraea; species Nonomuraea sp. NPDC049758. The sequence continues at coordinate 601,234 of NZ_JBFAMZ010000001.1, forward strand.
GGCCGTGCGGGTGGTGGCGGCGGGCGAGGCGCTGCTGTCGCCGAGCGTGACCCGGCGGCTGATCGCCGAGTACGCCTCGCGCGCCAAGGAGCCGGTCGCCACCCAGGGCCTCGACCAGCTCACCGAACGCGAGCGCGAAGTGCTCTCCCTGGTCGGCACGGGCATGACCAACGACGAGATCGCCGCCAAGCTGTTCATGTCGCCGGCCACGGCCAAGACGCACGTCAGCCGGGCCATGATGAAGCTGCACGCCCGCGACCGCGCCCAGCTCGTGGTCATCGCCTACGAGTCGGGCCTGGTCAAGCCGGGCTGGCTCTGACGGCGGCCGGTCCCGCGCTGAACCACGCCCGCGCCGCCTCGGCCAGGCCGCCGGTCCCGGCCCAGGCCACGTACCCGTCGGGGCGGACGAGCAGCACGTCGGCGGGCGGCTCGGCGAGCAGCGCGCGCAGGGCGTCGCCGTCCTGGCCGGGGGCCCGTTCCAGCGCCGCCTGGGCACGGGTCTGGGCGAGCGCCCGCGCGGCCACCGGACGGCGCTCCTCCTCGTAGGTGTCGAGCAGCCCGGCGGGCACCCGTCCGAGCAGCACGGCGGCCAGCTTCCAGGCCAGGTTGGCCGCCTCCGTCAGGCCCACGTTGAGCGCCGACCCGCCCGCCGGGAACAGGTGGGCGGCGTCCCCGGCCAGGAACACCCGCCCGGCCCGGTAACGCTCGGCGAGCCGGGCCTGGGCGACCGTGCCGGACAGCCAGATCGGCTCGCCCAGCGGCAGGTCCCGCCCGATCACCCGGCGTACGGCCGCGCGGAAGTCGTCCGGGGTCACCGGGCCGCCGGGCAGCGTGCCGCGCTCGCGCACGCCCGCGATGAGCACGCCGGGCCGCAGCGAGGTGAGCAGCAGCCGGCCGGCCGGGGTGCGGTTCCAGCCGGGTTCCAGGCCCTCGACGCGCGGCGCCTGGAACGGGCCCTGCTCGTCGCGGGCGAAGTGGCCGAGCCGCAGCACCTCGTCGTCGGTGGTGCCCGGGAAGCCGATGCCCGCCAAAGCGCGGACGGTGCTGTGCCCGCCGTCGCAGCCGACCACGTACCGGGCGCGGGCCCGGCCGGTGGACAGCTCCAGCGTGACGCCCTCCTCGTCCTGGGCCAGCCCGAGGACCTCGTGGCCGCGCCTGATCTCGGCCCCGAGCCGGGCGGCCCGCTCGGTCAGCAGCCGTTCCAGCCGGGGCTGCTGGATCAGCAGCAGCCGCAGCGGCATGTCGTCGTGCCCGGCGAAGCGCAGCGGCACCTGCCCGAACGGGAACCCCGGGGCGGGGCCGGCGAAGCCGCTGCCCTCGGCGAGGTCGCCGAGCAGGCCGCGGTGGCCGAGCAGCTCCACGATCTGCCCGGCGAGCCCGTTGGCCTTGGGCAGCTCGCTCGGTTCCGGGCGTTTGTCCAGCACGATCGGGCGTAAGCCGGCCAGCGCCAGCTCGCCCGCGAGCATGAGCCCGACCGGGCCCGCTCCCACGATCATCACGTCGTCCATGCCTGTCAGGCTAGATTGACAAAATCGTCGCTGTCAATCTAGCCTGACACCGTGGACATGGAAGAGCTGTCTCAACGCATCAGGTCGAACGACCCCGCCCTCGGCCTGCGGGCGGTGGGCGCGCTGCACCGGCTGGCCGAGCAGGTCGAGGCGGCGTCGGTGGCGGCGGCCAGGGAGCAGGGCTGGACCTGGGAACAGATCGGCGACGCGCTCGGCATGTCGCGGCAGTCCGTGCACGCCAGATACGGAAAGTGAGGATCGCCATGTTCGGCAAGGAGAAGAGCCCCTTCGCGGCCGTCGTCAGCGCGGCGCTCGACGAGGCCAGGCAGCGCGGCGACCGGCGGCTCGGCACCGAGCACCTGCTGCTCGGCCTGCTGCACGATCCGGCCGCCGAGCCGGCGCGGGCGCTCGGCGTCGACCTGGCCGGGGCACGCGCCGCGCTCGACGAGCTCGACCGCGAGGCGCTGCGCTCGATCGGCCTCGACCTCGGCCAGGCTCCGCGCGCGACACCCCGCCGGCATCCGCCGGTCCCCGGCACCGCGCTCACGTCGAGCGCCCGCGCGGTGATCAACGCCGCCATCGGGGCCACCAGCCGGAAGACCAGGCCGCAGGTGCCCCGCCACCTCCTGCTCGCCCTCCTGGAGCGCGACCGCCACGACCCGGTGGCCCGGCTGATCGACCAGCTCGGGATCGACCGCGCGGCCGTCCGGGCCCGGGTCGCCTGATCGGCGACACGGGAGAAATCCGGTTGAAGCCGGGGCCGGGGCGCTGACATGGTCGAAGGATGCGGCGTACATACGATGACCTGGTCGAGGAGGCCGACACGGTGTCCGTGGCCGGCTGGGACTTCTCCTGGCTGGCGGGCCGGGCCACCGAGGAGCGGCCCTCGTGGGGCTACTCCCGCCTGCTGGCCGGGCGGATGGCGGGGGCGCGGGCGGCGCTCGACGTCCAGACCGGCGGCGGCGAGATCCTGGCCGGGCTGCCCACGTTGCCGAAGGTGACGGTGGCGACCGAGTCGTGGCCGCCCAACCTGGCGCTGGCCGCCGCCCGGCTGCGCCCGCGCGGCGCGTACGTGGTGGCCGACGACGACGAGCCGCGCCTGCCGTTCCGCGACGGCGTCTTCGACCTCGTGGTCAGCCGCCATCCGGTGGCTACCTGGTGGGCGGAGATCGCCCGGGTGCTGCGTCCCGGGGGCGCGTACTTCTCGCAGCAGGTCGGCCCGCGCAGCGTGTTCGAGCTGACCGAGTTCTTCATGGGCCCGCAGGACGGCTCGGCCCGCGACCCGCGCCAGGCCGTGGCGGAGGCGGAGGCGGCCGGGCTGGAGGTGGTCGACCTGCGGGCCGAGCGGCTGCGCATGGAGTTCCGCGACATCGGCGCGGTGATCTACTTCCTGCGCAAGGTGATCTGGATCGTGCCGGGCTTCTCGGTCGCCCGCTACGGCGACAGGCTGCGCGAGCTGCACGAGCTCATCGAGGCCGAGGGCCCGTTCATCGCCCATTCGTCCAGGTTCCTCATCGAGGCCCGGCGGCCCTGCGCGCACCCGTCCTTCGGACGATGAAGCGCACCGGCGCGCTACCTCCTCAGGCGTACGCCGGGCTCGTCCGAGCACTCCCCCGGGCGCAGCGGCGGCGGCTCCCGGCGGGCGATTCGCCGCGCCGCCGGAAGGCGGACCCTGGAGGCAGGACGAAGGAGGAAGTCATGCATCCGCATCTCTGGCCGGTCTTCCCGGTCTTCTGGGGCCTGTTCTGGGTCGCGCTCATCGCGCTCGCCGTCACGGCCCGCCGCAAGGGCTGGCGGGGGCGTCGCCCGGCGGCCGTCCCCGACCGGCCCACCGCGTCGGCGGAGCGGATCCTGGCCGAACGGTACGCCCGCGGCGAGATGGGCGACGACGAGTTCTTCGAGAAGATGTCCGTGCTCAAGGGCGCAACCACCTAAACATCACTAAGGGTACAAGAACTGTCACTGGCCGCATCCGGCCTGCCGCGTTACGTTTCCCCCAAAAGCATGCGCGAGCGGGGAGGGCTGAGCGTGGAGGCGGTCACCCTGTTCGTCGGGGGCGCGGCAGCCGGGCTGGTGGCGGGCACGGCCTCGTGCACGGCCGCCCAGGGCGGGCTGCTCGTGGGCCTGGTCGGCCACCGCCCCGGCCGCGACCCGGCGCTGGTGGCCTGGTTCCTGGCCGGCCGGCTGGCGGCGTACACGCTGGTGGGGGCGCTGCTCGGGCTGCTCGGCTCGGCGGTCGGCCTGCCGCCGCGGGCGCGGGCCGTGCTCCTGGTCGCGGCCGGCTGCGCCGTGATCGTGTTCGCGATCCGGCTCATGCGCGGCGGGCGGCACGCGTGCGCCGAGCCCGTCCGGCCGTCCGGGTACAAGGCGCCGCTGCTGGGGGCGGCCACCGTCCTGGTGCCCTGCGGGGTGACGATCGGCATGGAGATGCTCGCCGTCTCCAGCGGCTCGCCGCTGTCGGGCGCGGCGGCCATGGCGGGGTTCGTGGTCGGCACGGCGCCGGCGTTCGCGCTGCTCGGCTACGTGCTGCGGCGAATCTCCCGCACCCGGCTGGCCAGGTTCGCCGGGGTCGTCGCCGTCGCCGCCGGGCTCTGGACCGTCGTGGCCGGGCTCAACCTGGGCGGCTGGACGGGTGAGGCCGCACCGGCCGCCGCCGGCCCCGCCGCCCGGACCGTCACGGTCTACGCCACCCGCGAGGGCTACCGGCCCGCCGCCGTGTCCGTCCCGGCGAACGTACCGGTCCAGGTCATCTTCAAACTGGTCGATCCGGGCTGCACGGGCACCGTCACCATCGACGGGCGCGACGTGGTCCTGCCCGCCACCGTACGGCTGCCGCCGCACCGCCCCGGCTCGCTGCGTTACGTGTGCGGGATGGGGATGTATTCCGGGTTCATCAGGTTCTCCTAGGGCCGTTGTCGGCGATTACGGTTCGCGATCGTATGATCACGTGCCACTCTGTCGCCATGGCCTGGTGGCAGGGAGAGGTGGCGACGCCGGCCGTTCCGGCGCCACGGGTGGGTGACGAGCCGGAGTTGCTGGTGGCCGCGCAGCAGGGCGACGCCCAGGCGGCCCACCGGCTCGGCAAGCTCTACGCCCAGCGCGGCGACCGCGCGGCGGCCCGGCTCTGGTGGGAGCTGGCGGCCGCGGGCGGCAACGTCGACAGCGCGTACAACCTGGGCGTCTGGCACGAGAAGCACGGCAGCCTGGAGGAGGCGGTCATCTGGTACGAGACCGCCGCGGCCACCGGCGACGCGGAGGCCGCCGCCAACCTGGCCACGCTCCTGCTCGAACAGCGCGGCGACGCCGGCGCCGCGCGGGCCTGGTTCGAACGCTCGGCCCTGGCCGGGTCGCGCGCCGCGGCCCGCCGGCTGGCGCTGCTGTGCGAGGACACCGGCGAGACCGGCGTGGCCCGCGAGTGGCACCGCAGGGCGGCCGACGACGGCGACATGGCCTCGGCCCACGACCTCGGCTTCCTGGCCTACTCCGCCGGCGAGGACGAGGAGACCGTGCGCTGGTGGGAGTACGCCGCCAGGGGCGGCCACGCCGACTCCGCCCACTGCATGGGCCTCTACCTGCACGCCAGCCGCGACCCCGAGGGCGCCGAGGCCTACTACCGGCTGGCCGCCAAGAACGAGCACCCGGGCGCCGCCTCCCGGCTCGGCGCCATCGCCCTGTCCCGCGGCGACCTGCGTACGGCCCGCGCCTGGTACGAGCGCGCGGCCGCCGCCGGGCGGCTGGAGGACCAGCGCATGGCCGGGTTCGTCTGCGTGGAGCTCGGCGACACCCCGGCGGCCAGCCACTGGTTCGGCAGGGCGGCGGCGGGCGGCGACGCCGAGTCCGCCTTCAACTACGGCCTGCTGCTGATCGCCGAGTTCGGCGACCTGGCCGGCGGCCGCCACTGGTTCCGCCAGGCGGCGCGGGCGGGCCACCACGGCGCGGCGGTCGAGCTGGGCGGGCTGCTGACGGTCGCCGGCGAGCTGGGCGAGGCCGAGGAGTGGCTGGCCGACCCGCCGCCGCAGACGTGGGCGCGCACCGCCGAGCCCGAGCTGGCCGCCCGCGCGGAGCTGGCGGCGGCGGCCACCGGGCGCAGGGGCGGCGTGCCGCTGTCGGTGCCCGACCTGACGGAGGTGCTGGGCACCTGGGACCTGGTGACCAGGCCGCTGCACGACCACTCCGACGTGATCGGCTGGCTGGTGGAGCGGAGCGGGGTGCACCGCAGCGCGGTCGAGCACCTGGCGTCGGTGCGCGGCACGCTGCTGCGCCCCGGCAGCGCGCCGTGGCCGGGCACGGGCGAGATCCAGCACGTCCTCGCCACCGCCCGCGACCTGCGGCGCCGCCTGGGAGTGCATTAGGGGCGCGACCGCCGGCCGCGCCCCGGGAAGAGGATCAGAGAAGGTCGGCGACCGGCGTGTACGGCAGCCCCAGCGCCTGGGCGACCGGCTCGTTGGTGAGCAGGCCGTCATGGGTGTTCAGACCGCCCGCGAGGCCCTGGTCGGCCTTCAGCGCGTCGCGCCAGCCCAGGTTGGCGAGCTTGACCGCGTACGGGAGCGTCGCGTTGGTCAGGGCGTAGGTGGAGGTGTTGGCCACCGAGCCGGGCATGTTGGCCACGCAGTAGAAGATCGAGCCGTGCACCGTGTACGTCGGCTCGGCGTGCGTGGTCGGCCGCGAGTCCTCGAAGCAGCCGCCCTGGTCGATGGCGATGTCCACGAGCACCGAGCCCGGCTTCATCCGCGCGACCAGGTCGTTGGAGACCAGCGTCGGGGCCTTGGCGCCGGGGATCAGCACCGCGCCGATGACCAGGTCGGCCTGCAGCACTTCGCGCTCGATCGCGTACGAGGTGGACACGAGGGTCTTGAGCCGGCCCTGGTAGATGGCGTCGATCTGGCGGAGCCGGTCGATGTTGGTGTCGAGCACGGTCACGTCCGCGCCCATGCCGACGGCGATCTGCGCCGCGTTGAGGCCCGAGACGCCGCCGCCGATGACGACGACCTTGGCCGGGGCCACGCCGGGCACCCCGCCGGGCAGCACGCCCCGGCCGCCGTTGAAGCGCATGAGGTTGTAGGCGCCCACCTGCGGCGCGAGCCGGCCCGCGACCTCCGACATCGGGGCGAGCAGCGGCAGCGTGTGGCCCACCTGCACGGTCTCGTACGCGATGCCGGTCGTCCTGGCGGCGAGCAGGGCGTCGGTGCACGGGGGGGAGGCGGCCAGGTGCAGGTAGGTGAACAGGACCAGGCCCTCGCGCAGGCGGTGGTACTCCTCGGCGATGGGCTCCTTGACCTTCAGGACCATGTCCGCCCCGGCCCAAACGGCGTCGGCGTTGTCGAGGATCTTCGCGCCCGCGGCGAGGTACTCCTCGTCGGTGATGTGTGAGCCGAGGCCGGCACCCCGCTGGACGGTGACGTCGTGACCGTTCCGCACCAGCTCGTGAACACCGGCGGGGGTGACCGCCACACGGTATTCGTGGTTCTTGACCTCGGCAGGGACGCCGATCTTCATCGTAGGGATCCTTTCGGAGACCGGCACTTCGTCGTACCGGGTGGGGAGGGTGTTAGAGGCGCGCCCACGCTTCCGAGAGCACACCCCGCAGGATGGATCCGATCTCGTCGAACTCCCTCTGCCCCGCGATCAGCGGGGGCGCGAGCTGGATCACGGGGTCGCCGCGGTCGTCCGCCCGGCAGTAGAGTCCGGCGTCGAACAGCGCCTTGGACAGGAATCCGCGCAGCAACCGCTCGGACTCCTCGGCGTTGAACGTCTCCTTGGTGGCCTTGTCCTTGACCAGCTCGATGCCCCAGAAGTAGCCCGAGCCCCGCACGTCGCCGACGATCGGCAGGTCGCGCAGGTCGTCGAGGGTGGCCTGGAAGAGGGGCTCGTTCTTGGTGACGTGGCCGAGCAGGTCCTCGCGCTCGAAGATGTCGAGGTTGGCGAGGGCCACGGCGGCCGACACGGGGTGGCCGCCGAAGGTGTAGCCGTGGGCGAACATGTTGTCGCCCTGCTTGAACGGCTCGAACAGCCGCTCGTGCGCGATCATGGCGCCGATGGGCGAGTAGCCGCTGGTCAGGCCCTTGGCGCAGGTGATGATGTCGGGCACGTAGTCGAACTTCTGGCCGCCGAACATGGTGCCGAGGCGGCCGAAGGCGCAGATGACCTCGTCGGAGACGAGCAGCACGTCGTACTCGTCGCAGATCTCGCGCAGGCGCTGGAAGTAGCCGGGAGGCGGCGGGAAGCAGCCGCCGGCGTTCTGGACGGGCTCGGCGAAGACGGCGGCCACCGTGTCGGGGCCCTCCATCTCGATGGCGCGGGCCACGCGGTCGGCCGCCCAGATGCCGTATTCCTCCGGCGACATGCCGGGGATGCCACTGATCTCGTCGGCGCGGTAGTGGTTCGTGTTCGGAACGCGCACCGAGCCGGGCACGAGGGGCTCGAACATCTGCTTGAACGCCGGGATGCCGGTGATCGACAGGGCGCCCTGCGGGGTGCCGTGGTAGGCGATCTGGCGGCTGATGACCTTGTGCTTGAGCGGCTTGCCGACGAGCTTGTAGTACTGCTTGGCCAGCTTCCACGCGGTCTCGACGGCCTCGCCGCCGCCGGTGGTGAAGAAGACCCGGTTCAGCTCGCCCGGCGCCTGCTCGGCCAGACGGGCGGCCAGCTCGGCCGCCTTGGGGTGCGAGTAGGACCACAAGGGGAAGAAGGCCAGCTCCTGGGCCTGCTTGGCGGCGGCCTCGGCCAGCTCGCCACGCCCGTGCCCGACCTGGACGACGAACAGCCCGGCCAGGCCGTCGAGGTAACGCTTGCCGTGGATGTCGTAGATATAGGACCCCTCACCGCGCACGATGGTCGGGATCTCGTTCTCCTGGTAGGCGCTGTGCCTCGTGAAGTGCAACCACAGGTTGTCCTGCGCGGCCTTCAGGACGTCGTTTTCCGGCTGCGTCATGGTTATCTTCCCTCGTGTTGAACTCCCCACAGTGTGCATCTTCACCTGCGGTTTGCCAAGCGAATCGGTCGCAGCACTATGCAAGAAAATCGAGATCCGCAGAACCGTTGTGTAACAGCAACGAAATCCGCAGGTAGATTAACGCGCGGGTCATGCCCGTTTCCATACTGTGGAACCTTCTGTGATCCAATGAGACCAAACTGCCGAGAACGACCCCCGGGGGACCGTCCCGTGACTCCTGACCAGATCGAGAGCGCCGTCGCCGCCGCGATGCCCCGAGCCATCGAGGAGCTCAAGCGGCTCGCCGCCATTCCCTCCGTGGCCTTCCCCGGGCACCCGGAGGAGCCGGTCTACGCCGCCGCGGCGGCGACGGAGGAGCTCGTGCGCTCGGCGGGCCTGCCGCACGTCCAGCAGGTCGCCGTCGAAGGCAGCTTCCCCGCGATCTACGGCGAGGCCCCGGCCCCTCCCGGCGCGCCCACCGTCCTGCTGTACGCGCACTATGACGTGCAGCCCGCCGGCGACCTGGCCGCCTGGCGCACGCCGCCGTTCGAGCCCACCCTGATCGACGGCAAGCTGTACGGCCGCGGCTGCGCCGACGACAAGTCGGGCATCATCTCCCACATCGCCGCGCTGCGCGCCTTCCAGGGCCGGTTCCCGGTGGGCATCAAGGTCATCATCGAGGGCCAGGAGGAGTACGCGGGCGAGCGCCTGGAGGCCTTCGTCGAGCGCAACCCCGAGCTGCTGCGGGCCGACGCCATCGTGGTCGCCGACACCGGCAACCCGCGCGTCGGCGACCCGGCGGTCACGACGTCGCTGCGCGGCATGGCGGCCTTCACCATCGAGGTGCGCACGCTGCGCGAGGCCGTGCACAGCGGCTCGTTCGGCGGCGCCGCCCCCGACGCGCTGGCCGCCCTGATGCGCATGCTGACCGCGCTGCACGACGAGAACGGCGACATCCGGGTGCCCGGCCTGCCGCGCGGCAGCTTCCTCGGCCAGGGGCCCTCGGAGGAGGAGTTCAGGAAGACCGCCGGCGTGGCGGACGGCGTCTCGCTGGTCGGCTCCGGCTCGCTGGCCGACCGGCTGTGGGCCTCGTACGCCATCACGGTCACGGGCCTCGACGTGCCGACCGTGTCGGGCGCCGTGAACGCGGTCCAGCCGGCGGCGCGGGCCCGGGTGACCGTCCGGGTGCCTCCGTCCGGCGACCCGAAGACCACGGTCAACGCCGTGGTGGAGTTCCTGCGCCAGGTGGCGCCGTGGGGCGTGCAGGTGTCGTTCGACGACTTCACCGTCGGGTCCGGCTTCCAGGCCGACTCCGGCGGCAAGGCGCGGGCGGCGCTCAACCGGGCGATGGAGCGCGCGTTCGGCCGCCCGCCGCGCGACGTGGGCGCGGGCGGGTCGATCCCGCTGGTGAACACGCTGCTCAAGCAGTACCCGGCGGCCGAGATCCTGCTGTTCGGCGCCGAGGACGAGGACGCCGCCATCCACGCCCCCAACGAGCGGGTCGACCTTGAGGAGCTGCGCCGGGTGGCCACCGCCGAGGCGCTGTTCCTGCAGGAGCTGAGCCTGCCGTCGGCGCTCGGCGTCTGAACATCGTTCCCCCGCCCGCTCGGCACGGGCCGGAAATTGCGTTGCCCCTCCTGGCCGCCGTTCGTCAGACTGCACGACGTTCCGCGGAAACCGCCGGGAGGGGCTGCGCATGTTGACCGACGAGCAGATCGAGTCGTTCGTCGAGGACGGGTTCGTCCGGCTGCCCGGCGCGGTTCCCCGGGAGACGGCCGAGCAGTGCCGGGCCGAGCTGTGGGCGGCCAGCGGCTGCGACCCCGACGACCCGTCGAGCTGGACCCAGCCGGTGGTGCGGCTGGGCTGGATCGCGACCCCGCCGTTCCGCGCGGCGGCCAACACGCAGGCGCTGCACGAGGCCTACGACCAGCTCGTGGGCGCCGGGCGGTGGACCGCGCCCATGGGCATCGGCACCTTCCCGCTGCGTTTCCCCAGCGACGAGGAGCCCGGCGACGACGGCTGGCACCTGGAGGCGAGCTTCGCCGGTGACGCCGGCGAGTACCGGGTGAACCTGCGCTCGCGCGGCCGGGCCCTCCTCATGCTGTTCCTGTTCTCCGAGGTCGGCCGCGACGACGCCCCCACCCGGGTACGCGTCGGCTCACATCTGGACGTGCCCGCCCTGCTCGCCGATTCCGGGGACGAAGGGCGTGAATGGTTCCCGCTGTGCGGGGAGGCCGTGCCGCTCAGCGAGGGGCGCCGGGAGGTCACCGTCACCGGCTCGCCCGGCGACGTCTTCCTGTGCCACCCGTTCCTGATCCACGCGGCCCAGCCGCATCGCGGCAGCGTGCCGCGGTTCATGGCCCAGCCGCCGCTGGTGCCGACCGGCCTGCTCGACCTCACCGGCACCGCGCCGACGCCGGTCGAACGCGCGGTCCTGAAGGGGTTGAACGGGACCGCTCCCGCTTAGGACGCCCGGCGGGCCAGGCGGCGCGATGCACAGAGCGCCGGTCGGCTTGTCAGGCGGCACGGGCCGGTCGGCGCGGGTCAGGCGTGGTGGTCCGCCAGGCGGCGTGTCTGCTTCGTCGTGCCGCGGCTGACCAGGCGGAGGCCGGTTTCCACCAGGGCCCAGCCCAGTCGCCGTTCCCAGGCGCGGGCGACCGTCCCCGGGTGCGTCCGGGGTGTCCGACGGGGTGTCCGGGCGGCGGCGGCGCGCAGTTCCTGCCCGCGCACTCGCTCGACAAGTAGGTATAAGTCGGGATTCATCCTGCTCTCTCCTCACGTCGTGAACGGGAACCCGTACAGGTGCACGGCCACGTTCTCGCGGCCCTCGGTGTCCCCCGCCTCGCCGGCCGCCCTGCCGCGGGCCGTCCACTTCACGACCACGTCGTCGATCTCCTGCCTGAGGGCGCGCAACTCCTCCGCGGTCAGCGACAGCAGGAACTCCGACCCGAAGGACGAGTCCTGCCAGGCCTCGCTCCAGGCCCACTGCGCGTCGAGGTAGCCGTCGTACATCTCGGCCAGCTGGCGGGCGTGCAGGCGGGACAGGGTCTGGTGGACCACGACGCCCTCGGGGCTGTCGCGGAAGTCGGAGTTGCGGGTGGAGAAGCTCTCCGCCGACGTCCGCCACCAGCGCTCCCGGGCGTCGCCCCGGCCGCCCTGCGTCTCCTCGATGAGGCCGTGCGAGGCCAGCTTGCGCAGGTGGTAACTGACCAGGGAGACCGCCTCGTCCACCTGCTCGGCCAGCTGCGAGGCCGTCGCGAGCTCGGCGACCTTGAGCGCGCGGTACAGCTTCATGCGCAGGGGGTGCGCCAGCGCCTTGAGCGTGCCGACGTCCTGGACGCGGGGCCGATCGGAGCTTGCCATGCCTTCACGCTAGATGCGAAAGGAAAATTGCGCAATAAAAGTTGCGAGACTTTTCTGTCGCAGCCGCTCGCCATACTGCGTCGGGAACAGGGACACGACGAGGGAGCAGCAACCATGAGCGAGGCATCGCGGGGCGTTTCCGGCACGACGGCGCGGAGGTGAGGCGGATGGCGACGTTCGCGCTGATCCACGGCGGCGGCAGCTCCGCCTGGGACTGGCATCTGGTCGAGGCCGAGCTGCGCGCCCGGGGCCACCGCACGGTGGCCGTCGACCTGCCGATCGAGGACGAGTCGGCCGGCCTGGCCGACTACGCCGACACGGTGGCGCGGGCCGTCGGCGAGGCGGACGAGCTGGTCGTGGTGGCCCACTCGTGGGGCGGCTTCGTCGCCCCGCTGGTCTGCGACCGCCTGCCCGTCAAGCTGCTCGTGCTGGTCACCGCCATGATCCCGGCGCCGGGCGAGCCGCCGGGCGAGTGGTGGGCCAACACCGGTTACCGAGGCGCCGAGGGCCTGGACACGATCGCCGAGTACATGCACGACGTCCCGGAGGAGCTGGCGCAGGAGGAGTTGTCCCGGGGGCGTCCGCAGGCGGAGAAGTCGTCCGTCGAGCCGTGGCCGGGCGCGGCGTGGCCCGACGTGCCGACGCGGTTCCTGCTCTGCCGGGACGACCGGTTCTTCCCGCCCGAGTTCATGCGGCGGGTGGTCCGGGAACGGCTCGGTGTCATGCCCGACGAGATCGGGGGCAGTCACATGGTCATGCTGTCGCGGCCGAAGGAGCTGGCCGAGCGGTTCGAGGCGTATCTCACAGTGTGACGCACCGCATCACGAGGTAATCTTTTGTACTGACCAGTCAGTTCAAGAGATGGGGTTGTGGTGATCGTCGCGCAGGGCTTGTCGATCGAGGGGGTGTACCCGGCGGTCTCGCTGAAGGCGGGCCCCGGGACGCTCACGGCGGTCGCCGGACCGGCGGGCAGCGGGCGGACGAGCCTGCTGCTCACGCTGGCCGGGCGGATGAAGCCGACCACGGGCACGCTCTCCGTCGCCGGGCACACCAGGCCGCGGGCCATCCGCAAGGCGGCGGCGCTCGCGCTGGTCGACGGCGTGACGGATCTCGACAGAGCGCTGACGGTCAAGGAGCACCTGCGCGAGCGCAGGCGCAAGCCGTACCAGGAAGTCCTGAAGCGGGCGGGGCTCGCGGCGCCGGACACGACGCCGGTGAGCGAGCTGGACCGCGAGCAGCAGGTGCGCCTCGGCATCGCCCTGGCCCTGCTGGACGAGCCCGCGGTGATCCTCGCCGACAACGTGGACGCGGGCCTGCCCGACGACCGCGTACGGGAGCTCTGGGACCTCCTGCGCGACCTCGGCGCCGGCCTCGGCACGGCCGTGGTCGCGAGCTGCGTGCGCCCGCCCGCCCGCTACGACCACCTCGTGGAGCTGTGATGAAGGGCATGCTGCGGTCCCGGTTGACCCGGGCTGCGCTGGCGGCGGTGATCGTGCTGCCGCTGCTGTACGCCGGACTGTACCTGTGGTCGTTCTGGGACCCCCAGGGCAACCTCGACCGGGTCCCCGTCGCGCTGGTCATGGAGGACCGCCCGGCCACGGTCGACGGCAAGACCCTGCACGCGGGCCAGGACCTGGCCGACGAGCTGCGCGAACGCCGGACGTTCGCCTGGCACGAGGCCACGCCCCGGCAGGCGGCCGACGGGGTCGCCGACGGCAGCTACTACCTGTCGCTCACCGTGCCCGCCGACTTCAGCGCCCGCCTGGCCTCGCCGTCCGACGACACGACGACCCCCACCCCCGCCCAGCTCGGCCTGCGCGTGGACACCGGCCGCAGCTACATCGTGGGCAGCATCTCCGACGCGGTCTTCAACGAGGTGCGCGCCGCCGCCGAGCGCACGGCCATCCACGACTACTTCGACAAGGTCTTCGTCTCGATCGGCGACATCCACGACGCCACCACCGAGGCCGCCGACGGCGCCGGCAAGCTGCACGACGGCGCGGTCAAGGCCGGCGACGGCGTCTCCCGGCTCAACTCCGGCCTCGGCACCGCCGAGAACGGCGCCCAGCAGCTCTCCGTCGGCCTGAACAGCGCCAACACCGCCACCGGCAAGCTGCGGAACGGCTCGGCCCAGGTCACCGGCGGCATCGGCAAGGCGCAGCAGGCCATCGGCGAGCTGCGCGACGGCCTGCGCAAGCTCCGCAGCGAGGGTACCTCCGAGCTGCGGAAGGGCACCCGGAAGGCAGCCGACCAGGTCCACACCCAGACGCGCGCGGTCAACCAGCTCGCCGACAAGTACGTGCCGGTGCTGAACGAGTGGGGCCCGAAGGTCGCCGACGCCGCCGAGCAGGTGGCCGACGCCGCCGACCGGCTGGCGGACGGCTCCGGCACGGGCACCGGCGCGACCCGCGCGGCGGGCAGCGCCCGCGAGGCCGCCTCCCAGGCCCAGGCCGCGCTCGACCGCCTCGGCGCGGACGCCGACCCTGAGGTGCGCTCCCTGCTGCGCAGCGCGGCGAACGCCGCCGAACGCGCCGCCGAGCAGGCCGGCTCGGCGGGCACCGGCGGCACGGGCGGCGCCTCCGCCCTGTCCGCCCAGGCCCGCGAGCTGGCCAGGAACGCCAGGAAGATCGCGGCCGTGGCCCCGCAGATCGGCCCCAAGGTCGACCAGGTCAGGACCCAGGTGAACGCCCTGGACGACGGCCTGGCCAAGCTGGCCGCGGGCGCGGCGACCGTGGACGCGAGCCTGGCCAAGGCCGGCACCGGCGCGGGCACCCTCTACCAGGGCGCGACCAAGCTGCACGACGGCTCGGCCCAGGTCACCAGCGGCCTCGGGCAGCTCGGCGGCGGGCTGGTCAAGCTCAGCGACGGCGCGAGCACCCTGCGCACCGGGGTCGGCCGGCTGCACGACGGCGCGGGCCAGGTGGACAAGGGCATGGACCAGCTCGCCAAGGGCTCGAAGGACCTGGCGGGCGGGCTCGGCGAAGGCGCGGAGAAGATCCCCGACTACGACGCCCAGCAGCGGGCCGCCCGCGCCGACGTGATGAGCGACCCGGTGCGGCTGGCCAAGACGGTCGACAACGAGGTCCCCAACTACGGCACCGGCTTCGCGCCGTTCTTCCTTCCGCTGGCGCTGTGGGTGGGCGCGATGATCACCTTCATGGTGCTCAAGCCGCTGAACCAGCGGCGGCTGGCCGGGACCCAGGGCGCGGTGCGCATCGCGCTGGCCGGCTGGCTGCCCGCGGTGGCGCTGGGCGCGGCCCAGGTCGGCGTGCTGGCGGCGGTGCTGCGGTTCGCGCTCGGCCTGGAGGCGGCCCACTGGCTCGGGGTGATCGGGCTGCTGCTGCTGGCGGGGGCCGCGTTCCTGGCGGTGGTGCAGGCGGTCAACGCGCTGCTCGGGCCGCCCGGCCGGGTGGTGGGGCTGGCGCTGCTGATGCTCCAGCTCACCTCGGCGGCGGGGACGTACCCGATCGAGACCTCGCCCGGGTTCTTCCAGACGATCTCGCCGTGGTTGCCGATGAGCTGGGTCGTCTCGGCGCTGCGCAGGCTGATCAGTGGCGGCGATCTGACCGTGGTGTGGCAGGCTTGCGGCGTGCTGTCCGCATTCCTCGTGCTCGGGCTCGCGCTGACCACCCTCGCGGTGGAGCGGGGCCGCGTCTGGTCCATGAAGCGCCTGCACCCCGAGCTGTCGCTGTGAGCAGGCAGGACACCCGGGCGAAGGTGTTCACGGCGGCGGTCGAGCTGATCGCCGAGCAGGGCTACGCGGCCACCACGGTCGACGCGATCGCCGAGCGCGCCGGGGTGGCCAAGGGCACCGTGTTCTACAACTTCGGCAGCAAGGAGGGCCTGTTCTCCGCGCTGCTGGAGCACTCGATCGAGCGGCTGGCGGGCGCGCTGGCCGCCGCCGACACCGGCGAGAGCGGCGTGGCCGCCCTCGACTCGGTGGTGCTCGGCCAGCTGCGCTTCTTCGAGGAACACGGCCCGTTCGCCCGGGTGTTGCTGGCCGAGATGTGGCGCACCGCCTGGCAGGAGGCGGTGGCGCGGCTGCGCGAGAGCGCGCTCGGCGTGTACGCGGGCGTGCTGCGCAGGGCGGCCGCGAGCGGTGAGATCCGTCCCGACCTCGACGTGGAGACGGCGGCGACCGCCCTGTTCGGCATGGTCCTGACGGTCGCCATCGAACGCCGCGCCCTCTACCCCGAGCGGCCGATCGAGCAGACCCACCAGACCCTGGTCGAGCTGCTCCACGGCCGCATCAGGTGAGGCGGGCTCAGCGCACCGGCAGCTCGTAGACGCGGCGCACGCTGCTGCCCAGCTTGCCGACGTCGGCGCCGTACACGTGCAGCGACACCCCGACCTCGTCGCTGGTGTTGAGCACCATGTGGATGTCGCCGGGCGGGGCGAAGCCGCTGACCTCGCCCGGCCGGTTGTCGGCGCGTCCGATCTCCAGCAGGTGGTCGCCCATGTCGCGGTAGAGCGTCTCGTGCTCGACGCCGCTGAGGATGCCGAACGTGCACCACGACACGTGGTCGTGGATGACCGTGTACTGGCCGGGACGCCACACGACGGCCACGATCGAGAACTCGTCCTGGGCGTGCAGCAGGTGGGAGGCGTAGCGGTCGGGGGTGCCGAGGCGCTCCTCGGGCGTGAGGATGTCCATGCCGGGCAGCCGGTCGCGCAGCAGGTCGGCGACGGCGAACGCAGTCTCGCGGGCGCCGAGCTTCCTGGCCACGATCTCGGAGATGCCGGACACCAGAACGTCGAGCCCTGGCCTGGTGGTGGTCGCGACCATGTTCACGGTGTCCTCCTAGGTAAATGTGGCAATTTGTCCTCCCTCTCTACGGTGGCTCATGGCGATCGATAGGTCCAACAGAAGTCTTCTGGCCTATTGATAGATACGATTGATGAATGCTCGACGTCGCCCGGCTCCGCGTCCTCGTCGCGGTGGCCCGCAAGGGGTCGCTCACCGCGGCCGCCAAGGAGCTCCACTATTCCCAGCCGTCCATCAGCCACCACCTGGCCCGGCTGGAGGCCGAGACCGGCGCCAAGCTCGTCCAGCGGGTGGGGCGCGGCATCCGGCTGACCGAGGCGGGCCGGCTGCTGGCCGACCGCGCGGCTGACATCATCGGCCGGATCGACGCCACGGCCGAGGAACTGGCCGCCCACGTGGGCCTGCGCGAGGGCCGCGTGCGGCTGGCCGCCTTCCCGTCGGCGCTCGGCACGTTCATCCCGTCCGCCGTCCGCCGCCTGGCGGCCGCCCATCCCGGGCTGCGGCTGGAGCTCACCGAGACCGAGCCGCCCGAGGCCCTCAGGCTGCTGCGCGCCGGCCGCGTCGACGTCGCCGTCATGTTCCGGTACGACGACACCGCCCCCGAGGACGCCGGCCTGCACCTGATCCACCTCCTCGACGACCCCAGCTACCTGGTCTCCCCCGAGCCGGGCGGCGAGCTGGCCGACCACGCCGACTCCCCCTGGATCGCCGGCTGCGACCGCTGCCGCAGCCACCTGCTCGACATCTGCGCCAAGGCCGGGTTCGAGCCGCGCATCTCCTTCACCAGCGACGACATCGTGGCCGTGCAGGCGCTCGTGGCGGCCGGCATGGGCCTGACCGTCCTGCCCGGCCTGGCGCTCACCGCCCACCGCAACCCCGACGTCGCGGCGGCCCAGGTGCCCGGCTCCACCAGGCACGTCTACGCCGCCGTCTACGGCGACCCGCCGCACCCGCCGGCCACCGGCGCCCTGCTCGAAGCGCTCGGCGCAAGCCTGCCGCCCGCCGGGGAAAGCCGTTGACGGCGTCCTTACGATGAGCACATGCCGGACATCACGCATATCGCGCTGTTCTGCGCGGCCACGCTGGGACTGCTCGTGGTCCCCGGCCCCGCGGTGCTCTACATCGTCACCCGCAGCGTCTCCCAGGGCCGGTCCGCCGGGTTCGTCTCGGTGCTGGGCGTGCACGCCGGCTCGCTGGTCCACATCGGCGCGGCGGCCCTCGGCCTCAGCGCGCTGATCGCGGCCTCGGCGACCGCGTTCACGGTCGTCAAGTACGTGGGCGTGGCGTACCTGCTCTGGCTCGGCCTGCGCAAGCTGATGAAGCGCGGCGGGGAGTCCGAGGAGGTCGTCGAGCTGCAGGTGCAGTCCAGGCGGCGGCTGTTCTGGGAGGGGTTCGTGGTCAACGTGCTCAACCCGAAGACGGCCTTGTTCTTCCTGACCTTCCTGCCGCTGTTCACCGTCCCGGCGGCGGGGCCGGTGGGGCCGCAGATCCTGATGCTCGGCGGGTTGTGGCTGGTGCTGGGGATGGTCAGCGACGGCATGTACGCGCTGCTGTCGTCCACGCTGGCCGGACGGCTGCGCGGGTCCGTACGGGCGCGGCGGCGGCTCGACGTGGGCAGCGGCCTGGTCTACCTCGGGCTGGCCGCATGGCTCACAACCGAGAAGGCATGACAAGCCGCGAAATTTCCCGCTCTTAATGCGATAGTGAGATCGATCGGGGGACGAAAAGCCGGGACGTAGCAGCTAGGCGGACCCATGGACGCGCCACCGCACCGCCTCGGCCTCGAACGAGTCGTCGAGGTCTACTCGGGTCACGACGACGTGGTCGGCGTGACCGGGACCGGCCATGTGATCGGCACGGACCTCGTGCTGACCGCGTCCCTCGTGGTGGACCCCGGCGCGCCCTGCCAGGTGCGCCCGCCGTGGTCGTCCCGGTGGGCGGCGGCCGAGCAGGTCTGGCGCGGGCACGGCGCGGTGCTGCTGCGGGTGCCCGGACCGCCCTGGGCCGACGTGCCCGGCATCGGACACCTTCGGTGGGCCGCCCTGTCCGGGGAACGGGTGCCGTGCCTGGCCATGGGGTTCCCGCAGGCGCGGCGGCGGTCGGGGTTCAGGGACGTCCGGGTGCTGTCCGGAACCGCCGCCGCCCCCACGGGCCCGGCGTCGCGGACGCTCAGCATGGACGTACCCGGCCCGCCGCCTCCCATGGAGGTGTGGGCGGGCCTGACCGGCGCCGCGCTGCTGGCCGAGCCCGCCGGCCAGGTCACCGCCGTCGTCACGGCCTCGGCCGCCGGGCACGCCCGGGGGCGGCTCGACGCGGTGCCCGTGGGCGTGCTGCTGCGCGACGACCGGTTCCGCGAGCTGACCGGGGCCGCGCCGGGCCCCTTGGAGAGGGTTTCCGCCGGTGACGGGCGGGTGGTCCTGTCCGGGCTGCTGCTCCCGGCGCGGGAGCCGTTGCCGTCCGACTGCCCGGACTGGCGGCTGCTGCTGCCGCGGCACGCCGTGGTGCCGTACTCGGGGCGGGACGGGCAGCTCGCCGCCCTGCGGGCCTGGGCCGGGGAGCCCGCCGCGTTGTCGGTCGCGGTGGTCACCGGGCGGAGCGGCACGGGCCGTACCCGGCTGGCCGGGGAGCTGTGCGAGGAACTGCGGGAAGCGGGCTGGGACGCCGGTTTCCTGGCCCTGGACGCCGCGCTCGCCGCCCTGTCCGGGCGCGCGACGGTGTCCTTGGAGGCGGTGCGGCCTTCGCTGGTGGTCGTGGAGTCGCCGGAGCCGTCCGCTCCGCTGGTGGGCGAGCTGGTACGGCGGCTGGCCAAGCACGGGCACAACCCCCGCGTACGGGTGTTGCTGCTGGCCCGCGAGCCCGGCGAGGCGGAGTGGTGGCGGCGGCTGGACACGGCGGCGGGCGGCTGGCTGCGCCGGCTCAACACCACGACCGTGCAGCTCAACCAGCACCCGCTCACCCTGAACGAGCGCACCGAGCATGCGTTCACGGCGATGAAGGCGTTCGCGCCGAGCCGGGCCGCGCTGCCCACGCCCCCACGTCTGGACGACCCCGAGTACGGCCTGCCGCTCCGCGTCCACCTGGCGGCTCTGCTGCGGCTGCGCGGCGGCGAGACGGAGGTCCTGCCCGCGCCCACCGTCCCGGACGCCCTGCCCGGCGGCGGGATCGGCGCCCCGCCCTACCGGACGGCGCCCGAGCCCCGCCCCGGGACGTCCTGGAACGCCTTCCGTCCCGGCGGCCGGAGCGGAACCCGGACGCGCGCGGTGGTGACCGTCGGCGAGGAGCTGCTGAGCCGCTTCCTCGACCGCGAACGCGACCAGTGGGCCACCGTCTGGCCCGCCGGCCGCGCCCAGGTGGACGAGACCACCGCCCGGCAGTCCGTCGCCCTGCTCACGCTCACCGCCCCCACCCCCGCCGAGCTCCCTGGCCTGCTGTCGGCCGTGCCCGCCCTGCACGGCGATCCGCAGGCCGCGGCGGTCGTCGCCGACTGGCTGGGACGCGTCTTCCCCGGCGTGGACCGGCTCTGCCCGCTCGGGCCGGACCTGGTGGCCGAACAGGCGCTCGCCGAGACCGAGGGCCTGGACGCGCTGGTCCTGGCCGTGCACGACCACGAGCGACGGACGGCCGGGCACCTGGCACGCCTGCTCGACGTGCTCCGCCTGGGCACGGAGCGGGCGGAGGTGGGGCGGGCGCTGCGTTCGCTGGTGACGTCCAGGATCGGGGCGCTGGTCGCGGAGGCGGCGGCGAACCCGGCCACCCGGCTCGGCGACCTGCTGAACGCCGCGCTCACGCAACTGCCGGCCGACCGGGCGACGACCGCGGCGGTGGCGGCGCTGCCCTTCGAACCGCAGGCGGATGCGCAGGTGGATTCCCGAGCGGATTCATGGGGTTCGTCCATTGCTGGGCCGCCGCTCGGGTTGCGGGCCCTTGAGGTGACGCTGGCCGAGCTGGCCGTACGGCATTTCCGTGCAGGCGGCAGGCGGACCGCGCTGGCGGGGGCGCTGGCCCGGCTGTCGTCCCGGTTGTCGGCCGTGGGCCGGGTGGGTGAGGCGGTGGTGGCCGCCGCCGAGGCCGTGGAGATCTTCGCGGCCGCTCCCCCGTACGAGGAGGCGGCCGGTCAGGCGGAGGCGCTGTTCGTCCTGGGGGCGTGCCTGCTGCTCGCGGGCGAGTCCGGCAGCGCGCTCAGGCCCGCCCAGGAGGCGGCGACCCGGTTCCGCATCCTGTCCGAGGACGACCCCCGGTACGCGGGACGGGCCGGGCAGGCGTACCACAACCTGGCGTGCGCGCTGCTGGACTCGGGACGGACGGCCGAGGCGGTGGAGGCGTTCGCGGCGGCGGGCGGTGCCGGCGAGGCCGCCACGGCCCTGACCGACATCCTCACAGCCCACACCTCCCCCACAAGCCCCACCCTCGCTCCCCTGCCCAAGCCCCCCGCGCCCACCGCCGCACGATCCCCGTCACCCAGCCCCGAACAGACCCCCGACGACGGCCCGCCCACCATGCCCGGCGTCACCAGACCGACCGCCATGCCTGACGCCGGACAGCCCCCTTCGTCCCACGCCACCAGACCGGCCACCACGCCAGTCACCGGACCGCCCGTCATGCCGGGCGTCGTCAGGCGGGTGCCCGCGCCTGTCCCGCCATTCGCCTTTCCCGGTCCCGAGCCGGGGGCGTTGCCCGGGTTGGCCGCCTGTCTCACCGTGGCGGTCACCGCCGCCGTGGCGGGCGCGGCGCCGACCGACAGGGATCTGGCTCAGCGGTTGTGCCTGCTGGCCGGGTGGCTCGGTGAGCATGGCAGGGCGGCCGAAGCCGTCGCACCCGCCGCGGAGGCCGTCGTACGGCTGCGCGGCCTGGCGGACGAGGAACCGGGCCTGCGGCTGATGCTGGCCGAGGCCGCGGGCCTGCTGGCCGGGCTGCACCGCGAGCTGGACGACCTGGACCAGGCCGAGCGGTTCGCCGCCGAGGCGGTGCGGAACCTGCGCTCGCTGGTCGCGCTCGAACCCGACGAGCACCGCCCGGCCCTGACCGTCCAGCTCCTCGACCTGGGCGAACTGCTGCTGACCGACGCGCGTCCCCGCGACGCGCTCGACCCGCTCCAGGACGCCTCGATCCTCGCCTCCGAACTGGACGAGCGGCACAAGGCCGTCAGGGCCCGCTCCGGACACCTGCTCGCCCTCTGCCTGGCCGAACTCGACCGCCCTGCCGACGCCCGGGCCCATGCGGAGGCAGCGGCCGCTCTGTACGACACTCTGAGCACCGAAGACGCGTCCTACCAGCGACATCGTGAGGAGATCCGAGCCTGGCAGGAGTCGACGACCGACCCCACCGCCGCCGCGGCCGGAGAACCCGAACAGCCCTGGATGACCACCCTGATCACCCCGCCACCCGACGTGGCCAGAGCCGAACGAACCCTGCTCGAACGCCGCGCCGCCCTGGAACCCACGGACAGCCCCGCATTCGCCAACGGCCCTGCGGTCCTGCAAGGCCCACCGGTCATGGGCGACCCTGGGGTCTTGGAAGGCCCACAGGTCATGCGCAGCCCCGGGGTCGTGGAAGACCCGCAAGTCCCCGCCGGACCGCCGCCCGCGAACGGTCCGCAAACCGCGGACAGGCCACGGGCCGCGGACGGGCCGCAGACCCGGGACGGGCCGCAAGCCGCGCGGGTGCAGGCGTACACCGCCGCCCAGGCAGCGCTGGCACGCGCCTGGGCCGAAACCGGACGCGCCCGCGACGGCCTCCTCCTCGCCACCCAGGCCGCCGACCTGCTGCGACGCCACGCGACACCGGACGCCCCCGGCGACGGGAATGACCCGAACGGCGCAGGTGGCGCGGGCCTGAACAGCCCGCGACTGGACGACTCGGGCGTGGACGGCTCGGGCGTGGGCGGCTCGGGCGTGGGCGGCTCGGGCGTGGGCGGCTCGGGCGTGGGCGGCTCGGGCGTGGGCGGCGGGGGTACCGACGGGGCTGGAGTCGGCGGGACGGTGGTAGGCGGGGCGGTCGTGGGTGGGGCCGTTGTGGGGGCGGTTGGGCGTGCGCTGGTGGGGTTGGGGCGGTATTCAGAGGCGGTGCCGTATCTGCGGGGTGCTGTCGAGGCGTGTGGGCCGCAGGCCGAGGTCAGCTTCGTGGTGCAGCAGGAGCTGGCCAAGCTGCTCGTCCTGGAGGTCGTGGCGCTGGAGGCCACGGGCCGCCTGGAGGTCGCCGACGGCGAGGCGGAGCGGCTGGTCGCGGTGTGCGAGGGGCTGGTGGCCGAGCGGCTGGAGTCCCCGGTCGTGCTCGCGGGGGCGCTGCGTCTGCACGCGGGCCTCCGGCTGGCCGCCGGGAACGTGGCAGGAGCGCTCCAATCGGTCACCCGCGCGCTGGACATCCTCGTGCCCGAGCCGCCCGACCGCACCCGTCTGCTCACCGCCACCTGCCTGGAGCTCAGCGGCCTGTGCCACGCCGACCTGGACGAACGCGACCTCGCCGCCGCCGAACTGGCCAAGGGCGTCGCCCTGATGGCCGAGGAGGGCCCGCTCACCCGGGACCTGGCCGGCGTGCACGTGCGAGCGCTGGCCCGTCTGGCCCGGCTCCGCGTGACCGGCCACGGCCCGTCCGCCGGGACCGACCTGTACGCCCAGATCCTCCGGGTACGTCCGCTTCCGCACCCCGACGTGCTCACCACGGCCGTGGACGAGCTGTCCGCCCACCTGCGCGCGGCCACCCCGAGGACGGCCGCCAGGCTGCTACCGCTGCTGACGGCGTTCGCCGAGGCGTTGGAACGCGAGGCCCCGGTCAGCGAGAACCCGCTGCTGCACGAGCGGTTCGGCCGCTGCCTCATGCTCGGCGGCGCGACGGCGGCTCCGGCCGTCCGCGTCCTCAAGGGGCTGGCCGCGTTCGACGCCCGCCACCGGCATTCCCTGGGCCTGGCGCTGGCCGCGCTCGGCGATGCCGACCTGACCGTCCTTGAGCAGGCCGTGGACCTGTTGTCCGAGGACGGGAGGGCGCTGGCCGACACGCTGAACAGGTACGCGGTCAGGCTGTTGGAGGCCGGTCGGCCGGTGGAGGCGCTGGCCCACTCGGAACGCGCCGCCGACCTCTGCGACGAGCTGGACGAGCCCGCCGTCGCCGCCGTCACGTACGCCCAGCTCGGCGCTGCTCTGGCCGCCCTCGACCGTCCGCAGGCCGCGCTGGAGGCGGTGACCTGGTCGCTGGCCGAGCAGGAACGCGCCGCGGAGGCGCGGGGCGGCGAGGCCGGGCTGCTCGGCGTGCGCGCGCAGGCGATCCAGGTGCGCGGGCAGGTGCTGCGCGCGTCCGGCCGGACGCAGGAGGCGCTGGCCCATTTGGTGGAGGCCATGCGGCTGCACGTCCGGCTCGCCCGGCCCGCGGCGGCGGCCGAGGTGGCCGGGACGGTCGCCGACGACCTGCTGGCCGCCGGGCGTCCCGAGGAGGCCGCCGAGTACGCCAGGATCGCCGTCACCGGCCTGCCGCCGCGCACGCTCAGGCATGCCCTGGCCACCCAGCGCCTGGTCAGGTGCCACATGATGCTGGGCGAGGCGCGGGAGGCGGGCGCGCTGGCCGAGGAGCTGATCCGGCTGGCCAGGCGGTCGCCGGGCGAGCTGACGTACCGGGCGATCCTGGCCGATTCGCTGGCGCAGAGCTCGGAGCTGCTGCCCCTGCTGCGCCCCGGCGCGGCGGCGGAGGCCGAGCAGCGGGCCCGCGAGGCCATCGCGATCTACGACGAGCTGCTGACCACGGGCATGAACGCCGAGGCGCTGCACGTCAGCCGGGCGGGGGCGGGGCTGACGCTGGCCGCCGCGCTCCGGCTGCGCGAGCAGCCGGCGGCGGCGGTGGGGCCGCTGCGCGAGGCCGTCGCCGTGCTCGAACGCCATGCCCCCGCGAACCCCCTGCTCGGCGGCATCCTGTCCCGCGCCCTGCTCATGCTGGGCGACGCGCTGATGGAGTCGGGCCGGGCGCTGGAGGCCAGCCTGGTCTTCCATCGCGGCGCCCAGGTGATCGACGACGAGCCGGCCGCCGCCGTCGCCCACGCCCGGCTCGGCTTCTGCCAGCAGGAGCTGGGCAGGGACGACGCGGCCGACACCGCGCTCCGGGTCGCGCACGGCCTGCTGCGCGGCCTCCTGACCGCCGGCGGCACCACCGCGAACGGCCCGAACGGCGGGAACGGCGAACTCACCGAGCTGCTGCGCGACGTGCTGCGCGGCCGGCTGCGGCTGCTGGAGAAGTCCGGCAGGCGCGAGGAGGCGGCCCAGGTGGAGGCCGAACTACGCACGACCTAGCCCGCCGCGCGGCCTGAGCCCACGAGCGACGACGCCGAGCCAGGAGCAAGGCGAGCCCCTGACAAGGGCGCCGGGCCAGGAGGGCGGGCGCGGCCTGCGCGGAGGGGGCCAGGCCAGGGGGAAGGCGGGCCCCGGTCAGGCGGTGAGTCGGGAGTGGTCAGGGGGTGGCGGCCTCGGCGGTTTGCCTGGCCCAGCGGTAGTCGGCCTTGCCGGCGGGCGAGCGGACCATCTCCTTCACGAACGCGTACGAACGCGGCACCTTGTACCCCGACAACGACGCCCGGCAGTGAACGTCCAGCTCGGCGGCGGTCACCTCGACGCCGGGACGCGGCTCGACCACCGCCGCCACCCGGCTCCCCCACCGGTCGTCCGGCACGCCGGTCACCACCGCGTCGAACACCGCCGGATGGCCCTTGAGCACGGCCTCGACCTCCTCGGGGAACACCTTCTCCCCGCCGGTGTTGATGCACTGCGAGCCGCGGCCGAACACGTGCACGGTGCCGTCGGCGTCCACGGTCGCCAGGTCGCCGGTGAGCAGCCAGCGGGTGCCGTCGGGGTCGGTGACGAACGTGCGCGCCGACTTGTCCGGGTCGTTGTAGTAGCCGAACGCCACCCGCCCGGACCTGGCCACCGTCCCCATCTGCCCCGAACCCGGCGGAACGGGACGTCCCCGCTCGTCCAGGACGCTGATCCTGGCCGACGGGTTGGGCTGGTAGCGCAGCCCGGTCTCGGGCGTGGAGCCGGGCAGCGCGGAGGCGGTGTAGCCGGACTCCGTCGAGCCGAAGCTGTCCACGATCATGACGTCGGGCAGCAGGCCCTGGAGCCGGTCGCGGACCGCGCCGCTCAGGATCGCGCCGGTCGAGCTGACGACGAACAACGACGACAGGTCGTACGCGCCCGTCTCCAGCGCCTCGGCCAGCGGCCTGGCCATGGCGTCACCCGTGATGCTCATGGTCAGCACGCGCTCACGCTCGACCGCCCGCCACACCTCGCCCGCGTCGAACTTGGGGACGAGCACCATCGTCCCGCCCGCCCACCAGCTGATGAAGGTGGCCATCTGCGCGGCGCCGTGCATGAGCGGCGAGGTGGCCATCATGATCATGGGCGTGGCCTTGACGGCCTCGTCGATGACCTCCTGCGGGGTGGTGCGCGGGTCGCCGTACGGGTTGCCGCCGCCGAAGGCCATGAACAGGTCCTCGACGTGCCACATCGCGCCCTTCGGCATGCCGGTGGTGCCGCCGGTGTAGATGATGTAGACGTCCTGGCCGGTGCGCGGGGCGAAGCCGCGTTCCGGCCTGCCGCGCTCCAGCGCCGCCTCGTACGGCACCGCCGAGGCGATCGACGACTCGCCGCCGACCGCGATCAGGTGCTCCAGCAGCGGCGCCTGGTGCGCGACGGCGGCCACGCGGGGGTCGAACTCGACGTCGTAGACCAGCGCGCGCAGGTCGGCGTCCTGGTAGAGGTAGAGCAGCTCGGCCTCGACGTACCGGTAGTTGACGTTGATCGGCACGGCCCGGATCTTGAGCGCGGCCAGCAGCCCGGCCAGGTACTCCACGCCGTTGTACAGATGCAGCCCGACGTGCTGGCCCGGCCGCACGCCCAGGCCGGCGAGGTAATGGGCGAGCCGGTTGGCCTCGGCGTCCAGCTCCGCGTAGGTGCGCCGCCGGTCGCCGCAGATGACGGCGGTGCGGTCCCCGATCACGTCGGCGAGTGCTTCGAACAGGTCCGCGTGGTTGAACTCCATCAGGGTCTCTCCCGTCCGACGATCCACATCGCGAAGAACTGGGCTCCGCCGCCGTAGGCGTGGCCGAGCGCCGTGCGGGCGCCGTCCACCTGGTGCTCGCCGGCCTGGCCGCGCACCTGGAGCGCGGCCTCGGCGAACCTGATCAGCCCCGAGGCCCCGATCGGGTTGCTGGACAGCACGCCGCCGGAGGCGTTCCACGGGATGTCGCCGTCGAGGGCCGTGGCGCCGGACTCGGTCAGCTTCCAGCCCTCGCCCTCCGCCGCGAATCCCAGGTTCTCCAGCCACATCGGCTCGTACCAGGAGAAGGGCACGTACACCTCGGCCACGTCGATCTCGCGGCGCGGGTCGGTGACGCCGGCCTGGCGGTAGACGTCGGCGGCGCAGTCCTTGCCGCCCTGGGGGCTGACGGTGTCGCGGCCGGCCCGGAAGATGGGCTCCGAGCGCATGGCGGTGCCGTGCACCCAGGCGGGGGTGCCGGTGACCTTGTGCTCGGCGGCCAGGACCATCGCGCACGCGCCGTCGCTGGACGGGCAGGTCTCCAGGTAGCGGATCGGCTCCCAGAGCATCGGCGTGGACTCGACCATCTTCTGGTCGATGCCGGGGATCCTGAGGTGGGCGTAGGGGTTCTTCAGGGCGTTGAGCCGATCCTTGACGGCGACCAGCGTGCCGATGTGGCCGGGCGCGCCGGACCTGCGCATGTACTCGCGGATGTGCGGCGCGAAGTAGCCGCCCGCGCCGACCACGAGCGACGCGCTGAAGGGCAGGTGCGTGGACAGCGCCCAGGTGGCGTTGGACTCCGACTGCTTCTCGAAGGCCACCACGAGCACCCGCTCGTGCACGCCGCCCTGGATCAGGCTCGCGCCGACCAGCGCCGTCGAGCCGCCGACGCTGCCCGCGGTGTGCACCCGCATCATCGGCTTGCCCGCCGCGCCGAGCGCGTCGGCGAGGTACGCCTCGGGCATCATCACGCCCTCGAACAGGTCGGGCGCCTTGCCGACCACGACGGCGTCGATGTCCTTGAACGTCAGCCCGGCGTCCTCCAGGGCCCGCAGCGCCGCCTCGCGGACCAGGCCCGCGATGGAGACGTCCCTGCGCTTGGTGGTGTAGTGCGTCTGCCCGACCCCGATCACCGCGCAGCGGTTGCCCATGATTCACGCCTCCAGGACCGTGACGAGGTTGTGCTGCAGGCAGGGGCCGCCGGCGGCGTGCCCGACGGTGCGGCTCGCGCCGCCGTCGAGGATGCGCCGCGCGGCCTCGCCGATGCGGATGAGCCCCGTGGCCATGACGGGGTTGGCGGCGAGCGGGCCGCCGGACGGGTTGATCAGCGTGTCGCCGCCCAGTTCGAGCGCCTCGCGCAGGATCAGCTCCTCGTGCGGGAACTGGGCGTGCAGCTCGGCCACCTCGACCGGGCCCTTGCCGACGCCGGCGGCTCGTGCGGCGTCGGCCGCGGAGGCCGACCTGGCCAGGTCCCGCATGCCCAGGTAGTGGGGCTCGATGCGGTGGGCGATGCCCTTGACGAACGCGGGGCGGCTGGTGAGCCGTCCGGCCAGTTCCGCCGTGGCCAGCACGATCGCCGCCGCGCCGTCCGTGACGGGCGGCACGTCCGTCTTCCTGAGGGGTTCGACCGCGACCTCCTCGCCGTCCGGTTCGGGCAGGTCGAGCGCGTACGGGTTGCTCCTGCCGTCCGCCCTGGACCTGCGGACGATCTCGTCGAGCTGTTTCCTGTCCGCGTCGAGCGCGTTCGCCTGGAGTGCGGCCAGGGAGAGCTGGTCGAGGCCGAGGGGTTCCAGGTAGTAGGGGTCGAGCTGGAGGGTCATGATGGTGCGCAGGTCGCCGAGCGACGACTTGCCGAAGCCGTAGACCAGGGCCGAGTCGATGTCACCGTGCTGGAGGCGGACCCACGCCTCGTACAGGGCCCAGGCGCCGTCCATCTCGACGTGGCTCTCGGAGACGGGCGGCCAGGCGCCGAGCGCGTCCAGGGCGCTGACGAACGAGAACGGCGCCCCGGCCAGGTAGTCGCAGCTCCCCGAGCAGGTGAAGCCGAACCGGGTCAGCCCGGTCCGCTCCTTGACCTCGCTGATCACGGGCAGGATCAGCTCGGGCTCGGTGAGCCCGGTGTCGTGGTCGGTGTGGACGGTCTGCGCGAACGCGACGATCGCGACCTCTCTCATGACAGCTCCACGTCGGGCTCGCCGGTGGGGGCGAACCAGCGTATGTTCGCCATGGACTTGCTCCGCTCCTGCTCGGGCACCCAGACGGCCCTGACCCGCATGCCCTGGCGCACCTCGTGTGCGGGTACGTCGCCGATCAGGGCGATCATGGGGATGTCGGCGTTGTCGAGCAGGATGTAGGCGGAGACGAACGGCACTTCCGGCGCGCGCGGATCCGGCAGGTTGTTGATGGCGAACGTGGTGATCGTCCCGGTGTCGGGGAGTTCGAGCGTCTCCGGGATGAGACCTCCGCACTGGGGGCAGGACATCCGGTACGGCACGTACACCTGGTCGCACTGCTCACAGCGTCCGCCGAGGAAGACGCCGCGCTCGACGCCCTCCAGGAAGACGCGGAGCGAGCCGCCCGCCTGGAGGCGGTACTCGGCCCGCACGTTGGACACGATCTTCGTGACCTCGGGCGCGAAGTGGGAGATGTCGGTGATGTGGCCCGTGGGCCGGTCGCGCCACACCGGCCAGACCCGGGAGCCCTTCGACAGCGCCTTGGGGCCGTCGGCGGCGACGGCGTGCACGAGCGCGGTGTCGGCGCCGTCCAGCAGGATCGTCGCCCAGGCGAAGGGCCGGTCGAGCGGGTGGTTCCGCAGGGGCTCGGGCACCCAGGCCCAGGAGGTCACCGTGCCGGCCGGGCCGACCTCGACGTACTCGGAGGTGACGGGGTCGCCGGTGGCGGGGTCGTATTCGAGGGGCGGCACGAGCACCTTGCCCTCGTTCGTGCGCACTCCGACGATGTGGCGGCCGCGCAACTCGGTGAGGAAGCGCCCGATCACCGGCCCGGTCGTGCGGGTGTAGCCGCCGGGGAACTCCAGGACGTGCTGGGCGACCAGCGGATCGTCAGATGGCACGGTCGTGACCCTCCCAGTACGGTGCGCGGAGCTTGCGCTTGAGCAGCTTGCCGTTGGGCTCGCGGGGCATCTCGGCGATGAAGTCGACGCTCTTGGGCCACTTCATCCGGGCCAGGCGGCCCTCCAGCGAGGCGATCAGCTCGGCCGCGAGCTCGGGACCCGGCGCGACGCCCGGCGCGGGCTCGACGACGGCCTTGATCTGCTCGCCCCAGTCGTCGTCCGGGATGCCGAACACGGCCACGTCGGCGACCTTGGGGTGGATCATGAGCTCGTTCTCGATCTCGGCCGGGTAGATGTTCGTCCCGCCAGAGATGATCATGTCGGCCTTGCGGTCGCAGAGGAAGAGGAAGCCGTCCTCGTCCAGGTATCCGATGTCGCCGACCGTGAAGTAGTCCTTGAGCCGGTTCGCGGCGGTCTTGTCGGGGTCGCCCTTGTACTCGAAGGGCACGCCCATCATCTTCATGTAGATCGTCCCGGGCGTGCCGGTCGGTACGGGTTCGCCCTCGTCGTCCGCGATCAGCAGCTCGCTGATCGGCCAGGCGGAGCCGACCGTGCCCGGATGCGCCTTCCAGCCCTCGGGCGTGGCCAGGGTGCCGCCGCCCTCGGTGGCCGCGTAGTACTCGTAGATGCAGTCGCCCCACCACTCGAACATCGCCCATTTGACCGGAACCGGGCAGGGGGCGGCGGCGTGGATCATCCACTTGAGCGAGGACAGGTCGTACTTGGCCCTGGTGGCCTCGGGGAGCGCGAGCAGGCGCTTGAAGTGCGTGGGGACCATGTGGGAGTTCGTGACGCGGTAGCGCTCGCACAGCCGGAGCGTCTCCTCGGCGTCCCATCTGTCCATGTAGACGAGGGTGTGGCCCATGTGCAGGGCGCTGCCGCCGAACTGGGTGACGGCGGTGTGGTAGCTGGGCGAGGTGACCAGGTGCGCGTTGGGCGGCCCGGCCGTGATGCCGAACAGGCCGAGCAGGAAGGTCATCAGCTCGGCGCCGTCGTCGGGGTCGAGGCCGCTCAGCGTGCGCCTGACGCCCTTGGGCCGGCCGGTGGTGCCCGAGGTGTAGTGCATGGTGGCGCCGGCCGTGCGGCCGGGCGGCGCGGTGTCCGGTTGTCCGGCGGTCAGCTCGGCCGCCGGGCGGAAGCCGTCCTGGCCGCCGTCCCCGAGGAGGAAGCGGCGGTGCGGCTCGATCGCCTCGGCTCCCCTGGCGCCCTCCTGGAGGAAGCGGGGGTGGACGAAGAACGCCTTGGCCTCGCTGTCGGACACGATGTAGCCGATCTCCGGACCGGTGAGGTGCCAGTTGATCGGCGTGTAGTACCAGCCGGCCTGGAGCGCGGCCAGGTAGAGGACGAGGCCGTCCGCGCCGTTCGGGACCAGGCCGCAGATTCCGTCGCCCGGCTCCAGGCCGAGCTCGCGTAACCCGTGGACGAGGCGGTTCGAACGGGCCAGGAGGTCACCCGCGCGGTGCTCCGTGCCGTCGGGGTCGACGGCCGCGATCCACTCGGGATCCGCCTGCGCCAGCCTCCAGAAACCGAGCGTGCCCATCTGATCTCCTCAGCTCAGGCGTAGCAAAACAGGAACTTGTTCTCGTTTGCTGTGGGGAGCGTATCCCGCGGGTAAAGTTCGTAGCAAGCGCTTGATTCAGTAGCTTCTGGGACTTGGGAGGCGTACATGGAGCTTCTGCCGATCAGCACCCCGCACTGCCGGGTGGAACGCGACGGCCACGTCCTGACCGTCACGATGAACCGGCCGGAGGCCCGCAACGCCCTCTCCTCGGACATGCTGATCGGGCTGGCCTCGGCGTGGGCGTACGCGTCGGCCGAGCCCTCGATCCGGGTCGCGATCCTGACCGGGGCGGAGGGCACGTTCTGCGCCGGGGCCGACCTCAAGGCCATGGGCCAACCCTCGACCGATCCAGAGGTTCAAGCAAGAGCCGCCCAGATCCCGAATTTTCACTGGAAAGGGCTTTTAAGGGAGGACTTGCCGACAAAGCCCATCATCAGCGCTGTCGAGGGATACGCAGTCGCCGGCGGCACGGAGCTCCTGGTCGGGACGGACCTCAGAGTGGTGGCGGAATCGGCCACCCTGGGGCTGTTCGAGGCCAAACGCGCACTCTTCCCCATGGGCGGCTGCGCGGTCCGGCTGCCCCGCCAGATCCCGTACTGCCACGCCATGGACCTGCTGCTCACCGGCCGTTCCGTGACCGCCGCCGAGGCCCTGGCGATGGGGCTGGTCAACCGGGTCGTGCCGGACGGGCGGGCGCTGGAGACGGCCCGGGAACTGGCAGCCGACATCGCCGGTTCCGGTCCGCTGGCGGTCCAGGCCATTCTGCGGACGTACCGGGACACCCTGGGCATGCCGGAGCCCGAGGCCCTGAAGGTGTCGGACGAGCTGGGCTGGCCGGTGATCGGCTCGGAGGACGCCAAGGAGGGCACCCGGGCCTTCCGCGAGAAGCGCCCGGCCCGCTACGAAGGCCGCTGACCACTCCCCGTAAGGAGAGACGCACGTCACATCCGTTCCTGTCACATCCCGTCCGGCTGCCCCGTCCGAGAGGTGGAAGCAGTCGACGACGACAAGGAGCGCGTCATGGAAGCCCGTCTCAACCTCTTCGAGAACCAGGTCGCGGCCAAGGTCATGAAGCACCTCATCGGCACCAACAAGGTCATCATGGACTCGGGCCTGCCCCACACCACGCAGGAGCTGGTGAAGATCCGGGCCAGCCAGATCAACGGCTGCGGCTTCTGCACCGACATGCACACCAAGGACGCCGCGCACGCCGGTGAGACCCCGATCCGGCTCAACCTGGTCGCCGCCTGGCGCGAGGCCAAGGTGTTCACCGAGGCCGAGCGGGCCGCGCTGGAGCTGGCCGAGCAGGGCACCCGCATCGCCGACGGCGCCGGCGGCGTCCCGGACGAGGTCTGGGCGAACGCCGCCAAGCACTACGACGAGGAGCAGCTCGGGGCGCTGGTGTGCCTGATCGCCCTGATCAACACCTTCAACCGGGTGAACGTCATCATCCAGCAGCCCGCGGGCGACTACGTGCCCGGTATGTTCGGCTGACCGAGAGCCGAGGGAGCGCTGTCGAAGAACCACGGCCTGCGGGAAGGAGTCAGTCCCGCAGGCCGTCGAGGACCGTCGTCACCAGGTGCTCGCGGACGCCGCCGGGGTCGTCCCGGCCCGGATGCCACGTGCAGGCGAGGTTGAGCGCGGCGAGCCGGCCGCTGTCCAGCACCACCCGCACGGCCCGCAGCAGGGCCGGGACGTCCGGCCCGCCGGCCGCCGGGTAGCGCAGGCCGGGCAGGCGGGACGGGTCGAGGACGTCCAGGTCGAGGTTGAGCAGCAGCGGACCGGGAGGCAGGGTCTCGGGCGTCACCTCGTCGAGGCTCGACCGGGTCACGCCCGAGGACGCCAGGTAGCCGGCCTCGGGCGGGTCGAGGTCGCGGGCGTCGACGAGCAGCACGCGCTCCTCCGGCGGCGGGCGCAGGGCCAGGCGGTCGGCCACGTCGCGGGAGCGGTAGCCGAGCAGGAAGCGCAGCGCCATGCCGCCCAGGTAGCCGGACGTGGTCGTCTCCAGCGTCTGGAGGTCGCCGTGGGCGTCGATCCAGACGATCGAGGGGTCGAGCCCGGCCCGTTGCAGGCCCGCCGTCATGCCGATCGACACCGTGCAGTCGCCGGAGACCACGACCGGCCGCTCCCCCGCCCGCACGGTCCGCTCGACGGTGGTGGCGACGGCGTCGTAGAGCCGCCCGAGGCGGGACCAGACGTCCTGGCCGGGCAGCTCCACGGTGAATTCGGCGACGGGCACGCCGTCGGGCAGCGGCACGTTGAGATCGGGCTGGTGCTCATCGAGGTGGTACGGCACGTACAAGACCGGCACGTCCCCACGGTAACAGCCGGGCGATCAGTCCCGGGTGATGCGATCGAGGCGTTCCAGGGCCTCCGCGTACTCCTCCACGAGCCCGAACACCACGTCCTTCGTCGAGCGCACCTGGTTGGTCAGGCCGATGACCTGCCCGGCGGGGAACGTGGCCAGCTCCGAGGCGTCCGAGCGGCCGATCCGGCGCAGGGCGTCCGAGACGAGCATGAACTGCAGCGGCATCGGCAGCGTGCCCGGCGACTCCTGCGACTCCCACGCCTCGGTCCACTCGTTCCTGAGCAGGCGGGCGGGCTTGCCGGTCCAGCTCCGGGAGCGCACGGTGTCGCGCGAGGTGGCCTCCAGGATGCGGCGTTTCGCCATCTCGGGGGTGTCGGCCTCCTCGACGGTGAGCCAGAGTGAGCCGGTCCAGACGCCCTCCGCGCCCAGCGCCATGCCGGCCGCCATCTGCCGGCCGTTCCCGATGCCGCCCGCCGCCAGGACGGGGACGTCCACGGCGTCCACCACCTGCGGGATGAGCACCATGGTCGAGATCTCGCCGGTGTGGCCGCCGGCCTCGGTGCCCTGGGCGACGACGACGTCCACGCCGACCTCGACCTGCTTGAGCGCGTGCCGCGGGGTCGAGGCGAGGGCGGCGACCTTGACGCCGTGCCGGTGGGCGAGCTCCACGACGTCGGCCGGGGGCGGCCCGAGGGCGTTGGCCAGCAGGGCGATGGGATGGCGGAGCGCGACCTCGACCTGGGGGCGCGCGGTGGCGTCGGTCCAGCCGAGCAGCACCCGGCCGGGGTCGGCGTCGGACGACAGGGGCGGCACGCCGTGCCTGCCCAGCAGGTTCTCGACGAACGCGCGGTGCCCCTCGGGGATCATCGCCTGCAGGCGGCCGACCAGCTCCTCGGGGGCGAAGTCGGCGCCCTCGTAGGAGGCGGGCATGACCACGTCCACGCCGTACGGTCTGCCGTCGACGTGGTCGTCGATCCACTTGAGCTCCATCTCGAGCTCTTCCGGGGTGAAGTAGAGCGCGCCGAGCACTCCCATGCCGCCCGCGCGGCTGACCGCGGCGACCACGTCCCTGCAGTGGCTGAAGGCGAAGATCGGGAGCTCGATTCCGAACATGTCCGTGACCCGTGTCCGCATGGCCCGACGATAAGCCGCGCCACAGCCGAACTGCAACGTGTTCTACTCTAGAACCTTTCGTCGGTAAGCTTCCGGCTTGGAACGCGTTCTAGCGCGGCAGCCGCCGCCAGAGCGGCCGCGGCAGCAGGCGCAGCAGGCCGAACGCCGTGCCGAGCGCCCGCGGCACCCACACGGACGACGCGCCCTCGCGCAGCGCGCGCACGGTGGCCAGGGCCACCTGGCGGGGCGTCGAGGACAGCGGCGCCGGGGGCAGGCCCTTCGTCATCCGGCCGATCACGAAACCCGGCCGGACGATCAGCACGCGCGCGCCCGACCCGTGCAGCGCGTCGCCGAGCCCCTGCGCGAACCCGTCGAGCCCGGCCTTGGCCGAGCCGTAGACGAAGTTGGCCCTGCGCACCCGGGCCCCGGCGACCGACGAGAGCACCACGAGGGTGCCGTGCCCCTGCTCGCGCAGGACCCTGGCGGCGTGCAGGTCCACGGAGACGTGGCCGCCGTAGTTGACCGCGACGGCCTCGGCGGCGGCGGCCGGGTCGGCGTCGTAGTCGTCCTGGCTGCCGAGCACGCCGAACGCGGAGATCACCACGTCGAGGTCGCCCACCAGCTCCACGGCCCCGGCCAGGACGGCCGCGTGCGACCCCACGTCCAGCGCGTCGAACGGCAGGACGTGCACCTCGGCGGCGAGGTCCGCCGGCGGCGTGAGCTCGCCCCTGGCGGCCAGCACGACCCTGGTCGCGCCCAGCCCGACCAGCAGCCGGACGATCTCCAGGCCGATCTCGCTCCGCCCGCCCAGCAGCAGCACGCTGTCCACGGCCCCGAGCGCGTTCCTCACGACGCCTCCCGCCCCGCAGCGGCGGCCGCTCGGCTCGCGTCAGAAGTGGTGGTCACAGTCGTAGTCTCCTGGACAGGTCCGAGCGGAACAGGCCCTCCGGGTCGGCCTCGTCCCTGATGCTCCGCCATCGTTCCAGTTCGGGGTACATCGACGCCATCATGTCGGCGCGCAGCCGGGCGTCCTTGGCCAGGTACACCCGTCCTCCGGCCTGCGCGACGCGCTCGTCGAAGCCGCGCAGGAGCCCGCTCAGGCCGCGCCGACCGGCCGGGATGTCCAGGGCCAGGGTCCAGCCGGGCACGGGGAAGGACAGGAACCCGCCCGAACCGGGACCGAACCGCTTGAGCACGGTCAGGAACGACACCGTCCCGTGCGCCGACAACGACCCGACGATGCCGCGCAACGTCTCCTCCGCGCCGAACGGCACCACGAACTGGTACTGCACGAAGCCGCGCGGGCCGTACATGCGGTTCCAGCCCTCGACGAAGTCGAGCGGGTGGAAGAACGGCGCGATGCCCTGCGTGACGGTCGCGTTCCGCGGCGCCCTGCGGTACCAGAGCTCGTTGAAGGCGCGCACGCTGAGCCCGTTGAGCAGCCCGTCCGGCGCCCACGGCGGCGCGTGCAGCCGGGCGCGCGGCGCGAAGACCGGTGGCGCCTTGTCCCCGTCGCGCGGCGCGTGGTCGCCCCTGGTCAGGACGCTGCGGCCCATCCGGCGGCCGCGGGCCAGCAGGTCGATCCAGGCCACCGTGTAGCGGTAGCGGTCGTCGGTGCGGGCCATGACGTCGAGCGTCTCGTCGAGGTCGGCGGTGCGCCGTACGTCCACCCGCATCAGGGACGACTCGACGGGCACGCACCCGAACGTCGCCTCGGCCACCACCCCGGTCAGGCCCATGCCGCCGACGGTCGCCCGGAAGAGCGGATCGCCGGGGCGCAGCACCCTGGCGGCGCCGTCGGCGGTCACCAGGGTGAGCGAGCGCACGTGCGCGCCGAAGGAGGAGTCGCGGTGGTGGTTCTTGCCGTGCACGTCGGCCGCGACGGCCCCGCCGACCGTGACGTGCCTGGTCCCGGGGCTCACGGGCACGAACCAGCCGCGGGGCACCAGCGCCGTCATCACCTCGTGCAGGCTGACCCCGCCCGCCGCGGTCACGACGCCGGTGCGCTCGTCGAAGCTCCAGGCGTCCAGGCCGGTGCAGTCGAGGACGAGGCCGCCGGCGTTCTGGGCGGCGTCGCCGTACGAGCGGCCGAGCCCGCGGGCGACGACACCGCGGCCCGGCGCGGCCACGACCAGGTCGCGCAGCTCGTCCAGGGAGCGCGGGCGGCGCAGCACGGCGGGGGTGGGCGAGGTGCGGCCCCAGCCGGTGAGGAACGTGCTCACGCGTAGATCCCGAGCCCCACCAGGACGACCAGCGCGGCGGCGAAGACGAGGGTGGGCCGGTCGCGGATCACCAGTTCCTCGGGCTCCTCGCCGCCGCCTCGCTCGACCAGCAGGTTGTGCCGGAGCACCAGGAGCAGGAACGGGACGATGCTGAGCCCGTAGAACACGTTCTCGTGCGCGTTCAGCGCCCACAGGCAGTACGTGACGATCATCGCCCCGGACGCCATGATCCGCACGTGCGTCAGGTACGCGGCCGGGTAGGCGGCCAGCGTGGCCCGCGTCCCCGACACGCCCCGCGACCGCAGCTCGGCCTCGCGCTTGCCGGCCACCAGCTGCAGCGCGGCCAGCGAGACGACCACCAGGAACCAGCCGGTCACCGGCACCCCGACGGCGACGGCTCCGGCGTAGGCCCTGATCACGTGGCATCCGGCGACCGCGATGAGGTCCACGACCTCCTGGTGCTTGAGCCAGGTCGTGTAGGCCAGGGTCAGGGCGACGTACCCGGCGACGACCGCGGGCGACTGCCAGCCGCCGGTGAGCGCGGCGACCGCGGGCGCGAGGACCAGCAGGACGACGCCCGCCACCCGGGCCGTGCGCACCGACACCGCGCCGGAGGCGACGGCCCGGCGGCGCTTGCGCGGGTGCAGCCGGTCGGCCTCCACGTCGGAGGCGTCGTTCAGCAGGTAGGAGCCGCTGGCGGCCAGGCAGAAGGCGGCCAGGACGAGCAGCGCCGCGAGCAGGCGGCCCGGCTGCCCGAGCACCCCGGCCGCCATGGGGGCGGCCAGGACGAGCAGGTTCTTCAGCCACTGACGCGGCCGGGCCGCCCTGACCAGGGCCAGCGCGGGCGCGGGCGACCAGGGCCGGGCGACCACGCCCTGGCTCATGCGGACCGGCGGCCGCGCAGGGCGAGCAGCAGGCCGCCCAGGAGCAGGACGACCCCGACCACGCCGAGCACGACCGGCAGCGTGGTCCTGATCAGGTTGATCTGGCTCTTGCCCTCGGCGGCGCTGTCGACCAGGCCCTTGACCGTGTCGTCGGTCATCTTGGCGGTGGCCACGAACGCCTTGGAGCGCTCGATGCCGTCCTGGCTCTTGAGCACCTCGTTGCGCACCTGCTCCTGCTTGACGGGCGCGCCGGTGGTGGGCTCGATCCAGTAGGTGACGGTGCCGGAGTAGAACCGGTTCAGCTGCACGTCGCCCGAGGTGCCCATGCCGAACCAGGCGGCGGGCGCGTTCAGCGTCTGCGTCCTGGTCTCGGGGACGGTCTGCTCGAACTTGTACGTGGCCAGCCCGTTGACCTGCTCCTCGCCGACGAACCTGGCGTCGAACGCCTTGCCCGCGCTGGCGTTGAAGACCTGGTAGGTCTTCTTCTCCACGTCGAACGGGAACTTGTAGATCTGGCCCTGGAGCTGCACCGGGGCTTTGTCGATGCTGGCGCCGCAGCAGTTGAGGCCGACGCCGGAGCGCTTGTCGAAGGCGCTGCGCCGCTCGCTGAAGTTGATGCCCGGCTTGCTGTTGGTGACGTCGTTGACGGCGGTGAACTCGTCCCAGACGACGCGGTCGTCGTTGGCCTCCTTCACGTCGCCGCGGGTGGTGACGATGATGTCGAGGTCGGCGGTCAGCACCTTGCCGTCCGGGATGCTGAAGTACTGGGCGCCCGTCGCGTGCAGCTTGCTGATGCTGTACTGGTCGCCCTTGGCGGCCATGAAGGCGGGCGCGACCTGGAGACGCACCAGGGGAGCCAGAACGATGAGGAATGCCCCGACGGCGATGAGGACGCTGCCAACGACGACCCGGTTCATGGACCCTCCATGTGCGCAGGTGCACTGACGCCTGTTTGGGTGGTTAAGTACTGAAACGAACTACCTACTCGCCGGTATGTTATTGCGACGAGTGACCGACGTCACCAGGGATGCGGAAACGTGACCGAAACAGGTTCTACTTCGGGCGGGGTGCCGGTGGTCTCAGGACACCAGACCTCGCTCGACGGCGTGCGCGCCGTGGCCGCCTTCGCCGTCCTGCTGTTCCACGTGTCCATGGAGGCGGGGACGGCGCTGGACCCGGGGTTCCTGGGCGGCGTGCTGTCCAGGGGCGAGATCGGCGTGCCGATCTTCTTCACGCTCTCCGGCCTGCTGCTGTACCGGCCGTGGGCGGCGCAGGTGCTGCTCGGCGACCGGGCCCCGGACACCCGTCGCTACCTGTGGAAACGCTTCTTCCGGATCATGCCGGCGTACTGGCTGGTGGTCGCCGTGGCGCTGCTGCTGTGGGGCGACGCCCACCGCGCCGACCCCTGGACGTGGGCGCAGATGTTGTTCCTCGTGCACACCTACGACATCACCCCCTGGTGGTACGGCCTCGGTCCCAAGGGGCTCGGCCAGATGTGGAGCCTCGCGGTCGAGCTGACCTTCTACCTCACGCTCCCGCTGATGGCGGCGGTGCTGCGCAGGTTCGCCCTGCGCGGCGACCCCGACCTGCGGACCAGGGGACGGCGGCTGCTCATCGGCCTGGCCGCCTTCGGCGCGCTGTCCTACGTGTACACGATCTTCGAGTACTTCCCCGACTACCGGCCCTGGATGAACGTGTGGCTGCCGCGCTCCTGGACGTTCTTCGTGCCCGGCATGGCGCTGGCCGTGCTGACCGTCTGGGCCAGGGCCGAGGACGGCCGCGCACGGCGGCTGAGCGCCGCGCTGGCCTCCTCCTGGGGCACGTTGTGGGTCATCGCGGGCCTGGCCTACCTCATCGCCGCCACGCCGCTCACCGGGCCGCGCGCGGTCGGCCTGGGCAGCATCTGGACCGCGTTCACCGAGCAGGGCCTCTACACGCTCGTCGCCTTCTGCCTGGTCGCCCCGGCCGCGCTGGCGGCCGGACGGCCCACGCGGGTGCACGAGCTGCTCGGCGGCCGGGTGATGAGCTACCTGGGCCAGATCTCCTACGGCGTCTTCCTGTGGCAGTTCGTCATCCTCTACCTCTGGTACGACTTCACCGGCCAGCGGCCGTGGACCGGCAACCTCCTGGTCAACCTGGTCGCCGTCACCGCCATCACGGTCACCATGGCCGGGCTCACCCACCGCTACGTGGAGGAGCCGGCCAGGCGGCTGATCCGCCTGGTGCCTCAGCGCGCCGCCGGGCCCGGCTCGCCGAAGGCCACCGCCCTGAGGCAGAACGCCTGACCCTGCGCCCCGGCCGCGGTGATCCGCATGCCCTTGCCCGGCCCGTCGTGCGGCACGTAGAACAGCGCGCCCATGGCGCCGGTCGCGGGCAGCGTGGCCGCCCGCTGCGTCTCGCCGACCTCCACCACGACCTGCACGGGCCGCGGGCTGACGTACGACATGGCCACCACCACGCCGGGCCCGCCGAAGGACTCGACGGGGAACTCCTTGCCCGCCGGGTAGCACTTGCGCCCCTTGACCGCGTCGAAGAACGGCACCACCCGCCCCACCAGGACGAGCTTGCCCGTGTCGTCCAGCACGTACGGCTCCGCCGAGGGCCGCGGGTCGCGCATGCGCTCCCTGGTCGCCTCGTCGGCCAGCGGCGCCAGCACGTACGAGGTCATCCGGCGCTCCCCGTTCCACGGCAGGACGATCTCCGGCGGCACGGGACGGGAGTAGATGTCGGCCTCCCCCGCCGCCGCGGCCAGCGAGGCTCTCGCGTTCTCCAGGTACGTCCTGACCCGGTCGCCGGTGAGCGTGTCGCCGAAGGTGTTGATCGAGATCAGCGACATGACGACGAAGACGGCGGTCAGCGCGCCGCCGACGGCCGGCATGCTCGCCGGCACCGGCCGGCGTAAGACGTCGGGCTCGTCCTCCACCGGCATGACGGCCAGCGCCAGGCAGAGCGCGAAGAGCACGGCGGCGTCGGCGACGTACCGGGTCTCGGCGCCGACCAGGTCCCAGGCGGTGGCCCGCGCGATCACGGTGGGCACCGCGTCGGCGACCACCACGTAGGCCGCCAGGATCGCCCACGCCCGCCAGGCCCGCCTGCGGTACACGCAGGTGACCACGACCAGCGCGGCGAGCACCGCCCACGCCACGGCCACGGTCACCGGGGCCGGGTCGGCCAGCCCGCCGGTCGAGGTGACGCCGCCCCAGCGCAGCGGGCCGCCGACCGCCCCCGTCGGGAAGGTCTCGCCCAGCAGCCTGCGCAGCAGCCCCGGGACCACCTCGGCCTTCGGGCCGGTCAGCGCGTCGGCCCCGGCGGTGTCGCGGCGCAGCCAGTAGAGCAG
The DNA here is from genome assembly GCF_040674635.1 of Nonomuraea sp. NPDC049758. Classification (NCBI taxonomy): domain Bacteria; kingdom Bacillati; phylum Actinomycetota; class Actinomycetes; order Streptosporangiales; family Streptosporangiaceae; genus Nonomuraea; species Nonomuraea sp. NPDC049758. Next base: position 642,310 of record NZ_JBFAMZ010000001.1, read on the forward strand.
CGCGTACCCGGCCAGCAGCAGGCCGTGCGCCCACCAGACGGGCCGGCGCAGCTCGGCGAGCAGGGCGCGGGCCCACAGGCCACGCCCGAGGTAGGCGCTGGTGACGCCGAGCACCACGAACGGGATGAACACCCCCTTGGTGGAGAAGGCCATCCCGACGGCGGTCCAGGCCAGGGCCCGCCAGCGGCCCCTGCCCTCGCGTACGTACCTGACGTGCGCGGCCAGCGCCGCGATCAGCGCGAGCTGCAGCGGCACGGCGTTGAGCGCGGCCGACCACCAGCTCATGGCGGGCACGGTGAGCGGCGCGAACGCGTAGACGGTCAGCGCGGCGAGCACCGCCGCCCGGTCGCCGAACAGCCGCCGCAGCAGCACCAGGAACATGACCGAGGCGGCCCCCTGGATCGCGACGGTCACGAACGACACCAGCGCCCAGCTGTACGGCGCGACCGACGTGAGCAGCCACACCAGGCCGAGCGCGCCCGGCATGAGGTGCCCCTTGTGCACCCTCATCAGGTACTCCCAGGTCGGCCCGCTGTCGCCGGCCCCGGCCACGAAGAGGAAGTCGTCCTCGACGAAGTAGGCCTTGCTGAGCAGGCTGGCCCGGAACACCAGCGAGATCAGCACGATCAGCAGGCCCATGCCGATGACCGGCCCGGTGCGCACCGCCGGGATGGTGATCTGGAAGGGCTCGGCTCGCTTGACGTCTTCAGCCATGGACGTATCCCTCCACTGCAGTAAGCTCCGCGCCGTGGACACCGAACCGTTCCGAGCGGATCTCGGCAGATCCGTCCGGTTGCTGCGCGCCTTCCGTCTGGAGCAGAGCGACCCCGACTTCTTCTACGGCACCCTGGCCAGGGACACGGTGGCCCAGCTCGCCACCTACACCGACCTGGCCGGCGCGACCGTGGCCGACATCGGCGGCGGCCCCGGCTACTTCGCCGACGCCCTGCGCGCGGTCGGCGCGCGGCCGCTGTGCGTCGACTGCGACGCCGGTGAGATGCGCCTGCGCGACGGCGTGCCGCCCCGCGACGCCGTGCTCGGCAGCGCGCTCGACCTGCCGCTCGCCACCGGCTCGGTGGACGTGTGCTTCTCCTCCAACGTGCTGGAGCACGTGCCCGACCCGCTGCGGATGGCCGACGAGATGGTCCGGGTGACCCGGCCGGGCGGCGTGGTCTACCTGTCGTACACGATCTGGTTCTCGCCCTGGGGCGGCCACGAGACCTCCCCCTGGCACTACCTCGGCGGCCACTACGCCGCCCGCCGCTACGCCCGCGCCCACGGCAGGCCGCCCAAGAACGTCTTCGGCGAGAGCATGTACGCCATCGGCGTGGCCAAGCCGCTGGCCTGGGCGCGCAGGAGGCGCGACGTGGAGGTCCTCGACGCGATCCCTCGCTACCATCCACGCTGGGCCAGGCACGTCGTCCACCTACCTGGCATCCGCGAGCTGGTCACCTGGAACCTGCTCCTCGTCCTGCGCCGCAGGTGAGCGCCGCCGCGACAACCACAGGGCGGCCGCCACGCAGCCCGCGCCGAGCAGGCCGCCGCCGACCGGCGCCACCGTGCCGAGCAGCAGGATCCAGCGCTTGTAGGCGGCCGCCGTCGCCAGGGCCGCGGCGACGTCCGGCTCGGCGGTGCGGAAGTCCGCGTCCAGGGCGGTCAGGCGGCCCCGGCCGTCCGCGGTGACCAGCGTCTCGGTCACCTCCTCCAGCGTCCTGACGGGCAGGCCGCTGACCGGTTCGACCCAGTACGTGCGCCGGATCTCGGCGTAGCGGCCGAGGCCGACGTCGCCCTTGCCGGGCAGGCCGAGCAGGCGGCGCGGCAGCGGCGGCGTCTCGCCGGGCACGAGCCGGCGCGGCGTGCGCTGGACGTAGCGGTAGGTCTCGACGCCGCGCACCCGCTCGACCCCGTCGAAGACGGCCGTCACCGGGCGGCGCAGGCGCAGGTCGAACAGCGGGTAGTCGCGGCGCTCGGCGTTGAACGGCCAGCGGAAGGCCTGCCCGGTCTGCCGGACGGAGACGTCCTCGTCCAGGTACTCGCCGCAGCAGTTCACGATCTCGCCGGTACGCCGGTCGAAGGCCAGGCGGCGCTCGTGGTAGTCCAGGCGGTGGCCGTCGCGGGTGGCCAGGGAGACCGACTCGCCCCACACCGCGCGGTCGTCGTCGCCGGCCAGCACGTCGCCGATCAGCCACCGGGTCTGGACCAGGTCGCCGGTCGTCTGCCGCATGGTCGCCGGGTCCACGTACGTGGCCGACTCGGCGGTCGCCCTGGTCATGCTCTGCTGTTCCAGCGGGGCCTTGAGCACCCGGTCGTAGACGTACAGGCGGCTCAGCGGGATGAGCGTCAGCAGGAAGGCCCCCACGGCGGCCAGCACCAGCGCGAGGCTCCTTCGGCTCGGGGCGGTCACGGCCGGGGCACCGCCTGTCCCGGCGTCACGTCGCCCAGGCACAGGCCGGGCGGCACGTCGTGCACGACGATCCGGTCCGCGCCCGGCACGGCCAGCACGAAGACCCGGCCGAAGCCCGCGCGCAGCTTCATGTCGGTGGCGCGGTCGCCCATCCACAGGGTGACCGTCGTGTCGGACCGGGCCGCGTACCCCAGCCTGACCAGGGTGCCCTCGGCCCGGGTGACGCGGTTGTCCAGCGGCACCTGGACGGTCCCGCCGGTCACCGGCCAGCACCGGTCGCGGGTCGTGGGCACGAGCGGGATGCCCTGCACGTCCACCGGGCGCAGGCGGCCCTGGTCGTCGAAGACCAGGCCGTCGAGCGCGGCGGGCGGCGCCTGCATCCTGGCCCTCAGCGCTGGCGTGGCCAGCGCGCCCAGCACCCGCGAGGTCAGGCTGTAGGTCCCGTACGAGTTCGGCAGCACCTCCGTCGGCACCGGCCGGTCGTAGATCACGCTGTCGGGGGCCGCCCTGGCCAGCTCGGCGCGGGCGGTCTCGATGTAGTCGTGCCGCCGCTCGGCCCCCAGGTACCCGGCGAAGAGCGTCACCGTGACCAGCGACGCGCCCGCGAACAGCCCGAGCATCGCGCCTGCCGCCCCGGTCACCCGCTCCCGCGCCGGCAGCGCCCTGCGGTACGGCTCCTCCTCGCCGCGCAGCGGCAGCAGCACCAGGCCCACGACCAGCGCGAGCAGCGGGACGGCGTCGGCGACGTACCGGGTGTCGGTGCCGACGAACGAGCCCAGCAGGTGCACGCGTCCCCACAACACCGGCAACGCGTCCGCGACGAGCAGGTAGCCCAGCAGCGTGGCCCAGGCCAGGATCGCCCGCCTGCGGTACCGGCTGGTGACCACCACCAGCGCGGCCAGGACGACGAGGGAGGCGATGACCAGCGGCAGCGGCGGCGAGGCCACCCCCCAGTCGCCGCCCGCGAACCACCGCCACGGCCCGCCGAGCACGGTGGTGGCGAACGTCTTGCCCAGCAGCTCCCACAGGAAGCCCAGGGCCTGGTCGAAGATCGGCAGCGCCCCGGTGTTCGGCGCCGACGACGACCGCTGGACGTAGAGCGCGCCGAAGGCCACCAGCACGGTGACGTACATGGCCCACGCGGCCAGGTGGCGGCGCAGCGCGGCGCGCAGGCCGCCGTGGTAGATCGCGGTGAGGGCGAACAGCAGCAGCGGCAGCGCGAACCCCTTGACGAAGCCCAGCAGCCCGACCAGCACCCACAGCGCCGCGGCCACGGCGTGCCGCAGCCGGCCCGTCCGCAGGTGGTGCCAGTGCGAGGCGACCGCCATGGGCAGCGCGACCTGGAGGAACACGGTGTTGAGCCCGGCCGCCCACCAGGCCAGCGCGGGCACGGTGACCGGCGCGAGCAGGAAGACCAGCAGCGGCACGAGCGTCGCCGGCCGCCTGCCGAAGACCACCCGCAGCATGCGCAGCACGCCCAGGGCGGCCAGGGCGTGCAGCGCCAGCACCGTCCCGGCCGCCCAGCCCCAGTCGAAGGGGTGCAGCCGGGAGACCAGCCAGGCCACCAGGAAGCCGCCCGGCATGAACTGGCCGAAATGGATCCGGGTCAGGTAGTCGAAGGACAGGTCGCCCTCCATCGCCCTGGCCACGAACTCGTAGTCGTCCTCCTTGAAGTACGCCTCCTGGACGACGGCCGCCTTGCCCGCAACCGCGGCGGCGATGAGCACCAGCCCGGCCAGCAGGACGCCGTGGCGGCGGGCCCACCGGGCGGCACGCGCCACCGGGCCGGGAACCGTGATGACGGTCCCCGCACGCGGCTTGATCGTGTCGGTCACGGAACACTCGTCATGGTCGGGCCGCCTGCGGCGACGGTGATCGGTACGGTGGTCTGCCGGGCCGGCGCGCGTCTGGCCGCCACCTCGACGAGAAGCTGCCCGAGCAGCGGCAGGCAGAGCAGCTGCGCCCACAGGCCGCCCGCACCGAGCGCCACCGCGACCGTGGCGGCCAGGTAGAGCGCGAGCCCGCCGGGCGGCCCGAGCAGCAGGGTCCAGCGCCGCCGTCCGCGCAGGTGCTCGGCCTCCCGCAGCGGACGCGACCAGGCGCCCAGCACGAACGCCACCCCGGCCACGCCCGCCCCCGCCGGCCCGCCGACCCAGTAGCCGAGCGCCACGGCGAACACGGCGACGTGCCGGATCCGTGGCCGGCCGGCCAGGACGGGCGCCAGATGGCGTCCCGGCCGGCCCCTGCCCACCAGCGCCAGCCCGGCGACGAGCAGCGCCAGCGCCCCGCCCGCGGCGAGCCCCGCCCGGTACGGCTCGTCCGGCTCGTAGGTGAGCGTCACCGTCCCGGCCGTGAAGGCGGGCAGGAACCAGGCCTGCCGCCAGCCGTCCAGCCGGACCGGCTTGAGCGCCGCGGCCCCCAGCGTGGCCTTCCAGCCGGCGTTGAAGTTCTCGTTGACCACCAGGTAGGCGTCGTCCTGGACGTTCACCTGGACGACCCGCTCGCCGGCCGCCCACGTGGTGACCGGCGTGCGCCGCATGACGGTGGGCCCGGCCGCGGGGCTGCCCGGCTCGTGCCGCACGACCGCCGACTCGACCCGGTACGACTCCCCCGGCCGCACCGACAGCCGGGTCGGACCGGCCACGAGCTGCAGCCGCTCGCAGGTCTCGAAGGTCACCGGCCGGCCGGTGACCACGTCGTGCAGGGTGCCGCCGGTGACGGCGGTGTGCACCTCGTTGCCGTCGATGGTGAGCGTGGGCCCGAAGCCGCACGGCAGCGTGAGCCTGAAGCCGGTCAGCGCGCCGAGCGGCCGCACGCCGGGGAAGGCCACGTCGCTGATCTCGATGGGCCGGCCGCCGGACGCGCCGAACTCCAGCGCGACCTTCCTGGCCTTCATCTCGGGGAAGCGGACGAGCCCGTCCGTGCCGACCCAGCTCTGCCGGACGCCGCCCTCCGCGCGGATCGTCACCCGGACGGGAGGGGCGCCGAGGTAGGAGTCGGGCGTGATGACGCGGATCTGCGACAGCTTCGTCTCGCGGGCCAGCTCGACGTTCAGCGTGGGCCTGGGGTCGAGCGGGTCGGCGAACCAGGCCGTCTTCGGGTCGCCGTCGAAGGCCCAGCGGCCGCCCGCCGCGCCGCTGTCCACCGCGGTGGAGGAGGCGCGCACGCTCAGGGAGTCGCCGGGCAGCGTGCTGAGGCGTTCGATCGTCGCGCGGTCGGTGACCGTGGCGCGGCCCGAGATGCCGTACGCGCCGTCCTTGCCGGTGACGAAGGAGCGGTCGAAGCCGTTGCCGTCGTCGCCCAGCACCTCGTGGCCCTTGGCGCAGCTCCAGGCGGCCGAGCCCCGGACGCAGCCGGGCACGTCGCCGGTCCTGGCGACCGCGATCGTGGCCGGCTCGCCGGTGTCCTCACGCGGGTCGGGCACGACGATCGAGCGTCCGGGCCGGACGCCGGGGATGGCGAGCTCGGTGATGCCGACCCGGCCGCCGAGGCGGTTCCCCGGCTCGTACGCGGTGGCGACGACCTTCACCCGCAGCCGCTCGACCGGCCCCTTCGGCACGGCCAGCTCCTGCGGGTCGGCGGTCGCGCGCACCTTCTGGCGCAGCGAGCCGGCGCCGGTCTCCACGACGACCTCGCTGGGCGGCGGGCCGATCGGCGAGTTCTCGAACGCCACCTGGATCGTGGGGATCGTCAGCGGCTCGGCGAAGGTCACCTCCAGCCACTCGCCGACGGCGCCGTTCCAGCCGGTGGAGCGCCAGCTCGTGCGGCGGTCGCCGTCCAGGGCGGCGAAGGGCTGGTGGCCCGGCTCGCGGCTGTTCGCCGCGGCGCCGACGTCGGCCTCGGAGCTGGAGGCGGTGACGCCCGCGACGCCGGTGAGGCCCGCCGTGGAGACGTACCGCGCCCAGCCGGGGTCGAGCAGGTCGCTGGAGGGCGAGCTGCCGCGCAGGGGCTCGTCGGCGGTGAGCGTGGCGCTGGCGTTGCGGCGCAGGTCGGCGAAGGCGACCTCCCTGCGGCGCAGCGTGTCGGTCAGGATCGTGTCGTGCGCGGGCACCTTGACCACGCCCGCGTCGTCGTTGAGCAGGACGGGCCGGTCGTCGTCCAGGAGGCCCTGCTCGGCCAGGGAGAGCACGGACTCCGGCGCGCCGCCGACGCGCAGCGGGCGGGTGGCGTCCACGGTGCCGACCAGCGGCGCGGCGCCGGCCACGCGGTAGATCTCGACGGCCGGGTAGGGCTGGTCCAGCCAGGCGGCGGCCCGGCCGTACTGGGCGATGCCGACGCCCGGCCCCATCCGGGCCACGAGCGAGACGCCGGGCGAGTCCTCCAGCGCCTGGTGCACCCGGACCGGCCAGGCCGTGCCGATCGTCGCCCGGTCCAGGTCGTTCCGGACGACCAGGTACGACACCCCCATCCGGCGCAGCGTGGCGGACAGCCCCGGCGAGCCCTTGCCGGTGGCCAGGCGGTCGTCCACGGCGGCCATGAGCCGCGAGATGCCGGCCGAGCCCCACGGCACGATCGTGTGCGTGGCCCAGCGGGCCTGCGAGAGCGCCTGCAGCGGCTCGTCCAGGGGGCGGCCCCACAGGTACTCGCCGCGTTTGGCGCCCGGCACGGCCAGCACCATGCCGTCGCCGGCGTTGCGGTTGAGCCAGGTGATGGCCTGCCGCCAGTAGTCGGGGATGGCGGTGAAGCCGCCGGCGGGGGCGAGGCCGGCGTACAGGACGGGCAGGCCCGACAGGGTCACGAGCCCGGCGGCCAGCACGGTCAGGGGCGTGCGCAGGCGCGGGCGGGCCAGTGAGAGCAGCCCGGCGAGGCCGAGCGCGACGGGCAGCCTGATCAGCGCGTCGAACTTGTGCAGGTTGCGGAAGGCGGCGAGCGGGCCGTCGAGCAGCCCGACCATCAACTGCTCGTGCGGCGTGCCGGGATGGCCGGTGGTGATGATCGCGATCCCGCACAGCAGGCTGATCAGCAGGAACGGCCGCTCGGGCAGCCGGCGCAGGGTGAGCCCGGCCAGGCCGAGCGCGGCCACGGCGGCGGTGACCACGATCAGCCACGGGACGGTGGACTGCTGGTGGGCGTCGGGCAGCCAGGTCTGGCCGTCCACGGTGAGAAAGCTGAGCCAGCTCGACGTGCCGCGCAGCGCGTTGACCAGCGACGTCACGCCGGTCGTCGCGGTGGCGGTCTCGATGTAGGGCAGGAAGGAGAAGATGTAGCCGCCGAGCGTGAGCAGCGGGACGGCCCACCACAGCGAGGCGAGCGCGACCAGCGGCAGCCACCAGGCGATCAGGCGGCGTTTGACCGGCCCGCCGCGCCTGGTCAGCAGGTAGACCATCGGCACCACGAGCACGGCCGCCTCGGCCACCGCGTTGACGCCGCCGCAGAACAGGAAGGCGAACGCCGACAGCGCGGCCGCCCGGCGCGGCGTCAGCTCGCCCTTGGCCCCCTTGACCAGCGGGAGCAGGATCCACGGCAGCACGGCGCTGGGCAGGAACTCCGAGGAGTTGATGCCGATGAGCGCCTGGGCGTGCGGCGCGAGCGCGTACACGAAGCCGGCCAGGACGCGGGTGTGCGGGCCGCCGACGCCGAACGCGCGGGCGAGCTGGACCACGCCGAGGAAGGCGACGCACAGCACCAGCGACATCCACAGCCGCTGGACGACCCACGACTCCATGCCCAGATTGAGGAAGATCGCGTAGAACGGGCCCATCGGGAACAGGTAGCCGTACGCCTGGTTCTGCAGGTGGCCGAAGTAGGCGCCGTCCCACAGGTGCAGCGCCCGGCCGAGGAAGCCCAGCGGGTTGACCGCCATGTCGAGCTTCGTCTCGGGGATGATCTTCTCGGTCGAGGTGTTGAACGCGATGGCGCCGAGCAGCAGACAGGAGGCGAGCAGCCGCAGCCTGTGCCTGATCCGGGCCTCGTAGCTCTCGACGATGGAGTCCCCGCGTTCCCCCGGGGGTCCAGGCGAGGCTTGGGTCACTGAGGGGCTCCGCCGCAATCTTGGAGTTTCGCCAGGATAAGTCCGGTCATGTTAGCCCCAGTTCGGGCCCACGTAAATTCCCCGGCCCAGGTGCGGCAGGCCGCGGCCACCTCCGCCCGCCGCCGCGGGTCGGCCAGCTCCTTCAGCGCGCGGCCGGTCACCTCGGCCAGGCTCTCGCCGTCCCGTACGAGCCAGCCGGTGACGCCGTCCCGCACGGAGTCGCGCAGCCCGGCCACGTCGTAGGCCACGGTCGGCACGCCGAGCGCGGCGGCCTCGATCACGGTCAGCCCCCAGCCCTCGAACTCCGAGGCCGTCACGTTGAGCCGGGCGGCGGCCAGCAGGGCGTTCTTGCGCGGCTCGGGCAGGAAGCCGTGCAGCTCGACCCGGCCGTCCAGGCCCCGGCCGGAGATCCGGGCGGCCAGGGCGTCGCGCTCGGGGCCGCGGCCCACGACGTGCACCCGCAGGCCCGGCCAGGCGTCGCCGAGCTCGGCGGCCAGGTCCACGACGCGCTCGATGCGCTTGTGGCCGATCAGGCGGCCGGCATACACGAGGGCCGGCTCGCCCACGGCGGCCGGCGGCTCGCTGCGCGCGGGCTCGGCGCAGCCGTTCGGCACGACGGTGACCGGCGCGAGCCAGCGCAACTTCGTGGCCAGGTCGTGCCTCGACGACTCCGAGACGGTGACCGTCAGGCAGCGCCGGTAGACCAGCCGGGCCACCTCGCCCTCCACGAAGCACCCGATCCGGGCCAGCCAGGCGGGCAGGAAGGCGTGGAACTGCCGGTCGTGGACGTGGTGCACGAGGCTGATCACGGGCGTGCGGCGGCGGACGACGAGCGGGGAGAAGAAGGGGATGCCGTTCATGGTGTCGATGACGACGTCCACGCGCCGCCGGTGGATCAGCAGCCAGAGCGGGACCAGCAGGTAGACGAGGTACGGGTTGCCCATCCTGCGCAGGTCGACGCCGTCGAGCACCTCGGCGCGGCGCTGCCCGCGCTGGCGGCCGGTGAGGAACACGACCGAGGCCCCCTGGGTCAGCAGGAACCGGCTGACCTGCCAGGCGTACTCCTCGGCGCCGCCGGCCGTCGACTGGCAGGGTTCGCGGAAGTTGAGCATCGCCACGCGGACGCCCGCGAGTGGCCGCTCTCCCGCCGTCGCGTCGCTGTTCCGCGGCTCGATCAGCCGTGCCGTGTCCGCCTTGCGCTCACCGGTAAAGACCACCATCACTCCTCGTCGGCGGGCATGCGGGCATGGCGGAGCCACACTCCGTGCTCGCTGTGTATGGCCCCGCGTCAAGCGGGATGGATCACCTGGTGCCGTAGTTGTAGAGCGGCTGGTTGGGCGGGGTGAGCGACGGTGAGGCCACGTTGACCACCGCGACGGAGGCTCCGACCGCCAGCAGGGCTCCTATCGCCAGGGCCACGAGAAGTCGCAACACGAAGCTCTCCCTTCCTTCCGGTGACGCGGTGTGCCGAGACTAGAACGTGTTTCGTCTTGAATCCATAACATTGGTCAAACCGTGATAAAGCAAGTTACCCTCCGGTACATCATGAAACAGCCGGTCAACGCCGCAGCAAGCGCAGCTCTTCGCCGTCGAAAACCGTTCTCCAGCCGGGCGGCACGGACGGGAACCCGTTCTCGCCCGCGGCTATGAGGAGATACCTGGCGGGCAGGTCGCCGTAGGCGCCGGCGGCCAGCAGGTCACCGGCGAGGCGGTTCAGCGGGTCCTCGCCGCGCACCCGCAGCCGGCCGCCGCCGGGCAGGCCGACGAGCAACGTGTCGTCCCAGAGCACCCGGCGCCGGAACAGCTTGGTCGCCGGGTCGAGCACCACCCGGCCGCCGTTCCAGGCGAAGGCCCGATGGGCGCCCCACGGCAACGACGCCAGCGCGCCCGGCGCCGGGTCGCCGTCCACGATCCGCTGGACCGCCGACCATTCCGCCGGGTACGTCACCGCCTCCAGCCGGCCGAACGCGCCCAGCGCGAACGTCGGCAGGGCCAGTACCGGGGCCAGCACCCCGACCAGCGCGAGCGCGCCCGACCGCAGGACCGAGGCCAGGCCGACCGCCGTCAGCAGGGCCAGCGGAGCCAGGTACACCTGGCCGTCGCGCAGCGGCCCGAATCCAGGCCACAGGGCGATGAGCCACTTGAGCGCCTCGCGTCCCGGCTGGAACGCGCCCAGCCCGGCGGCGCAGAACCCGGCGGTCGCCGCCACCGCCAGGCCGCCCCACCAGGCGGGCCGTTCGGGGGCCGTGCGGAGGCGGGCGTAGCCGTACAGGCCGGCGAGGACCAGGAGGAGCCGGGCGGTCGCCGTCCACCACGCCTCCTGGCCCGGCAGCCCGGCCTCGGCGTTCCAGATGCCGCCGAGCGAGAGCAGGCTGCCCAGCACGCCGAAGGGCCCGTCGGCGCGGGCCGCGAACGCGTCCACGCCCGCCGGGTCGGTCACCGCGCCCGAGCCGAGCGCGGGCACCGCCCACGGCAGGCTGTACGCGACCAGCACCCCGGCGGCGACCGGCACCCTGCGCCGGGCGACGGCGATCGGCATCAGGGTGAGCCAGGACACCAGCATCGCCTGGAACCCGCCCACCGCCGCCGGCAGCAACGCCACTCCCAGCCGCCCGAACCGCGCGAACCCTCCGGAGGTCTCCCGCGTGAGCGCGCGGATCGCCCACGGAAGCCCGGCCACGCCCAGGAGCAGGGCCCACTGGCCGAGCATGAGCCGCTGGGCGAGGTAGAGGTTCCAGGCGTAGAACGCGGCGGCCACGAGCCGGGCGAGCCTGCGCTCCGGCGGCACCAGCGCCGCCGCCCCGGTCGCGGCCAGCACGAACACGGCGACCAGGGCCGCCTTCTGCACGATCTCCACGGGCAACGCCCTGGACAGCAGCGCCACGACCAGGTCGCTGGGCACCGCCCGGGGGAAGCCGCCGCGGTCGGGCCACAGGGGCGGGTCGGGCACGAAGAGCAGGTCGTACCGGAGCACCAGCCCCCAGCCCAGCGCCGGGCCGAGCGCCAGCACCGCCAGCCCCAGCCCCAGCGCCGCCGGCCCCCAGCGGCCCGCACGGCCTTCGCGCACCGTGACACCGCCTCTCCCTCGGGCCAGGACCGACAGTCCGGGCACAAGGGAGATTAGCCGCCGAAGCCTCACATGTGTTACTTACCGGGCTCGGGGTCCCGGGGCAGGCCCAGCATGCGCTCGCCGATGATGTTGAGCTGCACCTCGGTGGTGCCGCCGTAGATGGTCATGGCCCTGGTCGCGAGCACCGCCCGGTTCCAGTAGCCGGCGTCGCCGAGCTTCATGTCGGCGGCCACCACCGCCTGGGCGCCGAGCAGGCCGACGGCCGTCTCGGAGACGTGCTGGGCGTGCGAGGTGGACAGCAGCTTCCGTACGGACGCGTCGGCGCCCGGCTCGTTCCCGGCCAGCTGCTTGAGCGTGACCCGCAGCGACAGCGCGTTGATCGAGTGCCCCTCGCACACGACCCCGGCCACCTCCTGCTCCTCGGCCGGCGTGAGCTCGCGCCCGAGCCGGCCGATCAGCCCGAGCAGGTCGGGCACGGACGCACCGGTGCCGCCCGATCCCGACGACAGCGAGACGCGCTCGTTGGACAGCGTGTTGCGGGCGACCTTCCAGCCGTCGCCGACCTCGCCCACGACCAGGTCGTCCGGGACGAAGACGTCGTCGAGGAAGACCTCGTTGAACAGGTTCTCGCCGGTCATCTCGGTCAGCGGCCGGACCGTGACGCCGGGCGCCTTCATGTCCACCAGGAAGTACGTGATGCCCTCGTGCTTGGTGCCCTCGGAGGAGTTGCGGGCGATGCAGATGCCCCATTCGGCCACGTGGGCGACCGACGTCCAGATCTTCTGGCCGTTGAGCCGCCAGCCGCCCTCGACCTTCTCCGCCTTCATCTGCAGCGAGGCCAGGTCGGAGCCGGCGCCCGGCTCGGAGAAGAGCTGGCACCAGATCATCTCGCCGCTGAGCGTCTTGGGCAGGAAACGTTCCTGCTGCTCGGGCGTGCCGTACACGGCGATGGACGGCACCACCCAGGCGCCGATGATCATCGCGGGCAGCCTGACCTTGGCGGCCTTGAGCTCCTGGGCGATGAGCACCTGCTCCAGCGGCTTGGCCGCGCGGCCCCACGGCCGGGGCAGGTGGGGCATGACGAACCCGCGGTCGGCGAGCGCCCGCTTCTGCTCCTGGCCCTCAAGACGGGCGATCTCGGCGATCTCCGCACGGATGCCCTCGCGCAGTTCCTCGGCGCCCTCGGGCAGGTCGATCTCCATCTCGCGGCCGACGCCCTGCAGGGCGAGCGCGGTCACCGAGGCGGCCCACTCGGCCGACGAGCCGAGCAGGGCGCGCAGGGTGAGGGCGCGCCGGTAGTAGAGGTGCACGTCGTGCTCGAAGGTGTAGCCGATGCCGCCGAACGTCTGGATCGCGTCCTTGGCACACTGGACGGCCGCGTCGGGGGCCATCACCCCGGCGACGGCGGCGGCGTACTCCAGCTCGCGGCCCTCGGCCCTGGTGGCGTCCCAGACGGTGGCGCGGGCCTGCTCAAGGGCGACGAGCATCCGGGAGATCTTGTGCTTGATGCCCTGGAACTGGCCGATCGGCCGGCCGAACTGCTCGCGTACCTTGGCGTAGGCGGCGGCGGCCGTGACGCACCAGGACGCCAGCCCGGCGGCCTCGGCGCCGAGCAGGATCGCGGCCAGGTTGAGCACGTCGGGGCTCTCCACCCCGTCGAGCACGCGCTCGGCGGGCACGCGCGCCTCCGACAGCTCCACCTTGGCCACCGGCCGGGTCAGGTCGAGCGACCGGACCGGCGTGACGGTGACGGCCGAGGCGTCGACGGCGATCCACTCCTCGCCCTCGGACGTGGTCACCGGCAGCACCAGCACGTCGGCCAGCGAGCCGGCCAGCACCGGGTCGGCCGTGCCGGACACGACCAGCGAGCCGTCGTCGGCGCGGGAGCCGGTGAGCGAGCCGGACAGCGCGACGGCGCCCGTCAGTGTGCCGTCGGCGAGGGCTTCGAGCAGGTCGTGCCGCTTGGAGGCGTGGATGACCGCACTGGCCAGCACGGTCGGCACGTACGGGCCCGGGGCGAGCTTCTCGGCCAGCGCCTCGACGGCGACTGCCGCCTCCAGCAGCCCGTAGCCCGAGCCGCCGGACTCCTCGGGCAGGTGCAGGCCGAGCAGCCCCTGCTCGGCCAGCCCCGGCCAGAAGGGCGGACGTTCGTCCGACCCGGATCGCAGCAGCTCCGAGGGGATGTTCCGCTCGGCCCAGCCGCTCACCGAGTCGCGGAGCGCCTCGTGCTCCTCGCTCAATCCGATCGCCATTGCTCATCCTCCAGCCAGGTCAAAGTCAGTGCCCGATGCCCAGAACCATATTCTAGAGCATGCTTCTGGCCTAGAGGGGCCGCACCTGCTGGACGAGTGTGTTCAAATCAGCCCATCGCGCCTTGTTCTTCTCGGGAATCGAGGCCAGCAGCATCGCCGGCTTGGTCTTGCCCACCTCGACGACCGTCACCACGGCCTGGGCGGTCTCGGTCTTGCCGCCCGAGACGTAGGTGACCTTGTAGCCCAGCGACCAGCCCTTGCCGACCGGCACCTTCGCGGACCCGGTCCAGGAGGTCAGCTCGGCGCCCGCCGGATACTGCGTGCGCAGCGCCCAGCGGGCCGCGCGGACGGCCATCTCGCGGTAGTCGGCGTCCTTGGAGGGCTTCTTCTCCGGGGCGTCGCCGGGGAACATGGCCGAGGCGATCACGGTGTGCGGCACCGCCACCTTGCCGATGCGCTGGGCGACGGTGAACGGCGCGAACGACTTGGCGTCCCAGGGCGCGGCCAGGCGCGGGTAGCTGATGCCGCTCGTCTTGTCGGAGATGATCCCGCTCACCACGGACGCCTTGCCCGGCAACGTGGGGAACGCCTTGCTCGCCGGCACCGAGGGGAGCGCGACCGGCGTCTCGCTGGGGGTCGGGGAGGCGGTCGGGGTGGCGGTCGCGGCCGGCACGGGGGCGACGGAGACCGTCGTCCCGGCGGGGTCGCCGGTCGTGGGCACGTCGCCGGAGAACACGACGAAGATCAGCAGCACCGCCGTGACGGTGACGAGGATGGCGCCCGCCAGGTAGATCGCGCGGATGGGGATGTCCCCGATGCCACGCTTGTGCGGCTTGGTGACGAGCGGCGTCACGGGACCGGCGGCGCCCGGCTGGGACTGGGGCTGAGGCTGGGGCGACCTGGGCGCTCCCGGCGGCCACACCTGCACAGGCTGATGCTGCGACGCCCTCCCCTGCCCCGGCCGCTGCCCCTGCCCTTGCGCATGGACCTGCCCCGGCCCTTGCACGAGCCCAGGCCCTTGCGCGTTGGCCTGCCCTTGCCCGTGCACAACCCCTGGCCCAGGCCCCTGCGCCTGTCCCGGCCCCTGCCGGCCGCCGCCTTGGAGCTGCTGGTTCCCGCCCGGAGACTGCGGCGGGTGCGGCGGGCGTCCCTGCGGGCCGGACGGAGGCTGCGCGCGCACCTGCGGACCCGAGGGCGACCCGGGGTAGGGACGCGGCTGCGGGCCGGACGACAGCTGAGGGCCGGACGGCGGCTGGGGGGTCGGCTGCACCGGCTGGGACGCACCCGGCCGCGGCGGACGCGGGATCTTGACCGTCTGCTCCGCAGGCGGCACGACTTGCTCGGCAGGCGGCACGACGACCTTGCGAAAAGGTTGGGTGTCCTGTGCTGATCTCTCGTCGCCGACGTCCGCCATGGCCTTGAGGTTACGTCACCGAAGAGCAGGATAATTCCTCTATTCCCCCAGCAGAATCTAATTCTGTATGGTCTGCGGACATGAGGGGTTTCTACGAGATCGCAGCCGCCGACCCGGACCGTCCCGCCCTGCTCGGCGACGACGGCGCGACCTACGGCGAGCTGCTCGCCCGCGCCAACAGGGCCTCCCACGGCCTGGTCGCGCGCGGCGTCCGGCCGGGCGGCGCCGTGGTGACCGTGCTGAAGAACGGGCTCGACGCCCTCACCATGATGCTGGCCACCTACCAGATCGGCGCCTACCTGGTGCCGGTCAACTGGCACTTCACGGCCGAGGAGATCGACTACATCGTCGCCGACTGCGGCGCCGACGTGGTCGTCTCCCCCGGCGCGCTCACGGTCGCCGACCTGACCGACGGCCGGCCCGGCACCGCGCCCGAGCACCGCCGGGCCGGCTCGATGATGCTCTACACCTCCGGCACCACGGGCCGCCCCAAGGGCGTGCGCCGCCGGCTGCTCGACCTGACGCCCGAGGACCTCTACCCCATCCTGATGCGCAAGAGCTGGCGGCACTTCGGCCTGCCGTCCGACGGGGTGCACCTGGTGTGCTCGCAGCTCTACCACTCGGCCCCCTACGGCCAGGCGATGATGGCGCTGCAGTTCGGCCACTCGATCGTGGCGCCGGAACGGTTCGACGCCGCCGAGGCGCTGGCGCTGATCGAGCGGCACCGGGTGACGAACGCGTTCATGGTGCCCACGATGTTCCACCGGCTGCTCGCCGTGCCGGACCGGAAGACCTACGACCTGTCCTCCCTCACCCACCTCTACCACGGCGCCGCCCCCTGCCCGCCCGCCACCAAGCAGGCGATGATCGACTGGCTCGGTCCCGTCCTGTGGGAGTACTACGGCTCGACGGAGGCCGCGGTGGCGACGATGGTGTCGTCCCAGGAGTGGCTGGACAGGCCGGGCACGGTCGGCAGGGCCCTCGACGGCATGGCCTTCACGATCATCGGCGACGACGGCCACGAGGCTGCCCCCGGCGAACCCGGGACGGTCTACATCGGCGGCATCAACCGCTTCGAGTACCACCGCGACCCCGGCAAGACCGCCTCGGCCATGCGCGGCGCCGCCTACACCCCCGGCGACATCGGCTACCTCGACGCCGACGGCTACCTGTTCCTGCTGGACCGCAGGACCGACCTGATCATCTCGGGCGGCGTCAACATCTACCCCGCCGAGATCGAGGCCGCGCTGCTCGAACATCCGTCGGTGGCCGACGTGGCGGTGATCGGCGTGCCCGACCCCGAGTGGGGGCACAGGGTCGTGGCGCTGGTCCAGCCCGTGCCGGGCGTGACGGGCGGCGCGGAGCTGACCGCCGAGCTGCTGCGGCACTGCGGGCCCCGGCTGGCCCGGATGAAACACCCCCGGGTGATCGAGTACCGCGAGTCGCTGCCGCGCACCCCCACGGGCAAACTCAGCAGACGGGACGTCCGGGAGGCGTATCTTTCCCGCTGAGCTGGGCAGACATCTCCCCATGAGGGAGATCGTCGCCGGACTGGCAGCCGTCGTACTGCTCACCGCCTGCGGGCGGTCCCCGTCGATCCCGGCGTCCACCTCCACGGCCACCGCGAGCCCGGCCACGACCACGCCGGGCTCGCCGACCGCCTCCGCGGAGGCGCCGGGGAGCGCGCCGCAGTCGCTGGAGAGCGCGTACGAGCGGGTCATCACGGACGTCCTGCCGTCGATCGTGCAGATCAACACCAAGGTGGGCCTCGGCTCCGGCATCGTCTACGACACGGCGGGTCACATCGTCACCAACGCCCACGTGGTCGGCGAGGCGACCGAGATGAACGTCACGATCGCCACCGGCGGCGCGCCCCGCCCGGCCAAGCTGGTCAAGGCGTTCGGCGCCGGCGACCTGGCGGTGATCAAGGTCGACCGGCCCGACGGGCTGCGCCCGGCCAGGTTCGGCGACTCGGGCAAGCTGCGGGTGGGCCAGATCGTCCTGGCCATGGGCAACCCGCTGGGCCTGTCGGGCAGCGTCACGAACGGGATCGTCTCGGCGCTCGGCCGTACCGTCAGCGAGCCCCAGAGCCCCGAGTCGCCGGGCGCCACCATCAGCGGCGCGATCCAGACCTCCGCCGCGATCAACCCCGGCAACAGCGGCGGCGCGCTGGTGAACCTGGCCGGCGAGGTCATCGGCATCCCGACCCTCGCCGCCACCGACCCTCAGCTCGGCGGCGGGGCCGCGCCCGGCATCGGGTTCGCGATCCCGAGCAACACGGCCACCGACATCGCGGCCCAGATCGTGAAGAACGGCAAGGTCACCAACAGCCACCGGGCCGCGCTCGGCATCCGCGGCAGCACGGTCATCGGCGCCACCGGGCAGCCGAGCGGTGTGGGCGTGGCGAGCGTGGAGAAGGGCGGAGGCGCGGAGAAGGCCGGGATCCGGGCCGGTGACGTGATCCTCTCGATCAACGGCAAGAAGACCACGACCATGGCCGCGCTGGCGGAGGAGGTCACCGCCTTCAAGCCCGGCGACCAGGTCAAGGTGGAGATCCTGCGCCCCGACGGCGGCACCCAGACCGTCACGGTGACCCTCGGCGAGCTCAAGGCCGAGTGACGGCCCGACGGGGCCGCCGTGTCAGCGCCAGGCCGACCCCTCAACCCCTTACTGCCGGGCCGTGAAGACGATCTCCACGCGCCGGTTCTTCGCCCGGTTCCGTTCCACCGGCTTGCCCTCGACCAGGTTGGGCAGCTTGGGCCGCCGCTCGCCGTATCCGGCCGCCTGGAGGGTCACGTTCCCGCCGCCGAGCAGGCTCTCCAGGGCCGTGCGCACGGCCTGCGCCCGCCGCCGCGACAACGTCAGGTTGTACGCGTCGCTCCCCTGGTCGTCGGTGTGCCCCTCGATCCTGACGACGCCGCCCGCGCCCTCCGCCTCGACCTTCGCGGCCACGTCCGCCAGCCGTTTGCGGGCCTTGGGCGTCAGCCGCCACTTGTCCAGCGCGAACAGCACGTCGCTGGTCAGCGCGACCGTCACCTTGCGGCCCTGCCTGGTCTCGCTCTGCGCGCCGTCCATGGACTCGACCTCGCCGACGATGTCCTCGACCGGCAGCACCAGGTCCTCCACCGGGCCGGCGGCGTCGGACGGGACCGGGACAGGCGTGGGCGTCAGCACGAGGGCCAACGCCAGGCTAAGAGAGCGGAACATCGGTGAGCACGCCCAGCATCGGCATCTCGACGTTGACCTTCGTGACCTCCGGCGGCGGCGCGGCGAAGACCGCGTACAGCGTGCTGGACTCCCCCGCCTCCAGGAACTGGCCCTGCGTGCCGGAGCACACGCAGGTGGCGTCGGCGGCGGTGCCGTTGCGGGCGACGCGGTAACGCTTGGCGTTCACCGGGTCGATCAGGGAGACGTTGGAGACCGTGTAGTCGAGCGCGCCGCCGCCCAGGCCGTTGTGCACGTTGACCTTGCCCTCGACGGCGGTGATCGTCCAGTTGAGGGTGACGGTCCTGCCCTGGCGCATCAGGGCGGTGATCTCGACGCGGGCCTTGCCGTACTGGCCGCCGGAGCCGACCTTGGCCTCACGGGTGGCGATGACCACGTCCGCCTGCGGCGGCGCCGTCTGCGCGGGCGCGGTCCGCGGCGGCGCGGGGGCGGTGGTGGTCGCCTCCTTGGCGGCGGTCTGCGGCTGCCCGCCCGGCAACATGCCACATCCGGACAGGACGACGGCCGCCCCGAGGAGCACGATCGTCTTTCGCATCTGCTGATCACCTTAATGCTCAGAAAAGGCTCAAGTCAGACACCCTAGCCCGGATTGCCCTTTTCGGGCGGGATAAATGGCGATCAGCCGGTCGCGGACGACTGGGTCAGCCGGTAGCGGGAGGGCGGGATGCCGTACCGGTCCACGAACGCCTGGCGCAGCGTCTCGGCCGTCCCGAACCCGCACCGTACGGCGATCGCGGACATGGGCAACGAGGTCGAGGCCAGCAGCTGAGCCGCCCCCTCGGTACGGGCCCGCCGCACGAACCTGCCCGGCGTCTGCCCCAGATGCCGGAGGAACAGCCGGGTGAGATGGCGTTCGCTGACGCCCGCCGCGGCGGCCAGCGTGGCCGCGGTGAGGTCGGCGGCCAGGTTCGCGCAGATGTGCTCCACGATCCGCCTGACCAGGCCGTCGGCGGGCGCCGGAGGGCTGACGAACATGCTCATCTGGGCCTGGTTGCCCGGCCGTTGCAGGTAGGTGACCATGCCACGGGCCACCGTCCTGGCCAGTTCGGCGCCGTTGTCCTCCTCGACCAGGGCGAGCGTGAGGTCGAGCGCGGCGGTGACCCCCGCGGACGTGGCCACCTCGCCGTCGCGGACGAAGATCGGGGCCGGGTCCACGGTGACGCGCGGGTAGCGGGCGGCCATGTCGGCCGCCTCCCGCCAGTGGGTGGTGGCGCGCCTGCCGTCGAGCAGTCCCGCGGCGGCCAGCACGTACGCGCCGGTGCACACCGACGCGACCCGCCTGCTCTCCCGCGCCAGCCTGCGGACATGGCCGACGACCAGCGGATTCGCCGCGGCGTCCACGTGGCCGGTGCCGCCGGAGACGATGAGCGTGTCGAGCGGCCCGGTGATCCGCTCCAGCGCAAGCTGGGCCTGCAGCACCAGCGCGCCGGCGGTGGTCACGGGATGACCGCCGGGGGTGGCCAGCCGTACCTGGTAGTACGGTGAGGCGCCGTGCCAGTTCGCGTTCTCCAGCGTCGAGCTGACGCACGCGATGTCGAGCAGCTCGGCCGCCTCGTAGGCGACGACCACGACCCGCCGGTACTCCATGGCACGACTGTAGGTCCGGAAGACCAAGAACCCAACTTTCCGGACATGTACGGCTTCGCCCCTCGTCCCCGTCCCCCCACCCGGCCACAGTCGGAGCCATGACACCGACGCCTCCCGCACCCGCGACCCCCTCCGCGACCGGCCGCCGCTGGTCGAAGTTCGCCCTCCACTACGTGGAGATGATCGTCGCCATGTTCGTCGGCATGTTCGCGCTCGGCGCCCTCCAGTCGGCCGTCGGCCTCTCCGTCTCCCACGACGAGTCGCCCGAGCTCGCGTACCTGATCATGGCCGTCGACATGTCGGTGGGCATGGCCGTGTGGATGCGCTTCCGCGGCCACCGCTGGCCGGCGACGCTGGAGATGTGCGCGGCGATGTTCGTCCCGATCGTGCCGCTCTATCCGCTGCTCTGGCTCGGCGTCATCGACGGCGGCGTCCTGATGCTCGTCGCGCACGTCGCGATGTTCCCGCTCATGCTGGCCGCCATGTTCCGGCGCCTCGACGAGTACGCCGGCTGCGCCCACTAGCCCGACCCCCTCGGCCCACGCGCCCACGGGGATCCCTAGGATGCCGCCATGGCGCGTTTCGAGACCGTGACCCTGGTCTTCGCTCCCCCCGACGTGCTCTTCGACACGTCGCTCTCGGTCGAGACCCACACCGCGTCCATGGCCGGCTCGTCGGAACGCGCCGTCGCGGGGGTCACCACGGGCCTGCTCGGCCTCGGCGACCGGGTCACCTGGCAGGCCCGGCACTTCGGCCTCACCTGGCGGATGACCTCCACGATCAGCGCCTGGGAACGGCCCGCGTACTTCGTGGACGAGCAGGTGTCCGGGCCGTTCCGCCACTGGCGGCACGAACACCGCTTCGAGGCGGCTCCGCACGCGGGCGCCACCCTCATGACCGACGTCGTCGACTTCGCCGCCCCCGCCGGCCCCCTGGGCCGCCTGGCCGAGCTGCTGGTCCTGCGCCGCCACCTGACCCACCTCATCAACATGCGCAACCAGCACATCAAGACGATCCTCGAGCCGTCCCGTTGACCGAACCCGTGCCGCCCGGCGGTCGTCCGAACCAGCGGCAAGGGCTGACGGGCATCGCGGCCGACCGTCCACCCGGCGGGATCGCGTCGCGGCCGCTGCTGGTCCTGGCCCAGCTCGTCGGCGCCTGGGCGGCCGGATCGGTCTTCCTGCCGACGGCGTGGCTGGTCCTGCCGGCCGTGCTGTTCGCCGGCGACGAGGCGGCGTTCCTCGCCGCCGCCGCAGTGGGCGTGGCGGCCCTGCTCGGCTACCTGGTCGTCGTGATCAGGGCCACCCGCGGCGTGTCCGTTCTCGGCGCGACGCGCGGCGGCCGGTTCCTGTGGGCGCTGCTGGTGCTGGGCCTGGGAACCGCCGGCTGGGCCCTCGGCTGGGTGGTGACCGACGTAGCCGGCCTCGGGGTGAGCCGCGACCTGCCGCTCGCGGCCGTGCTCGGCGGCGTTCCGTACGCCCTCGTGGCTGGGACGCTGCTGCGCGGGTGGCGCTACCAGGGCGTCTCGCTCGGGCTGAGCGTGGCGCTCCTGGGGGCGGGCGTGGCCGTGCTGCGCCAGGAGCCGCCGGACGACCTGGAGGCACGCCTGGCGGCGGGCAACCTCCATCGGGAGACCGCGTACGTGGTCGCCGTCCCCGGTTACCGGCCCGACGACCGGGACTACGGCGGCGGGCTGGGCGGCTCCGGCTTCACTCCGGCGGACCCGGCCGCCATCCCGCCTGACCGGTACGTCAGGATCGTCGCCCACGACCGGCTCCTGCCGGGCGCGGCCGTGTGCGGCCAGCCCACCGCGCAGGACGCCGACCTGCCGACCGGATCCTGCACGGCCGAGCCCGGCGGCCTGGTTCACCGGCAGGGCCCGGTCGAGCACGGCTACCAGGTACGGGTGGGCCGCCGGTACGTCACGGTGGTGGGCAGCACCGCCGTCCCCCGCGACCTGCTCCGGTCGGCCGCCCGGAGCCTGCGCCCGGCCACCGCCCGCGAACTGGGCGACCAGGAACAGACCGGCGACTACTACACGGCGCGCGTCCCGGGCTACACCCCACAGCTCATGGGCATCCCGGCGGGCCTGGTCTACACGCCCTCCGACCACACCGGCAACGGCGGCCAGAGCGTCCACATCACGTTGTCCGTCAGCCAGACCGACGACGTCTGCCATCTCGCCGAGAAGTGCACCCCGGCCGGCTCCGGCCTCACCTACGTCCGCCGCGAGGACACGCACGGTTACGCGGTGCGCCGCGGCACGGTGACCGTCCAGGTGCTCGGCGGCCTGCGGGTGGACGCGAAACCGCTGCGCCAGGCCGCGCTCGACGCCCGCCCGGCCACCGACGACGAGCTGCGCCGCCTGCTGCCCCCACTGGAGCCGCGCACCCCCCTCGACCGCCTCCGCCGCTGGCTGCGCACGTTCTGAGCCGGGACGCGCACGTCTTCCGGACAGCGAAAAGCCTCCGACCCGCCGAGTAATCGGCAGGTCGGAGGCTTTTTTGATCACGTGGAGGTGGCGGGAATCGAACCCGCGTCCTTCAACCCCAAGTCAGGGCTTCTCCGGGCGCAGCCTGCTGTGCTTTTCTCAGCCCCGGCGATCACGCAGGCGAGTCGCCGACGGGCTCAGCCACTGTTTGATTTCCCGATCTCCCCCGTGGCCGGGTCGATCGGTTGAGCCTTCTAACGATGCCAGACACCGGGCCGAAGGCACTCCCGGGCTGACAGAGGTTTCGCTACTTAGGCAGCGAGGGCCAGGGAACCCTGGCCGACCTCAGTGCGCTTGGAATTGGCACTTATTGTTTTGCGGTCACAGGATTAACGAGGTTATGTCCGCAGTCCTCGGCCCGCTTCACCTGGCTTGCAAGATCGAAGTCGAAGCCAGTCACCCCCTGTGCAGTTGTCAACACGCCTCACGCTGATCATCACGCAGAGGCGAGCAACACTGAATCTACAGGGGACAACGCCCCCAACGCCAACTTAATTCCAGCATGGCGAAACCCCCGGGAGCGTGGCACAGCAGCACGCGCTCCCGGGGGCCGACCGGCAGGGTCGAGCCGGTCCGGACGGCAGGACTTCCCCCGAGATGAAGTCCTGATCTCATCACGGCGACTGAGTCCGCAACCCCCCGAGCGGGCCCAGTCATTCAGTAAGACGCAGCCACGACCCGGAACGGTTGCTCCCCGTCACAAGATTTTCACGCAGAGTCACGAAGGCCCGAGAAGAAGCTGCCCGCGACCGCCGCCGCGTCGTAGTTCTTGGCCAGGACGGCGATCGCCACGTCCCCCTGCCAGCCGACGAACCAGGTCATGGGCTTGTCCTGGGTGCCCGCCGTCGCGCGCACGCCGTAGACCCTGCCCCGGCCCGCCTGGGCGGGGCTGCCGACCGCTCCGGCGCGCATCATCGCGGTCAGCGCGCTGCGCACCTTCGGATCCATCGGGACGGCGTCCGGCTGCTTGGTAGGGACGACCTCCGCCGCCGGATCGGGCGACGCGGGCGCGGTCACGAGCACCGGCGGCCGCCAGGTGCCCGACCCCACGGCCGCCGCGACCAGCGCCATCGACAGCGGGCTGACCTCGACGGTCTGGCCCGCGATGGCCCTGGCCTTGTCGGCGTCGCTGGACAGTTCGGGCATCGCCCCGCTGAACGACTTCAGCGGCAGCCGCCACGGCTGGCCGATGCCGAACGCCTTGGCACTCGCGGCCAGGCCGCCGGCGCTGGCCCGGCGGGCCAGCGAGGCCAGCGCGGTCACGCAGCCCTTGGCGAAGTTGTCCTGGAACGTGGCCGACGACGTGACCCCGGCGGTCTGGCTGGTGTGCACGAACTTGGCGCCGCCCACCGTGCGCTCGGCGGGGCAGGCCAGCCGCTGCTTGGTGCTGACGCCGCTCTTGATCAGCGCGTCGGCCGCCACGATCGAGAAGGCCGTGCCCGCGGGGAACCTGCCCGCCAGCGCGTCCTTCTCCTGGTTGAGCCCGCTGGTGCCGACCGCGAGGATCTCGCCGGTGTCACGCTGCACGGCCACCAGCGCGCTGGTGGCCGTCTCGGCCACCGCCCGCTCGGCCGCCGCCTGGGCGCGGCTGTCGATCGTGGTCTTGACCGAGACGTTCTGGCGGCCCGGCCACTCCTGCAGCTTGGCCACCTGCCGGCCGGTCTTGAGATCGAGGGTGATCACCTTGGTCTCGGTGGAGCCGGTCAGATAGTCCTGGTACGCCTGCTGCAGGCCGCTCTGGCCGATCGAGTCGCCGGCCCGCTGGGGGCCGCCGAGCTTCTGCTCGTCCTCGGGGGTGAGCGCGCTGACCTTGCCGACGATCTGCTTGGGGGCGGCCGGGTCGATGGGCTGCGGCTGCGGGTCGGTCTGGATGCCGGAGATGCCGGCCAGCTTCGACTTCATCGACAGGTAACGCGAGCGCCCGAACGTGACCAGCGGCACGAACTTGTCGGGCGGCGAGGACCTGATCCGGCTGAGCAGCCGGTCCTGGGCGTAGCCGGTGATCGCCGACAGCTTGGCCACGACGTCCTCGGCCCGGTCGCCCAGCGCGGACGGCACCACGCCCACGACGTAGACGTAGAGCTCGTTCTGCAGGGGGTCGTCGGCCCGGTCGACCACCGGCTGGCGCGGCTTGGGGTTGGTCTCGACCGCGAACCGCTGGCCCTCCTTGAGCTGCGGATGCAGCACCGACGGCGACCAGCGCACCTTCCAGCTGCCGTCGACCAGGTGCAGCGGCAGCGAGCCGTCGTACGCCCAGAGCGGGGTGTTCTCCCCCAGGTCGACCTCGGCGCGGAAGTCGGCCTTGGACTCCTCGCCGTTCACGCTGACGCTCTTGATCTTGAAGCGGAACGAGGCCGCGTCGAGCTCCAGCTTGGCGTTGGCCAGGGCCTTGCCCACCTTGGCGGGGTCGCCGTCGGTGCGGCCCGCGGCCAGGGCGTAGTCCTCGGACTGCCAGCCCACGAGGAAGTCGCGCACCGCGTCGTGCGGCGAGGACTCCTCGAAGCAGCCGGTCAGCGTCATGCTCGCGACCGCCAGGGTGACGGTCGCGGCAAGGGTGCGGCGCGCGCGTGTCATCGGTTAGAGTGCCGCCGCTCTCATCGGTTGCGGTGCCGCAGGGCCCGCGCCATCTCCCGCTTGGCCTGCTGCTCGGCCAGCGACTGCCGCTTGTCCCAGTCCTTCTTGCCCCGGGCGACGGCGATCTCGACCTTGGCCCGGCCGTCCTGGAAGTACAGGACCGTGGGGACGATCGTGAGGCCGCCCTCCTTGGTCATGGCGGCCAGCTTCTCGATCTCCTTGCGGTGCAGCAGCAACTTGCGCTTGCGCTTGGCGGCGTGGTTGGTCCACGTGCCCTGCATGTATTCGGGGATGTGCACGTTGAGCAGCCACGCTTCGCCATCGTCGATGCTGGCGTAGCCGTCGACGAGCGAGGCGCGGCCCTCGCGGAGCGACTTCACCTCCGTGCCCTGGAGCACGAGCCCCGCCTCGAAGGTGTCCTCAAGGTGGTAGTCGTGCCGGGCCCGCTTGTTCTGGGCGATGACCTTCCGCCCGGTCTCACGTGGCATGCTTCGACCTTACCGGCGATTCCTCACACCCTGAGGTATCGGCGGAGCGTCACGAACGAGGCCAGCACACAGATCACGACGCCGATGGCCATGGTGAGCGTGATGGTCTGGGCCACCGCGTCCCAGCCGAGCTGGGCCATGCCGCTGCCGAAGTAGCCGGCGATCTCCTCGAACAGCAGGACCTTCGTCACGATCAGGATGATGGCCGCGAAGACGCCGCCGATCAGACCGGCGATCACGCCCTCCATGACGAACGGCAGCTGGATGTAGAGGTTCGAGGCGCCCACCAGGCGCATGATCCCCGTCTCCCGGCGCCGGTTGAACGCCGACAATCGCACCGTGTTGCCGATCAGCAACGCCGCGGCCAGCACCAGCACGATGGCGACCGCCAGCGCGTAGAAGGACAGCTTGTCGAGCAGGTCGAAGAACTTGCCGATGAGCTGCTTGTGGTCCATCACCTGGGACACGCCCGGCTGGCCCTTCACGGCGTCGATCACCGGCTGGTAGTTGTCGGGGTCGACCAGCTTCACGCGGAACGACTGCGGCATGTCCTCGACCCTGGTGGCCTGGACGAGCGTCGGGCTGGCCTGGTAGGCCGTCTTGAAGTTCTCGTACGCCGTGCTCTGGTCCTCGTAGAAGACCTCCTTGACGCCCTGGAGGCTCTCAAGACGGGTCTTCAACGCCTTCGTCTGGGCCGGCGTGACGGCCTTGCCGTTGCACTCGGGGATCGCGGTGCCCTTGGTGCACAGGAAGACCGAGATCTCGACCTTGTCGAACCAGAAGGACTTGAGCATGGAGACCTGGGCGTTGATCATCAGGCCGACGCCCAGCATCGCCATGCCGACTGCCACGGTGATGACGACCGCGATCGTCATGGTCAGGTTGCGACGGAGGCCGATCCAGACCTCGGAGAAGATGAAGTTCGCCCGCATGTTGTGTCTGCCGCTCCCTGTCAGTACGCCTGGCCGTACACGCCACGCGACTGGTCACGGACGATCTTCCCGTCCTCCAGCTCGACGACGCGTTTGCGCATGGAGTCCACGATGGCCGCGTCGTGCGTGGCCATGACGACCGTGGTGCCAGTTCGGTTGATGCGGTCGAGCACCTTCATGATGCCGATGCTCGTCGCGGGGTCGATGTTGCCCGTGGGCTCGTCGGCCAGCAGGATCATCGGCCGGTTGACGAACGCGCGGGCCATGGCGACACGCTGCTGCTCGCCGCCGGACAGCTCGTCGGGCATGCGATGGGCCTTGCCCTCCAGGCCGACCAGCTCGATGACCTCGGGCACGACCTTGCGGATGAACCGCCTGGGCTTGCCGATCACCTCTAGGGCGAACGCCACGTTCTCGTAGACGTTCTTGTTCGGGAGCAACCTGAAGTCCTGGAAGACGCAGCCGATGCGGCGGCGCAGGTGGGGCACCTTGAAGTTGGAGAGGCGGGCCAGATCCTTGCCGGCGACGTGGATCGCCCCGGAGTTGGGCCGCTCCTCCTTCAGGACCAGACGCAGGAACGTGGACTTGCCTGACCCCGAAGGGCCGACGAGGAACACGAACTCGCCCTTGTCCACGTCGACGGAGACGTGGTCGAGAGCGGGCCGGTTCTGGTTCGCGTAGACCTTGGTGACATTATCGAAATGGATCACGAGAGCATCACGGCATGCCAGTCTAGGGGTCAGGACGGAAGCGAGGGTGGCACATGCCCATTTCCCGCCGCCGGCCGATCGGGGGCGCCGTCTTTACTGATGATCGACGTTCCGATTGGCCAGACGACAGTCTAGGGGGAAGACTGGCATGGAACGTCCATAACGGAAACAAAACGATTGTGCGGCTAGACTTGGGGCTGTCATGAGTTGTGAACACCTCGTATGCGCGCAGTGCGCCCACCCCGTGATCGAGGGCCGCTGCCCCCTCTGCCGAGCCAACAGGGAGCGGATGCACAATCACGGCTTCGCCGGACTGTCACCCGCCCTCGTCGTCGTCCTGCTCCTCGTGCTGCTCTTCGCGACGCTGGTGCTCAGGCACCTAGTCGGTGCCTGACTCCGCCCTGCGCATCCAGCGGATCTCCGACTCGATGAACCCGTCGAGGTCGCCGTCGAGCACCGCCGACGGGTTGCCCGCCTCGGTGCCCGTACGCAGGTCCTTCACGATCTGGTACGGGTGCAGCACGTAGTTGCGGATCTGCGTGCCCCACGACGTGGTGGTCGCGCCGCGCAGCTCCGACATCTTCTCCGCCTCCTCCTGCCGCTTGCGCTCCAGCAGCTTGGCCTGGAGCACGTTCATGGCCGAGGCGCGGTTCTGGAGCTGGGAGCGCTCGTTCTGGCAGGAGACCACGATGCCGGTGGGCAGGTGGGTGATGCGCACCGCCGAGTCGGTGGTGTTGACGCCCTGGCCGCCGGGGCCCGAGGACCGGTAGACGTCGACCCGCAGGTCGTCTTCGTTGATGTCGATGTGGTCGGTCTGCTCGACGACCGGCACGATGTCGACGCCCGCGAACGAGGTCTGGCGGCGGCCCTGGTTGTCGAACGGGCTGATGCGGACCAGCCGGTGGGTGCCATGCTCGCCGCGCAGCGTGCCGTAGGCGTAGGGGGCCTTGATGGTGAACGTGGCCGACTTGATGCCGGCCTCCTCCGCGTAGGAGGTGTCGTAGACCTCGGTGGAGTAGCCCTTGCGCTCGGCCCACCGCAGGTACATGCGCAGCAGCATCTCCGCCCAGTCGGCGGCGTCGACGCCACCGGCCTGGGAGTTGATGGTGACGAGCGCCTCGCGGGCGTCGTACTCTCCCGACAGGAGCGTGCGCACCTCAAGGGCGCCGATGTCGGTCTTGAGTGACTCCAGCTCCTTGTCGGCCTCGAGGCGCGTGTCGTCGTCGCCTTCCTCGGCCGCGAGCTCGTAGAGCACCTTCAGGTCGTCGAGACGGCGCGCGACGCCCTCGACGCGGTTGAGCTCGCCCTGGAGATGGGAGAGCTTGCTCGTGACCTTCTGCGCCTGCTCGGGGTCGTCCCACAGGTCTGGGGCGGCAACCTGCTGCTCCAGCTCCTCGATCTGCTTGCGCATCGCGTCGAGGTCGAGCACGTCCTGGATGCTGCGGAGCGTGTTCGCGAGCTCGTTGATCTCTTCTGCCGGATCGATGCCTGCCACGTCTCCCTAGGGTACGCGACCCTCGCGTGCACGAATAACATGGCGAGGTGCGTGCATACGGTCGGGGGAAGATGCTGGCGCTCGCCGTCGGCGTGCTGGCCGCGGCGACCGCGTGCACAGGCCCTGCTCAGACGTCCCCGGCGGTGACCCAGGGAAAGGCGGGCGCCACCGGCGCGGCGAGCCCTTCGCCCAGCGCGCCGCCGCCCGCCGTCACGCGTCAGGAGGCGGCCGAGGCGGTCGCCGAGATCCTGCCCACCGACGACGTGCTGCGCGTGGAGAGCCCCGTGACGGGGCGGCTGCTCCTCGGCACCGACCTGGTCCGCGACGGGCAGCTGGCGCTCACGCAGGCCGCCTTCGAGTCCACCGGCGACCGCCCGCCGCGCTACGCCTGGGGCTCGCCGACCCTCTACGTGCCCAGGTTCGCCCAGGGCGAGCGGGCGCCCTGGTTCAGCGCGCTGGCCACGCGCAACGGGCAGCCGACGCTGCTGACGTTCGCCAAGAGCGGCGACGACTGGCTGCTCAGCTCGGCCGCGCAGCTGCTGCCGGGCCAGGAGCTGCCGCGGGTGCGGCTCGACGCCGACGGCTACGCCACGGCGCTGACGCCCGACGACAAGACCGTCACGATCAGCCCCCAGTACATGGGCCCGGTGCACGCCAGCGTGGCCGAGACCGGCTCGGCCGGGGTGACGGCGGGCCTGCTCGCCGACGGGCCGTACACGACGGAGGTGGCCAAGCAGATCGCCACCGACCGCGAGACGGCCAAGAAGGACGGGTTCAGCTACGACTCGATCTTCAGCGCCGACAACTGGCCGGTCTACGCGCTGCGCACGGCCGACGGCGGCGCGCTGATCCAGTACTCGCTGTCGCGCAACACCTCGACCCGCACCGTCGCCAACAACACCTACATCATCCCGGTGCCGCCGGAGGCGGGCTGGGCCATCTCGACCTCGTCGGTGCGCCGCAGCCTCAAGCTCACCGAGGTCCACCAGTACGCCACGGCGGTGCCCCCGCTGTCGGCCCCGGCCGCCGCCCGGGTCGTCGCCCACGACGGAGCCCTCACCCGCGCCAGCGGCGAGTGAGGGCCCCCTCGGGCGGTTCCTACGCCTCCGTGTGAGGCAGGTTGCTGGCGGCCACCAGCGTGCGGATCGCGCGCAGGGCCACCGAGAGCGTCGCCAGGTCGAAGTGGTCGCTCTCCCAGATCTCCGACAGCGTCTGGCGGGCGCGTCCCACGGCGGCCGCGTTGCCGTCGGTCCACCGGGCCAGCCGCTCCTCGGGCGGCAGCCCGGACGTGCTGTGGGCCAGCACGTCACGGGTCAGCGAGGCGTGCGCGGCGTACAGGTCGTCGCGCAGCGCCGAGCGGGCGATGGAGTTCCACCGGTTGTCCCTGGGCAGGGCGATGACGCGTTCGCGCAGGCGGGCCAGCTGCAGGCGGTCGGCCAGGTCGAAGTAGACCTCCGCCACCTCGTTCACCGGACGGCCCGTCAGGGACGCCACCTCGACCAGGTCCAGCGTCGAGTACGCGGGCACCATCGCGGCCACCCGCTCGGCCAGCTCCTGCGGCACCCCGCGGGCCACGAAGGAGTCGCGGCGCTCCTCGTACGCGGCCAGGTCGGGCCCGGTGAGCAGCTTGGGGATGTGCGCGGACAGCCCGTTGACGCCCTTGAGGAAGAAGCCGACCGACCCGGCCAGGTCGAGCGGCGGACGCCGGTTGACCAGCAGCCAGCGGGTGCCGCGCTCGACCAGCTTGCGGCCCTCCAGCAGCATGGCGATCTGGGTGGCGGTGTCGACCTCGTTGTCCAGCGCCTCCACGGCCCGGTAGAAGCTCGGCAGGTCGAAGACCTCCCGCGCCACCAGGTACGCCCGCACGATGTCGGACGTGGAGGCGCCGGTCTCCTCCGCGAAGCGGAACATGAACGTGGTGCCCATGGCGTTGACCAGCTCGTTCACCACGCAGGTCGTGATGATCTCGCGCCGCAGCGGATGGGCGTCCATGTACGTACGGAACCGCTCGCGCAGGTCCGACGGGAAGTACGACACCAGCCAGGAGGCCAGGTACGGGTCGTCGGGCAGCTCGGAGCCCAGCACCTCGGCGTCGGCCACCAGCTTGGTGTAGGCCAGCAGGACCGAGAACTCCGGCGCGGTCAGCCCGAGCCTGGCCTGCCGCCGCTCGGCCAGCGTCTTGTCCGAGGGCAGGAACTCCAGCTCCCGGTTGACCAGCCCGTCGCGTTCGAGCTTGCGCAGGTAGCGGGCGTGGATGTGGAGCATGTCGACCGCCTGGGCGCGGGTCGCGTCGAGCACCACGTTCTGGGCGTGGTTGTCGCGCAGCACCAGGTCGGCGACCTCGTCGGTCATCGACGTGAAGACCTGGTTGCGCTGCTTGTCGGTCAGCTCGCCGTCGCGGACGACCTGGTCGAGCAGGATCTTGATGTTCACCTCGTGGTCGGAGGTGTCCACGCCGGCCGAGTTGTCGATGAAGTCGGTGTTGACCAGGCCGCCGTTCAGGGCGAACTCGATGCGGGCGAGCTGGGTGAAGCCCAGGTTGCCGCCCTCGCCGATGACCTTGCAGCGCAGGTCGCCGGCGTCCACCCGGAGCATGTCGTTGGCCTTGTCGCCGACGTCGGCGTGGGACTCCGAGCCGGCCTTGACGTAGGTGCCGATGCCGCCGTTCCACAGCAGGTCGACGGGGGCCCGCAGGATGGCGCTGATCAGGTCGTTGGGGGCCAGCGAGCTGACGCCCGCCTCGATGCCCAGCGCCTCGCGCATCTGCGGGGTGATCTGGATCGACTTGGCCGTACGCGGGAACACGCCGCCGCCCGCGGAGATCAGCGACGGGTCGTAGTCGTCCCAGGAGCTGCGCGGGAGGTCGAACAGGCGCTGCCGCTCGGCGAACGAGCGGGCCGCGTCGGGCGCCGGGTCGATGAAGACGTGCCGGTGGTCGAAGGCGGCCACCAGCCGGATGTGCTGGGAGAGCAGCATGCCGTTGCCGAACACGTCGCCGGACATGTCGCCGATGCCGGCCACGGTGAAGTCGGTGGTCTGCACGTCCACGCCCATGGTGCGGAAGTGGTACTTGACCGACTCCCAGGCGCCGCGGGCGGTGATGCCCATGGCCTTGTGGTCGTAGCCGACCGAGCCGCCGGAGGCGAAGGCGTCGCCGAGCCAGAAGCCGTACTCCTTGGCCACGCTGTTGGCGATGTCGGAGAAGGTGGCGGTGCCCTTGTCGGCGGCGACCACGAGGTAGGTGTCGTCGCCGTCGTGCCTGACCACGTCCGCGGGCGGCACGACCTTGCCGTCGACCAGGTTGTCGGTGATGTCGAGCAGGCCGGAGATGAACATCCGGTAGCAGGCCACGCCCTCGGCCAGCACGTCCTCGCGGTTGCCGGACGCGGGCGGCTGCTTCACCACGAACCCGCCCTTGGACCCGGTGGGCACGATGACGGTGTTCTTCACCATCTGCGCCTTGACCAGGCCGAGGATCTCCGTCCTGAAGTCCTCCATGCGGTCGGACCAGCGCAGGCCGCCGCGGGCGACCTTGCCGAAGCGCAGGTGCACGCCCTCGACGCGGGGCGAGTACACGAAGATCTCGTACTTCGGCCGCGGCAACGGCAGCACGCTGATCGCCTGCGGGTCGACCTTCAGCGAGATGTACGGCTTGCGCTGCCCGTCGACCGTCTGGAAGTAGTTGGTGCGCAGGGTCGCCTGGATCATCTCCAGGTAGGCCCGCAGGATGCGGTCCTCGTCGAGGGAGGCCACCTCGTCGAGGGCGCCCAGGATCTCCTCGTTGAGCGCCTCCACGAGGTCGACCCGCACGTCGTCGCCGCGCCTCGGGTCGAGCTTGGCCTCGAACAGGCGGACCAGCAGCCGGGCCAGCCGCACGTTGCCCAGCAGCACGCGTTCCATGTAGAGCTGCGAGAACGTGCTGCCGGCCTGCCGCAGGTACTTGGCGTAGACCCGCAGGATCTCGACCTGCTCCCAGGTCAGGCCCGCCCGCAGGATGAGGGCGTTGAAGTTGTCGGCCTGGACGCGGCCCTGCCACAGGGCGCTCAGGCCGTCCTGGAAGAGCCGCTTGAAGTCGTTCCTGTCCACCTCGAGGGAGGGGGTGTAGCGCAGGCCAAAGTCGTAGATCCAGGCGTTCTTGGTGCTCGCGTCGCCGTCGCGGTCGATCTCGTACGGCCGCTCGTCCACGACCTCGACGCCGAGCCGCTGGATCAGGGGCAGCGCCTCCGACAGGGAGATCGGCGAGCCGACCTTGTAGATCTTCAGCCGCCGCTCGCCCTCGGTGGCGTCGTACGGCTCGTAGAGGTTGATCGCCACCTCCTCGCCGTCGGCGACGAGCTGCTCCAGGCGGTGCAGGTCGACCACGGCGACCTTGGGCGGGAAGTCGGCCTTGTACCCCTCGGGGAAGGCGGAGACGTACCTCCTGGCCAGCGCGGGAGCCTCCTCCTCGGAGGTCATCTCGTCGAGGGCGGTGGCCAGGTCGTCCTCCCAGGAGCGGGTGAGCGCGGCCAGGCGCGCCTCCAGCTCCTCCACGTCGACGGAGGGCGCGGGGAGCTGCTTGCCGCGCTCACCGCGCACGACCACGTGCAGCCGGGCCAGCACGGACTCGCCGATCATCGCGCTGTAGTCGAGCGACCTGCCGCCGAGCGCCTTGAGCAGCACCTCCTGCATCTTCAGCCGCACCTTGGTGGTGTAGCGGTCGCGGGGCAGGTAGATCAGGCAGGAGATGTAACGTCCGTAGTCGTCGCGCCGCAGGAACAGCTTGACCTGCTTGCGCTCGCGCAGCCGCAGCACGCCGAGCGCGATCGGGAGGAGCTGGGCGACCGAGGTCTGGAACAGCTCGTCGCGCGGGAACGTCTCCAGGATCTCGATCAGGTCCTTGCCGTCGTGGCTGTCGGGCGCGTGGCCGGCGGCGTTGAGCACCTCGGCCAGCTTGCGCCGCAGCACGGGGATCCTGGAGATCGACTCGTTGTAGGCCACGTGCGTGAACAGGCCGAGGAAGCGGCGCTCCCCGATCACCTCGCCCTCGGGCGAGAACAGCTTGACCCCGATGTAGTCGAGGTAGGTCGCGCGGTAGACGGTGGCCCGGCTGTTGGCCTTGGTGATGATCAGGAGCTGCTTCTCGCGGGCCTTGGCGCGCACCTCCGCGGGCAGCGCGGAGAAGCTGTCGGAGCCCACCTTGTCATCGCGCAGGATGCCGAGCGCGGCCCCGGGCAGGGCCTTCAGTATCTCGCCCTGCTCGGTGTGCTCCAGCCGGTACTCGCGGTAGCCGAGGAACGTGAAGTGCCCGTCGGCGAGCCAGCGCAGCAGGTCGAGGCTGTCCTCGACCTCGGCGGGCTCCAGCGGCGGCGGGTTCATGCTCAGGTCTTCGGCCGTCTGGACGGCCAGGGCCCGCATCTTCCTGAAGTCCTCGACCGCGTACCGCACGTCGGCGAGCACCCGCTGCAGGTCGGCCTCGACGCGCCTGAGGACCCCGGGGTCGGCCTGACGGTCGATCTCGATGTGGATCCACGACTCGACCAGCATCTGGCCGGTGACGTCCTCCTGACCGCGGACGAGCATCCGGCCCGTCATGTCGCGGCGCACCCGCATCTGGGGGTGGACCACGAGGTGGATGCCGATGTCCTGCCGGTCGAGCTCCATGGTGACCGAGTCGACGAGGAACGGCATGTCGTCGGTGACCACCTCGACGACCGAGTGCCCCGGGTCCCAGCCGTTCTCCTCCAGCGTGGGGGTGTAGGCGCGGACCGCGGCCCGGCCCTGGGGGCGTACCTCGGCGAGCTGTCGCTGGGACATCGCCGGGCCGTACACGTCGACGGGGTTGCGGTCGAGCAGGTCCTCGGGTGCGACATGGCGGTAGTAGAACCGCAGGAAGGAGAGGGCCTCCTCCGCGCTCATGTGCTCGCTGCCGACCGCGCAACTCTCCGCGGCTCTTTGCAGCAGCTCATCCTTGGCCTCGTCGAGCGGCATTTCGCTCTCACTCCTTTGTGAGGGTTTGCCATGGCTGTTCATAGCCAGGCTCTTCGTTCCCATAGCAAGGGGAAGTAGTGCAGACGGGTACGTCCGGGGAGATGGGCGGCAGCCGGCCGCCTTCCTCGCCGGACCGCCGGCGCGGGGGGAACGGGCGCATCACCGTCGATGCCCACCGAACACCTCCCCCTGAACGCCCGGCCCTGATTCCGGGCGTATGCCTCGCCGTACCGATATCACCCGAAAAGGGCATAGACGTCAACGTGACATCGACATGGGGGGATCGTCGCCGGAGGCCGAGGGGGCGGTCTTGAGGTCGTCGAGCCGGTCGGGAAGCTCGGCCAGCTCGATGAGCTCGGCCTGGCACCGCTCGCACGCGTCGAGGTGGCGTTCGAACGCCTCGTG
The DNA here is from genome assembly GCF_040674635.1 of Nonomuraea sp. NPDC049758. Taxonomy (NCBI): domain Bacteria; kingdom Bacillati; phylum Actinomycetota; class Actinomycetes; order Streptosporangiales; family Streptosporangiaceae; genus Nonomuraea; species Nonomuraea sp. NPDC049758. The sequence continues at coordinate 677,295 of NZ_JBFAMZ010000001.1, forward strand.
CTCCTCCTCGTCGAGGACGCCGAGGACGTAGGCGGCCACCCCGTCGTGCATCAGCCGGCTACCCCCTTGTCACGCAACTGTTCGCGGAGAGCCCGGATGCCGTAGTAGAGCCGGGACTTCACCGTGCCCGGCGGAATCCCCAGAATCTCCGCCGCTTCACTTATCGTACGGTCTCGGAGGTAGGTCTGCTCAATGACTTCGCGGTGTTCGGCGGACAGGCTGCGCAGCGCGTCGGCGACGACGATCGCCGACAGCGCGCGTTCGGAGCCGTCCGGCACCGACATCTGGTCGACTTCGGGCGGCTCGACCTCGTGAGGCCGGGCGCTCTTCCGTCGGCGTCCGTCGATGACGATGCGGCGGGCCACTGTCAGCAGCCACGCCCATAAAAGGCTCGGTTCCCATTGCAGTCTTGCCGAGTTTCGCCAGGCCCTGACCAGGGTCTCCTGTACGACGTCCTCGGCCCATTGCAGATCGTTTCCAGTCGATTTGCGTACGTGGCGCAGCAGAGGGCCGCCGAACTCCTGATAGAGCACCGCGATGCGATGTTCCGCCTCGGCATCCGCACTCTCGAACCTGCCGTCGAGGTGACCTAGCACGGGGCACATCTTTACACCTTCGTTATCGGTCCGGCAGCCACTCCGATAACTCCAGTTATTTCTAACTATCTCCGGTCATGGGTGAACCTGATGGTGTAAGCCCGCGTACCTCCCACCATGCAACGGCTGACAACCATGAGAACCGGGCGCATGGCCGCGGCCATGACCGCTCTTGCCGTGGCGGCGGGCGGCCTGGTGTCCGCCGCCGTCATCGGCGTGGCCCCGGCGCGGGCCGACCACTGCGACCCGGCCCAGGCGAGCCAGGACGACTCCCGCCGCCAGCGCGACCGCGCCCCCGACCAACAGGCCCCGGACCAGCAGGCGCCTGACGAGCAGGCACCCGACCAGCAGGCCCCGGACCAGCAAGTGCCGGACCAGCAGGTTCCGGATCAGCAGGCGCCCGACCAGCAGGCGCCGGACCGGCAGGGGCAGGACGGGGATCAGCAGGTGCAGGGCGGCGGGATCGTGCTGCGCGACCCGGCGCAGTCGCCGGAGCCGGAGGACCCAGGCGACGCCCTGTTCCGCCGCGACCGCTCCCCCCGCACCCCCACGGCCACACCCCAGGACCCCCAGGACCCCCAGGACCCACAAAACCCCCAAGACCCGCAGGACCCCCAGAATCCTCAGAACCCGCAGGACCCCGGTGATCAGTCGCAGGACCGGCGTGGCCGGCCGCCCCGGACCGCCTCCCCCTCCCCCACGGCCTCACAGGACGACGACTGCAAGGACCTGGGCCCGTTCGTCACCGACTTCGTGGACATCCGCCAGGTCCAGCCCCTGAGGCTCGACGCCGGCATCGGCCGGAACGGCTCACGCGGCACGTTCGTCGCTCAGTGCGGCACCAACCGCAACGGTCACAACAACCCCGACAACTTCATCGTGGCCCCCGGCGTGAGCAACGGCGCCCACCATCTCCACGACTACGTCGGCAACCTGTCCACGGACGGCTTCTCCACCGACGAGAGCCTGGCCGCCGCCGGAACCACCTGCCGCCTAGGGGATAAATCCACTTACTTCTGGCCAGTTCTGCGCGACCGCAAAGTGGACGCGAATGCCCAGGACCCCGACGGCAACGTGGGCCGGGTGATCCGCGCCGGCACGGTGAGCCTGCAGTTCCGGGGCAACGCGACCTCCAGGGTCGTCGCGATGCCGAGGTTCCTGCGCCTGATCACCGGCGACGCCAAGGCGGGGACGAACGGCGCCGCGAACGCCCGCGCCCGCTGGAGCTGCACAGGATTCACAAATCGCATAAGTCCCGATAAATATCCGCTTTGCCCGCGCGGAAGTCAGGTTCTTCGTATTCTGGATTTCCCCAGCTGCTGGGACGGTCAGAACACCGACAGCGCCAATCACCGCACGCACGTGGTCTTCCCCGGGCAGAACGGCGCTTGTCCGCAAGGCACCAGGGCGATTCCGCAACTGCGCATGCTCCTCGCCTACACGGTTCCACAGGGTCCGTCGTTCGCCGTGGACGCGTTCCCTGAACAGAAGCACAACCCGGTCACCGACCACGCGGACTTCGCCAACGTCATGCCCGAACGGCTGATGCAGTTCGTCGTCTCGTGCATCAACCGGGGTCGCCGCTGCTGACACGTCCCCATCAGCCTTCCGAGTCGTACCCTCACCCGACCTTGGAGGGAAATAGATGCTCCACAGACGACACCCCCGGCACGCCCCCACCAAGCTGGACACAAGGAACGTCCGGCTGGGGGCGAGCGCCTCGTTGACGGCCGTCCTGTTGTCGGTGTTCGCGCTGGCCAGGACAGAACGCGGCGTCGCGCTGCTCGGCCGAGGAGTGAGTTTCCTAGAGTTCTACGCGGGCGTGTTCGCCCTGGTGCTGCTGACCGCGACGGTCGCGCTCGGCCTGGTCACCACCGAACGCGTGTTCCTGTCCCCGCCCAACCGGGTCAGGGCCCAGCTCGCGCACCGCGCCACCGCCCTCATCGGGCTCGCCTACCTGGTCACGCACATCGTCCTCATGATCAGCCTGGGACACGCGCCGCCGGGCGCGGCGGTCGTGCCGGTCGCCGGGATCTACGTGGGGTTCGGCGCGCTCGCCTTCGACCTGATGGTCGTGGCGGTGGCCACGGGGATGCTCAGGGGCCGCTTCGCCGTGCGGGGGACGCCGTGGTTGTGGCGGCTGCTGCACTCGGCCGCCTACCTGGCCTGGCCCATCGCGATCATGCACGGGCTGACCGCGGGCCGGTCGCCGGCCGGCTGGGTGGCCTGGTCGTACGTGGCGTGCCTGGCCGCGGTCGGGTCCGCGCTGATCGTGCGGGTGCTGGCCACGCTGCGCAGGCCGCCCGTCGTACCGGAGAGGGTGGAGGCGCCCGCCGTGACGGCCGGGGTGGCGGCAGACGTGCCCGTCGAGCGGCCGCGGGCGACGGCCGCGGCCACAGCGGCTGCCACGGCGGCCGCCGACGCGCCGGTGAGCCTGGCCGACGCGCGGCGCAGGTACCGGGAGGCCGGATGAACCCGCGCCGCGCGACCCCGGGGAGCCGGTCGTGATCCCGCACCGGGTGCCGCGCGTGCTGCGGATGGGCCCGGCGCGGCTGACCGCCGGGCTCGACCACTGCCGGCGGCTCGACCTGCCCGCGCACCGGACACTGCACGGCGAGCCGCGGCCGCGCGAGCTGGCCGAGCTCATCTCCATGGTGAACGAGGTCGACATGCGCGGACGGGGCGGCGCCGCCTTCCCGTTCGCCCGCAAGCTGCGGGCCGTGGCCGACGCGGCGGGCACGGGCGAGAGCGTGGTGCTGGTCAACGGCGCCGAGGGCGAGCCGGCCAGCTCCAAGGACGCCATGCTGCTCACCCGCAACCCCCACCTCGTGCTGGACGGCGCCATCCTGGCGGCGGAGGCGCTGGGCGCCCGCGAGGTGGTCGTGGCCACGGTCGAGGGCGAGGTGGCCGAGTCGTCCGTGGCGGCGGCAGTGGCCGAACGCCGGGCCGCGAACGTGTCGGGCGGTTCGGAGAGCCGCATCCCGATCCGGGTCGTCGGGCTGGCGGAGAGGTTCATCAGCGGGGAGGGCGGTGCGCTCGTCCGCGGCGTGAACGGCGAGGAGGCCATCCCGCCGGGAAGGAAGCGGCGGGCCGCGACGAGCGGCGTGGACGGGCTGCCGACCCTGCTGTCCAACACCGAGACCTACGCCCAGTTCGCGCTGCTGGCCGAGTACGGCCCCCAGAAGTACGCCGAGGTGGGCACCAGCAAGGAGCCCGGCACGATCCTGCTCACGGTGAGCGGCGGCGCGGCCAACGGCGCGGTGATCGAGGCGCCGACCGGCGTCCTGCTGGCCGACGTGCTCGCGTTGTGCGAGGCCGAGGCCGGGGACGGCGTGCTGGTCGGCGGCTACCACGGCGCGTGGCTGTCGGCGGAGGTGGCCGGGTCGGCGGTGATCTCGCGGGAGGGTATGAAGCTGGCCGGCGCCACGCTGGGCGCGGGGATCATCGTGCCGCTCGGTGACGGCACCTGCCCGCTGGGCGAGGCGGCCAGGGTGGCCTCGTACCTGGCCGCCGAGTCGGCCGGGCAGTGCGGGCCCTGCCGTCTGGGGCTGCCCGACGTGGCGCGTGCCCTGTGCGCGATCGCCGAGGGCACGGGCTCCGTGGACGCCGTGCGCCGGTGCGTGCGGGCCGTCGAGCGGCGTGGCGCGTGCTTCCATCCCGACGGCACGGCCAAGTTCGTGCTGTCGGCGCTGGACGCGTTCGAGAGCGAGATCGCACTCCACCTGGAGCACGGCTCGTGCGGCCGGCCGGTGCGCGGCGTGCTGCCGATGCCCGAGCCGGAGGTGGAGCCCGAGTACCGGCTGGAGGTGGACTGGACCCGCTGCCAGGGGCACGGCCTGTGCGCGCACCTGCTGCCGGAGTTCGTGGAGCTGGACGACTACGGGTTCCCGTCGTTCCGGAACGTGCCGGGGTGGATGGTCAAGGACGCGCGGCGGGCGGTCGAGATGTGCCCGGCGCTGGCCCTGCGGATCGTCCAGACGAGCGGGGAGGCGCCGAAGCCGCCCACGTCGCCGCTGCGGCTGGTCAAGGACGGTGTGATGCGGAAGGCCCCCGGGCTGACGCGGGTGGGGGCCAGTACCAACATCTTCGGATTTGGCGGGACAGCGGGGTGATGTCGGTAGTGATGTAGTTGTGACGAACTTGTCCGGAGGGCCAGGCGTCTCATCGATCGGTTCGACACGACCGACGGGGGACGCCCATGGACCGCCGCGACTTTCTCCACCTCACCGCGCTCGCGCCGCTGGCACTGGCCGCCGACGCGCGGACGCCCGCCGCGCCGGCCACCGGCGCCGGACCGTACGGCCCGGGTCCCCACGGCACCGGCACGCGCGGCGCGGAGCTGATCGGCGCGCTCGGCGCCGGACGGTCGGCGCCGCCGCCGGACTGGGCGCGGCTGCGCGGGCGGCTCGCCGGCACGCTGGTGCTGCCCGGCGACTCCGGGTACGACACCGCCCGCCGCCTGGTGAACCCGGCCTACGACCGGATCAGGCCCGGCGGGGTGGCCTACTGCGCGAGCCCGGCGGACGTCTCGGCGTGCCTGGCCTTCGCGCGCGCGAGCGGCGTCGCGGTCACCCCACGCTCCGGCGGCCACTCCTACGCGGGCTGGTCCACCGGGACCGGCCTGGTCATCGACGTGTCCCGGATGAACACGGTCGCCTACGCCGCCGGACGGGCCACGATCGGGGCGGGCGCCAAGCTGGTCGACGTCTACGACGGGCTGGCCCGGCATGGCGTGAGCATCCCCGCGGGCTCGTGCCCCACGGTCGGGATCGCCGGGCTGGCGCTGGGCGGCGGCATCGGGGTGGTGTCCAGGAAGTACGGCCTGACCTGCGACACCCTGGAGTCCGTACGCGTGGTCACGGCCGACGGCCGCCTGCTGACCGCGGACGCCACCCACCACTCCGGCCTCTACTGGGCCTGCCGCGGCGGTGGCGGCGGCAACGTCGGCGTCGCGGTCTCCTTCACCTTCCGCACCCACGCCACCCGCGACCTGACCGTGTTCTTCCTGCACTGGCCGTGGTCCAGGGCCGGGGCCGCGGTGCGCGCCTGGCAGTCGTGGGCGCCGTCCGCGCCGGACGAGCTGTGGTCCTCGCTGCACCTGGCGCGCGAGGAACGCGACCTGGACGTGCTCCTCGTCGGCACGTACGAGGGCACGAAGGCGTCACTGGACCGCCTGCTCGCCCCGCTGGTCGCGCGGGTCGGCGCGCCGTCGTCGAGGTCGGTGCGGACGACGTCGTACCGGGAGGCCATGATGATCATGGCGGGATGCGCGTCACGGCCGGTGGCGCAGTGCCGCCGGCCGCGGCGGGAGGCGTTCGCCGCCAAGTCGCACCTGGCCTACGCCGAGCTCCCCGCCGACGGCGTGCGCCGCCTGGTGGACGGGGTGGCGCGCGGCGGACGGCACGCCGTGCTGCTGGACGCGCTCGGCGGCGCGGTGGGCCGGGTCAAGCCCGCGGCCACGGCGTTCCCGCACCGGGCCGCGCTCTACAGCGTGCAGTACTACGCGAAGGGCACGGACCGGACGTGGCTGCGCCGCCTGCACGGCGAGCTGACCCCGCACTTCGGCGAGCACGCCTACGTGAACTACGTCGACCCCGACCTGACCGGCTGGCGCGGCGCCTACTACGGCCCCAACGCCGCCCGCCTGGCCGAGGTGAAGTCCACCTACGACCCCGACCGGCTGTTCCGGCTGCCGCAAGGCGTCTGACCTACTTCTCCCGCACATAGACCGGCTCGCCGATCTTCACCATGTCGAACAGCCGCTTCGAGGTGGGCAGCGGCAGGCGGACGCAGCCGTGCGAGGCGGGCCGCAGCGGCACCTTCGACGAGCCGTGCATGGCGATGCCCCCGACGAAGTAGAGCGAGTCGTACATCGTGCCGAGCGGGCCTTCGGTCCAGCCCGGCGCGCGGCTGGTGACGTGGAAGTCGCCGGTCGGGGTGATCGCGTTGCCGCAGTGGCCGTTCTCGCAGTAGTTCACCCGCGCGCCTGTCGAGACGTGCGAGATGAGCGCCGGACGGCGGTGGCGGTAGACGATGAGCAGCTGGTAGCGCAGGTTGATCTCGACCCGGTCCGCCTCGCCGCGCGGCACCAGCGGCCTCATCCGCACCGGACGGTCGAAGGCCCGCCACACCTCCGGCCCGACCGCACCCTGAGGACGCAGGTGCCGGTGCTTCTGGAAGGCCCACACGCCGAACTTGGTCTGCTCGTCGTAGACGCCGTTGAGCCTGCCGTAGTAGTAGCCGTTCCGGTGCAGCCGCTCCTGGAGGCGCCTGACGGTCTCGCCGCGGTCGCCCGGCCGCAGCACGATCCCCCCGCCGGGCACCGCCTTGTCCGCCCGATCCGCCTTGTCCGCCCGGTCGGCCCTCTCTGCCTGGTCCACCCTGTCCGGCCGGTACGCCCTGTCTTCTATGTCAACCGTGTCCGCCGCGTCCGCCGTGTGCGCCCTGTCCGCTTTGTCCGGCGTGTCCGCCACGGCGGGCGTACCGGCCAGGAAGGGAAGCCCACCACACCCGAGAGCGGCGAAAACAACCGCTCTCCGAACCTTTGTGATCATAGGTCAACGCCTACCCAGATCGCCGACAATTCACGACACTGGCAAATCCCACTAAAAACCGGCATATCGCTTTTATGCGACGGCACGGTCAAACCTTTAGCAAGCGTGGACCGAGGCGAGACCCGCGCGAAATCAGCGGAACAAAGAAAAGGCGGATGCGCCATGGACGCATCCGCCTTTTCTCCAGAGGCCGGGGAGCGAGCTGCGCGTTCACCCGCCCGGCCTCTTTTCACCCCTCCGAACAGCCCCAACCTTAGCCAAGGCGACACCCGGAACGCACACCGTTCGGCAAATCCTTTCCGGCAAAGTTCGGGGCCGGGCAAAAAAGGAGTCGCGCACGCGGAGGTACGCCTGGAAGTATGCCGGAATATGCGTAACTGGCCGCTCTTTGAGCTCTCCATCACCACGCCGCGGCTGGAACTGCGGCACCCCACCCTCGACGACCTCGACGAACTGGCCGACCGGGCGGCCGAGGGCGTCCACGAGGCCGGTTTCATGCCGTTCCTGTTCCCGTGGACCGAGGCGCCCCCGGCCGAGCGGGCCCGCCGTACGGTGCAGTACCACTTCCGCAACTGGGCCGGGTTCACCGCCGACGACTGGTCGCTGGAGCTGGTCGTGGTGCACGAGGGCCAGGTCGTCGGCACCCAGGGCGTCATGGCGACCAGCTTTCCCGTCGCCCGCGAGGTCAAGACGGGCTCCTGGCTGGGCCGGCGGTTCCAGGGCCGCGGCATCGGCACGGAGATGCGCAGGGCCGTCCTGCACCTTGCCTTCGCCGGCCTCGGCGCCCGGCACGCCGTGACGGAGGCGTTCGAGGACAACCACGCCTCGCTGGCGGTGACCAGGAAGCTCGGCTACCGCGAGGACGGCGTCACCGTCCACGCGCGCAGGGGCGAGCCGGTCGTCACCCGGCGCTTCCGCATGGCCCGCGAGAACTGGTCGCCGTCCCCCGACGTCGAGATCCGCAACCTCGACGCCTGCCTCCCCCTGTTCGGGCTGGAGCCCTGAGCCCTCCCCGTCACGGGCTGAAGTGCCGCAGCACCTCCGGGTTCGCCATGGCGTCGGGGTTGGCCGCCTCCTCGACGGGCGTGCCGAGCAGGATCTTGCGCACCGGCACCTCCAGCTTCTTGCCGGACAACGTCCGGGGGATGCCGGGCACGACGCGGATCTCGTTCGGCACGTGCCGGGGCGACAGTTCCTGGCGCAGGGCCGCGCACAGGGCGCGTTCGAGCCGCTCGCCGAACTCGGCGCCCTCGGCGAGGGTGACGTAGAGCAGCAGGCTGCCCTCCTGGCCGAGCTGCCCGGTGTCGATCACGAGGCTGTCGGCGATCTCGTCGAACCGCTCCACGACGCGGTAGAACTCGCTGGTGCCCATGCGCACGCCGCCGCGGTTGAGTGTCGAGTCGGAGCGGCCGTAGATGACGCAGCTGCCGTCCTCGTTGATCTTGATCCAGTCGCCGTGCCGCCACACGCCCGGGTAGACGTCGAAGTAGCTGTCGAAGTAGCGCCGCCCGTCGGGGTCGTTCCAGAACATCACCGGCATCGAGGGCATCGGCCGGGTCAGCACCAGCTCGCCCACCTCGCCGATCACCGGCTCGCCCTTGGGGTCGTACGACTCCACCTTGGCCCCCAGCGACCGGCACGGGATGATCCCCGCCCTGATCGGGTGGAGCATCGTGGCCCCGACGAACCCCGTGCACACGTCGGTGCCGCCGGAGAACGACCCGATCGGCGTGCCGGGCAGCTCGGCGGCGACCCAGGCGAAGCCCTCGGGCGGCAGCGGCGAGCCGGTCGAGCCGATGCCGCGCAGCCGCTCCAGCCCGTCCGGATGCAGCCCGGCCTTCAGCGAGGCCATGATGTACGGCGCCCCCACCCCGAAGTACGTCACCTTCTCCGAGGCGGCGATCCGCCAGAGCGCGGCGGGCGAGGGATGCGTGGCCGAGCCGTCGTAGAGCACCGGCGTGGCCCCCACCAGCAGGGCGCCGACGAGGTAGTTCCACATCATCCAGCCCGTGGTGGTGTACCAGAAGAACACATCGCCCTCGCCCAGGTCCTGGTGGAAGGCGAGCGACTTGAGGTGTTCCAGCAGCACGCCGCCGTGCCCGTGCACGATCGGCTTGGGCAGCCCGGTCGTGCCGCTGGAGTAGAGGATCCACAGCGGATGGCCGAACGGCACCCGCTCGAACTCCAGCGGCCCCGCCTCGGCCCGCAGCCCCGCCCAGCCGATGACCTCGCCGTGCGGCACCGAACGGGCGTGCGCGGCGGCCGGCTCGGCCTCCTGGGGGGCGCGGCCCTCGCCGGCCGCCGACAGGTAGGGGATCCAGACCGTGGCGCGCAGCGTGGGCAGCTCGGCGGCGATCTCGTTCACGGCGTCGGACCGGTCGTAGGTCTTGCCGTTGTAGTGGTAGCCGTCGACCGCGATGAGCACCTTGGGCTCGATCTGCCGGAACCGGTCGACGATGCTCGGCACCCCGAAGTCGGGCGAGCCGGCCGACCAGACGGCGCCGAGCGAGGCCGTGGCGAGGAAGGCGATCAGGGCCTGCGGGATGTTCGGCAGGTAGCCGGCCACGCGGTCGCCCCTGGTGACGCCGAGCCTGGCCAGGCCGGTGCGGACGCGGGCCACCTCGTCGCGCAGCTCGGCGTGGGTCAGCTCCTGGCGGGCGCCGTCCTCGGAGACGAAGACCAGGGCGGTGCCCTCGGTGCGCCGCAACGCGTTCTCGGCGTAGTTGACCTCGGCGCCCGCGAACCAGGTCGCCCCCGGCATCTCCCCCGACAACACCGGCCCGTCGCCGCGCTCCCCGACGACGTCGAAGTAGTCCCAGATCGACGTCCAGAACTCCTCAGGACGGTCGACGGACCACTGCCACACCTCCTCGTAGCTCGCGCCGGACCGCCCCAGCCACTCCAGGTAGCGGGTCAGCTTGGCGGCGGACACGACCTCGCCGGTCGGTTCCCAGAGAAGCGCACCTTCAGCAACCATGTGCCCCATCCTGTCGCCCGTCAGGTGGAAAGTCATACCTGACCTCCCCCATAACTTGCTACCTCCGTAGGTGGTCCACCGCCATACGGGCGGCGGTGCCGATCACCGCGTCCGCGCGCGGCTGGATGACCGCCGTGCTGAACGAGCGGGTGAACACCGCCACCGCGTACCGGCCGCCGTCGGGGTACTCGACCACGCCGACCTCGGTGCGCAGCGTCGGCAGCGACCCGGTCTTGCCGCCGACCTCGACGTCGTCGTACGGGAAGCCCGAGGCCAGCCGGTGGGGCCACACCTGCATGTTGAGCACGCCGCGCATCCAGGAGCACGACTGCGGCGAGGCGGCCTCGTCCCGCCAGATCATGGACAGCAGGCGGGTCATCTCGCGCGGGGTGCTGCGGTTGGTGTGCGCGGGGTCGAGCGCCCGCATGCGGGAGATGTCGTCGAGATCCAGGTACGGCCACCCGTGGCCGGTGTCCAGCTCCATGGTCTCGTACAGGTCGCGGCCGCTCTGCAGCATCCGGGTGCCGTCGAGGCCGAAGGCGTCCAGCATGGCGTTGACGTTGTCCATGCCCACCCGGTCGAGCAGCACGTCGGCGGAGGTGTTGTCGCTCACCGCCATCATCAGGTACGCCAAATCGCGCAGCGACATCGTCACGTCGTCGAGCATGGCCGACAGGCCCGTGGGCCCCGAGACCCGCTGGCCGGACGTCACGGTCGTCGGGGCCGTCGCGTCCAGCCGCCCGGCGTCGGCCTGCCGGCAGAACTCGACCAGCAGCGGCAGCTTGTACACCGACGCCAGGGGCATCGGCTCGTCGGCGCCGTGGCCGGACTCCCGTCCGGAGTCGATGTCGCAGGCGTGCAGCCAGCCCGTCACCCCGGCCATCCGGAACAGCGCCGCGTAGTCGGGATCGCTCATGCCAGCATCCCCGGCCTCCGGCTGATCCGCCGCGCGGGCGCGGCGCCCTCGTCGGTCATCCCGGCGCTCTCCTTCAACGTGCGTACGGCGACGTCCGAGAACTCGGCGACCCAGTCCTGCTTCGGGCCCGTCGCCGCGCGCCAGGCCGTGGAGACCCGGCACGCGATCGGCGAGCCTAGCAGCGGCCGCCAGGCCAGCCCAGGGACGTCCGCCCTGGGCCCGAACGCCACCGCCTGGCCGGCGAGCACCAGGCCGAGCCCGGCGCCCTGGTGCACCTGGCCGGGCACGTACCCGTGGCGGCGGCACTCGGCCAGCGTCTCGGCGTGCCAGCCCGGCTCGCCCTCCTTGGGCGGCATCAGCAGCTCGCGCCCGGCCAGATCGGTCAGGTGCACCTCGCCGGCCCCGGCCAGCGGGTCGTCCCCGGCCAGCAGCACGCCCAGAGGCTGCACGAGCACCTGGCCGAAGTCCAGGCCGGGGGCGGCGACCGGATGGCGGACGAGCCCGACGTCGATCGTGCCTCCGGCCAGGGCGGACACCTGGTCGGCCGTCCAGGTCTCGACGGGGACGAGCCGTACGTCCGGATTGACCGCGCGGAAGCCCGCGACCAGGGCGGCGATCACGGAGGCGGCCAGGTCGGGCGGCACCCCGATCTTGAGCACGCCGCCGTCGCCGCGGCGGGCCAGCTCGCGCAGCCGCTCGACCCTGGAGACGATCTCGCGGGACTCGCCGAGCAGCAGCCGCCCGGCCTCGGTGAGGCGTACCTGCCGGGCGGAGCGGTCGAACAGCTGCACGCCGAGCTCCTCCTCCAGACGTCTGATGCGCTGGCTGAGCGGCGGCTGCGCCATGCCGAGGCGGATCGCGGCGTTCCCGAAGTGCAGTTCCTCCGCCACGACGACGAAGTAGCGGAGATGCCGGACCAAGTCCATGACCAGCCACTATATCTAGATTTATATCCATATAGCTGTCATATCAATATTGGACGGGACTCCTCCGTCTCTGGTGTCCTCGGGCCATGGCATCACAAACGGGGACACTGTACGGGCGCGCCCGGCCGGAGGGATCGCGTCGCGGACGGCGGCGCAGGTGGCCGCTGGTCCTGACCGTCCTTGTCGTGCTGATCGTGGCGGCGGGGGCCACGGTCTGGCTGTTGCGCACGAAGGGCTCACCCGAGCAGACGACCGACGAATACCTCTCGGCCTGGTCCGTCCAGGATTATGCGAAGATGCGGGGGCTCGTCGCCGACCCGCCCACCGACTTCGAGGCCTGGCACCGGCGTTTCCTCACCGACCTCAAGGCCGAGCAGGCCACCTTCACCCGCCCCCGCTCGACCGGCCCCTTCGCCGACAACGGCCCGGACGACGACGGCTACCTGGGCTTCTCCGTCAGCCTGCGAGGCCCCCGGGACTGGACGTACAGCGGCCGGCTCAAGCTGGTCGAGCGGGACGGCGCCTGGAAGGTCGCCTGGACCCCGGCGACCATCCACCCCAAGCTCAGGAAGGGCCTCTCGCTGCGCCTGGTCGCCCAGAAGCGCGACTCCACCCGCGTCCTGGCCGCCGACGGCACCGAGATCGGCGGCGCGGACGCCCCCGGCTCGGTGCAGCAGCTGGTCGAGGGCATCAAGCAGACCTACCCCGACCGCTTCGACCTGGGCGGCGACTCCATCATCGGCCTCTACAAGGGTGACGAGCTGGTCGAGACGCTGGCCAAGCCGGGCGGCACCAAGCCGTTCAGCACCACCATCGACCTGAAGGTGCACGCGGCGGGGGCCGCTGCGCTGGAAGGCGTCACCAAGCCGGCCTCGCTGGTGGCGCTGCGCGCCTCGACCGCCGAGATCCTGGCCGTGGTCAACAAGCCCGGCGGCTTCAACCGGGCGCTGCTCGGCAAGTACCCGCCCGGCTCGACGTTCAAGGTCGTGACGGCCTCGGCGCTGGTCGCGGACGGGGTCGAGCCCGGCAGGACGGTCACCTGCCCGGCCGAGAAGAACATCGGCGGCTTCCCCTTCCACAACGCCGGCTTCAAGGACTACGGCACGCTCTCCTTCCAGGACGCCTTCGCGCACTCGTGCAACACGACGTTCGGCGAGATGAGCGTGGCCGAGCTGAACGGCGGCCGGCTGGCCGAGGTGGCCAGGAGCTTCGGCTTCGGGACCCCGATCAGGCCCGGCGTGCCCGCCGTGCGGGCCGAGTTCCCCGACCCCAAGGACGACACCGACCTCGCCTCGGCCTCCATCGGCCAGGGCCGGGTGCTGGCCAGCCCGCTCAACATGGCCTCCGTCGCCGCCGCAATCGCCTCGGGCGCCTGGATCCCGCCGCGGATCGTGTCCAAGGAGATGGCCTCCGACGACCGTCCGCGCCCGCTGGAGCGGGGCGTGGTGTCGGCCCTGCGCAAGCTCATGCCCGCCGTCGTCACGGACGGCACCGCCAAGGGCGCGCACTTCCCGGCGGGCACCGCGGGCAAGACCGGGACGGCCGAGTACGGCTCGGGCAAGGAGCCGCCCGCGCACTCGTGGTTCATCGGCTACAAAGGGGACGTGGCGTTCGCGGTGATCGTGGAGGGCGGCGGCGCCGGCTCGGCCGTGGCGGCCCCCGTCGCCGCCCGCTTCCTCGCCGCCCTGCCCTGACGCGCCGCACGGGGACGCGTCAGCCGGGGCTGGGTGTCGTGTCGGCGGAGGCGGGGCGACCGGGCGGGGTCAGCCGGCCTTGCGGTCCAGCGGGGAGGTCAGGCCGGCCACCGCGGCCACCACCTCCGAGGCGTCCGACAGGTCGGGCAGCACCAGGTCGGCGCCCGCCTCGCGCAGTTCGGCGGCCGTCGACCGCCCCGAGGCGACCCCGATCACGGCGGCCCCGCCGATCCTGGCGGCCTGCACGTCGCGCGTGGAGTCGCCGATCACCACCGTGTTGGCCGCCGTGAACGGCGTGCCCAGCCGCTGCTTGGCCCTCCCCTGCGCGACCTGGAGCAGCGTCGCCTTGGGGTAGACCTCCTCGCCGTAGCCGCCGAGCTCGAAGTCGACGTACCTGTCCAGCCCGAACGCCTTGAGCTTGTGCACGGCGTTGCCCTTGATCGTGCCGGTCAGCACCGACTGCACGACGCCGTCGAGCCGGGCCACCGACTTCAGCGCGTCCTTGGCCCCCGCCATCATCCGGCCCTCCTTGGCCAGCCGGCCGCGCCGGTCGGCGAAGGCGAGGGCGAGGGCGGCCAGGAACCTGGGCAGGTGGTCGTCCTGCGCCGGGATGCCGTTGACGGCCAGCGTCTCGAAGACGATCTCGGAGTCGGGACGGCCGAGCGGCGGCACGAGCTTGACCAGCGGCCGGCCGGTCACGGCGCGGAACGCCTCGGCATAGGCGTCCCGGGTCACGATGGCGACGTCGACCAGGGTGAGATCGACGTTCCAGAGCACAAGGCGGTTGATGGCGACCTCCTGAGGGGTTCCCGGCAAGGGTACGGCCCCGGCCCGGCCGGGGGCTGCCCCCCGGCGGATCCGGCATATCCCCCTCAGGCGTACTGGAGCGCCTGGGCGAGCGTGTCCACCACGGGCAGGCCGGTGCCCTCCAGCTCGGCCCGCGTGGTCATGCCGCCGGTGTAGAGCACCGCCCGCGCGCCCACGTGCCGCGCGGCGAGCCCGTCGTCGACGCTGTCGCCGATCACCAGGATCTCGCCGGGGTCGAGGTCGAGGGCCTGGATGTGCGCCGTCATGTGCACGGCCTTCTCGCCGCCCGTGGTGCCGACCAGCCCGTCGATCCGGGTGAAGTGCCGGGTGATGCCGAAGGACTCGACGATCGGCACGAGATGGGCGTGGGGAGCCATCGAGCACAACGACTGGGTGCCGGCCCAGCCCCCGAGCACCACCTCGGCGTCGGGGGCCAGCCCGCAGGCGGCGCTGAGCCTGAAGTAGTGCTCGTGGAACCCGTCGTCCAGCAGCTCCCACTCCCCCTCGGCCAGCGGCCTGCCGAGCAGCCGCTCGTAGGCGACCCAGATGGGGCGGGTGTAGACCGCACGGAACCCGTCGGCGGTCAGCTCAGGCAGCGCGTACGGCTTGAACAGGGCGTTGGTGGCGCCGACGACGGCCTCGACGTCGTGGAAGAGCGTCCCGTTCCAATCCCAGATGATGTGTTTTGTCATGTCCCAGCAAGCTTATTCGACAAGGGTGACGATCCTATGAACCCAGCAGGTCCGGGATCTCCTGGGTGGCGTACCACATGAGCTCGTGGGCCTCGGCGCCGTCGACCGTGAAGCGGGCGTCGTCGTCGCCGTCGTCGGCGGCGGGCAACGCCTCGACGGCGGCCTCGATGTCGCCGACGGCGTCGTGGTCGTCGACGTGCACCGCGGCCACCTTCGCCATCGGGACGGCCGCGGCCAGGCGCACGCGGGCCCGCTCCTCCAGGTCGACGCCGGCCGAGACCGAGCCGTCGGGCACCTCGGCGGCCACCACCACCCGCCGGTGCGCGGCGGCCACGCCGTCGGCGCGGTCGGCGGCCAGCATGCGCAGCGAGGCGCGGGCCGCCTCGGTCAGCGCGACGTACTCCAGTTCCTCGGTGTCGCCCGAGGCGTACCACTCGGTCAGCGCGGGGGTCACCGCGTAACCGGTCAGGGGGGCCGGACCCAGCTCCCCCGCCTCGACCGCGCGGGCGAGGGCGGGGAGGGTGCACGGCAGATAGACGCGCATCACGAACCTTTCCGAAATCGCAAGGGCACCATCATGCCCGTCGCAGCGTGAGCCGGAGTACGGTCTCCAGCTCTGTGAGGGTCGTGTCGGCGTCGCGGTGGTGGATGCCGGTGATGCCGAGCTCGCGGGCGGCCAGGATGTTGGCCTCGATGTCGTCGATGAAGACGCACTGGTCGCCGGGCAGTCCGACCTGGTCGAGGGCGTGGCGGAAGATGCGTTCCTCGGGCTTGCGCATGCCGACCTCGCCGGAGATCACGACCGCGTCGAAGAGGCCGTCCCATTCGTGGCGCGGGTAGGTGTTCGACCAGGAGTTAGACAACAAACACGTCTTAACACCATTTTTCCGTACGTCGCGGAGCATGTCGTACATGGCGTCAACCCGTTCGAAGCCCGCGAACATGCGCTCCAGCAGCCCCTCGGCCACCGGCGGCACGCCGTCCAGGGTGAGCAGCCGCGCGGCCAGATCGCGCTCGAAGGCCGGGCCGTCGAGCTCGCCGCGTTCGAGCGCGTGCACGACGTTCTGCCCCTCGCCGCCCCGGTAGGCGTGGTCGACCAGCTCGCGCATCACCGAACGGTAGTGCTCGGCGTCGATCCGGTCGGCCGCGAGCCACCGGGCGATGGAGTCGGTCAGGCTGGTCGTGAGCACGCCACCCCAGTCGATGAGCACCCCTGCGACCACGACCGCCTCCTCGCTCGAATCCGGTTCTAGGATAGAACCCCGCGAATCGGCTCTCGCGCCTACCCCGCGGCCCGCACCTTGGCGGCCAGCCTGCGGTGCTCGGGCGAGCGCAGCACGCCGGCCGCCTGCTGCGCCGACGCGACGGGCGCCGCCGACAGCAGGCCCCTCTTCTGCTTGAGCCTGAGCAGCCGGACCACCGACTGGTCGAGGCGGTCCTCGGAGACGCGCCCCGACTTCACCGCCGCCAGCACCGCCTGGTACGCCTTGCCCAGGTCGTACGGCATGAGCAGCAGGTCGGCCCCGGCCAGCACGGCGCGCACCGCCACCTCGCCGTCGCCGTACTTCTTGCGCACGCCCTCCATGTTGAGCGCGTCGGTGGAGATCACGCCCTTGAAGCCGAGCTTCTGCCGCAGCAGGCCGGTCAGGATGGGCTTGGACAACGTCGCCGGGTCGCCCGACGGGTCGAGCTTGGGGAAGACGATGTGGGCGCTCATCACGGCGTCGACCCCGGCGCCGACGGCGGCCCTGAACGGCGGCGCGTCGATCCTCTCCCACTGGGCCATGGTGTGCTTGATCACCGGCAGGCCGGTGTGGCTGTCGACGGAGGTGTCGCCGTGACCCGGGAAGTGTTTGGCCGTGGCCGCCACCTTGGCGTCGCCGAAGCCCTTGACCGCCGCCGCGACCATCTTCGCCACCGCGGCCGGGTCGTCGCCGTAGGCCCGCCTGCCGATGACCGGGTTCCGCGGGTTGACGTTGACGTCGGCGACCGGCGCGAAGTCGAGGTTGACGCCGAGCGCCCGCAGCTCCTCGCCGGTCGCCCTGGCCACGGCCCTGGAGTT
Source organism: Nonomuraea sp. NPDC049758 (assembly GCF_040674635.1). Classification (NCBI taxonomy): domain Bacteria; kingdom Bacillati; phylum Actinomycetota; class Actinomycetes; order Streptosporangiales; family Streptosporangiaceae; genus Nonomuraea; species Nonomuraea sp. NPDC049758. The sequence continues at coordinate 694,519 of NZ_JBFAMZ010000001.1, forward strand.
CGCCGGGTCCTTCGTGGCGCCGATCTCGGCCGCGCCGGGGAAATCGGTCATCAGCGCGGACATGCGGGACACCAGGCCGTTCTCCTGGTCGGTGCCGACCAGCAGCGGGACCTTCTTCGACGCCTCCTGCAGGCCGTTGGTGAGCTGGACGACCTGGGCCGTGGACTTGACGTTCGCCGGGAAGAGGATGACGCCGCCCAGGTGGTAGCGGGCGATCACCTTGGCCGGGGTCTGGGCGCCGTAGCGGGCCTGGTTCTCGCCGGAGACGGTGTCGGCGGCGGTGCCGTACAGGACGGGCATGAACAGCTGGCCGACCTTCTCCTCCAGCGTCATCCGCCGCAGGGCCCGCAGCACCGGGTCGGACGCGGCCTGCGGCGGGCTCTGCGGTGTCGTGCTGCCCGCGGGGGTGGCGGCGGGGGTGGCCCCGTCGCCCGCCGGGGCCGCGCTCGCCGGGGCGCCACCGCCGCCGCCGCACGCGGTCAGCGCCAACACCAGGAGCCCTGCCGGGCCGATCCGTCTGAACATGCCTTCCAAGGTATCCATGCCGCGGCCCGCACGAGTCCCGCGACCCGAAAACGGCCCGTTCACACCCCCAGCGCCGCGAGCCCCGGCAGGTGGGTGCGCGCGACCGCGCGCGCGTTCGCCGCCGTGACCTGGGCCCGCGCGGTGCGCGCCGCCATCCTGCACTGCTCCAGCGTGTGCGCGGCCAGCGCCGCCCGCACGGCGCCCAGCGCCGCCGCCCCCATCGACAGCGTGGTCGCCCCCAGCCCGACCAGCACGCACGCCAGAGCCGGATCGGCGGCCGCCTCACCGCAGATGCCGACCGGCTTGCCATGGCCGCAGGACATGGCGATCAGATCGAGCAGCGCCGGCTGCCACGGGTCCTGGAGCCCGCTCACCGTGCCGAGCTGGCGGTCGGCGGCGAAGGCGTACTGGGCCAGGTCGTTGGTGCCGAGCGAGACGAAGTCCACCACCCCGGCCAGCTGCCCGGCCCGCAGCGCCGCCGACGGGATCTCGATCATGACGCCCACCTTGGACAGCCCGCGCGCGCGGCAGGCGTCGGCGAACCATCTGGCCTCCTCGGCCGTGGCCACCATGGGCGCCATCACCAGCAGCTCGGCCGGCGCGTGCTCGGCCGCCGCCGCCAGCGCGCGCAACTGCGCGTCCATCACCTCGGGAAAGCGCCTGAACAGGCGCAGCCCGCGCTCCCCCAGCGCCGGGTTCGGCTCGGCGGGGGCGGGCAGGAACCGCAGCGGCTTGTCGGCGCCCGCGTCGAGCGTGCGCACGACCACGGTGGCGCCGGGCACGGCCTCCAGCGCCGCCCGGTAGGCCCGTCGCTGCTCCTCGACGGCGGGGGCCTCGGCCCGGTCGAGGAAGAGGAACTCGGTCCGGTAGAGCCCGACGCCCTCCGCCCCCGCGGCCAGCGCCTCCGCCAGCTCGGCGGGGCCGGCGACGTTGGCCAGCAGCGGCACCGCGTGCCCGTCGGCGGTCCGGCCCGGTCCCTTGGCCGCCCCGATCGCCGCCTGCTTCGCCGCCGCCGCGTCCCGCGCGCCGGCCACGTGGTCGTCGGACGGCTCCAGGCTCACCTCGCCCGTCGTGCCGTCCACCAGGACGGGGACGCCGGCGGGGATGCCGGTCGCCCCCGGGCAGGCGACCACGGCGGGCACGCCCATCGCCCTGGCCATGATCGCGGTGTGGCTCGTGGGGCCGCCCTGCTCGGTGACGAACCCGGCCACGTCCCGCCTGGACAGCAGAGCCGTGTCGGCGGGCGCCAGGTCGGTCGCGACCAGCACGTACGGCACCTCGGGGGCGGCCGGCAGCCCCGGCATCGGGTGCCCGGTCAGCAGGGCGATCACCCGGTCCCTGATGTCGTCGAGGTCGGCGGCCCGCTCGCCCAGGTAGCCGCCGGCCCCGCTGAGCACGTCCCGGTACTTCGTGAACGCCTCGAAGACCGCCCGGGGAGCGGCGAGGCCCCGGTCGATGAGGGTCCTGACCTTCACCACCAGACCGGGGTCCTCGGCCATCAGCGCCTGGGCCTTGAGGATCTCCTCGGCCTCGCCGCCCGCCTGGTTGCCGCGGGCCTCAAGCTCGCCCGCGACCTGTGAGAGCGCGGCCGTGGCCCGCTCCTTCTCCTGTTCCGCCTCACCGGTGTAGGTGCAGCCCTCGGGGGGTTCGGGCACAGAGGCGGTCAGAACGTACGCGGGGCCGTGCCCGATTCCCGGGCTGACCCCAACCCCCCGCAGGTTCATGGCGCTCCGGCGATCGTGGCCAGTTCGTCCAGGATCTCCTCGGAGCCGTCGCCCTCCGCCGTGATCACGACGGTCTCGCCCTGCCGGACGTCGAGCGCCATGATGGCGAGGATGCTCTTGCCGTTGACCGGGGCGCCGCCGCCGCTGGCCTTGGCGACGCTGATGTCCATCGGGGCCAGCTGGGCCCGTTTCACGAACGTCGCCGCGGGACGGGCGTGCAGACCCACCTCCGCCGCGACCGTGACCTTGCGCTCACCCATGAGCCTCTCCTCCTGTACCCGGTCCAGACCAGCTGGACCCTTGCGTGAATGGCGGCCGGCCGCTCGCGGTCGGGCCGGGCGCCGGCATGGCTGGGGGCACGCCTATTGTGACGTCTTCTGCCGGTACGACCGTGCCGCTGGGGCGTCGCACGCCGGTCTCGGGGACCGCGCCGACGGTGTCTACGTCCATGTGAACAGCTCGTCCCCCACGTGCACCGCCCCCTGGACGACGCCGGTCACCGACTCCGAGAGGGCGTCCAGGGCCACGACGGGGCAGACCGGGGACCGTCCGCCTGCCTCGACGACGGACGGGTCCCACGCCACCACGGGCTGCCCCGCGCTGACCCTGTCGCCCTCGGCCGCCAGCAGCTGGAACCCCTTCCCCTTGAGCTGCACCGTGTCGATGCCCAGGTGCACCAGCACGCCCCTGCCGTCGTCCCCCACGATGACGTAGGCATGCGGATGCAGTTTCATGATTTTTCCCGCTATGGGGGCTACGGCCTTGCCGGGCCCCCGCAGCGGGTCGATCGCCGTTCCCGGTCCCACCATGCCCGCGGAGAAAACCGGATCGGGCACGGCGGCCAACCCCACAGCCGCCCCCTCGACCGGGGCGAGAACAGTCGTCATGGTCTCGCCCTTAGCCGATGATGTCCTCGATGTCGCTGGCGATCGTGTCCGCCTCGGGCCCCACGACGACCTGGACCACGTTCCCCGCGGCCATCACGCCGTGCGCCCCCGCCGCCTTGAGGGCGGCCTGGTCGACCTTGGACGCGTCGTGCACTTCGGTGCGCAACCGGGTGATGCAGGGCTCGATCTCGATGATGTTGTCGGCACCGCCGAGACCGGCGATGATCGCATTCACATCCGCCGCCATCCGGTCCTCCCTCGTTCCAACTCCGTGACCAGGCTAAACGAGGTGCCTCGCTCAGTCCGTCTGCGTGACCTTGTTGAGGCCGCGCGGCGAGTCGGGGTCGATGCCGAGGCGCCGGGCCAGCGCTTCGGTGAGGAGCTGGCCGGGGATGATCAGGCCCATCGGCGCCACCCATTCGGGCAGGTCGGGGCCGTTCAGCGCGGCCGTGCCGGCCTGCGCGAGCGCGTCGCCGCCACCGATCGTGTACGCCGCCGCGCCCGCCGCCACGACCCGCTCGGCCAGGGCCACCGTGCCGGACAGCGTGGGGCTGTTCTCGGCGGCCACCAGCAGCGCCGGGGTGTCGGCGTCGACCACGGCGATCGGGCCGTGCAGCAGGTCGGCGTAGGACAGGCCCATGGCGTGCAGGTAGCAGGCCTCCTTGAGCTTGAGCGCGGTCTCCAGGGCCGTGGAGAAGGCGAGCCCGCGTCCGGACACCACCACGCCCGGCTTGTCCAGCAGCCCCTCGACGACCGCGTCCAGGTCGCCCGGCTCGGCGATCAGCTTCTCCACCGCGTCGGGCACCCGCCGCAGGTCCTCGGCGTTCACGTCGGCGCCCAGGCCCAGCGCGAGCACGGCCAGCGCGGCAAGCTGCGTGGTGTAGGTCTTGGTCGCCGGGACGGCCTTCTCCTCGCCGGCCATCGTGCACAGCGCGACGTCGGCCGCCTGGGCGAGCGGGCTGTCCTCGCCGCCGTTGGTGATGCCGACCGTCTTCGCGCCGCAGTCCTTGGCCCAGGCCAGGGTCTCGACGATCTCCTCCGTCCGGCCCGACTGGGAGATCGCGACGGCCAGCACGCCGTCGAGGTCGAGCTTGCGCCGGTAGGTCGTCGCGATGGACGGCGCCGCCAGCGCGCCCATCCGGCCCGCGTGGGACTCGACCAGGTAGCGGCCGTAGACTGCGGCGTTGTCGGAGGTTCCACGCGCGATGAACAGCAGCTGGCGAGTCTGCTCGCCCACCGCCTTCACCTCGCCCACCCTGGGGAGCAGGGCGTCGAGCGTGGCCCGCAGCGCTTCCGGCTGCTCGGCGATCTCACTGCGCATCTTGGTGGTCATCCTGAGCTCATCCCTCGATTCATCCGGTATCGGACTTGACCGTCTTTCGCGACATGTGGTCTAGTCCGGACTAGACCAGTACGAACCATAGCCCATGACCACCAAACAAGAAATCTGCCCATAGACTGCCGCACCACCAGATCCAGATTTCTTCTTTGCCGATCGAGGGGAGGATCCGTGGCGCACATCGATCCGGATAGCCCGGTGCCCAAGTACTTCCAGCTTCGCGAGATCCTGCTGGACCTCATTGACAGCAACGAGCTCAGCATCGGCGCGGCCATCCCGTCCGAGCGGGAGCTCTGCCAGCGGTTCGGCCTGTCCAGGATGACCGTGCGGCAGGCCGTCGACCACCTGGTCTCCGAGGGCCGCCTGCACCGCGTGCCGGGCAAGGGCACGTTCGTGGCCAGGCCCAAGATCGAGCTGGCGTTGCAGCTCACGTCGTTCACCGACGACATGAGGGCGCGCGGGATGATCCCGGGCTCGCGCGACCTCGACCGCCGCATCGTGCGGGCCAGCGCCCACCTGGCCAAGGAGCTGGGGATCCAGCCGGGTGAGGAAGTGCACTTCATCGAACGTCTGCGTACGGCCGACGGCGAGCCGCTGTCCATCGAACGGGCGCACATCCCGGTCAAGCTCGCCCCCGACCTGGCCGATTACGACCTGTCGGACAAATCGCTGTACGAGCTGCTGGAGAGCCGCTACGGGCTGGTCATGGACGCCGGCGAGCTCACCATCGACGGCGGCATCGCCGACCCGAGCGACGCCGACCTGCTGAAGCTGCCGCGCGGCGGCGCCGTGCTGCTGCTCCAGCGCAGGTCCTTCTCCGGCGGCGTCTGCGCGGAGCTCGGCGTGTCCACCTACCGCGCTGACCGCTATCAGCTGCGGACCATCCTCGAAATGCCCGTTAGACGGGGCTAGGGCCACTCCGCCGGGCCCGGACGGCCTGCCCGGCGGACGCCTGACTCCCACCCCCCGGAGGAACGCCCGGTGAACGAGACCACCGCCGCCGCCCGGCCTTCGCCGTTCGCACGCGTGATGAACGTGCTCCAGCGGCTGGGCCGCTCGCTGATGCTGCCCATCGCGGCCCTGCCCGCGGCCGCGCTGCTCTTCCGGTTCGGGCAGCCCGACATGCTGGGCTCCAACGGCCCGGCCCCCGGCGGCCTGGCCGACGTGCCCGGGTTCGCGTGGATGAGCCAGGTCGCCGAGGTGCTGGCCGCGGCCGGGGACGCGCTGTTCCAGAACCTGCCGCTGCTGTTCGCGGTGGGCGTGGCCATCGGCTTCGCCCGCAAGGCCGACGGCACCACGGCGCTCGCGGCCGTCGTCGGCTACCTGGTGTTCGACCGGGTGACCAAGGTGATGTTCTTCGGCTCCGACATCCGCGACACCGTGGCCATCCGCCAGGTCCAGGACCAGGGCATCAAAGAGGTCATCAACTACGGCATGCAGAACCCCACCAAGGTGCTCGGCGGCATCGTGATGGGCCTGGTCACCGCGCTGCTGTGGCAGCGCTTCCACCGCATCAAGCTGCCGCCGTGGCTGGCCTTCTTCGGCGGACGCCGGTTCGTGCCGATCATCACCTCCATCGTCGCGCTGCTCCTCGGCGTGCTGTTCGGCTGGCTCTGGCCGGTCCTCGGCGAGTGGATCCGGCATGCCGGCGAGGCCCTGGCCGCCATCGGCCCGATCGGCACCGGCATCTACGGCCTGATCAACCGCCTGCTCATCCCGCTCGGCCTGCACCACTTCGTGAACTCGGTCGTCTGGTACGTCGTGCCGCAGTGCGAGGTGGGCGGTCACGTGCTGGGCGGCGACTGGAACTGCTACTTCGGCGGCGCCCCGCACTCCGGCCAGTTCATGGCCGGCTTCTTCCCCGTCATGATGTTCGCCCTGCCCGCCGCCGCCCTGGCCATGTGGCGGGCCGCGCCCCCGCACCGCCGGGCCACGGTGGGCGGCATCATGCTCTCGGCCGGGCTGGCCTCGTTCGTCACCGGCATCACCGAGCCGATCGAGTTCGCGTTCATCTTCGTCGCGCCCGCGCTGCTGGTCGCGCACGCCGTCCTGACCGGCCTGGCGATGGCGCTCACCACGCTCATCGGCGGGCAGCTCGGCTTCGGCTTCTCCGCGGGCCTGCTCGACATGCTGCTGAACGCCAGCAAGTCCAACACCCAGAACCTGCCCGGCATCCTGCTGCTCGGCCTGATCTACGGCGTCGTGTACTACGTCGTGTTCACCTTCCTCATCCGCAGGTTCGACATCATGACGCCGGGCCGGGAACCCGAGCCCGACCTCGACTCCGGCGAGACCTAGCGGCCGTTTTCCGCCACGCCCGCCGTGGTAGGAACCTGGCATTCCCCCGCTGACGGACCACCGAGCGGGGGTGAGGACCATGGGCGCGTCGCCCTGGTCGGCGACGTTCGCGGTGCTGCAACGTATCGGCCGCTCGCTCATGATGCCCATCGCCGTGCTGCCCGCCGCCGGCCTGCTCTTCCGCTTCGGCCAGGACGACCTGCTCGGCAAGGACGGTCTCGGCGCCCTCCTGCCCTGGATGCTGCCCGTCGCCAACGTCCTGGCCGCGGCCGGCGGCGCCCTGTTCGACAACCTGCCCGTCCTGTTCGCGATCGGCGTCGCCATCGGGTTCGCGCGCAAGTCCGACGGCTCCACCGCCCTCGCCGCCCTGGTCGGCTACCTGGTGTTCGACCGCGTCAGCCGCACGCTCTTCTACGACGCGGGCCACGGCGCGGTCTACGACAAGGTCGTCGTCACCACACCGCAGGGGCCGATGCTCAACCTGGGGGCCCAGAACCCCACCGGCGTGCTCGGCGGCATCGTCATCGGCATCACCGCGGCGCTGCTCTGGCAGCGCTTCTACCGGCTGAAGCCGCCCCCGTGGCTGGCCTTCTTCGGCGGACGCCGCTCGGTCCCGATCATCACCGCCGTCGCCGCCCTGCTGCTCGGCGTGGTGTTCGGGCTGGCCTGGCGGCCGGTGGGCGACTGGCTGTCCGGCGTGGGCGACTGGCTCTCGGCCCACGGCACCGTGGGCACCGGCATCTACGGCGTGGCCAACCGCCTGCTGATCCCCGTCGGCCTGCACCACTTCCTCAACACCATCGTCTGGTTCACCCTGCCCGAGTGCCGCGCCGGCGTGAACGGCGCCACCCGGGACGCCGCCGGCGACCTGAACTGCTACTTCGCCGGCGAGCAGGGCGCCGGCATCTTCATGACCGGCTTCTTCCCCGTCATGATGTTCGGGCTGCTCGGGGCCGCCATCGCCATGTGGCGGGCGGCCCCGCCGGAGCGCCGCAAGTCCGTGGGCGGCATCATGTTGTCGGCCGGGCTGACGGCGTTCATCACCGGCATAACCGAGCCGCTGGAATTCGCCTTCATTTTCGTCGCGCCGGTGCTTTTCGTGGTGCACGCCCTGCTGACCGGGCTGTCGATGGCCCTGATGGCGGAATTGGGCGCGCGGCTCGGCTTCACCTTCTCCGGCGGCGCCATTGACATGCTGCTGAACGCCAGCAAATCGAACACCCACCGGCTCGGGCTGATCATCGGCTTCGGGCTGCTGTATTTCGTTCTCTATTATCTGATCTTCGCGTTCCTGATCCGCCGCCTGAACATCCCCACCCCCGGCCACGAACCCCCCGCCCCGCCGGCCCCCTAGCCGCCCCGCGCACGAACGACGAAGCCCCCGCCCTCCCTGCTCGCGCAGGGGGACGGGGGCCCGTTCAGGGCCGCCTCAGCGGGTCAGACGGCGTTCTTCGGGTCGCCGTGGCAGCGCTTGTACTTCTTGCCCGACCCGCAGGGGCAGGGCGCGTTGCGCTCGACGTTCCCGTACGCGGCCCGCTCGGCCGACGTGGTGCGCACCCGCGTGTGCTCGACGTCGCCCTGCTCGCCGGGGGCGGAGTACTCGAGCTCGGCCGGGCGCTGCGGCGCGCGCAGGGCGGTGGAGATGATCGACCGCGTCTCGGTGACCGCGGCGTCCTCCTCCTCGACGATCGGGTTCTCCTGCACCTCGACCTCGAGGTTGAACAGGAAGCCGACGGAGTCCTCCTTGATGCCCTCCAGCATCGCGGAGAACATCTCGAAGCCCTCGCGCTGGTACTCGATCTGCGGGTCCTTCTGCGCGTAGGCCCGCATGCCGATGCCCTCGCGCAGGTAGTCCATCTCGTAGAGGTGCTCGCGCCACTTGCGGTCGAGCACCGACAGGATGACCTGACGCTCGAAGTTGCGCGTGGCCTCCGCCCCGAGCTGCTCCTCGCGCCTGGCGTACGCCTCCAGGGCGTCGGCCTTGATCTTCTCGGAGATGAACTCGGCGGTCAGCTCCTCGCGGCTGCCGGCCTCCTCGACGAGGTTGTCGATGGTGACCGTGACCGGGTAGAGCTCGCCGAACGCCTTCCACAGCCGGTCGAGGTCCCACTCCTCGGCGAAGCCCTCGGAGGTGGCGCCCGCGACGTAGCCGTCGATCACGTCGCCGATGAAGCCGCGCACCTGGTCGTGCAGGTCGGCGCCCTCCAGCACGCGGCGGCGCTCGGAGTAGATCACCTTGCGCTGCCGGTTCATGACCTCGTCGTACTTCAGAACTTCCTTGCGGATCTCGAAGTTCTGCTGCTCGACCTGGTGCTGGGCGGAGGCGATGGCCTTGGAGACGATGCCCGACTCGATCGGCTGGTCGTCGGGGATGCTCAGCCTGTTCATGATCAGCTCGACCCTGGCCGCGTTGAACAGGCGCATGAGGTCGTCGCCGAGCGAGAGGTAGAAGCGCGACTCGCCGGGGTCGCCCTGACGGCCGGAACGGCCGCGGAGCTGGTTGTCGATGCGGCGCGACTCGTGCCGCTCGGTGCCGAGGACGTAGAGGCCGCCGAGCTGGGTGACCTCGTCGTGCTCGGCCTTGACGGCCGCCCTGGCCTTCTCCAGCGCCTCGGGGTAGGCCTTCTCGTACTCCTCCGGCGTGTCGACCGGGTCGAGGCCGCGCTGGCGCAGTTCGAGGTCGGCGCGGAACTCGGAGTTGCCGCCGAGCATGATGTCGGTGCCTCGACCGGCCATGTTCGTGGCGACGGTGACGGCGCCCTTGCGGCCCGCCTCGGCGATGATCGACGCCTCACGCGCGTGGTTCTTCGCGTTGAGCACCTCGTGCGGCACGCCGCGCCGCTTGAGCGCCTTGGACAGCCGCTCGGACTTCTCCACCGACGTGGTGCCCACGAGGACCGGCTGACCGGCCTCGTAACGCTCCTTGATGTCCTCGACGACCGCGTTGAACTTGGCGTCCTCGGTCTTGTAGACGACGTCCGGCTGGTCCTTGCGGACCATCGGCCGGTTGGTCGGGATCGGGACGACGCCCAGCTTGTACGTCTGGTGGAACTCGTTGGCCTCGGTGGCGGCCGTGCCGGTCATGCCGGACAGCTTGGCGTAGAGGCGGAAGTAGTTCTGGAGGGTGACCGTGGCGAGAGTCTGGTTCTCGTCCTTGATCTTCACACCTTCCTTGGCCTCGATGGCCTGGTGCATGCCCTCGTTGTAGCGCCGGCCGTGCAGCACGCGGCCGGTGAACTCGTCGACGATGAGCACCTCGCCGTCGGCGACGATGTAGTCCTTGTCCTTCTTGAACAGCTCTTTCGCCTTGAGCGCGTTGTTCAGGAAGCCGACCAGGTGGGTGTGCTCGGGCTTGTAGAGGTTGTCGATGCCGAGCCAGTCCTCGACCTTCTCGACGCCGGCCTCCAGGACGCCGACCGTGCGCTTCTTCTCGTCGACGATGTAGTCGCCGGTGCTCTCCTCGCCCGGGTTCTTCGCCTCGACGCCCTTGCGCAGCCGCGGAACGATCTTGGCGAACTCGCTGTACCACTTGCCCGACTGCTCGCCGGGGCCGGAGATGATCAGCGGCGTGCGGGCCTCGTCGATGAGGATCGAGTCGACCTCGTCGACGACCGCGAAGTTGTGGCCGCGCTGGACGCACTCCTCCAGCGACCACGCCATGTTGTCGCGCAGGTAGTCGAAGCCGAACTCGTTGTTGGTGCCGTACGTGATGTCGGCCTCGTACTGCTTGCGACGCTCGTCGGGCGCCTGCCCGGACACGATGCAGCCGACCTCCAGCCCGAGGAAGCGGTGCACGCGGCCCATGGTCTCGGCGTCGCGCTTGGCCAGGTAGTCGTTGACCGTGACCACGTGGACGCCCTTGCCGGACAGGGCGTTGAGATAGGCGGGCAACGTACAGGTCAGGGTCTTGCCCTCACCGGTGCGCATCTCGGAGATGTTGCCCAGGTGGAGGTTGGCGCCGCCCATGATCTGCACGTCGAAGTGCCGCTGGCCGAGCACGCGGCGGGCCGCCTCGCGGACGGTCGCGAACGCCTCGGGAAGCAGGTCGTCGAGGCTCTCGCCGTCGGCGTAACGCTGCTTGAACTCGTCGGTCAGCGCGCGCAACTCCGCGTCGGACAGGCTCGTGAAGTCGTCCTCGATGGAGTTGACCTGATCGGCGATCCGCTTGAGCTTGCGCAGAGTCTTGCCTTCGCCGGCACGTAGGATCTTGTCGAGAATGGCTGCCACTTTATGTAAAGCTCCTCGCAGGTCTACCCCGGCGGCGCCGCCAGGAGGAGAGGCCGAGACAAACTTCCCCGGTTGCCATCGTAGGCGGTTCCGCAACCAGACACAGCCACCGTGACGACGAGGGCGCCGGACACGTCTGGGAGAATGGGGCCAAGGCAGAGGGTATGCCGGTTGAGCGCCGGTTCGCACCAATAGCGGGATATCCGGCAAAGGAAGGATTTAGTCATGGTTGAGGGGAAGAAGTCCGAGCACACGGAGAATCTCGGCAACCACGGCGGGCGCGCCTCCTCGTGGCTGGCCGTGACTGTCATGGTGGTGGGCACCATCGTGGCCGGCTTCGGGCTGACGGCCGACAACTGGACGCTGGTCTGGGTCGGCGCCGGCGTGTTCGTCGTCGGCGGCATCCTCGCCCTCGTCTTCGACATCTTCACGGACGTGGTGATCGACGCGCCGCGCGTCGGCATGCGCGCCGAAGACCACCGCTGACCCACCCGGCACACGGCGGGCCCCGACGAACCGGGCGCCCGCCGTTCCCATGCCCGGCCCCTCCTGGACTCTTTGTTCTCGGCATCCAATTCCCCAACCCCAGCACATCGGCGTGTCGCCCCCACCCGGCCCCGCCCCTCCCACCCCTCGCCCGGCGCGTCTTTCCCGGCCGGGGCGTGCCGGGGAGCGGGCCGATTCTGTCGGTGGGCGCCGCTAAATTCCTCCCATGGATAGCCCTACCGTCCCCCAAAGCCTCGCGGGGTTCGCCGCATGACGAACGTGACCGACCTGACCGCCGACGAGGCGCGCCGGGTCATCCTGCGCGCCCAGGGGCTCATCGGCGCCGACGCGCGCAAGGGCGGGGTGCGCGGCATGCTTCGCCGGCTCGGCGCCGTACAGCTCGACACGATCTCCGTCCTGGCCCGCTCCCACGAGCTGGTCGCCTACGCGCGCCTGGGCGCGGTGGGCAGGCCCACGGTCGAGCGCGCCTACTGGCACGATCCCGCCCAGAGCTTCGAGTACTGGTGTCACGCAGCCTGCATCCTGCCCATCGAGCACTGGCCGCTCTACGCCTTCCGGCGCCGCGCCTACCGCGACCGGCGCTACCGCTGGCACGAGGTGCCCGACAGCGTCGACAAGCTGCTGCAGCAGGTGCGCGACTCGGGCCCGCTCACGACGTCCGACGTCGGCGGCGCCAAGAACGGCGGCCCGTGGTGGGACTGGTCCGACTCCAAGATCGGGCTGGAGTGGCTGCTCGACATCGGTGAGATCACCTGCGTGCGCCGCGTCGGCTGGCGCCGCGTCTACGACCTCACCGAGCGCGTGGTGCCCGCCGACCTGCTGGCCGACGACCTGCCTGACGAGGAGTGCGTCGTCCTGCTGGCCGCCATCGCGGGCCGGTCGCTCGGGGTGGCCAACCGTACCGACCTGCTCGATTTCCTGCGGCTCAAGGGCAAGTACGCGGCGATGCTCGACCAGGCCCTGCTCAGCGGCGCCGCCGGGCTGGTGCCGGTCAAGGTGGCGGGCTGGCCGGCCAAGAAGGGCCAGGCCAACGCGTGGGCCGATCCGCAGGCGCTGGAGTCCGAGCCGCGCGGCCGCCACCGCACGACGCTGCTGTCGCCGTTCGACTCCCTGATCTGGCACCGCGGCCGCACCGAGCGCGTCTTCGGCTTCAAGTACCAGCTTGAGCTCTACGTGCCCAAGGAGAAGCGGGTCCACGGCTACTTCACGATGCCGGTGCTGGCCGGGGGCCGCCTGATCGGCCGGGTCGACCCGGCTCGTGAGGGCACCACCCTGGTCGCCCGTCAGGTCCACCTGGAGCCCGGCCTGTCCCCGGCCAAGTGGGCCGACGCCTTCCGCGACGCCCTGTGGTCGGCCGCCGATTGGGTGGGCTGCGACGCCGTCCGCGTCGAACGCACCGATCCTCCGGAGCTCGCCCACCTCCTGACCGCGCCCCGGCCGTAGCTCATCAGCGGGCCGGCACTCCGGCCGCGCCCGCCCCTGTCACGTGATCACGCGATCGGCAGCGCTCTGACGAGCCCGCGCCGGCGTCACGTCATCAGGGGGCGCGGCCGGCGGCCTCCGCACGGGACCGCGCCAGGGTCAGGTGATCTCCAGCATGCGTTCGCGTACCGCGTAGACCACCGCTTCCATCCGCGAGTGCAGCTGAAGCTTGTCGAGGATGTTGCGGACGTGGTTCTTCACCGTGTTCTCGGAGATGAACAGCTGCTTGGCGATCTCGCGGTTGTTCATGCCCTTGGCGACCAGGCGCAGGACCTCCATCTCGCGGTCGGTCAGCCGGGGGACGGGGAGCTGCGGCGGGCGTTCGGCCTCCTTGCGGCTCATGTTCGCGAACTCGCTGATGAGCTTGGCGGCCATCGCCGGGTTGATTAAGGACTGGCCCTCGTGCACGCCCCGCACCGCGGCGGGCACGTCGTTGATCTGCACGTCCTTCAGCAGGTAACCGGTGGCGCCGGCCTTGATGGCCTCGAAGAGGTCCTCCTCCTCGTCGCTCACCGTCAGCATGATGATGCGGGTGCTCGGGACGGACGCCCTGATGCTCTTGGTCGCCTCGATCCCGTCCTGCCGGGGCATGCGCACGTCCATCAGCGCGACGTCGGGCATGAGGCGATCGGCCAGTTCGACCGCCTCCTGCCCGTCGCTCGCCTCACCGACCACCTCGATGTCGGGCTCCGCGGCCAGCGTCAACGCCAGGCTTCGCCGGATCAGCTCGTGATCGTCAACGATCAGCACGCGGATCGGCTCGCTGTCTGCCGTGCGGACCTCGCCGGACTCGGTCACGAGCCCTCCTCGGTCCGACTTGCGCCTGCCTTGCTCACGGGGAACCTGCTCATCGGACGGCCGCTCCGCTGTCACGCCCGGTCGGGGCCGTAGCGGCGGTCCGCATGGCGGTTGTCCCGTCAGTACCCTCGCTTCGCTCGCTCATCTGAACCTGACTGAGCTCGCTCACGTCTCCTCCTCGTCGGGGGGCCAGAGCCGTCGGACCGCCATGATGGCACGTATGGCACGGTCCTCGGGTGGTCGAGAAGATCTTCCGGTGTGCGATCAGGGCTCTACGAGCCGCAACACGCCGTAGTTGTACCCGCGCCGGTTGTAGACCACGCTCGGCAGGCCGCTCTCCTTGTCACGGAACAGGTAGAAGTCGTGCCCGACCAGTTCCATCTCGAGCATGGCCTGGTCGATGGTCATGGGTTCCGCTCTGTGGAACTTCTCCCGCACGACGAGCGGGCCGTCGCCGTCCATCTCGATCGGGACGATGTCGTCGTCGAGCTTGTCCTCCTGCACCGGCAGGTCCTCGTAGGACTCGGCCGGCTCGGGGACGGGCTTGGCTCCCCGGGACGGCGGGCCGGCGACATCAGGGAGCGTCGCGGTGAGCTCCGCCACCGAGGGCGGGCAGTGGTTGCCGTGATGGACCTTGCGCCGGTCGGCCAGCCGGCGGAGGCGGCCTTCCAGCTTGTCGAGGGCTAGATCGAGGGCTACGAACCGGTCGTCGGCCGAGGCTTCGGCGCGGATGGCCGGGCCTTTCGAATGGATGGTGAGTTCGACGCGCTCGCGCTGGTCGGCGAGGCGAGGGTTGCGTTCTTTGGACACCTCCACATCGACTCGGATGAGTTTGTTGTCCAGACGTTCGATCCTGGCCAGCTTGGTCGTCACCTGGTCTCGGAACCGGTCACTCACTCCTGTGTGCCGACCCTTGACGATGATGTCCATGCAACAGCCCCCCTTCGTCTAACGACTGAGCAAGAGCGCCCGACGATGTGCGTACCGGACGGGGTTTCCTGTCCGCCTCTCTGTCACCGCTACCCTCTTCCGCCACGACGTCACCGGGTTCTCGGGTGGCACCCGTCCGGCCGACCTGGTCTTCGACCCCACATTCGCCTGCTGAGGATTTCGCAGCTCTGTTGCCACTACTGCCCTTCTCTTCTGGCGAGGGACATCTGGACCCTCGGGAAGGCAGGACTTACCCCTAAGCCGCACCGTGATCGGTCGACAAAGAGTCGCCTTACGTGGACCGTTTTGCCTGCGGCTGGCCTCGGCTAGCAGAGCCGGGGACACCGACTCTGCGCAACCACGGACCCGGACGGGTGCCATGTCAGAACGCTATCCGCATCCTGGGCGAATGTCAGCCGGAGGCTCGACCAAAGGATCACTTTCCGTGATTTTCCCGGTGTTCCGGACGTCCGAATGACCCCCACGCCGGCGGCCGCCAACCCCTGTGGCCACGCGGCTTCCGGTCGCCTGAGCTGTGCCACCTCTTGTTCCCGGGAAGAGACATCCCCCCTTCAAGACGTCCCCAAGAATTGGATCTTTCTTTACCGACAGTGATGCAGAGCAGTTTCAAGATCTTCGGCGTGTCGCGGCGACGGTGGCCGCCAACGGCACCCGCAGCCCGGCGGCGCGCAGTGCTCGCGCGGCTTCGGTGAGCGAGGCGCCGGTGGTCAGGACGTCGTCCAGCAGCACCGCAGACGGCGCTGGAGGGCCTTTCGCGCGCCCGGCCACACAGAGGGACCCGGCGAGGTTCGCGGCGCGCTGCGTGGAACTCAGGCCCGCCTGGTCGGCCACCCGCCGAGCCTGCCGCAGCGCCGCCCACGGCTCGGCCCGCACGCCGGACGCGACCAGATGACGGGCGACGAGCACCGCCACCCGGCCCATGGGATCGTGCCCACGGACCCGCAGCGCCCTCCTCGCGCTCGGCACCGGCACGACGGCGAACGGCCCCCGCGCCCACCCGGCCCCCGCTCCGGCCGCCGCGCCCAGCGCCGTGAGCACGGTGAACGCCAGCACCTGCGCCAGCACGCCGGCCAGCCCCACCGCCCCCCGCTCCTTGTACGCCAGGATCGCCGCGCGGGCCGCGCCCTCGTACGACGTGGCCGACCAGCACTCGGGCAGGCCGGGCGGGCCCGGCTCAGGCCCGCGCCTGGCGGGCGCGACCGCCATCCCGGCCGCGCACCCGGCGCAACACCGCGCCCCGGCACGCCCGCAGCCCACGCAGGACTGCGGCAGAAACACATCAAGCACCCCCGCCGACACGCCCCCAGCATGCCCCTCAGCACCGACAGTTCCGCGGCTCCGGAACCCGCCTCCAGCTCAGGAGGGGGCCGGGCCCCTCGCAGTCCGGGCGGAGGACCGCTCCAGGCACGACCGAACCCAGGTGGAAGGCGGTTCGGGGGGTGGGTTCAGCCCAGAGGGAAGAAGGGGTTCCTGGCGTTGGGTTCGATCTTGCTGGTCCAGCCCTGGCGGTCCTGGTTGAGCTCGATGATCTTGGGGCCCTTCTCGGTGCTCGCCTCCGCGAGCACCCGCCCGTTCAGCGCCGTCACCCCTGCCAGCCGGTCCTTCAGCGGGATCCCGATGGTCTCGCCGTCGCCGATGTCGATCTCGTTCAGGATCTGCCCGGCCTTGCTCTTGATGAGGACCAGCAGGTGCTCGTCGTCCTCCCAGGCGATGTCCTCGATCTCGTACTCGACCTCCGTCGAGGTCAGCGTCTGGAGGTTGCCGAGCATGGGCCCGTTGAGCCCCTCGCTCAGCGCCCCGAGCTGCACGGTGTTCTTGCCGGTGCGCAGGGCCACCCGCACGCCGTCCCTGGCGATCCGGAACGCGGTGACGTCGAGGCCGTCGAGCCCGGGGGCGGAGACGCGCTCGGGGCCGCGTCCGCCGTTGGGGTCGTATCGCAGGACCACCTTGTTGTGCTGGTCGAACGTCCACAGGGAGCCGTCGCGGCGCCAGGTGGGGTCGGTGAGGTCGGCGCCCTCGATGACCTGCTGCCAGCGGCCCTCAGGGGTTAGCCCGGCGATCGAGACGCCGGTGGAGGTGCGCGCCGCGACGATCGCGCCGGTCTGCTGCGTGGACAGCGCGAACGCCTTGAAGTCGGTGTTCCCCTCCCCCGCCGGCCCGGACACGGCGACGCCCGGGCCCTCGTTGCTCATGACGTGCACGGAACCCTTGCTGGTGTAGTACGGCGTGGGGCCGCCGTTGTCCAGCCAGTGGGCCTCCAGGTTGGGCGGCTCGGTCCAGTACTGCTCGCCGTCGACCTGCACCTCGATGGTGCGGCTGTTGGCGACCTTGTTGGTGGTCAGGCTGTACTTGAGCTGCGCCACCAGGGCGGCCTTCTCGCCCAGGTCGAGCGGCAGGAGCGGGCCCGAGAAGTTGATCAGGACGCGGTCCTCGCCGGTGCCGACCGACTCGACCCGCGTGCCCTCGGGGAACACGGTGCCCACGGCGCCGCGCAGCGCGCTGCTCGGCCCCTTGAGCAGCCGCTTGACGATGGTCTGGGCGAAGGTCTCGGTCGGCTTGAGCCGCAGGCACACCCGGTCGACGACCAGGCGCTCGCGGGCGCCGTTGAGGTAGTACAGGTTGGTCAGCCGGTACGCCCGCGCCACGTCGGACTTGGTGAGCAGCAGCCCGTCCGGCAGGTCGTCGACCCGGTAGGCGCCCCGGGCGTCCTTCTTCAGCACGAACAGCCGCTCGGGCGCGTTCCCCGACAGCGGCACGTACGCGTCGTCGGGGTCGATGCGGGCGACCTGCTTGCCCTTGAGCCCGTAGGTCTCCGGCTCGTCGCCCTCCCCCGGGGGGTCCACCTGGTACGCGTCCTCGATCACCGTCACCGGCCCGGACGCCTTCCACTTGGCCTGGGCCTTGGGCGTCAGGTACCTGGCCAGCACGGTGGGGTCGTCGGGGTAGGCCGCCATGGCCGCCTGGAGCCCCTGGATGAGGTGCTCGGGGTCCCAGTCGTCGCGCGGCGGGACGGCGATCATGCGCTGGAACGGCTTGTTCAGCGGATCGCCGCCCCCGGTGTCGCTCACCGTGTACGGCCCGCTCACCGGGATCACGGTGCACCCCGAGCCCGCGCAGGCCACGGCCGCGACGAGGGCGACCGCGGCGCCCACCCGTCTAGTCCTCCTCATGGCCGCCTCCGTCCCCCGAGGCCGGGAGCAGCACCGGCGTCATGTGGCTGCGCCAGGTGCGCCGCATCTCGATCTCGGGCGGCACCAGCGACAGCGGTGAGCCCTTCAGGTCGGCGCCGGCCAGCCTGGGCAGCGTGAGGCGGAACTGCGAGCCCTCGCCCGGCTGCCCCCATGCCTGGAGCCAGCCGCCGTGCAGCGTGGCGTCCTCGCGGGAGATGGCCAGGCCGAGCCCGGTGCCGCCGATGGTCCTGGCCCTGGACGGGTCGGCCCGCCAGAACCGGTCGAAGACCATCGTCTCCTCGCCCGGCTTGAGCCCGATCCCGTGGTCGCGCACGGCGACGGCGACGGCGTCCCGGTCGGCCCCCACGGTCACCACGATCTCCCTGCCCTCGCCGTGCTCGATGGCGTTGAACAGCAGGTTCCGCAGGATGCGCTCGACGCGGCGGTTGTCGACCTCGACCATGCACGGCTCGTGCGGCAGGCGGATGTCGAAGCGGGTGGAGTGGCGCTCGGCCAGCGCCTCGGAGTCGGCGATGGCCCGGTGAACGACGTCACGCATGTCCACGGAGTCGACGTCGAGCGTGGCGGCGCCGGCGTCGTAGCGGCTGATCTCCAGCAGGTCGGCCAGCATCGACTCGAACCGTTCGAGCTGGGCCTGCATCAGCTCGGCCGAGCGGGCGGCCATGGGGTCGAAGTCCTCGCGGGCGTCGTACAGCAGGTCGGCGGCCATGCGGACGGTGGTCAGCGGCGTGCGCAGCTCGTGGGAGACGTCGGAGACGAACTGGCGCTGGACCTGCGACAGCTCCTCCAGCTGGTGGATCTTGAGCGCCAGGTTGGCGGCCATCTCGTTGAACGAGTTCGCCAGGCGGGCCAGGTCGTCCTCGCCGCGCACCTTGAGGCGTTCGTCCAGCTTGCCGGCGGCCAGGCGCTCGGCGGCCTGGCGGGCCAGCCGCACGGGCGTGACGACCTGCCGCGCGACCAGGTAGGCGATGGCGGCCAGCAGCAGCACCAGCCCGAGCCCCACCACGACGATGGCCAGCCGGACGTTGGACAGCAGCTGCTCTTCCTCGCTGAACGGGAAGAAGTGGTAGACCTGGTAGTCGTCGCCGGTCATGGGCTCGTGCACGACGCCGCCGACCACGAACGTCAGCGTGGCCTGGCTCTGCCCGGCGAACCTGATCGACTCGATCTGGGCCTCGGTCTTGCCGTACTCGGCCCGGTTCATGTACTTCTGCAGGCGCTGCCGGAGCGAGGCGGGCACGTCGTCCTGCACCACCCGGCCCGAGGCCCGCGACATGCCTGGCACGTCCTCGTTGAGTATGAGCACGTCGTAGCGCTTCTTGGAGCCGTCCTCGCCCGACCCGGTGACGGTGTCCATGACCTCGTCGAGCGGGTTAACCTTCTGGTCGGTGTCGGGGGCCTTGGCGCCGTCGTCGGAGGGCGGGATCAGCGCGTCGGCGATCTGCAGCCGGTCGGCGTACGCCTCGTTGAGCGACGACTGCTGGCTGCTCGCGACCACGGACCGGTTGATCTCATCGGACAGGAACGTGCCGAGGACGACCACGACGGTCACGGAGATCACCAGTGTGCTGGTGACCACCTGGAGCTGGAGCGAGCGCCGCCACACGCTGCGCACCCGGCTCGCCGCACGGCGCACCCTCCGGCGGACGCCGCCGAGAATCTGGCGGATCGTCCGTCGGCGGGCTTTTCTGGTCGGGGGCATGGCGGGGCGGGGCGAAGGCTAGGCGGGGCCGGCTTTGTAGCCCACGCCGCGGACCGTCACGACGATCTCGGGGTGCTCGGGGTCCTTCTCGATCTTGGCGCGGAGTCGCTGCACGTGCACGTTCACCAGCCGGGTGTCGGCGGCGTGCCGGTAGCCCCAGACCTGCTCCAGCAGGACCTCGCGGGTGAAGACCTGGCGCGGCTTGCGGGCCAGGGCGACGAGCAGGTCGAACTCCAGCGGCGTGAGGTTGATCGTCTCCTCGCCGCGCTTGACCGAGTGGCCGGCCACGTCGATGGTGATGTCGCCGATCTGCAGGATCTCCGGCGTCGGCTCGTCGGTGCGGCGCAGCCGCGCCCGCACCCGCGCCACGAGCTCCTTGGGCTTGAACGGCTTGACGATGTAGTCGTCGGCGCCGGACTCCAGCCCCAGCACGACGTCGATCGTGTCGCTCTTGGCGGTGAGCATCACGATCGGCACCCCCGACTCCGCCCTGATCCTGCGCGCCACGTCGATGCCGTCGGCGCCCGGCAGCATCAGGTCGAGCAGGACAAGGTCCGGGCGTGTATCCCGGAACGCGTCGAGGGCCTTGTCGCCGTCGGAGACGAAGGACGGCTCGAAGCCTTCTCCGCGCAACACGATGCCGAGCATCTCGGCGAGAGCGGCGTCGTCGTCGACGACCAGCACGCGACCTTTCATGGCCCCTCATTCGTTCTACGCATTGTGGGACATACCCGCACGATCGCTGAAGGTTACCCTTGGTCGGCCCATGTGTGGGACATGAGCCCTGCGAAAGGCGAATTTTAGGTTCCCCCGGCAACCACAAACCCAGTCTGCGGTAACGGAGCGACTTTCGGCCATCCCCGGCTGCCTTCCTTGCCCCGTTTCGCCGATAAATGAGGGCAAGATGAGCCGGCGAATCACCTCGGTGACACCAGCCACCCGCCCAGCGTGCCAGGATTGGGATATGTCAGACGGTCACGGACGCACGCCCGAGACGCCCCCAGGCTGGTCTGCCGAACAGCCCCCGCCCTACAGCGCCCCGCAGGCTTCACCGTGGACCGCGCCGGGATCGCCCACGCAGACGCCGTACGGCCAACCGTACGAGCCGCAGGGCGAAGCCCCCCAGCCGCCGCCCTACGGCCCGCCGGGGCCTCAGCCACCCTACCCCCAGCCGGGCCACCCGCAGTCCGGTCATCCGCAACCGGGGTACCCCCAGCCCGGCCACCAGCAGCCCGGATACCAACAGCCGGGATACCAGCAGGGCGGCTACCAGCAGCCCGGCTACGGCTACATGCCGCCGCCCGCGCTGCGGCCCGGCATCATCCCGCTGCGGCCGCTGGGGCTCGGCGACATCCTCGACGGCACGATCAAGCTGATCAGGTCCAACCCCAAGGCCGTGCTCGGCCTGTCCGCCGTCGCCGCCCTGCTCGGCGCGGTGCCGCTGGCCGTGGGACAGGCGGTCATGCTCGGCTCGATGGGTGACATCCTCGACGACCCGCAGGCCGCCTCCGCCGGTCTCGACAGCTTCTACGGCCTCGTCGCCCAGTACAGCGGCATGTTTGTCTCGTACGCGATCCAGTTCGTCGTCGTCACGGTGCTGACCGGCGTGCTGACGCGCATCCTCGGCCGGGCCGTCTTCGGCGGCAACATCACCGCAGCCGAGGCCTGGCACCTCAGCAAGGGCCGGCTCCCGGCGCTGTTCGGGGTCGTCGGGCTGATGGCCGCCATGATGGTCGTGCCCCTGATCGTCCTCGCGCTGGTCGTGGTGGCGCTGGCGATGAACGTCTCCTCATCCGAGGGCGTCGGGCTGACCATCGGCGTGATGGGGCTGTTCGTCCTGCTGTTCATCCCGTACTACCTGTTCATCACCACGCGCTTCGCGTTCGCCGCGCCCGCCGTGGTGCTGGAGGGCAGGGGTCCGATCGACGCGATGCGGCGCTCGTGGCACCTGGTGACCGGCGACTTCTGGCGGGTGCTCGGCATCCTGCTGCTGACGTCGCTGCTGGTCGGCCTGGTGTCGGGGGTGCTGTCGGTGCCGTTCTCGTTCGGCGGGACGCTGATCGGCATGCTCGGCGGCGGCTCGCCCGGCTCGGCCGTGGTCGCGGCGGTGTTCATCGCCGCCGGCGCCACGCTGAGCTCGATGTTCGCCTATCCCTTCCAGGCCGGCGTCTCCGGCCTGCTCTACGCCGACCGGCGCATGCGCGGCGAGGCGTTCGACCTCGTGCTGCAGACGGCGGCGATCGAGCAGCAGCGCCAGGGTTGGGTGCACGCCTCGGCCGACGACCTCTGGCACCCGTCCAACTCAGCCAGGTCGTGAGCCCGGTCGGCCGGGAGGAGGCGGCGCGCAAGGCGGCCGAGGAGCTCCTCAAGCCCGGATACGAGAAGGAATCCCTGTTCGACCAGCTCTACCGGCGTTTCGTCCAGTTCATCGGCGACCTGACCGACGCCGTGACGGGCGGCGGCCCGGCCGGCGGGATCATCGCCGCGGTCGTGATCACGCTCATCATCCTGGGCGTGATCCTGCTGGTCGGCTGGCGGCTGCGCAGGACCGCCCGGCGGAACGCCATGGCCGTCGGCGGCCTCTACGGCGAGCGCCTGCTCAACGCCGCCGAGCACCGCAGGGCCGCCGAACGCCTGGCCGCCGAGGGCGAATGGTCGCAGGCCATCCGCGAACGCCTCCGCGCCATCGCCCGCGACCTGGAGGAACGCGCCCTGGTGGACGGCATGCCGGGCCGCACGGCCGACGAGCTGGCCGCCGAGGCGGGCAGGGCGCTGCCCGGCTTCGCCGCCGAGCTGGCCGCCGCCGCGCGCTCGTTCGACGACGTCAGCTACGGCGGCGTGCCCGGCACGCAGGCCGCGTACCAGGCGATGAGCGACCTGGACG
The DNA here is from genome assembly GCF_040674635.1 of Nonomuraea sp. NPDC049758. Lineage (NCBI taxonomy): Bacteria > Bacillati > Actinomycetota > Actinomycetes > Streptosporangiales > Streptosporangiaceae > Nonomuraea > Nonomuraea sp. NPDC049758. The sequence continues at coordinate 717,034 of NZ_JBFAMZ010000001.1, forward strand.
AGCGGCTGCGCCAGGCGCGGCCCGTCCCGCTCGCCGTGGGAGGCGGGCCGTCGTGAGCGTCTGGAACTCGGAGCCGGCCGCGGCCGGCAGCGCGCCGAGCGCGAACACCACCCCGGCCACCACCCCGGCCACCACCCCGGTCACCACCTCCGCGCCGGGGGGCGCCGGGCCCTCCGCCGCCACCTCCCCCACCGCCCGCTCCACCTGGCGGGCGAGCCGCGTGATCGTCGTACTGGGCCTGGTCGTCGTCCTGGTCGCGGTGGCCGCGGTGCTGCTCGGCCCGCAGCGGGGCCCCTCGCGTTTCCTCGACCCCGCCGACACCTCGCTCGCCGGGTCGAAGGCGCTGGCGGAGCTGCTGCGGGCGCGGGGCGTCCAGGTCGACCGGGTCGACTCGGTCGAGGCGGCCGCCGCCAAGGCCGCGGGCGGCGGCCGGCTGCTGCTGGTCACCGACCTGACCTACCTCGACGAGCACCGGCTCGCCGAGATCCCCGGCGACCGGCTGATCGTCGGCGACCTGCCCGGCCTCGGCGTGCTGGCCCCCGGCACGAGCACCGAGCGCGAGCCGTCGCGGGTGCGCTCCCGCGAGCCCGGGTGCGCGCTGCCCGCCGCCACGCGGGCCGGCAGCGCGCACGTCGGCGGCCTGGTGCTGAACGGCCCGCCCGGCGCCGCCTCCTGCTACCCGGCGGGCGAGGGCTACTCCCTGGTCAGCTACCGCACCGGCGACGGCGCCACCACCACGGTCGTCGGCGACGGCGCGTTCATGACCAACCTGCGCCTGCCCGAGGACGGCAACGCGGCCCTCGCGCTCAACCTCGTCGGCACCGGCAGGCCCGTCACCTGGCTGGTCCGCCCGGACAATCCGCCCCCGCTCGACCTGCCCGGCTCCGAGGGCAAATCGATGTACGAGCTGATGCCCCCGAGCGTGCCGTGGGCGATCCTGATGACCTGCCTGACCGTGGCGCTCGTCGCGTTCTGGCGGGGGCGCCGCCTCGGGCCGGTGGTGACCGAGAAGCTGCCCGTCGTCGTGCGGGCCGCCGAGACGGTCGAGGGCCGCGGCAGGCTCTACCGCGCCAGGCGGGCCAGGCAGCGGGCCGCCGACTCGCTGCGCGCCGGCACGGTCGACCGGCTCACGCCCCGCCTGGGACTGGCCCAGGGCGCCGGGCCGCACGAGCTGGTCGCGGCCCTGGCGGCGCGCATCGCCGACGACCCGCAGGTGGTCGGCGCCGCACTGTACGGCCCGCCGCCGGCCGACGACGCCGGGCTCGTCGCGCTGGCCGGGTACTTGGACTCCATCGAAAGGCAGGTCAGTGAACTCTGAGGAGACTTTCCGCGTGGCCCCCTCGGGCGAGGCGGCCAGGGAGGCGCTCGGCGCGCTGCGGGCCGAGGTGTCCAAGGCCGTGGTCGGCCAGGACGCCGTGGTCACCGGGCTCGTCATCGCCCTGCTGTGCCGGGGGCACGTGCTGCTCGAAGGCGTGCCGGGCGTGGCCAAGACGTTGATGGTGCGCACTCTCTCAGCGGCCCTGGCGCTCGACTTCAAGCGCGTGCAGTTCACGCCCGACCTGATGCCGGGCGACGTGACCGGCTCGCTGATCTACGACGCGAAGACCAGCGAGTTCGAGTTCAGGGAGGGGCCGGTCTTCACGAACCTGCTGCTCGCCGACGAGATCAACCGCACCCCGCCCAAGACGCAGGCGGCGCTGCTGGAGGCCATGGAGGAGCGGCAGGTGAGCGTGGAGGGCGCGGCCCGTCCGCTGCCCGACCCGTTCGTGGTCTGCGCGACCCAGAACCCGGTCGAGTACGAGGGCACCTACCAGCTCCCCGAGGCCCAGCTCGACCGGTTCCTGCTCAAGCTGACCGTGCCGCTGCCGCCGCGCGACCACGAGATCTCGGTGCTCGAACGGCACGCGCGCGGCTTCGACCCGCGCGACCTGTCCGACGTCAAGGCCGTGGCCACGGCCGAGGACCTGGCGGCCGGCCGCGAGGCGGTCTCCCAGGTGCACGTGGCCCCCGAGGTGCTCGGCTACATCGTCGACGTGGCCCGCGCGACCAGGAGCTCGGCGTCGCTGCAGCTCGGCGTCTCGCCACGTGGCGCGACGGCGCTGCTGGCCGCCTCCAGGGCGTGGGCGTGGCTGTCCGGGCGCCCCTACGTGACGCCCGACGACGTGAAGGCGCTGGCCAGGCCGGCGCTGCGGCACCGCGTCCAGCTGCGGCCCGAGGCCGAGCTGGAGGGCGCGACCGCCGACGGCCTGCTCGACGGCATCCTGGCCTCGGTCCCGGTCCCGCGCTGATGGCCCGCTCCGACGCACGCGAGAGGTCCGCGGCGGGCTCGGCCGGGAGGCGCCGATGGCTCTGACGGGACGCGCCGGGCTGCTCGCCGCGGCCGGGATCGTGGTCGTGCTGCTCGCGCCGCAGCCCGGGGCCGCGCTGGCCGGGGTCTGCCTGCTGCTGGCCGCCGCGATCATCGTGGACCTGGTGTTCGCGGGCGCCGTGCGGCCCCTGCGGTTCCACCGTTCTGGCGACACGCTCGTACGGCTGGGGCAGACGGCCACGGTCGAGCTGATCGTGGAGAACCCGGGCCGCCGGCGGGTGCGCGGCCGGATCAGGGACGCCTGGCCGCCCTCGGCCGGGGCCGTCCCCCGGGTCGCCGAGCTCGACGTGCCGGGCGGCGAGCGGCGCAGGATCGTGGTCACGCTCAACCCGACCAGGCGCGGGGACCGGTCGTCGGTGGCGGTGACCGTGCGCTCGGTCGGGCCGCTCGGCCTGGCCGCCCGTCAGGGCAGCCACCGTTCGCCCTGGTCGGTGCGGGTGCTACCGCCGTTCCTGTCGCGTAAGCACCTGCCGTCCAGGCTGGCGCGGCTGCGCGAGCTCGACGGCCGGCATCCGGCGCTGGTGCGCGGGCAGGGCACCGAGTTCGACTCGCTGCGCGAGTACGTGGTGGGCGACGACGTGCGCTCCATCGACTGGCGGGCCACGGCGCGCCGCAACGACGTGGTCGTGCGCACGTGGCGGCCGGAGCGCGACCGGCGCGTGCTGATCGTGCTCGACACCGGCCGCACGTCGGCGGGCCGGGTGGGCGACGCGCCGCTGCCCCTGGCCGGGGCCGCCGCGCAGGGTCCGGGGCTGCTGGTACGTCCCGACCCGCGGCCCGCCCCCGGCTGGCCGCGGCTCGACTGGTCGATGGACGCGGCACTGCTGCTGGCCGCGCTCGCCGCCAGGGCCGGCGACCAGGTCGACTTCCTGGCCTACGACCGGGCGGTGCGCGCGTGGGTGAGCGGCGCGTCCCGTACCGAGCTGCTGTCGTCGCTGGTCAACGTGATGGCGCCGATCGAGGCCGAGCTGGTCGAGGCCGACGGGCAGGGCATGGTGGCCGCCGTCCTGTCCCGGGCCAAGCGGCGCTGCCTGGTCGTGCTGCTCACCGACCTCAACGCGGCGGCGCTCGACGAGGGCCTGATGCCGGTGTTGTCGCAGCTGTCCTCGCGGCACCTGGTGCTGGTCGCCGGCGTGTCCGACCCGCGGGTGGCGGCCATGGCGGCCAGGCGCGGCAGCACCGAGGCGGTCTACGACGCGGCGGCGGCCGAGCAGGCCCAGCTCGCGCGCAGGCGCATCACGGCCAGGCTGCGCCGGCACGGCGTCGAGGTCGTGGACGCGCCGCCCGAGGACATCGCGCCCGCGCTGGCGGACGCCTACCTGGCGCTGAAGGCCGCGGGCCGGCTCTAGACCGAGGGCTGCTAGGCCGTGGGGGCGACGTCGGGGGCGCGTTCGACGTCGCCGGTCTCGTTCTCGCGCAGGGCCCTGCGGCCGAAGACGATCACGTACGCCAGGAAGGCCGCCTCGGCGAGCACGCCGATGCCCACCCGCACGGCCGTGGGCAGCCCGGACGGCGTCACGAACGCCTCGATCAGGCCGGACACGAACAGCACCACGACCAGCCCGAGCGCGACGCTCATCACCGCCCGGCCCTGCTCGGCCAGCGCCTCCAGCCGTTTGCGCGGCCCCGGATCGATCACCGTCCAGCCCAGGCGAAGGCCGACGGCGGCGGCCAGGAAGACGCCGGTCAGCTCCAGCAGGCCGTGCGGTGTGATCAGGCCGAAGAAGATGTCCAGCTTGCCCCTGGAGGCCATCAGTCCGGCCGAGACACCGACGTTCTCGGCATTGCTGTAGAGGATGAACGGGATGGGGATGCCGAGCAGGATGGCGTAGATGATGACCTGGGCCGACACCCAGGCGTTGTTGACCCACACGTGGCTGGCGAAGGAGGCGGCGGGGTGCTCGGAGTAGTAGTCGGCGAAGTCGTGGTCGACGAGCTGGGCGATCTCGTCCGGCGAGGCGATCGACGCCTGCACGTCGGGGTTGGCGGCCACCCACGCCCCCAGCACCCACGCGACCGCGATGCTGGCCAGCGCCGCGGCCAGCCACCACCACCGCGCCCGGTAGGCCACCACGGGGAAGGAGACGGTGAAGAAGCGGGCCAGCTCCCGCCAGGCGGGCGTGTGCGCGCCGGTCACCGCCGACCTGGCCCTGGCCACCAGCGCCGACAGCCGTCCGGCCAGCACCGCGTCGCGGGAGGAGGAACGCACGATGGACAGGTGCGTGGACACCCGCTGATAGAGGTCGACCAGTTCGTCCACTTCCGCGCCGGTCAGCGAGGAGCGGTTCTTGACCAGGTGGTCGAGCCGGTCCCAGACGGGGCGGTGTGCTGTGACGAACGCATCGATGTCCACCCGACCATTGTGGCCGCTCGATCAATGCGGCATTGCCGTTAGGCTCCACATATGTCAGAGGTTGTGACCGGGGACGCCGTCGTCGTCGAGGTGCGGGTGGCCCAGATGCCCTCGCGCGCGCTGGCGTTCGTCATCGACATGACGGTGCAGCTCGTCGTGCTGATCGGCGCGTACATGCTCCTCGGCGCGTTCGCGGTCGTCACGGACGACGCCATGCTCGGCGCGGCCATGATCGTGCTGCTGGTGCTGGTCATGATCGGCTATCCGGTGCTCTTCGAGACGCTCAGCAGGGGCCGCAGCCTCGGCAAGCTGGCGCTCGGCCTGCGGGTGGTCGCCGACGACGGCAGCCCGGAACGCTTCCGGCAGGCGCTGTTCCGCGGGCTGGCCGGGCTGGTGGAGTTCTGGATGTTCTCCGGCGCGCCCGCGCTGATCTCCTCGCTGGTCTCCCAGCGGGGCAAGCGGCTCGGCGACATCTTCGCCGGAACCATCGTGATCTCCGACCGGGGGCCGCGCGAGAGCGGGCAGGCCATCCTCATGCCGCCGCCGCTGGCCGCGTGGGCCGCCACCCTGGAGCTCTCCCAGCTTCCCGAGGAGGTGGCGCAGGCCGCCCGGCAGTACCTGATGCGCTGGCACGACCTCACGCCGCAGGTCCAGCACGACATGGGGGCGCGCATCGCGACGCAGACCGCGGCCTTCGTGTCGCCGGCCGCGCCCGCGGGGGTGCCGCCGCACGCGTACCTGAGCGCGGTGCTGGCCGAGCGCCGGCGGCGGGAGGAGGCCCGCTTCGCGCGCCAGGCCGCCCTGGCAGCCGGCGCCGCGTCGCGGCCCACGCCGTACGCGCCGTACCCGCAGCCGGGGCCTTATGCGCCGCAGGGGCCGTACCAGCAGCAGGGGCCGTACCCGCAGGCGCCGTACCCCCAAGCGCATCCGCAGGGGGCTCCGCGGCGGCCTCAGCCGGGGCCCGCGCCGGAGCCGCCGAAGGCGACTCCGGGCGGGTTCGCGCCGCCGCAGTGAGCCGGCGGCGCGGGATCATGCAGCGGGTCAGTTGCCGCCGGGGACGCCGCGCCCGTGCTCCGGGTACGAGCCCTGCGTCTGCGCGTTCAGCTGGCCCATCTTGACGCTGTTGGCCTGGTTCGTCCGCGGGTCGTTGAGCTTGAGCACGTCCAGGCCCAGGTTGAAGTCCGAGCCGTAGATGTAGCCGTTGTAGTAGTACGCCGACCAGAAGCCGCCGTCGAGCGGCGGAGCGGTCTCGTCCGGCCCGCGCTCGAAGTAGGCGATCTCCTGCGGGTGGGCGGAGTCGGTGAAGTCCACCACCGAGATGCCGCCCTGGTACCACGCCTGCACCATGACGTCGCGGCCCTTGACCGGGATCAGCGAGCCGTTGTGCGCGACGCAGTTCTCGGTGTCGGCCTGGTGACGGGCGATCTTGAAGTAGCCCTTGAACACGAGCTGCCCGCCGACGATGTCGTAGTAGGCGTTGGCGCCCTTGTTCGGGCCGATGGCCGCGTTGCAGGTGGCCCGGCTGCCGCCGCCCAGCTCGTCGGTGAAGACGACCTTCGTGCCCTCGTTGTTGAACGTGGCCGAGTGCCAGAACGCGAAGTTCACGTCATCGCGCACCTTCGCGGTGACCTTGGGCTGCTCGGGGTCGGAGATGTCGAGCAGGACGCCCTCGCCCATGCAGGCGCCCGCGGCGATGCCCTTCTCGGGGTAGGCGGTGATGTCGTGGCAGCCGGTGGTGGCCGACTTGCCGTTCGGGTACGGCAGCGGCAGGCCGGGGTTGCCGCCGTCGGGGAACAGGTTCGGCGTCCCGATGACGGCCGCGGCGGCGGGGTTGTCCAGCGGCACCTTGATGATCGAGATCAGGTCGTGCGGGGGCTTGCAGTCCGGGTAGTTCGCGTTGGGGCCGTAGGAGGAGACGTAGATGTAGACGTTCTTGCCGTCGCGGCCGGGCACCAGCGTGTTGGTGTGCGAACCGCAGTTGGTCTCGACCGACTTGACGTACTTGGGGTTGGACTTGTCGCTCACGTCGAAGATGCGCATGCCCTCCCACGACTCCTTGACGGAGGCGCTCTGGGAGGTGCTGCTGCACGAGTCGTCGTTGCGCGAGGAGTCGACGGACCCGAACAGCAGGTTGCCGTAGACGGACATGTCCATCTGGCCGCCGGGGCACACGACCGAGCTCACCAGCGACGTCTTCTTCGGCTGCTTGATGTCGTAGATCGAGAAGCCGTAGTAGTTGCCGACGAAGGCGTAGTCGCCCTGGAAGGCCATGTCGGTGTGGATGTCGGACAGCGCCTGTGGCTTGGGCACGTTCGTGACGTGCGTGATGTTGGAGCTCATGACGATCTCGCCGGGAGCCGGGATGTCCGCAGCCTGGGCGGGCAGTGTGGCGCCCGTTGCCGCCACGAGGGCGGCGACCAGGATGAGGGCCCTGCGGGGGGTGAACACTCCGTGGTCCTCCTATAAAGGGGGCATAAATCTCCGCCATCGTCGCTCACGCCGCCAGGACCTGGCCAGTGTCCAATGTGTCAAATCTTGTTCCGTTTCAACCTCTTTCGCTGGAGCGGTATATGGCCTAGAGTCCGCATTCTCGTCCCGAGCCAGTCAGGAGGCCGAGTGCGCGGCGCGCTCATCGTCATCGCGGGCACGCTGATTGCCCTGTCCGGCTGCTCCTCCGGCGCGTCCTCCGCCCCGCGGGCCGACTCCACCGCGCCGGTGCTTGCCCCTGGCCGTCCCGGCGAGCAGGCCCGCACGCTGGCCCCGGGAGAGGCGGCCACCGCCGTCCCCGGGCCCACGGCCAACGCCGCCGACATCACGTACGTCCAGGACATGATCGTCCATCACCGGCAGGCCCTCGACATGGCGATCCTGGCTCCCACCAGGGCGGACTCCGGCAAGCTCAAGGGCCTGGCCGACCGGATCAAGACGGCCCAGGGCCCGGAGATCCAGTTCATGACCACCTGGCTCAAGGAGCAGGACCAGAAGGTGCCCGACCACCACGCGGCGCACGGCGACATGCCCGGCATGGCCACGCCCGAGCAGATGGCGGCGCTGAAGGCGGCCACGGGCAAGGACTTCGACCGGCTGTTCCTGGAGCTGATGATCAAACATCATCTGGGCGCCCTGGAGATGTCCGACCGGGTCCTGACCGCGGGCTCGCACATCAAGATCGAGGAGCTGGCCACGGACGTCAGCGTCACCCAGACGGCCGAGATCCGCCGCATGCAGGAGATGCAGGCGGCCCTCTAGCCTCCTAGGAGCTCCGGTCTCCTAGGAGCTCTGGTCTCCTAGGAGCCGACCCGCCAGGAGTGGAGGTAGTCCTCCTGCTCCGGGGTCAGCGTGTCGATGCCGATGCCGGCGGCGGCCAGCTTGAGCTTGGCCACCTCGTGGTCGATCTCCTCCGGCACGTCGTACACGCCGGGCACCAGGCCCGCCCGCTGCCCCGCCAGCCAGGCCACGGCCAGCGCCTGCGCGGAGAACGACATGTCCATGACAGCCGCCGGATGGCCCTCGGCGGCGGTCAGGTTGACCAGGCGGCCCTCGGCCAGCAGCAGCAGGCGGCTGCCGTCGGGCATGACGTACTCGTCGGTGTTCGGGCGCACCCCCCGGTGCACCTCGCGGGCCATCTCGTCGAGGGCCCGCACGTCGATCTCGACGTCGAAGTGGCCGGCGTTGGCCAGGATCGCGCCGTCCTTCATCACGGACAGGTGCTCGGCCCTGATGACGTCCCGGTTGCCCGTCACGGTGATGAACAGGTCGCCGATCATCGCCGCCTGGGCCATGGGACGCACCTCGTAGCCCTGCAGGGTGGCGTCGAGGGCCTTTACGGCGTCGATCTCGGTGACGACGACCCGCGCGCCGAGCCCCTTGGCCCGCTCGGCCACGCCGCGCCCGCAGAACCCGAACCCGGCCACCACGACCGTACGACCGGCGAGCATGGTGTTGGTGGCGCGCATGATCCCGTCGAGGGTGGACTGCCCGGTGCCGTACCGGTTGTCGAACATGCGCTTCGTACGGGTGTCGTTGACGGCCACGACCGGGAAGCGCAACGCCTGCTCGGCCGCCATCTGCCGCAGCCGGATGATGCCGGTCGTGGTCTCCTCGCACCCTCCGCTCACGCCTTCCAGCAGGTCGGTGCGCTCGGTGTGCAGGATGTTCACCAGGTCGCAGCCGTCGTCGAGCACGAGGTCGGGGCCGAGGTCGAGGGCCTGGTGGATGTGCAGGTAGTAGGTGGCGCGATCGACCCCGGCCCGGGCGTGCACGGCGATCCCGTACGCGCGCAGGGCCTCGGCCACGTCGTCCTGGGTGGACAGCGGGTTGGAGGCGGCCAGCGCGATCTCGGCGCCGCCCGCCTTCAACGCGCCCATGAGCACGGCCGTCTCGGCGGTGACGTGCAGGCAGGCCGCGATCTTGAGCCCGTCGAGCGGGCGTTCGAGCGCGAACCGCTCACCGATGGCGGTCAGCACCGGCATCGAGCGCGCGGCCCAGGAGATCTGCCGCTCGCCGCTTTCCCAGAGATCCATGCCCAGCCCCTCGCGAAAAGGCACGGCTCCGGGAGGGACCCCCTCCCGGAGCCGCCCGGCCGATCAGTAGCGGTAGTGGTCGGACTTGTACGGGCCCTCGACGTGCACGCCGATGTAGGCCGCCTGCTCCTTGGTCAGCTCGGTGAGCTTGACGCCGAGCGCGTCGAGGTGGAGGCGGGCGACCTTCTCGTCGAGGTGCTTGGGCAGCGTGTAGACGCCGATCGGGTATTCGGCCGTCTTGGTGAACAGCTCGATCTGCGCGATCACCTGGTTGGTGAAGGAGTTGGACATGACGAAGCTGGGGTGGCCGGTGGCGCAGCCCAGGTTCATCAGGCGGCCCTCGGCCAGCACGATGATCGAGTGGCCGTCGGCGAAGACCCACTCGTCGACCTGCGGCTTGATGTTGTTCTTCACGATGCCGGGCAGCTTGGCCAGGCCGGCCATGTCGATCTCGTTGTCGAAGTGGCCGATGTTGGAGACGATCGCCTGGTGCTTCATCTGCGCCATGTGCTCGGCGGTGATGATGTTGAAGTTGCCGGTGGTGGTCACGAAGATGTCGGCGATGCCGACGACGTCCTCCAGCGTGGTGACCTGGAAGCCGTCCATGGCCGCCTGGAGGGCGCAGATCGGGTCGATCTCGGTGACGATGACCCGGGCGCCCTGGCCGCGCAGCGCGTCGGCGCAGCCCTTGCCGACGTCGCCGTAGCCGCAGACCACGGCCACCTTGCCGCCGATGAGCACGTCGGTGGCGCGGTTGAGGCCGTCGATGACGGAGTGGCGGCAGCCGTACTTGTTGTCGAACTTCGACTTGGTGACCGAGTCGTTGACGTTGATCGCCGGGAAGAGGAGCTGGCCGTTCTTGTGCATCTCGTAGAGACGGTGCACGCCGGTGGTGGTCTCCTCGGTCACGCCCTTGATGCTCTCGGCGATGCGCGTCCAGCGCTTGTCCTCGCCGACCGTGCGGGTGAGCAGGTCGATGATGACGTGCCACTCCTCCGGGTCGTCGGCGCCGGCGGGGGGCACGGCCCCGGCCTTCTCGTACTCGGCGCCCTTGTGCACGAGGAGCGTGGCGTCGCCGCCGTCGTCGAGGATCATGTTGGGGGCGTCACCGCCGGGCCAGGTGAGTGCCTGCTCGGTGCACCACCAGTACTCCTCCAGCGTCTCGCCCTTCCAGGCGAACACGGGGACGCCCTTGGGGTCGTCGACGGTGCCCTCGGGGCCGACGACGACCGCGGCGGCGGCGTGGTCCTGGGTGGAGAAGATGTTGCAGCTGACCCAGCGGACCTCGGCGCCGAGCGCGACCAGCGTCTCGATGAGCACGGCCGTCTGGATCGTCATGTGCAGGGAGCCCATGATCTTCGCGCCGCGGAGGGGCTGGGAGGCCGCGTATTCCTTGCGCATCGCCATGAGGCCGGGCATCTCGTGCTCGGCGAGCCGGATTTCCTTACGGCCGAAATCGGCAAGTGAAAGGTCGGCGACCTTGAAGTCCATCGGGATTCCCCTCGCGTCACGATTGCTGTCGCGGACGAGTTTAGGCGGCGCTCGGGCAGCCCCGCATCTCCGAGACAGCGAAACTGACGTAAGAATGTAAGGATGCGCATCACGGAAGCGGCCAAGCGGCTCGGCATGTCCCCACGAATGCTCCGATACCGGGAGGCACTGGGCCTGCTGCCGCCGGTCCGTGAGCGGGGGGCGCACCGCAGATTCGGACCCGAGGAGCTGGCCGCCGTGGCGCAGGGGGTGGAGCTGGAGAAACGGTTCGACGTCTCGCCCGCCGAGCTGGCCTTCGCGTTGCGCGTGCTGAGCGAGCCGCAGGTGGCCGCGGCCGTGCGCGACCTGGGCGTGCGCATCGGCCGTATCCAGGTGCCGCGCCGGGCCCTGGACTTCGAGAAGGAGAAGGCCCTGAGGCTCCTACGACCCCAGGGCTGAGCGTCACACGCCCCACGGGGCGTCAGCCGGCCGTCGTGCGCGGCCGGCTTCCGGGACGAGCGTCAGCTCGTCGTCGTGCGCAGCCGGTCGAGGTCGGGCTCCAGGTAGATCACCCGCGCGATCGGCACGGCGTCGCGGATGCGCCGCTCGGCCTCGTCGATGCCGCGGGCCACCTCGCCGGCCGTGTCGTCGTGCTCGACCGCGATCTTGGCGGCCACCAGCAGCTCTTCGGGGCCGAGGTGCAGCGTGCGCATGTGGATGATCCTGGCCACCTCGGGCGCCCCCTCCAGCGCGGCCCGGATCTGCTCCTCGACCTCGGGCGAGGCGCCCTCACCGAGCAGCAGCGACTTGGTCTCGACGGCCAGCACGACCGCGATGATCGCCAGCAGCACGCCGATCATGAGGGTGCCGATGCCGTCCCAGACGCCGTCGCCGGTGATGACGGCCATCGTCACGCCGAACAGCGCGAAGATCAGACCGAGCAGCGCGCCCAGGTCCTCCAGCAGGATGACGGGCAGCTCGGGCGACTTCGACCGGCGGATGAAGGCGAACCACGACTGCTTGCCACGCAGCGGGTTGGACTCCTTGATCGCCGTACGGAAGGAGAAGCCCTCGGCGATGATCGCGAAGATCAGCACCGCGAACGCCCAGATGGGCCTGTCGACTTCGGCCGGTTCGGAGATCTTGTGCCAGCCCTCGTAGAGGGAGAAGACCGCGCCGATCGTGAACAGCACGACGGCGACCACGAACGCGTAGAAGTACCGCTCGCGCCCGTAGCCGAAGGGATGGGTCTTGTCGCTGGCCCGCTGGGCCCGTTTCCCGCCGATCAGCAGCAGGAGCTGGTTGCCCGAGTCGGCGACCGAGTGGATGCCCTCGGCCAGCATCGAGGACGACCCGGTGAAGAACGCCGCCACGAACTTCGACACCGCGATCGCCAGGTTGGCGCTCAGCGCCGCAATGATTGCCTTCGTGCCACCACTCGCGCTCACCGGACGTCTCCGCTCATAAAGATCACCTAAAAAGACCCTGACATGGGATCCTATTGGGAAACCCTGGCCCGAAGCTCAGTGATCGTGGCCACAGGCGTCGGATCGACGGCGTAGCCGAGGGCCAGGTAGGTGGCGGCGTAGTCCGCCAGGCCGACGAGCGCGGCCAGCCGTTCGAGCGGATGCACGCCCTCCGCGGTCAGCTCGGTGACCGGCACGTCACGGTCGTGCGCGAGCCGCAACGACGCCTCGCGCTGCCGCGTGACCTGGGGATGTTCCTCGACGTCGCGCAGCATGACGAGCCTGAGCGTCGGCCCGGCCTCGTCGGCGAAGATGTCCCGCTCGGCCCGTGGCCCCTCCAGGGCCGCCACCTGGTTGTGGCCGGCCTCGGGCAGCTGGCCGAAGACCGCGGGGTACTTGCCGGTCTCGTTCAGCTGGCAGGCCAGCCGGTACGCCGCCGCGCAGGCCACCGGAGAGGAACCCCAGATCATCGGGATGCTCTCGGCCAGGTCCATGGCGAGGGACTTGCCCGGATTGACGAAGGACTCGCTGGAGGGACGGCAGCGGTTGGCGATGTCCTCCAGGATCGCGGCCACCCGCTCGAACACCTCGGACCCGGCGGTGACCAGCCCGAGCGCGGACGCGGCCACGATCACCGGAACCGTCAGCAGCCACAGCCCCGACCTCGGCTGCCCCTCGACCCGCACCGGGACGTGGATCGCCGACGCCTGCACGGCCACGGCCTCCAGCGGCGAGCCCGGCGGGCACACGGCCAGCAGCCCGCACCCCCGCCGGACGGCCTGGACGGCGACGGAGACCGTCTCGTCGTCGTCGCCGGTGGCGGAGACGGCGATGACCAGGTCGGTCGCACCGACCCAGCCCGGCAACTGGTAGGACCGCAACGTCACGATCGGCGCCGGCACGCCGTTGCCGCACACCGCCGCGAGGATGTCCCCGGTCAGGCCCGCCGTGCCCATGCCCGCGACCACGACGGCCCGCGGGCGGCCCTGGGCGGACAGCCGGTCGACGCCGGCCTCGACCGCGGCACGGTGACCCGTGCGCACCTGGGCGGCCGAGGCCGCGACCGCGAGCAGCATGCCGCCCGGATCGGCCGCGGTGAGGTGTTGCTGGTCATCGAGCCGCCCGGGCTCCCAGGTCACGGCTTCCTTGCCTCATCGACCAGCAGAACGGGGATGTCGTCGCGCACGGGGTAGATCAGACCGCAGTCCGTGCAGACCAGCTCCTCGGTCTCGGCCTCGGCGCGCAGGGGCGCCTTGCAGGCCGGGCAGGCCAGGATCTCCAGCAGCCAGTCGTCGATCTTCACAGTGACACCCTTCCCACGATGGCGAGGACCTCGTCCTTGATCGCCTTCATCTTGCTCTCGTCGGCCGCCTCGGCGTTCAGCCTGAGGAGCGGCTCGGTGTTGGACGCGCGCAGGTTGAACCACCAGTCGGGGCCGGTGATCGTCAGGCCGTCGAGCTCGTCGACCTCGCCGCGGCCCGCGAAGGCCGCGCGGACGAGCGCCAGCGCCTCATCCTGGTCGGCGACCGCGCTGTTGAGCTCGCCGGAGGCGTGGTAGCGCGAGTAGGCCGCCACCACCTGGGACAACGGGCGCTCCTGCTCGCCGAGCGCGGCCAGCACGTGCATCGCGGCGAGCAGGCCCGAGTCGGCGAACCAGAAGTCGCGGAAGTAGTAGTGGGCGGAGTGCTCGCCGCCGAAGATCGCGCCGGTGCGGGCCATCTCCGCCTTGATGAAGGAGTGGCCGACGCGCGTGCGCACGGGCGTGCCGCCATGCTCGCGGACGATCTCCGGCACGCCGAGCGAGGTGATCACGTTGTGGATGATCGTGCCGCCGGGGTCTTTGGCCAGCTCGCGGGTGGCGACCAGGGCGGTGACGGCCGACGGCGAGACGGACGCGCCCTGCTCGTCGACCACCCAGCAGCGGTCGGCGTCGCCGTCGAAGGCGAGGCCCAGGTCGGCGCCGCTCTCGACGACTGCCCGCTGCACGTCGAGGAGGTTCTGCGGCTCCAGCGGGTTGGCCTCGTGGTTGGGGAAGCTGCCGTCGAGCTCGAAGTAGAGCGGGACCAGCTCCAGCGGCAGGCCCTCGAACACGGCCGGGACGGTGTGGCCGGCCATGCCGTTGCCGGCGTCGGCGACGACCTTGAGCGGCCGGATCGCCGACAGGTCGACCAGCCCGCGCAGGTGGGCGGCGTAGCCGGACAGCAGGTCCTTCTCGATCAGCGACCCGGTCGGGGCGGCGGGGGCGCCCAGCAGCTCGGCCGCGCGGTCGCGGATCTCGGCCAGCCCGGTCTCGCCGCCGATCGGCACCGCGCCGCCGCGGCACATCTTCATCCCGTTGTAGCGGGCCGGGTTGTGGCTGGCGGTGAACATCACGCCGGGCAGGCCCAGGCTGCCGCTGGCGTAGTAGAGCAGGTCGGTGGAGCCGAGCCCGGCGAACACGACGTCGGCGCCGCGCGAGCGGGCCCCCCTGACGAACGCCTCGGCCAGCGGCACGGAGGACTCTCGCATGTCATGGGCGACCACGACGGACGCGGCTCCGGTCACCTCGACGAACGCCGCACCCACGGCCTCGGCGATCGGCTCGTCGAGCTCGTCGGGAACCACCCCGCGAACGTCGTACGCTTTGAAGATCTTGGCGAGGTCGCCCACTCTCCAGCTCCGCCCCTAGGTCGTTTGTCGTGTGAAACGAGCCTACCGGTCGCGGTGCTGCTGGGCCGACCGGAGAACGCGCAGGTGGCCCCTGCGCCCGACCTCGACCCCTTGGCCGACCGGCTCGCCGCTGCCGGACGGGGTGGGCCTGGCGGCTTCCCTGACCGCGTTGGCCAGCGCCTCCAGGTCGTCTGAGCTGGGGGAGTTGCCGTCGGTGGGGAGCCGGACGACCTCCCAGCCGCGGGGAGCGGTCAGCCGCTCGGCGTGTTCGGCGCACAGGTCGTAACAGTGTGGCTCGGCGTACGTCGCCAGAGGGCCGAGAACTGCGGTCGAGTCGGCGTATACGTACGTGAGCGTGAAGACGGCAGGCTGGCTGCAAGCGGTGCGGGAACAGCGGCGGACGGGGCTCACGGAGGGACCGTATCTGGTAAGAGTGCGAGGCGCCACTATCTGAGCGCTCTTAACGAGCGTGTCGCCACAATTCGGACACCTGTCGCAGGCTTTCCACCCACATGCGCCGATGCGCGCGCCTGAGGGACAACCTTGCCCCCTCGCCGCCGACGCCACACCGGTCGTGCCGCACTTTCGGGATTCCTTGATCGACGACCGAGGAAGGTGAACAGCCGGAACGAACAGCCGGGCGCGAGGGCGTCCGTCGGAAGCGCTCCTTCCCCCGCTCCCTGAGGGCGGCGACGCGGGCGGGGGCTCCGGGGGTTCGCGGGCACGTGCCCTTACACTTGGGCGGTGACTCCAAAGCGCGGTCCCAGACGGCGCGATCGCCACGGTCGTGGCCTGCGCGGCCCCCTCGCCCCCTCCCACGTCCCCATGGCCCGTTCCCGCAGCGAGCGCTTCGACGACCTCGTCCTCGACGCCGTCGACCGGCTGCGGCCGCGGTGGGACAAACAGCTGTCCGCCGTGGAGTTCGCGGTCGAGGAGGTGCCGCCGCTCAACGAGCTGGGCGACGGCCCGAGCATGGGCACCGAGCCGATCCCGTTCGGCCGGGCCGACGCGGCCAGCGGGCAGTCACCGGCCGCGGTGGTGATCTACCGCCGTCCGCTGGAGGCGCGCGCCCGCGACCGCGACACCCTGGGCGCGATGGTGCACGACACGGTGGTCGAGCAGGTCGCCACGCTGCTCGGCCTCGCCCCCGAGACCGTCGACCCGGGCTACGACGACCGCCGCTGACCCGCGGCTCCCCTGTGGCTCATCCGTGGCTCAGTCGGGCAGCACCACGCGGGCGCTGTCGGTCAGCGCGGGCAGCACGGTCCACACGCGCGCGGGCGCGAGCGGCTGGGCGGTGAGGAGCAGGCCGTCCTTCTCCCGCTCCTCGATGACCCGGCCGCCGTAGACCTGGCCCGACACGGGCGTGACGACCACGGCGAACTCGCCCTTGCCGCGCAGCCGCACCTCCTTGGTCCGCCCGGCGGGCACCGCCACGTCGTACGGCCTGCCCGCCGCGCCCTTCGCCGGCACCTCCTGCACCCTGACCTCGCCCGGCCCGTCCGGCGCGGTGAACAGCAGCCGCGTGCCCGGACCGTTGCCCGCGACCGCGCTGCCCAGGTCGAGCGGGGGCGTGCCCGCGGTGAACGCCACGTCCAGCCGCTGCCCGGTGCCGGTGGCGACCAGCCCGGCCACGATCGGCGCGGGCGCGGTCAGCACGAGCGCGGCCGACTCGCCGCCGATCCCGGTGGTCACGTCCAGCGCGACCACGCTGCCGGCGGGCACGTCGACGCTCTCGCGGCCTCTCATCGCGTACGCGGCGTCCTCGCTGACCGCCTTGACCTGCACGGACACGTCGTTCTCGCCGGGGGCGGCGACCAGCAGCTCACGCCGCCCGCCGCCGCCGGGGATGCCGGGCACCACCACGCGGGTGGCCGGGGGCGCGGCGAGCGGCAGCCAGTCCACGCCGCCGCCGCGCATCGACGCCCTGGCCGCGACCGCGAGCCGGCCGAAGACGGTGGTCACGCCGACGGCCATGACGTCGGCCGCGGGTGCGAGCGTCTTGAGGTCGATCTCCTTGTGCTCGCCGGGCGCGATCTCCAGGCCGCGGCCCGCGTCGCCGGAGACCAGGCCCTCGGCCGCGTACACCTCGACGTCGGCCTGGGCCGGGGCCTTGTCGGCGTTGGTGAGGTGCAGGATCACGTCGGCCGCCGCGGGGCCGGGGCCGGCCAGCCAGGCCGACTGCGCCGGCTCCGTGCAGCGCACCCCGGACAACCCGCGGGCCGCGCCCGAGGTCACCCGGGTGGTGTATCCGGCTTCGAGCGCTCCCGGGCCGTTCGTCACGTACGGCTCGGCGTTCTTCATGACCTCGTGGGACAGGCGTCCGGGCAGGTAGACGTTCATCCGCGCGCCTTCGGCGCCGGGGCAGACGGCGGTCACCGACTCGACGGCGACCTTCCGCGGCCCCTCGGCCCTGGCCGGGACGGGGGCCGGGCGGGTGACGAGGGCGACGCCGTACAGGGCGGACAGGGCCACCACGACCAGCACCAGCAGGCCGAACCTGTTCTCCACGAACGCCTTCATCGCACCCCCGCGGGCATGGGGACGGCCGCCTCGACGCCCTCGACCGCGCCGCTCCCCCGGCGTCCCGGCATGGCCAGGACCAGCACGACCAGGGCCAGGACGCCCTGGGTCCACAACCAGGGCGCGTGCAGGACGTCCGCCGGCTGGGCGGGCACGCGGGTGAACGGCTCGGTCAGCCGCCACAGGCCGCCCGCCTCCGACAGGCTCATGCGTTCCAGCGACGGCTGGGAGTCCAGCGACCTGGCGAGTGCCGGCGGCACCGGCGCGGCCACCGCCAGCATGGCGATCCCGTGCTGGGCCAGCGTCGCGGCGTCGGTTCCGCCACGGCCGCCGACCAGGCCGCGCGCCGCGTCCGCCACCTTCGACCGTCCCTCGGACGCGACCGGCAGCTCCGCCTCGCCGATCAGCGGGGTACGGCCGTGCAGCACGGTGAAGGCGTCCCCCTTGACGACCAGCGTGCGCTCGCCGTGCCGGGTGCTCCACGCGGCCAGCGCGGGCAGCACGTCGGGGGCGTGGCCGGTCAGCGGGCCGCGCACTCCGTACGCCACCCAATAGCCGGCGGCCAGGATCGGCGTGCTCACCGCCGCGGCCACCACCAGGGACGCGCCGATCCGGCGCAGCCCGCCGTCGGCCCGCAGCTCGGCCAGCCGGTGCGCGGTCAGGCCGACGAGCACCAGCAGCCCGGTCCCCGCGAACGCCAGGGGCACGCCGGGCCAGGCCCGCGCCCCTTCGACGCTGATCCGGCTGACCAGGACGGCCGCCAGCACGCCGTACAACGTGATGCCCCAGCCGATCGCGACGATCAGCCGCTGGCGGCGCATGAGCAGCGCGGCCAGCGCCGTCACCACCAGCCCGGCCGTCACCCAGAACGGCGGCAGCCCCGGCCCTCCCGGGCTGAGCGCCGGCAGCGACTCCGGCGCGAGCCCCGCCGCCACCAGGGCGGGATCGTGCAGGCCCGCCTCCAGGAGGATCCGGCCCGGGTCGGTGACCAGCCCGGCCAGCCACGGGAGCAGCAGCGCGACGGGCACCGCGAGCGCGATCACCATGGAGGTCACCACGCCGCGCCGCACCCCGCCGTACGCGACGGCGGCCAGCACGCCGAGCACCGCGAAGAGCGGGTACACCAGCGGGACGAACGCCGTCCCCACGGCCAGCAGCAGCCCGAGCGCCCAGGCCGCGCGCCGCGCGCGGCGCCGTTCCCCGGACAGCAGCGTGGTGCCGAGCGCGGCGTACACCGGGACCAGCACGAACACCACCGCCGTG
Organism: Nonomuraea sp. NPDC049758; assembly: GCF_040674635.1. Classification (NCBI taxonomy): domain Bacteria; kingdom Bacillati; phylum Actinomycetota; class Actinomycetes; order Streptosporangiales; family Streptosporangiaceae; genus Nonomuraea; species Nonomuraea sp. NPDC049758. The sequence continues at coordinate 735,649 of NZ_JBFAMZ010000001.1, forward strand.
CCGAGCCGTCCGGAGGCGATCGCGCCGGTCGCGACGGGCAGCAGCGCGTACGTGCCCGCCGCCCACGCCCGCGCGGGCACCGCCGGGATGACGTGCCGGGTCGCCAGGTACGCCGACGCCCCGGCCAGCGGCACCGAGCCGAGCAGCAGCACGGACACCGCCAGCCACGTCTTGCCGAGTGCGAGGGTCGAGGCCAGCGCCAGCAGCGCCACGTACGGCGGCGCCCAATCGGTGGAGCCGAGCCCGATGTCGTGGAAGCCCTCGGTGTAGAACCGCCACAGATCGCCCGCGCCGCCCGTGACCGGGACCAGCGCGCCGCCGCCCAGCCGGTCGCCGCCGAGCAGCGACCGTTCGGCGGCCAGCGAGATCACGGCCAGGGCGATCATGAGGACGACGCCGGGCCGCCGGAGGAAGCCCTTGACCGCGCCGGTGTCGGCGGGCGCGCCGCCCTCGTCGTCCTCGGGAGTGGCGTGGTGGTGGCGGCCGGCGGAGTCGACGGGGCCCGCGCCGGCGAGGAAGCTCTGCACCATGTCGGTCAGCCGCCGGTAGGCCGCCCCCGGCGGCGTCAGCAACCGCTTTATACGAATAAATCCCTTTTTACGGCCTTCGCGGCGGGCCCTGCGCGCCTTCAGCAGCCGGAACGGATGCGCCAGGATCGACCCCAGCGCCACCATCTCGTCCAGCGCGTTCGCCGGCTGCTTGCCCACCAGGAACAGCAGCGTACGCAGGGCCGACCCGGCCAGGTTCCGCAGCAGCGCCCACACCATCACGCGGAACGGCAGGTTCGCCATGACGACGAACATCGCGTTGCGCCGGTCGAGCCTGCGCGGATGGTCGCCGCTGACCGTGATGCGCCGCCGTCTGCGGGCCGCCGCCTCGGCGTGCCAGGCCACCGCCGAGGTGACGGCCAGCACCCGGTGCCCGGCGTTGCGCACCCGCCAGCACAGGTCGAGGTCGTCGCGGAAGAGCGGGAACAGCGGGTCGAGGCCGCCGAGCCGCTCCCAGACGTCGCGGCGGACCAGCATGCCCGCCGTGGAGACCGAGAGCACCTCCCGGGTGCCGTCGTGCTGCCCCTGGTCGAACTCGCGCGGCTCCAGCCCGGTGTCCCTGCGTCCGGTGAGGCCGACGGTCACGCCCAGTTCGAGCAGGCGCCTGCGGTCGAGCCAGTCGCGCAGCTTCGGGCCGAGCACCGCCGCCTTGGGATCCTGCTCGGCCGCCATGAGCAGGGCCTCCAGCGCCCGCCGGTCGGGGGCGCAGTCGTCGTGCAGCAGCCAGAGCCACTCGTCCTGGCCGCACGGCGGCAGCCGGTCCAGCACCTCCGCCACCGCGTCGCCGAAGGAGGCCGAGCGCGGGAGCGTGAGCACGTTGGACGCGCCGAGCGTCTGCGCGAGCAGGTCGGCCGAGCCGTCCCTGCTGCCGTTGTCGACCCCGGCGACGCGCTCCGGCCTGCGGCTCTGACCAGCCAGCGCGCGCAAGGTGTCCCCCAGCCAGCGGCCGCCGTCATGGGCGACGACGATCGCGGTGACGAGGGGGCGTGACATGGGCGGGCGACTCCAGCGTTGATCAGGCGCGCCCACCCTACAGGTGACATCACACGCGAAAAAGGGCCACGCGGGCTACCGCGTGACCCTTTCGCTCATATCCCCTAAACGGCCTGGCGCTTGATCCGTCTGCGCTCCCGCTCCGACAACCCACCCCAGATGCCGAAGCGCTCATCGTGTTCGAGCGCGTACTCCAAGCACTCGGCACGGACCTCGCACGATCGACAAACCTTCTTGGCTTCTCGGGTGGAGCCGCCTTTTTCCGGGAAGAACGCCTCCGGATCGGTCTGCGCGCACAACGCACGCTCCTGCCATCCGAGTTCTTCAGCGTCAAGCTGATCCTGTGCGATGACCGGATCGGTCACTGCACACCTCCCTGCCGCCCGCCCGCAATGGAGCCCCCCATGGACGCCTTCCTCCTACCCACCCACGGGAAGGCGTAACAACATGGTTGTAATTACACGCGCGTGCCGTACGTGACGTCAAGCGGCATGACGGTATCCGGGGAAAGACCGACTCTCGCCCCGGTGTGCTCGGCATGTGGTGTTCGCACCAGGCCGAGGCCCCCTGCACAGCAAGGCTTCGACCCGGTTCGTTCAACGCTGTCAGCGGTCGGAACCGTACCAGGGCGGGGTAGACGCCCGCCCTTTGGGCCACCTTCTCTCTAGCCGTCGTTTGCCGGTCCGTTACCTGCGTGGCTCGTTGGGCGTGTATATGGCCGTTGGGTCGATTGGGTCGTCACCCGGGCGGTTCTGGGCGCCCAGGGCGTCCCCGAACTGCGAGGGGTCGAGCCGCATCGTCGACTCGCTCTGCGCCTCGTTCCAGCCGGCCGGGGCCTGGTGGGTGGGGCGGTAGGTCTGGGGCTGCTCGTACTGGCCCTGCTGGGGTTCGTAGGCGTTCTGCTGCTGCTGGTACGGCTGGGCCTGCTGCGGGTGGCCGAACGGGTCGTCGTACGGCCTGGCCGGCTGGCCGGCGTAGTCGGGCACCCGCAGGTCGGGCTGGGTGCCGGAGGCGGCCGTCGAGCTCTGGTAGGTCTCGGCCTGCTGGTAGGCGTCCAGGAGCTGCTGGGAGCGCGGGTCCACGGGCGGGTCCGGCTCCTGGAAGGCGGGGGTGGCGTACTGGTGGCCGGAGTAGCCGGTGAACGGCTGGCCGCCCTGCTGGCCGCCCTGCTGGTCGAAGGCGTTCTGCCGGTCCTGGTACGGCTGCTGCGGGTCCGCCTGCGGGTACGGGACGCTCGGGCTGGTCTCGCCGCTCGGGTACGCCTGGTCGGCGAAGGCGTTCGGGGAGCTGTTGCTCGGGGCGTACGGGTTGTCGGGGGTGGGGTAGCCGGACTGGCCGTACGCGCTGGGCTGGCTGTCGGCCGGGACGTACGGCGCGGGAGTGTACTCGCCGGCCGGCGGCTGGTAGCCGGTGTCGGGCAGCGTCTCGGACGGGGTGTAGGCGGGCGGGGCGTACCCCTGGTCCTGGCCGAAGCCCTGCGGCTGCCCGAACGGCTGACCGGCCGATGCCTGGGGGTTGCCGAAGGGCTGCTCGGCGGACGCGGCGGGAAGCGCGGCCCTGGCCGGCTGGTAGGGCTGCTGCTGGTACGGCTCGGACTGCTGCCCGTGCGAAGACTGCCCGAAGGGGGTCTGGTCAGGCTGGCCGTGCGAAGACTGCCCGAAGGGAGCCTGGTCGGGCTGGCCATGCGAAGACTGCCCGAACGGGGCCTGCTCGGGCTGCTGACCGTGCGAAGACTGCCCGAAGGGGGCTTGGTCGGGCTGCCCGTGCGGAGATTGCCCGAACGGGGCCTGGTCGGGCTGGCCGTGCGGAGATTGCCCGAAGGGAGCCTGGTCGGGCTGCTGGCCGAAGGGCGACTGGTCGGGCTGCTGGCCCTGGGCGGGCTGGCCGAACGGGGGCTGTTCGGGCTGGCCGTAGGCGGGCTGCTGGCCGTGCCCCTGGCCTTGGACCTGGCCATAGGCGGGCTGAGCGTCAGGGGTCTGGGGGGCGTAGGGGGACTGCGCCTCGGCCGCGTGCGGGACGGGGGTCTCCTGCTGGTGGCCGTAGCCGGGAGCGTCGGACTGGCCGAAGCCGGGCGCGGAGGGCGCGGGCTGGCCGTAGCCGGCGGGGTCGGGCTGGCCGAAGGCGGGAGCGGCGGGCTGGCCGTAACCGGGGGTGGACGGCTCGGGCTGGCCGTAGCCACCGGTGGAGGGGTCGGGGTGGCCGCCGTAGCTCGGGGGCTGCTGGCCGTAACCGGGCTGCGCGCCGGGGCTCGGCGCCTGTCCGCCGCCGTATCCCGGCTGCTGCCCGAAGGAAGCCTGGGAGTCCTGCTGGCCGTACGGAGCCTGCGGGTCCTGCTGGCCGAAGGCGACGGTGGCGTGCTGGCCGGACGGGGGCTGGGGCGCGTACCCGGCGGAGGCGGGCTGGGGCTCGTAGCCGGAGGACGGGGGCTGGGGCGCGTAGGCCGGGGACTGCTGGCCGGAGGGCGGCTGGGGCGTGTAGCCGGGCGACTGCTGGCCCGACGGCGGCTGGGGCGCGTAGCCCGAGCCTGCGGGGACCTGGCCCGACGGCGGTTGCGGGGCGTAGCCGGAGGAGGCGGGCTGGCTGTCGGGAGCCGGGGGCTGGGCGTCCTGGCCCGGGGGGAGCTGGGCGAGCGCGGGCTGCTGGCCGTAGGGGGTCGGCGCGGCGTGCGGCTGCGCGTACGCGGGCTGGGGCGCGGGGTCGGGGCGGCCATGGGAGGGCTGGTCGGATTGGCCGTAGGAGGGCTGGTCCTGCTGGCCGAACTGCTGGGGGCGGCCGTACTGGGGCTGGTCCTGCTGGCCGAACTGCTGGGGCTGGCCGTAGTGGGTGGTGGGGCGGCCGTACCCGTCGAGGGTGGGGATGGGGGCCCGGCCGGGCATGACCTCGGGGAGCAGGTAGACCAGTCCGACGGCGGTCAGCGCGAGCAGGGGCACGCCCGTGAGCACGTACTCCACCACGCCGCGGAAGCCGCCACCGGCGAACAGCCCGACGATCAGCGCCAGCGCGCCGAACACGGCGGCGAGCAGCAGGCCGGCGGCCGAGCCGTAGGCGATGAGCCGGGCCTTGGGCGAACGCTCGCCCGTCCTGGTGACGAGCAGCACGGCGCCCACGAGCAGCGCGGTCACGACCGGGCTGGTCAGGCTCGTCAGGTTCGCGGCGGCACGGGTGGCGAACCCGCCGCCGAGCGGGCTGCCCGAGCCGATCAGGATGTGGCCGATCGTCAGGACGACGTCCACCAGCCCGGTGACGAGCATGATCCAGGCAGCCGGCTCCCGTAGTCGGGCGGCATTGACTTTGCTCATGAGTAACCCCCATCGGACCCTTTGGCCCGAAGGGAGTTTGCCACATTGCCGACTTTCGCGGCGGATGTCCCAAGAACCTCTTCCACCCCATTTACCCCTATACCTGGAACTTCATTGCTCCGAAGTGGGGCAGAACCACTCCCCCCACGGGGATGTCGGACGCCGATGGAAGACTGGGACGCATGCACATCGTGTCACTCGCCGGCGGCATCGGCGGCGCCCGTTTCCTGCGCGGCCTGCGCGCCACCGCACCCGACGCCTCGATCACCGTCATCGGCAACACGGGCGACGACATCACTTTGTTCGGCCTGCGTGTCTGCCCCGACCTCGACACCGTCATGTACACCCTGGGCGGCGGCATCGACGAGGAGCAGGGCTGGGGCCGGGCCAAGGAGTCCCACGTCGTCAAGGAGGAGCTGGCCGCCTACGGGGTCGAACCGCAGTGGTTCGGGCTCGGCGACCGCGACTTCGCCACCCACATCGTCCGCTCGCAGATGCTGGAGGCGGGCTATCCGCTCTCGCAGATCACCGAGGCCCTGTGCGTGCGCTGGCAGCCGGGCGTGCGGCTGCTGCCGATGACCGACGACCGCTGCGAGACGCACGTGGTGATCTCCGACGAGCGCGGCAAGCGGGCCGTGCACTTCCAGGAGTGGTGGGTGCGCCTGCGCGCCTCGGTCCCGGCCGAGTCGTTCGCGCTGGTGGGGGTCGAGACCGCCAAGCCCGCGCCGGGCGTGCTGGAGGCGATCGAGCAGGCCGACGTGGTCATCCTGCCGCCGTCCAACCCGGTGGTGAGCATCGGCACGATCCTGCAGGTCCCCGGCATCCGCGAGGCGGTCGCGGCCAAGACCGTGGTCGGCGTCTCCCCCATCATCGGCGGCGCGCCCGTGCGCGGCATGGCCGACGCCTGCCTGACGGCCATCGGGGTGGAGACCACGGCCCAGGCCGTGCTCGACCTCTACGGCGCCGGCCTGGTCGACGGCTGGCTGGTGGCCGAGGAGGACTCCGGGGTGGCGCTCGACGGCGTGCGCGTGGTGTCCCGTCCGATCCTCATGCACGACGCCGAGGAGGCCGCCGACATCGCCCGCACGGCGCTCGACCTGGCGCTGGAGCTGGCCCGATGAGCTCGCGACGGGTCGAGGTGATCGCCGTCACCGGCATCGGCGAGGTCCGGCCGGGCGACGACGTGGCCGCCCTGCTCAAGGACGCCGACCTGCGCGACGGCGACATCGTGGTGGTCACCTCCAAGATCGTCAGCAAGGCCGAGGGCCGCGTCCGCCAGGCGCCCGACCGTGCGAGCGCGATCGAGGAGGAGACCGAGCGGGTCGTCGCCAGGCGCGGCGACACGGTGATCGTCCAGACCCGCCACGGTTTCGTCATGGCCGCGGCCGGGGTCGACGCCTCCAACACCGAGCCGGGCACCGTCCTGCTGCTGCCCGAGGACCCCGACGCCTCGGCGGCGCGGATCAGGGCCGGGCTGGGCGCGCGGGTGGGGGTGATCGTCTCCGACACGTTCGGGCGTCCGTGGCGCAACGGGCTGACCGACGTGGCGATCGGCGCCGCCGGGGTGCGCCCGCTCGACGACTTCCGCGGCTCCTCCGACCCCTACGGCAACGCGCTCGGCGCCACCGTCACCGCGCTGGCCGACGAGATCGCGAGCGCGGCCGAGCTGGTCAAGGGCAAGCTCGACGGCGTTCCCGCGGCGATCGTGCGCGGCCTGGCCCATCTGGTGACCGACGACGACGGGCCGGGGGTCAGGCCGCTCGTCCGCCCGGCCGACGAGGACATGTTCCGCTTCGGCGCCCGCGACGTCGTGTTCGCCCGCCGTACGATCAGGGAGTTCGCCGAGCGGCCGGTCGACGGCGAGGCGGTGCGCAGGGCGGTGGCCGCGGGCATCGCGGCGCCGGCGCCGCACCACACGACCCCGTGGCGGTTCGTGCTGGTCGAGTCGGCGCAGGCCCGCACCGAGCTGCTCGACGCCATGCGGGAGGCATGGATCGACGACCTGCGCGGCGACGGGTTCACCGAGCAGTCGATCGCCAAGCGGATCAGACGCGGCGACGTCCTGCGCAACGCCCCCTACCTGGTCGTGCCGTGCCTGGTGATGGAGGGCTCGCACACCTACCGCGACGACCGGCGCAACGCCTCCGAGCGGGAGATGTTCGTGGTGGCGACGGGCGCCGGCGTGGAGAACTTCCTGATCCAGCTCGCGGTCGAGGGGCTGGGCTCGGCGTGGGTGTCCTCCACGATGTTCTGCCGGCCGGTGGTCAGGCGGGTGCTCGACCTGCCGGAGTCCTGGGACCCGATGGGCTGCGTGGCGATCGGGCACGCCGCCGCGCCGCCGCGCGACCGCGCCCCCCGTGACCCGCGCGATTTCATCGTGACGCGCTGAGCCTCTGACGAGAGTCTGGAAATCTGGTAAGCCAACCGTTTACCGTTAGGAAACTTTCCTTTACATTTGGACTATCCCCCCATGTAAAGGAGCCACTTCAATGCGAAGGACTCTCACGTTAGTCGCCGTGGCGGTGATCACCATCGCCACGGCGGTGTTCAACACCTCTCCCGCGTTCGCCCACGGTTATGTGAACTCGCCGCCCAGCAGGCAGGCGTTCTGCGCCCAGGGCAAGGTGCCCGACTGCGGCCAGATCGTGTACGAGCCGCAGAGTGTGGAAGGCCCGAAGGGCCTGCGGAGCTGCAACGCCAATCTTGGACAGTTCGCTCAGCTCAGCGACGAGAGCAAGCCGTGGCCGGCCACCTCGGTGGGCAACTCGGTGACCTTCACCTGGACGTTCACCGCCAGGCACGCCACGCTCAACTACGAGTACTACATCGGCGGCACCCGGGTCGCGGTCTTCAACGGCAACGGCCAGCAGCCGCCGTCGACGATCTCCCACACCGTCAACCTCTCCGGCTACTCCGGCCGCCAGAAGGTGCTGGCGATCTGGAACATCTCCGACACCTCCAACGCCTTCTACTCCTGCATCGACCTGCAGATCGGCGGCGGCGGCCAGCCGACCCCCACCCCCACCCCCACCCCGACCGTGACCCCCACGCCCACCCCGACCCCGACGCCGACCACGACGGCCTCGGGCACCTGGAAGGCCGGCACGGCCTACACCACGGGCAGCACGGTCACCTACAACGGCGTCTCCTACCGGTGCCTGCAGCCCCACACGGCCATCGCGGGCTGGGAGCCGCCGAACGTCCCGGCGCTCTGGCAGCGGATCTGAGGGTCTGGACAGGCCGATGACCAAGCTTCGTGACGCCGCGCTGTCGCTGTTCCGCATCGTGGTGGGCCTGCTGTTCGCCTGCCACGGGGCCGCCACTCTGTTCGGCGTACTCGGCGGCCCGTACGGCGGAACGACCCCGTCCGTAGGCCAATGGCCCGACTGGTGGGCGGGGGTGATCGAGCTCGGCGCGGGCGGCCTCGTCCTCATCGGGCTCGCCACCCGTGTCGCCGCCCTGCTCTGCTCTGGCACGATGGCCTACGCCTACTTCACCGTCCACCTGCCCAAGGGTCTGTTCCCGTTGCAGAACGGGGGCGAGACCGCGGCCATGTTCTCGTGGTCGTTCCTGATGCTGGCGCTGCTCGGCAGCGGCGCGTGGTCGCTGGACAAGCTCGTGTCCCGCCTCCACCATCGCGGCGAGAACGCCACCGTGCACCAGATGTAGGCCGAGGGGGTGCCGGGCGACCGGCATCCCCTCAGGCGGCCGGCTTGCAGGTGGGATGGCAGAGCCTGCGGGCCAGCGCGCCGAGGAAGACGTCGATGATCTCCCCGGGCTCCTGCGCCTCGTGCAGCGAGCCGTTGGTGGCCGCCGCGATCTGCGACAGGCTGCCGCGGTCCACGTCCTTGCCGAACGCGATGATGACGATCTGGACGGGCTTGTCCGGGTCCCACTCCTTCCGCAGGGCGTCGAGCAGCCGCGGGAGTTTGACCCCCTTGCCGTCGTCCTTGCCCGCGGTGATCACCAGCAGCGTGTTGTTCATGTCGTCGCGGTAGTCGCCGCTCATCCTGCGGAACCCGGCCAGCATCGCGTCGTAGAGCGAGCTGTCCAGGTCGGGGTGCGGGGCGATCGTGCTGGTCAGCTCGTCGAGGACGCTGCGCCGCAGCACCTGGCCCGACTCCGGCTCGCTGATCGGGCCGAGGCTGACCCGCTGCCGGTAGCTCCTGACGGACCCCACCTTGTCGGCGAACTCCCACATGCCCATGTGCGTGGAGTTCGGGAAGAGCTGTAGCCCGATCTTGGCCGCGGCCAGCGCGATGCGCACCTTCGTGCTGCCGTTCAGCGGCTCGGCCATGTGCTTGGAGGTGTCGGCCAGCACGAGGATGTTGGTCGGCGGCGCCAGCCTGCTCCAGGCGCGCAGCGCCTCGTCGATGTCCTGCTGCGACACCGACGGCCTGGTCTTCGGCGCCTCCGACGGGAGCTGCGGCCCCGGCGGGAGCGGCCCCAGCCGGCCGTCGCCCGACCTGAACCCGGCCCGCCGGACGATCTCCTGGGCCTGGCCGCCCTTCAGCCAGTCGGCGAAGGCGGTGGACGCCTCCGCGACGCCGGGGTCGGCCGCCGTGACGACGTAGGGATAGTCGAGGTCGATCGTGCCCTCGCGCGGGTGCAGCGCGACGACCGGGTCGGGCGAGGGCACCCGGTTGTGGTTCCACACCGACTGCTCAGGGACGATGACCACCGGCCGCTGCCAGAACCCGCGGTCGTCCACGGCGTCGAGCATGCTGCGGTAGTCGGGCGCCGACCCGGCCTGCGCCCAGCGGACGAACGCCGTCAGCGCCTTGTCGGCGGCCGGCCCGGTGCCGACGACGTCCCTGGCCGCGGCCACGGTCGCGATCCCCGCGCCCACCAGCGACGGGTCGGGCACCCGTACGACGTCGGGCTCACCCGAGCTGGGCGTCAGCCGCCCGCGCAGGGTCGGCGGGAAGACCATCCGCCAGTTCATCTCGGTCCCGCCGACCGAGAAGCGCCGGGCCAGCGACGAGCGCGTGGCGAACACCAGCGGCGAGGTGGCCACCACGGTCTCCCCCGCGGGCAGCGAGCTCGCGCCCTGGCTGCGGGCCAGCCTGATCCAGGCCGAGGAGTCGGCGATCCAGCCGTCGGGACGTTCGCGCAGCACGCCGGCCCGGTCGCCGATCAGCGTGCGCAGCACGGTGGCCGACGGCTGCTCGGTCACCTGGACCAGCACGCACCGGCCGCCGACCGACGCCTTGGTCTCGTTGAAGCGCCCGGCGGCCTCCATGACCGCCGGCGCCACGTCCACGGCGGCGGCCACGCTGACCAGAACAGGATCTCGTGACACGCACAGGGCGGGACCGCCGCCGAGCACCACGTACAGGCTGCCGGCGGCGACGGCCACGGCGGCGAGGCCGGCCAGCATGCCCCGTTGGAGCGCCTTCCTGCGTCGCTGCACGGGAGGCAGCGCGGCACGGTGTCGACCCAACCGCACGATGAACCTCTCTCCAGTGGAGTGATGATTCTTCCAGTGCCTCCCATACCGGGCGCAACCCTTGTTAGAACTTGTTACAACTATGCCATCGGCAAGATTCTTCTCACGCTCTGGCACACCCCGTCGCTCGCCTGCGCGGCGGCCAGCCGTTCGGCCGTGGGGCTGCCGTACTCGGTGGTGCGCTGGCGTACCGGCCTGCCGGTGACCTCGACCATCTCGCGCAGCTCGCTGATCGTCTTGTACGAGCCGTTCTCCGAGCCCGCCATCCGGCTGATCGTCTCCTCCATGAGGGTGCCGCCGAGGTCGTTCACGCCGCCCCGGAGCACCTGGCGGCACAGGTCGTCCTGGAGCTTGACCCACGAGCACTGGATGTTGGAGATCGCGCCGTGCAGCAGGATCCTGGCCAGGGCGTGCACCGCGCGGTTCTCCTGGGCGGTGGGGCCGGGCCGGGCGATGCCGGCCAGGTAGATCGGGGCGCTGGTGTGCACGAACGGCAGCAGCACGAACTCCGAGAACCCGCCGGTCTGCTCCTGCAGCCGCCTGATCAGCTTGATGTGCCTGACCCAGTGCAGGTGGTGGTCGACGTGGCCGTACATCATCGTGGACGTCGTCGGGATGCCGACCTCGTGGGCCGTGGTGATGACCTCGATCCACTCCTTGGCCGGCAGCTTGCCCTTGGTCAGCACCCAGCGCACGTCGTCGTCGAGGATCTCGGCCGCCGTGCCGGGCAGCGAGTCCACCCCGGCCTCCTTGGCGGCCTCCAGCCAGTCGCGTACGGACAGGTTCGTCCGGGAGGCTCCGTTGATGACCTCCATCGGGGAGAACGCGTGCACGTGCATGCCGGGCGTCCTGGCCTTGACCGCCCTGGCGATGTCGAAGTACGCGGTTCCCGGCAGGTCGGGATGGATGCCGCCCTGCATGCACACCTCGGTCGCGCCCGCCGCCCACGCCTCCTCGGCCCGGTCGGCCACCTGGTCCAGGCTGAGCGTGTACGCGTCGGCGTCGGTCCTGCGCTGGGCGAAGGCGCAGAAGCGGCAGCCGGTGTAGCAGACGTTGGTGAAGTTGATGTTCCGGTTGACGACGTAGGTGACCTCGTCGCCGACGGCCTGCGCGCGCAGCGCGTCGGCGATGGCCGCCAGCTCGTCCAGCGCCTCGCCCTCCGCGCCCAGCAGCGCGACGGCCTCGGCGTCGGTCAGTCCGGCGGGGTCGGCCTCGGCCCGCCGGAGCGCCTGGCGCACGTCGCCCGGCGTCGAGGCGGCGATCGGGCCGAGGCGTTCGCGCAGGGCCGTCCAGTCGCCGTAGACGTGGTCGAAGTCGTCGCGCCGGTCGTTCGCCCGGCCCGTGGTGTCCACCTCGACGTGCAGGTCCACCCGGCCGGCGGCGGCGAACCCGCCGTCCGGCTCCTGCCAGGGACGGCCCTGCGGCACGGCGTCCTCGCGGGCGAGCCCGGTGGCGGGGTCGGCCAGGGCCTCGACGTGCGCGAACAGCCGCGGGTCCAGCCAGGGCTCGCCGGCCCGCACGTACTCGGGGTAGATCGTCAGGCGTTCGCGCAGGTCGAAGCCGGATTCGGCGGTACGCGCCGCCAGGTCGTCGATCTGCGGCCAGGGGCGTTCCGGGTTCACGTGGTCGGGGGTCAGGGGCGAGACGCCGCCCCAGTCGTCGATGCCGGCGCGGATCATGAGCGCGTACTCGGAGTCGACCAGGTTGGGCGGGGCCTGGAGGCGTACGCGGGGGCCGAGGACCAGGCGCGCGACGGCGATCGTGGCCGCGAGCTCGTGCAGGTCGGCGTCCGGCAGGCCGCGCATGGCCGTGTCCGGCTTGGCGCGGAAGTTCTGGACGATGACCTCCTGGATGCCGCCGTACTCGCGGGCCACCTTCCGGACGGCGAAGATCGACTCGGCCCGGTCCTCGACGGTCTCGCCGATGCCGATGAGGATCCCGGTCGTGAACGGCACGTTGCTGCGGCCGGCGTCCTCCAGCACGCGCAGCCGTACCGCCGGGTCCTTGTCGGGGGAGCCGTAGTGCGGCTGCCCCTTCTCCTCGAACAGCCGCCGCGAGGTGGTCTCCAGCATCATGCCCATCGACGGCGCGACCGGCTTGAGCCGCTGCAGGTCACGCCAGCTCAGCACACCGGGGTTGAGGTGCGGCAGCAGCCCGGTCTCCTCCAGCACCAGGATGGCCATGGCTCGCACGTAGGACAACGTGTCGTCATAGCCGTGCGCGTCCAGCCACTCGCGGGCCTGGTGCCAGCGATCCTCCGGCCGGTCCCCCAGCGTGAACAGCGCCTCCTTGCAGCCCATCGCCGCGCCCTGCCGGGCGATCTCCAGCACCTCGTCCGGGCTCAGGAAGGCCGACTCCAGCTTGTGCGGCGCGGTCGCGAACGTGCAGTAGCCGCAACGGTCCCGGCACAACCTGGTCAGCGGGATGAACACCTTCCTGCTGTAGGTGATCACCCCTTCCCTGCCGGCGGCCTTCAACCCGGCGTCGCGCACGCGGGAGGCGTGATCGAGCAGCGCGTCGAGCTGCTCGCCGCGCGCGTGCAGCAGCACGACGGCCTCGGTGAGGTCGAGCGCCTTGCCGTCACGGGCACGGGCGAGGGCACGGCGAAGCGCGGAATCACTGACAAGACTCATACAGGCACAGTACGCACCCCTGAGTTCGTGACGCGCACTCAGGGCTGTCAGAAGGACCGGTAGTCGCGCGCGGCCATCCGCGGCCCGCGCGCGGGCGGGCGCAGACCGCTGAGCCAGACGAGCACCGTCGCCCGGTGCCGATGCCCCCGGTACGGCTCCAGCAGCCGCATCATCCCCTGGTCGTCGGTCTTCTCCCCGGTCAGCGCGTAGCCGACCAGCTTGGCCAGGTGGAAGTCCCCCACGCTCACCGCGTCGGCGTCGCCGAAGACCCGCTGGCGCACCTCGGCCGACGTCCACACGCCGATGCCGGGCAGGGCCCGCAGCAGCCGGTCGAGCTCGTCCGTGGTGGCCGCGGCCTCCAGCTTGGCGGCGTGCCAGGCGGCGTTGGCGATCGTCCGGGCCCGGACGGCCTCCGCGCCCGCCCGGTGCCAGTGCCAGCTCGGGATCTGCCGCCACACGACCGGCTCGGGCGGCACCCGCATGCCGTCGGGGGCGGGGCCGGGGGCGGGCTCGCCGTAGTGGCGCAGCAGGTAGCGCCAGGCCCGCCACGCCTCCCGGCCGACGACCTTCTGCTCCAGCACCGCGGGCACCAGCGCCTCCATGACCCGCCCGGTACGCCCGATGCGCAGCCCCGCGTGCTTGCGTGCCACGTCCGCCAGCACGTCGTGCCGGACGCGGAAGCCGGAGACGTCGTCGAGCGCGCCGAGCAGGGCGGGCAGGGTCTCCAGCGACCATCCGGCGCCCGGCCCCCACGCCTGGGCCCGCACGGCCGCGGCCGTCACGGTCACCCGCAGCGTGCTCGGGCCGTCAGGGGTGCGGCAGGCGCGCCAGATCGAGCCGTCGGAGGTGCGGCGCCAGGCGGGATCGCCGGTGCCGCGCCGGTGGGGGCCGAGGGCCAGCTCCACGTCGAGCGGCCCGTCGGGCTCCCACCTGCGTTCCATCACATGTCCAGTCTGCCGCGCGGCGGCGGGTGGTCGCTCACCCGCGCGGCCCCGGCGGGCGGGTCAGACGTCGCTGGAGTAGCGGACCGCGCGCTCGGGCAGCTCGACGCCCGGCCAGACGCGCACCCCGCCCTGCAGCTCGTTGCCCGGCCCGACCACCGCGCCGTCGCCGATCACCGCGTCGCGCACGACCGTGCCGGCGCAGATCCGGGCGCCCTTGCCCACGACCGAGTCGCTCACCGTGGCGCCCGCCTCGACGACGCTGTCGTCGCACAACACCGAGCCCACCACGGACGCGCCCGCCTCGACCACGGCCCGCGCGCCGACGGCGGTGCCGCCCTGGACCTTGGCCTCGGCCGAGATCTTCGCGCCGTCTAGGGCGAGGTGCTCGCCCTGCGGACCGGGCAGCGCCGGCGAGTCGAGCCGCCCGAGCACCAGGTCGCGCGAGCCCTTCACGAACGCGGCCGGCGTGCCCACGTCGAGCCAGTACGTGCGGTCGGCGTAGCCCAGCACCAGCTCGCCGGAGTCGATCAGCCCGGGGAACGTCTCGCGCTCCACGGAGACGACCTCGCCGCGCGGGATCGAGTCGATCACCGAGCGGGTGAAGACGTAACAGCCGGCGTTGATGCGGTTGGTGACCGGGTTGGGGGTCTTCTCCAGGAACGCGGTCACCCGTCCGGACTCGTCGGTCGGCACGCAGCCGAACCGCGTCGGGTCGTCCACCTCCGTCAGGTGGAGCGTCACGGCGGCGCCGCGCTCGCAGTGGGTGCGCACCTGGTCGCCGATGTCGTGGCCGGACAGGATGTCGCCGTTGAGGATGAGCACCGGGTCGGAGGGCCCGCCGGTGAGCGCCTCGGCGGCGTTGCGGATGGCCCCGCCGGTGCCGAGCGGCGTCTCCTCGGTCATGTATTCGAGCGAGAGCCCGAGTGCCGACCCGTCACCGAAGGCGGGCTCGAACATCGCCGCCTTGTACGAGGTCGCGAACACGATCCGGCGCACGCCGAAGGACCGGGCACGGGCGAGTTGGTGGGCCAGGAACGGCACTCCGGCGGTCGGCAGCAGCGGCTTGGGCGTGCCCAGTGTCAGCGGACGCAGGCGTGTGCCCTGCCCCCCGACCAGGAGGATCGCCTCGAGGTCTGGCAAAGAGCTCTCCATCACTCCGTGAGAGTAGCGAACTATTCGATTGCGCGTTGATAAGAGTTGAGATGCGCCTCCGCCGAGGCCTCCCAGGTGAATTCGCGTGCCCGCGCCCGCCCGGCCTCCTGCAACTGCCGCCTCCGGTCGGCGGAGGCGAGCAGCTCGCCCAGGGCGTCGGCGATGCTGTCCGCGTCCGGCTCAGTGTAGGCGACGGCATCGCCGCCCACCTCGGGCAGCGAGGTGCGATGGCTGGTGAGGACGGCCGCGCCGCAGGCCATGGCCTCCAGCACCGGCATGCCGAAGCCCTCGCCCCGGGAGGGGAACGCCACGACGAGCGCGCCGCCCAGGAACCCCGGCAGATCGGGCGCGCGCAGGTATCCCGGCCTGATCACCCGGACGGTGGCCTCGACCTCGCGGCAGGCGGCGTCGACGTCGTCCTCGTGCACGCCGCCGCCGAGCACCAGCGCGGGCGGCGTCTCCAGCCGCTTGACGGCGGCGGCGAAGCCGCGGATCAGGTTGGGCACGTTCTTGCGGGGGTCGAGGTTGCCGAGGAAGGCCACGTACGGCTGGCCGCGCAGCCCGCACCTGATGGCCGCCCGGCGCACCTCGTCCTCGCTCGGCGGGTGGAACTGGGCGAGGTCGACGCCGTGGTAGGCGACGTCGATGCGGGTGGGGTCGGCCGACAACACACGGACCAGCTCGTCCCTGGTCGCCTTGGACGGCACGATGACGCGCTGCGCGTGCCGGACGGCGGTGCGCGTGGCCGAGCGGAAGAACGCGGCCCTGGCCGGGCTGTGCTGCTCGGGCTCGGTGAACCAGGTCACGTCGTGCACCGTCACGACGGTCGGCAGGCCGGAGCGCAGCGGCATGGAGTAGTAGGGGGCGTGGATGACCTCGGCCCCCGTCTGGCGGGCGAGCAGCGGCACGCCGGTCTGCTCCCAGGCGAGCCGGGCGGCCCGGTTGGTGATGGCGACGGGGCCGGGGACGACACGGGCCGAAGGCGCCAGCCGCTGGTACCTTTCCGCTTCCGCACGCTGGCAGACCACGACCAGATCGGTCCCTGCCTGGTGGAGCGCGGCCACGAGCCCGTCCACGTACCGGATCAACGCACCACGGTCGGCGGGGACCGCGGCGGCATCGACGAGCACTCGAGGCATTACGTGGATCTTCTCCCCTCAAGATCGACGTGGGACCTGGCAAGTCCCCCCTCTTTGCTTCAGCTTATGACCACCCTCCCCCAAATCGTGGGCCAAATCACACCGAGTCGCGACGTGCGGCAATTCCCGCCATACCTGCGCAGATCAGGTCACCGAGAATGATGACGATGCGGGAGCAGAGGGCCACCGCGATGGCCGCGCCGCTGTCGAGCACGGGGGCGAGCACCGCCACCATCGCCAGCTCGCGCACCCCGGCCCCGGCCGGCACGACGAAGGTCACGATGCCCAGGCACCACGACAGCGCGAAGGCCCCGACGGCGAACAGCAGGCCGCCCTGCGGCGCGACGAAGTAGAAGTGCACGCCGTAGGCCGTCCAGCCGGCCAGCGCCCAGCCGAGCGCGGTGAGCATGCCGCGGCGGGTGAGCGGGCGTTCCAGGGGCTCGCGCTTCAGCCTGCGCAGGCCGAAGCCGATGACGCCGTTGACGACCTTGGGCTCCAGCAGCACCAGCAGCAGCGGGATGAACAGCAGCACCCAGCCGAACCGGTGCCAGCCGAGCGTGACCAGCGTGACCAGCAGGCCGCTGGCGATCTGGACGGGCATCATCAGGAAGAACGCCGCGGCGCTGCGCGGACGCGGCACGCCGAGGTCGCGGCCCATCTCCATCTGGGCGAGCACCGGCCAGACCGCGCCGGGGATGTACTTGCCGAGCTGGCCGACGAAGAACACCTTGGCGGCCGGCCGCAGCGGCAGCGGCGAGCCCAGGTCGGCCAGCAGCGTGCGCCAGGTGAGCATGGCCCCGAGCAGCGCGGCGACCACGGCGACGAGCGACCCGGCCAGCGCCGGCCACGACAGCCGGGCGAACCCGGCCACCACGGCGTCCCACTGCCTGGCCACCGCCCACGCGCCGAAGGCGAGCGCGACGGCGAGGAAGCCGAAGCGCAGCAGCCGGCGCGGCAGCGACCGCTTGGGGATCGCGCTCGCGCCGGTCTCGTCCACGAGGCTCACAGCGGCAGGACCCGCTCGGGCGGCTGCGGCAGCGCCGGCCCCACGGGCCTGCGCGGGGTCTTGGTGGCCACCCACAGGTACGTCGGCACGACGGGCAGCAGCAGCCGCAGCACCTCGCGCGGCGCACGGGCCAGCACGGCCTTGACCAGCCGGCCCGGCAGACCGGGGAACAGCTCCGACCCGGCGAACCTGGTCGGCGTGGCCAGCACCGGGAACGTGTAGTCCCAGACGTGGAAGGCGCGCAACATCCGGCGCAGCCCCCGCCGGGTCCTGAACCGCTCGTAGTAGTGGTCGGCCCGGCCGAAGGCGCGCACGTAACGGTCGGCCAGCGCGGGCGGCAGGTACGACAGGAACGGCAGCTTGTAGTGGGGCTCGACGACCCCGAGCCGGTTGCCGAGCCCGAGGTAGAGCACCCCGGTGTCGGACAGCACGCGGTGCATCTCGGCCACCACGGCGTCGGGGTCGACCACGTGCTCGTAGATGTGGTTGAACACCAGCACGTCGATCGACCCGTCGGGGAAGGGCAGCGCCGTGCCGTCGCCGCAGACGAACGCCACCCGCTCGCCGAACCGGTCGGCGGCCTTGCGCAGCCCCGGCACGTCGATGTCGATGCCCAGCGTGTGCTTGGCCCCGGCCTGGGCCAGCTCGTCGGCGATGAACCCGGCCGAGCAGCCGACGTCGCCCACGGTCAGCCCGCCGAGCGGCCCCTGGAAGTGCTCCAGCACGGCGATGATCTTCGCGGCCTTGCGGCGGCGTTTGTCCTCGTCGAGCATGGCCGACTGGAATTCGGAGTACTCGAGCTGCGCGACCCGTTGCTTGCCCACGTCGCCCAACAGTACCCGCGCCGCGGGCCTCGGCAGGCTGACCTGCCCCACATGCTGGCTCTCCCCCGGGCTCCCGCGTAGCCTGGGCTGATGTTGCGCCGCCTGCTGCGCGTCCTGCTCGCGCTGGTCGCCCTCGCCTTCCTCGGCTACGGCCTGGCGCGGAACTGGCACGACACCACGCAGGCCCTCTCCAGGCTGTCGCCGTGGGCGGTGCTCGGGGCGTTCGGCGCGGTGCTGGCCGGGCAGGTCTGCATGCTGGTGGCCTGGCGGCAGATCATGGCGGGGCTCGGCACGCGGCTGCCGCTGCGGGTGGCCGGACGGATCATGTTCGTGGGCCAGCTCGGCAAGTACATCCCGGGCGCGGTGTGGGCGTACGCGGCCATGATGGACCTCGGGCGCGACCACGGGAGCCCGCCGCGGCGCACGTTCGCCACGATCTCGCTCGGGCTGGTGGTCAACCTGGGCGTCGGCATCTCGATCGCCGCCGCCACGCTGAGCTCGCACGAGGCCGTCCGCCGGGCCTGGTACGTGGTGCTGCTGGTGCCGGTGATCATCGTGTGCCTGCATCCCAGGGTGCTCACCTGGGGGCTCAACCTGGCGCTGCGCATCGCCCGCAAGGAACCGCTGGAGAGCGTGCTGCCCGGCCGCACGGTCGTCGTCACGGTGGCCTGGACGGCGCTCGGCTGGTTCGTCTACGGCCTGCACACCTGGCTGCTGTCCGGCCGCCCCGACCTCTACCTGGTGGCGACCGGCGCGTACGCGTTCGCCTGGTGCACCGGCATCCTGGCCTTCGTGGTGCCCGCCGGGGTGGGCGTGCGGGAGGGCGCGCTCGTGCTGGTGCTCGGGCCGGTCATCGGCACCGCTCCGGCCATCGCGGTGGCGATCGTGTCGCGGCTGGCGTTCACGCTGGCCGACGCGGTCGCCGCGGGGGCGGCGTTCCTGCTGGGCCGTCAGAGGGCGAGCAGCGCGCCCGCGTACGCGGCCCAGAACGGCTCGGGATCGACCGCCTTGACCCCCGACCGCAACCTCTCCGGCTCGCCCGAGGCGTAGAAGCGCTCGATCGCCGCGCGCAGCGCCCCGGCGTCGCCCGGCTCGACCAGCAGGCCGTCGACGCCGTCGGTCACGTGGTCGGCCAGCGCGCCCACCCGGGTGGCGATCACCGGCACGCCGTGCTCGTGGCCGAGCCAGACGTTCTGACTGGCGGTGGCGCTGCGGTACGGCAGCACCAGCGCGTCGGCCGCGGCGAACAGCTTCGGCACGTCGGCGGCCGGGACGTACCCGGGCCGCAGCTCCACCCTGTCGGCCAGGCCCAGCTCGTCGATCAGCGCCTTGGTCTCGTCGAGACCGCCCCAGAACTCGCCCGCCACGGTCAGCGAGATGCCCTCGGGCAACGCCCGCAGCAGCAGGTCGAGCCCCTTGTACGGGCGTACCATCCCGAAGAACAACAACCGCCGGCGCACCCCGCCGGACTTCTCGGCCGACGTGGACGGCAGGTGCGGCGGCAGCCCCGCAACCCCGACCGGCCTGCCCGGCGCGAGCCCCCTGGCCAGCTCGGCCTGCTGCTCGGAGTGGGCCAGCACGCCATCGACCCGCCGCAGCAGCGCCCTCATCAGCGGCTGGTCGTACGGCTTGCGCTCATGCGGCAGCACGTTGTGGCAGAGCGCGACCGTCCGGGCCTTACCCCCGATCCCGGACAGGATCCCCAGGTACGGAGGAACCTGGACGGAGCTCAGCACCGCCAGCACCACCAGGTCGGCCGTGCGCAACCGGCGTCCCGCCGCGTACCACCCGTCGGGCCGCCGCCAGTCGAGCCGCCGCGCGGTCCGCGGGTACGGCGTGCCCTCGGGCTCGGAGATCGTCTGCTGACCGGGGTAGAGGAACGACGGGTACTGGGCCCGCCACGACTCGATCACCACGTCGTGGCCCTGGCCCGCCAGCCGGTGCGCCAGCTCGGTGGTGTGCTGCGCCCCGCCCCCCTTGTACGGATGGGTCGGGCCGACGATCGCGATGCGCACGCGCTATTCCCCCCGCGACCGCACGATCAGGTCGGCCAGCAGCGCCACCGAGCCGATCAGCAGGCCGGACAGGAAGATCATGACGGTGTTGGCCGGGAAGTAGAACGGCTGCCGGATCATGTCCCAGACGCCCTTCACGAGCCCGATCGCCACCAGCCAGAGCGCGGGCGGCATGAGCACCTTGAGCGGGTTGAAGTACATGATCATCCGCAGCACCTGCAGGATGTAGCGGTAGGCGTCGGAGACGAAGCTGAACTTCGACTTGCCGGCCCGCTTGGCGTACTCGATGGGCAGGTAGTAGACGTCGTGCTGGTTCGACAGGAACGACAGCGTGATCGTCGTGACGCAGGAGAACCCGGGCGGCAGCAGCCGCAGGTAGGGGCGGGCCACCGACTTGCGGAAGGCGCGCAGCCCCGAGTTGAGGTCGGGGATCTTCTGCCCGGCGAGCTTCTCGGCCACCTTGCGGATCACCCACTTGGCCGGCACACGCAGGATCTTGTGCGACCCCTCCTCGGTGGTGCGCGCGCCGACGACCTGGTCGACCGTCTGGTCCTTCTCCAGGATCTGGACCAGCTCGGGGATGCGCTCGTTGGGGTAGGTCATGTCGGCGTCGGTCCAGACGACGATCTCGCCCCTGGCCTCCTGCGTGCCGATGCGGCGCACGGTGCCCGAGCCGCCGTTGCGGTGGAAGGCGCGGATGCGCAGGTGGGGGTACTCGGGCGCGGCCTCTTCGAGCCGGGCCAGGGTTTGGTCGGTCGAGCAGTCGTCGACGGCGACCAGCTCGTAGGTGTAGCCGCTGGAGTCCATCGCCCGCGTGATGCGCTCGACCTCGTCGATGACGTGGTCCTGCTCGTTGTAGCAGGGCAGGACGATCGTGACGTACGGCGCTTCTTCCACGGCAGGTCCACTCTTGGGGGTCTCAAGCGTGCTCACGGGGGTCGAGGGTACTCTGCCCCGCTGGAAGCCGAGTCCACATCGACGGGCTTTACGCTCACTTGATCAGCTGTGACCATCCTACGCCGGGCATCCTGAGCATCTCCTGACCCACCGCCCTGGCCCTGGCGGGGTCGTCGAAGCGCACGTACAGCACCTCGGGGATCTCGGCGAGCGTGAGAGGCCGGGCGTCGCTCCGATAGAGCCGGGCCAGCCGCAGCCCGAACGGCTTGTCCTGGAGGAACACCTCGGCCACGCCGTCCAGCTCGCGCAGCCGGGCCACGACGGCGTCGCGCTGCGCCTCGGTCGCCACCGTCCGGCAGGCGGCGTCCTCCTGCCACTGACCGCACATCACGACGGTCAGGTCCGCCTTGCCCCGCCAGAAGTCGGGCACCCGGGGCAGAAGCAGGACGCCTTTCTCCTCGGCCAGCCCCCGCCGGACGGCGTCGTAGTCGGCCGGTCCGCGCACCCCGCCCTCGATCATCGGGATCCAGTTCGCATCGGGGGGCCTGGTCAGGCCCTCGGTGATGATCGCCGTCTGGGCCCAGCGCCGCTCGACCTCGTCGGCGGGCACCAGCGTGGGCGCGACCGCCTCGGGGATCCGCCGGACCAGCGCCAGCACCCGCTCGGCGGTGCCCTGCGGGCAGCCCTGGGTGCCCTCGGTGCACAGCGTGACGGTGAAGCCGTCCACGACGGGCAGCGCGCCGACGGGCGGCGGCGAGGGCAGGAGCGAGCGCAGGTGCAGGTACCAGCCGCCCCCGCCGAGCGCCGCCACCAGCAGGACGGCCGCCACGATCATCGCCGCCGTCCTCTGGTGGGCTCTGATCCAGGGCCGTAACCACGGCTCCCGGTCGTCGCCGAACGACAGCTCGTCGGTGTCAGACATGTCCAGAACTATCGCGATACGTCCCGAGCGGGGTCAACCCACCGCCATCCATACGTTCACCCGCAAGGACCACGTCCCGTTGGGCGGGTCCACGAGCGAGCGCTCGTCCTGGCGCGTGACCAGGCCCATGATCTGCCGCGGCGTCCCGTAGGGGGCCACCTGGGCAGGGTCGGCGGCCAGGACGACCGGCACCCGGCCGGCCGCCCTGACCCTCTCGACGGCGGCCCGGACCTCCGGCTCCGCCGCCAGGTCGGAGCCTCCGGGCGGCCGCGCCACCTGCGCCGCCGGACGTCCGCACATCCCACGGACGAGCTGGGTGAAGCGGTCGCCGGTCACCCGCTCGACGAACAGCACCGACGCCTCGGCCGGGAGCGCCGCGCACATCGACCGGACCGCCGCCGCCTCCCCCCGCTCGACCGGCGTGAACGCGGTGCCGATCGAGGTGACCACCGGCGGCGCGAGCACCAGCAGCACCCCCGCGACCGTCGCCCACCGCCGTACCCGCTCCCGCGGCCACGACCGCTCGCGCAGCCAGCCCAGCCCCCACACCGCCAGCACGATCAGCCCCGGGATCACGACCGGGACCAGCCGCCGGGAGGCCCACGGCTGGTCGGGGGTGATCTCGGGCCGCAGCAGCGTGGTGATCGTCGTCCAGCCGATCATCGCCAGCGGCAGCAGCCAGACGAACGGCCTGCCGTCGCGCAGCAGCCTGCGCAGCAGCACGGCCGCCGCGGCCGTGGCCAGCACGACGGCCGGGATGCCGATGTACCAGGTCACCCAGTGGAGCGAGAGCTCGAAGTAGAGCCGGTCCGCCTGGACGGGCAGGCCGTTGGCCTGCTGGATCTGGGCGATGAACTCGGCCGTGCGGGCGTCCTCGTCGTTCGTGGCCTTCCTGGTCACGGTCTGGAACCAGGGACGCGCGTACAGACCGGCCATCACCAGCACGACCAGCGCGGCCCCCGCCGTCGGCAACCACCGCGGCGGCCGGAACCTGGCCAGCGCGGGCGCGGCGGCCACGCCGACCGGCGTGAGCACGAGCACGACCGCGCAGATGAGCAGCAGCGGCCGCACGGACCCGGACAGATACTCCAGATACGGCCGGGCCAGCACGTACGCCGCCAGCAGCCCGAGCCCCGCCCCCGCCACCAGCCCCGCCAGCAGCGGCACCCCCACCGCGCCCTGCGGCCTGCCGGAGCGCCGCATCGCGACCAGCAGCCCCGCGTACGCCAGCACCGGCAGCACGTCGCGCAGCCCGTCGACCCTGACCAGCACGGCCAGCCCCAGGACCAGCCCGGCCGGCAGCCCCTGCCGCCAGCCGGGCCGCTCGGCCTCGATCGCGTCCTGGGCCAGCGCCAGCCCGCCGAACAGCAGGATCAGCGACGGGATCTCGCTGAACGTCGTGCGCGAGGTGTAGAGGATCGGCAGGCTCACCGCGAACGCCGCCGCCGCGAGCACCGCCCACCGGCCACCGGCCAGCCGCGCCGCCACCCCGGCCACCGTCAGCACGGCCAGCGCCCCCAGCACGGCCGGCACCGCGAACGGCGCCCCCAGCCAGTCGCCGATCGCGAACACCAGCGGCGGCCCCGGCATGAACTGCGGCACCACCCCGCCGTCCACCGCATACGTGCCGACGCTGTCGAAGTACAGGGAGGGGTGATGGCCGCCGAACGCCGCCGCCTGGTCCGGGATCGGCAGCGAGCCGTGCCCGGCGATCCAGGCGGCGTACTGGGCGTAGGTCGCCGGGTCGCGCCGGACCAGCAGCTGCTCGGAATGCATGACGACGTTGAACACGCCCGACCCGGCGGCCACCGCCACGACCCCGGCCAGCTGCCAGGGAGTGGCCTGGACGCCCTGGCCCGCGCCCCGCCTCCCGCGCAGGACGTCACGCGTGCCCGCCCAGCACAACAGCGCCGCCGCGGGCACGCCGAGCAGCACCGCGGGCAGCGGCGCGAACCGGCCGGCCAGCAGCAGCGGCAGGCCCGCGAGCAGCCAGCCCGCCAGGGCGAGCGCGGGCGACACCGACAACGCGGCCAGCACGCGGCCCGATCGATCACGTTCCATCGGTGAGCGAGCGTATCCAACGCCGCGGTCACGGCGTCCGCGGAAACGCGGGTAGCGTACGCGAGGTGCAGGAGGAGCGGGATGACCAGCGGGTGAGACCGGAGCCGCGCGCGGGAACCCCCGCCCGCGTCCAGGAGCCCGGCCGGCGGCGGCACGGCTGGTTCGCGCGCGTCCGGGAGGCTGCCTGGTGGCGGCGGCACGGCTGGTTCGCCGGGGTCCTGGCGGCCGGCGCGGCCCTGCGCGCGCTCGCCATGCTCGGCTACCGCCCGGCCCTGTGGTTCCCCGACTCCTACACCTACATCGTCACCGTCTTCCGGCCGCGCCCCGACCTGGTGCGCCCGGCGGGCTACTCGATGTTCATGAAGCTCCTGGAGCCCTTCCACGGCTTCTGGGCGATCACCGCCGCGCAGCACCTGCTCGGCCTGGCCACCGGCGTTCTCGTCTATGTGGCCGCGCGCCGGGCCCCGCGCTGGGCGCGCACGCTCGCGGCCGTGCCCGTGCTGCTCGACGCGTACCAGGTCGAGCTGGAGCACCTGCTGGTCTCCGACATGCTGTTCCTGTTCCTGGTCGTGGCCGCCGTGGCGCTGAGCCTGACCGAGAAGCGCGCCATCGTCGTCGCCATCGGCCTGCTGCTGGCCGCCGCCACCCTGACCAGGACCGTCGGCCAGCCGCTCATCCTCGTCCTGGCCGCGTGGTTCGTGCTGCGCAGGCGCGTGGGCCTGGCCGGGGTGCTGCTGGCCGCCGCG
This sequence comes from Nonomuraea sp. NPDC049758, assembly GCF_040674635.1. Taxonomy (NCBI): domain Bacteria; kingdom Bacillati; phylum Actinomycetota; class Actinomycetes; order Streptosporangiales; family Streptosporangiaceae; genus Nonomuraea; species Nonomuraea sp. NPDC049758. Next base: position 760,277 of record NZ_JBFAMZ010000001.1, read on the forward strand.
CTGGTCCCGGTCATCGCCTACGGCGGCTGGTTCTACGCCGCCCACCACCGCGTCGGCCTGGTGGGCGCGAACGGCGTCTTCCTCTACGCCCGCACGATGTCCTTCGCCGACTGCGCCAGGATGAACCCGCCGGCCGACCTGCGGGTGTTGTGCGACCCCCGTCCGCCGGAGCTGCGCCCGCCGTCGCAGGAGTACATCTGGAGCAAGGACTCCCCGCTGGTGAAGCTGCCGGGGATCACGTTCTCGAAGGCGAACGACGACCTGGCCTCCAGGTTCGCGACCCTCGCCGTCACCAGCCAGCCGCTCGACTACGCGGGCTCGGTGCTGGCCGAGCTGGCCCGCACGTTCGCCTGGGGACGGCCGGTCTACCCCGACGCGGAGGTCTACGCCTACTACGAGTTCCCGGTGACCCCGCCCGGCCCACCTGGCCGCTATCCCGCGCAGGTCGGCGCCGACTATGCCAAGCTCTACGAGCAGGGTGCGATCGGTACGGAGATCGTCGAGCCCTACGCCGGATGGCTGCGGGGCTACCAGAGCGTGGTGCGCCTGCCCGGCACGGTGCTGCTGGCGCTCCTGCTCGCGCCGCCCGTCGCGGCCGCCGTGCGGCGGGCGCGGGGCCTGCGGCACGCCGGTCCGCCGGCATGGGCGGTGCCCTGGGCGGCAGCCGTCGTGTTGCTCGTCACACCGCCCGCCGTGGCCGAGTTCGACTACCGGTACGTGCTCCCGGCCGTGCCTCTGGCCTGCCTCGCGGCGGCCCTGAGCGTCCGGCCTGACCTGCGGGGACGGTCAGAAAGCGGGAAAGACTTTGGCAATGATATTCCACGAAATGTCCGGCTCTGAGTATGCTGTGCCGCGGAAACATCACGCCCGGGTCACGGTCGTTTCCGGCGGTCATGGCACCGGGCACGCCGTACGTGACCTAATCTCGTGGCGCGGAGCGACCAAGCCGGCGCGTTGGCGCAAGGAACGAGGCTAGGGGGCGTATGAGTGACTACAGGAGCGCGTCCGTCCAGGACGCCAGGGTCGCCCCCAGCGCTCCGGGCAGCCGGATGGCGCGAAGGGCCGCGGGCTCCCCGCCTCCCCCGCCCGACGACCGGCCCACGCGCGGCCACCGCGGCGACGGCGGCGGCGGCGGTCAGGGCAAGATGCGGGTGCTGGCCTGGGTCAGCATCGCCGCCACCACGGTCATGGTGGCCGGCGCGCTGACCGGTTACACCGTCTACCGCGACGCCTTCGGCAACATCACCCAGAAGAGCGTCAAAGAGGACATCATCAACCCGCGTCCACGCGACACGGGCGCACTCAACGTGCTGCTCGTCGGCTCCGACACCCGCGCGGGCAAGGGCAACGCCAAATACGGCCAGCAGCTCGCCAGGACGGCCGACGCGGGCGGCAAGCGCACCGACACGATCATCGTCATGCACATCTCCCCCAACCGGGACAAGGCGCGCCTGATCAGCTTCCCGCGCGACTCGATGGTGCAGATCCCGAAGTGCAAGAACGAGACCACCAAGGCCGAGATGCCGCCCCGCCGGGACATGATCAACTCGGCGTACAACTCCGGTGGCATCGCGTGCACGATCTCCACGATCGAGACGCTCACCCAGATCCGCATCAACCACTTCGTCGAGGTGGACTTCAGCGGCTTCAAGAACATCGTCGACGCCCTCGGCGGCATCGAGATCTGCCTCAAGTCCGGCGTCAACGACAGGGCGTCCCATCTCGTCCTGCCTCCGGGCAAGAGCCTGCTCAACGGCGAGAAGGCGCTCGGTTACGTACGTCTGCGCCACTACGGCGACGGCAGCGACATCCAGCGCATCAAGCGCCAGCAGATCTTCCTGAGCAAGGTCATCGCCAAGGCCACGAGCAGCGAGCTGCTCACCGACATCGGCAAGCTGACCGGCTTCATCAAGGCGGCGGCGGGCTCGGTCACCATGGACCCCGAGCTGGCCAACGACACCCAGCAGCTCATCGACATCGCCACCAGCGCCAAGGAGCTGACCGCGGGCGGCGTGCAGCTCACCACGATCCCGTGGCTGCCCGACCCGCAGGACCCCAACCGGGTGATCTGGAAGGAGCCGGACGCCTCCGCGCTGTGGGCCTCCATCATCAGCGACACCGAACTCCCCGGCCCGAGCCCGAGCGCCAGTGCCAGCGCGAGCACCAAGCCCAAGGTCACGCCGAAGCCCGAGCAGGTGAAGGTCCAGGTGCTCAACGGCACCACCACGCCGGGCAAGGCCCGCCTGGTGGCCGACGAGCTGGCCAAGCAGGGCTTCAACGTCGTCGGGGTGGGCAACTACCAGGCCGCCGACGGCGCGAGCCTGCCCTCCAGCGAGATCCACTACGCCAAGGGCGCCGCCACCGGCGCCGACTACGCGGCCGTGCTGTCCGGCGCGGTGCTGCCCAAGCCGGCTCCCTCGGCGGGCAAGGTCACCGCGACCAACCCGCAGCCCTACACCTCCGGCACGACCGGCACGGCCGCCGGCGCGGGCGGCAAGGGCGCCCCGGTGATCCAGCTCGTGGTCGGCTCCGACTTCAAGTCGGTCAAGGTCACCAAGCTTCCTGACAGCGTGAACAACAGCACCATCACGGCCTCCGACCAGAAGAACGTGTGCACCTGAGGCTCCAAGTTCCCTGTGGAACCGGACTTCTGGTGAGACAGGGACCACTAGATCGGGATAATGTTTGCGGGTCGGCGACGCAGCGCGACACGGCCGCTGTTAAGGCGGTTGTAAGTGTGAAATGTCAGAGTTGCGTCGTGCACCCCGGCCCCTAGCGAAGCTGAGCTCCCCAGTGTCTGACACAAAGTTCTCCCCACCGGTCACGACCCCGCGGAGCCCTGACGGCCCCGTCGAGGAAGGCGGGCCGGCGAACACTGGAGCTCGCTGGCCCCTGCCTCAGGAGTCCGTCTGGGGCAACCAGACCGACCCCCACGGCGTCGCGACGGGCGAGCGCCCCGAGGAGCGGCAGGAGCCCGCCGAGGAGCCCGAGCCGCCCAAGCGCAGGCGCGACCCCTACCTCGACAACGTCAAGTTCATCCTGATCGCGCTCGTCCCGCTGGGCCACTCGCTGGTGCCCACGCTCTCGACCCATTCCTCCAGAGCGCTCTACATCTACATCTACATGTTCCACATGCCGCTGTTCGTGATGATCAGCGGCTACTTGTCCAGGAACTTCTGGAACTCCAACGCGAAGACGAACAAGCTCGTCGACACGTTCGTCGTGCCGTACGTGATCGTGGAGATCGGCTACGCCGCCGTCCGCTACGGGCTCGGCCAGAAGTGGAGCCTCACGATCATCGATCCGGCGTGGCTCAACTGGTACCTGCTGGCGCTGCTGTTCTGGCGGTTGTCCACACCGGTGTGGAAGCGGATGAAGCACCCGGTCCCGGTGGCCATCGTGATCTACATGTTCGCCGGCTTCTCGCAGATCACCGGCGACTTCAGCATGGACCGCTTCTTCGGCCTGCTGCCGTTCTTCGTCATCGGCCTGGTGATGCAGCCCGAGCACTTCGAGATGCTCAACAAGCTGTGGATCAAGATCGCGTCGGGGGTCACGCTGCTCTGCGCGGCGGCCGTGGCCATCGTCATCGCGCCCAAGGCGCCGCTCGACCCGTTCTACTTCAAGCACAGCTTCCAGGACATGGACCTGTCCTGGTGGATGGGCCTGCTGCTCAAGGTCGGGCTGCTGGTCTGCGCCCTGGCGATGTCCTTCGCGGTGCTGGCGCTGGTGCCGCGCGGCGAGACCTGGTACTCCGACCTCGGCACCCGCACGCTCTACTGCTACCTGCTCCACGGCATCCCCGTTCTGATCGCCAAAGACCAGGGCTGGCTGGCGCTCCCGTGGCTGCACGGGCCGCTCGGCGTGCTGGCCATCGCGTGCAGCTCGTTCGCACTGGCGATCGTGTTGTGCCTGCCGGAGACGCGCACGGTCTTCAAGTGGGTGCTCGAACCCCGCCTGACCTGGCTCTATCGCCGCCCCTCTGGAAGTTAAGCGGCCCTTTCACCTGAGTTAACGCCTTTGACCTGGTAGGCGCGGAGCATCGACACATGCGCGCATGTGTCGCCACCACCGTCCATCATCCCGAGGACGCCCGGATCATGCACCGGCAGATCAGGGCGCTGCTCGACGCGGGCCACGAGGTGACCTACGTCGCGCCGTTCACCTATTACAACGTCACCCCGGCCGTCGGGCTCACCGCCGTCGACGTCGCCCGGCAGGCCCCGTACGGGAAGGCCCGCGCGGCGCTCAGGCGCGGCGTGCGGGACGCCGACCTGCTGATCGTGCACGACCACCGGCTGCTGCGGGCGCTGCCCCACCGGCGCCCTCCGGTCGTCTGGGACGTCCGCGAGGACGTCTCGCCCAGGCGGCGGGCCCGCGCGGAAAGACGGCACCACGTGATCACCTCCACGGAGGTGCCCGACGCGACCCTGGTGTCGCCCAGCCCGCCCCCTCCCGGCGACACCAGGGTCGTGCACATCGGCCGCCTGTCGGCCGAGCGCGGCGTGGCCGAGCTGATCGCCCTGGCCGAGCGCCTGGCGCCGCACGGCATCCGGATGGACCTCATCGGCGCCGCCGACCCCGACGTGCGCCCGCTGCTGCGCGACGCCCAGCGCGTCGGCCTGCTCGACTGGTTCGGGTACGTGCCCAACCGGCACGCCCTGCGCATGTCCGAGGGCGCGCTGGCCGGGCTGTCCCTGGCCGCCGACACCGTGACCGGGCCGCCCACGAAGATCCTCGACTACATGGGCCGCGGCCTGCCGGTGATCGCCACCCCGCAGGCCGCCCCGCTGGTGCGGGCCGTCGGCTGCGGCCTGGTGGTGCCCCGGGACGTGGACGCGCTGCTGGACGCCGTCCTGGACCTCAAGGAGGACCCCGTGCGGCGGGCCGACCTGGGAGCGGTCGGGCACGCCGAGGCCCGGCTGCGCCACCACTGGCCCGACCGGGCGGCGGACTTCGTCAAGCTGGCCGAGTCGTGGGCGGCCCTGCCGGAACACGCGCTGGCGGTGTAGGAATGGCCAGCGGGCTCCCGGGTTGATGTACTGGTCTCATGGCATCGCATCTGATCCAGGGCCGGACGGTGGGCATGCCTGTGCGAGTGGAGGACGCGGAGGTCTGCAGCGCCTTCTACGCGGTGCGGGCCGACGCGGCGCGGGCGGTGATCGCCTATTCCGGTCTCGACGTGGCCGAGGTGTTCCCCGGCAAGGCCGTGTGCGTGCTGCTGTTCGTCGACTACCGCGACGGCGACCTCGACACCTACCACGAGTTCGGGATGGCCTTCCTGATCCGGCGGCCGGGGGCGGCGGGCTCGGTCGGGCTCGGCGACCTGCGCGGCGCGGGCGTCTTCGTCCACTGGCTGCCCGTCGACCAGCGGTTCACGCTGGAGGCGGGGCGGACGATCTGGGGCTTCCCCAAGGAACTGGCCGACATCGAGCTGCGGCTCGGGTCGCCGTACAAGCGGTGTGTACTGCGCAAGGACGGCAGGCTCGTGCTCGACCTGCTGATCAGGCCCGGCGTGCCGGCGCCGGCCGCCATGGCGCCGCTGGACGCCTTCACCCATCTGGAGGGCGTCACGCGGCGCATCCCCTGGTCCGTACGGGCCGGGGGCACCCGCGTGCGGCCGGGCGGCGCGCTGATCCGCCTGGGCAACCACCCCATCGCCAAGGAGCTCAGCGAGCTGGGGCTGCCCAAGCGGGCGCTGTTCGCCTCGACCGTCTCCCATGCCTCGATGACCTTCGGCGAGGCGGAGACGGTCTAGACGATCGGCGGGCGGCCGAGCTTGACCATGCGCCAGGCGGTGCGCCAGGCCATGGGACGACGCTCGCCCGCCGGCGTGCGCAGCCCTTCGAAGAAGCCGGAGAACCACGCCTTGATCGCGACCCCCGAACGGCGCTCGCGGATCAGGGTGAGCACCACCCAGTTGGTCAGGTAGAGGAACGCCAGCGGCCACGGCAGGTTGCGCCGCGCCAGCCAGACCCGGTTACGGGCGTTGAGCTGGTAGAACTGCGCGTGCCTGGTCGGCGGGACCTGCGGATGGTACATGACGGTCTCGGCGTCGTACTCGATCCGGTAGCCCTCGCCCAGCAGGCGCCAGGCCAGGTCGGTCTCCTCGTGCGCGTAGAAGAACTTCTCCGGCAGGCCGCCGACCTGGAGGAAGGCCGAACGCCGCACCGCCGAGGCGCCGCCGAGGAACGTGGTGACCGGCGAGGAGCGCTGCGGGTCGCCCGCGCGCAGCCGGGGCACGTGCCGCCGCTGGCCGACGCCGCCCTCGGGGTCCATCACCCGGAAGGAGATCACCGCGAGGTCGGGCTCGGTGGCGAACCGGTCGCGCACGTGGGCGACGACCTTCTGGTTGGCGTACCAGCCGTCGTCGTCGAGGAACAGCACGACGTCGCCGGAGCACTCCTCGACGCCGCGGTTACGGCCGGCGGGAATGCCGGTGTTGTGGTCGAGCCGGATCGTCTTCACGACCGCGGCCGAGCCCTCGGGTGGCGTGGCCGACACCTGGGGCACGTCGGCGCCGTTGCCCACGATCACCACTTCGACGTCGCCGTCGACCTGGTTGAGCGCGGACTCGACGGCCCGGTTCAGCTCCGCGACCCGGTTGCCCATGGTGAGGATGACGCACGAGATCTTCAACGGGTCATCGTCCTGACGCGTTGAGGACACGAGCGGAGCATTCTTTCATGATCACCGAGTCTGCTGGTCTGCATCTTGTTGACAATGGTGGAGCTAAGCGTATCGGAACCGATGGTGAACCCCCACCGAACGGCGGACGTCCGATCAATACGACGGACGGGAAGCTCCTCCGGTTCCGACATGAGATCACCCAAGCCGCCTCGACGCCATAATGCTGATCAGATGGAGCACGGTCTGCAGCGCGGCGGCGATCACGCAGGCCACGATGAGCACGCGGGAGGCCCCGAGCGTGCCGGTCGCCAGGTCGATCACCGCGGCCGCCACCGCGAGCAGCGACAGCTCGATCGGCTGCATGATCCGATGGAACTTGGTCGCCGCCAGGATCCTCCTGCCCAGACCGAGCAGCCCCGAACGGAACTGCACCGCCGACGCCTCGGAGGACGCGCCCAGGCCGCCCTTGGCCCGCGCCACCTCCACCAGGTCGGTCTCGGCCTTGATGAGGATGGCGCCGAGCGCGGCGGCGAAGCCGAGCACGGTGTACCAGTCGGGCAGCACGGCCGAGGCCCGCCAGCCGAGCCCGGCCAGCACGGCGGCCTCGGTGAAGTAGGCCCCGACGCGGTCGAGGTAGACCCCGGCCAGCGACGTCTTGCCCGTCCAGCGGGCCAGCTCGCCGTCGGAGCAGTCGAGCAGCAGGTAGACCTGGACGAGCAGGGCGGCCAGCACGGCCGCCCACAGCCCCGGCAGGGCCAGCACGAAGCCCGCCGCGACCCCGGCGACCGTCATCACCCAGGTGAGCTGGTTGGGCGTGACCGACGTCTTGCTCGTCAGCCACGTGACGTAGATGGACAGCCGGCGCATGTAGAGCACGCCTGCCCAGTGCTCGCCGTTCCTGCGGTCGAGATGGCCCTCAGGCTGGGCGACCCGCCGCAGCTCAGCTACCGAAGGCCCGGACATAGTCCCCCACCCGATCGCGGATCTCGGAGTCCTGCATGCGCAGGTGCTCCAGGATCGTGTAACGGCCGGGACGGGTCGACGGCGCCAGCGCGACCACGTCGGCGAACTGCTCGCCGGTCAGCCCGATGTCGGCGGGCACGACCGGGAGCTCGTGCCGGCGCAGGCAGTCGACGACCTGGGCCACCCTGGCGGCGTCCTCCCGCAGGAAGAAGCAGAAGGCGGCACCTATGCCGGCGAGCTCGCCGTGGTTGGAGGTGCCGGGGAAGAGCTGATCCACGGCATGAAGGATCTCATGATCTCCACCACTCGCGGGCCGCGACGACCCGGCGACGACCATCGACATGCCCGACAGGATGAGCGACTCGGCCAGGACGGTCAGGAACGCGTCGGACTCGATGCCGTCGCTCCGGCCGACCAGCGCCTCGGCGGCGGTGCGGGACATCGAGCAGGCCAGGCCGTCGATGGGCTCGCCGCGCTCGACGTTGCCGAGCTGCCAGTCCTCGATCGCCGACAGGTTGCTGACGACGTCGCCGATGCCGGCCCTGACCAGCGACTTCGGCGCGTTGTGCACGAAGTCGAGGTCGACCAGGATGGCCAGCGGCATCGGCACGCCGAAGGTGCCCTTGCCCCCCTCGTAGACGAGGGAGGCGGTGGGCGAGCAGATGCCGTCGTGGGAGAGGTTGGTGGCCACGGCCACCATGGGGATGCCCGCGAGGGAGGCGGCGTACTTCGTCGCGTCGATCGTCTTGCCGCCGCCGACCCCGACGACGACCTCGTAGGCGCCCTTGCGCAGGTCGGCGCCGAGTGAGACGGCCGCCTCGACCGACCCGTCGCTCACCCTGAACACCTCGGCCTCGCCGAGGGTGGGGGCGATCAGGCGCTCGATGTGGTCGCCCTGGCCGGGCCCGACGGCCACGGCCACCCGGCCGGAGGTGGCCACGCGGCTGTCGGCCAGCAGGGCGCCGAGCTCGGCGACGGCGCCGCGCCTGACCTCCATGGTCAGGGGCGCCGGCAGCATCCTCGCTAGAAGCGGCATGCGCGCTCCCTCTAGTAGCGAACGGCTATGGTGCGAGCCTTGGCCAGGTCGTCGTGGTTGTCCACCTCGACCCAGTCGACCTCGCCGATGGGCGCGACGTGGATCGCCTCGCCGCGCTCGACCATCTCCTGGTAACCGTCCTCGTAGTAGAGCTGGGGGTCGCGCTCGAACGTCGTCTTGAGCGCGTCGGCCAGCCGCTCGGCCGCGCCGGGCCTGATGAGCGTGGCGCCGATGTACTCGCCGTACGCCTCGGCCGGGTCCATCAGCTTGGTGATGCGGCGCAGCGAGCCCTCCGGGGAGAGGGTCACCTTCATCTCCTCGTCGGCCAGCTTCTTGACGTTGTCGACCGCGAGCAGGACGTCGCTCGTCTCGGGGGCGGCCAGCAGCGTCTTCTCCACCGAGACGGGGTGGACGGTGTCGCCGTTGACCAGCAGCACGCCCTGGGCGAAGTAGTCGCGGGCGCACCACAGGGAGTAGGCGTTGTTCCACTCCTCGGCCTTGTCGTTGTGCACGAGGGTGAGCTTGACGCCGTGGCGCCTCTCCAGCTCCTCCTTGCGGTCGTGCACGGCCTGCGCCGCGTAACCGACGACGACCACGACCTCCCGCAGGTCCACCTCGGCGAGGTTGCGCAGCGAGATGTCCATGATCGTGGTTTCGCCGTCAACCGGCACGAGCGCCTTGGGCAGCGTGTCGGTGTACGGCCGCAGGCGTCGTCCGGCCCCGGCGGCCAGAACCATTCCCAGCAACGTGCACTCCTCGGTCGAGCATGACTACGTGTGCCCAAAGGTTAGTTGCCTTTGGCCCCTTCGCGGGTAATCCGGCGTTAGTCTTGCGTTCCCATCTCGCTCGCCTCGACGCCCGATCGGGGCGCGGCCAGCCAGCACGTGACACTCTCCCAGCCGAACAGCGCCCAGAGGTAGAGGGTCAGCAGCACGTAGCCCGCGGTCATCCAGCCGGCCAGGGCGGCCAGCGAGACCGCCATCATCCGGCCGTCCCAGCCGAGGCCGAGCGTCGAGAGCCAGGCCGGCGGGTAGACGCGCTGGCGCAGCCGGTAGACCAGGTCGTAGTGGTGGAAGGCGAGCGCGCCGAGCAGCAGGAAGGTCAGCACCGGCGGCAGCCCGTGGGCGAAGCCGCAGGCGGCGACGAAGCTGTACTCGATGAGCCGCAGGATCGGCGGCACCAGCCAGTCGAAGCGGCCGTCGTGCGGGTGGGTGCTGCCCGGCCCGGCCAGCAGCAGCGTCACGGCGGGCGCGAACACCGCGAGCCCGTCGGACCCGGCCACGCCGATCAGCAGCAGCACGCCGGTGACGAACGTGCCGGCGATCACCGGCGGCAGCGGCGGGAGCTGCCCGGCCACGAGCAGGCCCATCGCGCGCGAGAGCGGCCCGTCGTCGCGGTAGGCGACGACCTTGCTCTCTGGCACGGGGGTCATGTGCACGGAGATCACGCTGCCCACCTCCCGATCCGGCGAACCGCCGCCGCCTCGCCCGCCCCGGCGACCCTCACCGGGCCGACCTCGCGAGGCGTCCGGCGAGCTGGTAGAGGGCGGCGACCCCGCCCCAGCACAGCAGGGACACGAACGTCACCCTGGCGTCCCACACGGCGGCGGTGACGGCGATCAGCACCGTCCGCTCGCCGATGGGCAGCACGACGATCTTCCTGAGCCAGCGGGCGAGCGAGTCGCGCTCCAGCCGCTGGGCGAGCCCGAGCATCCCGTGGGCGTGCCGCGCGTCGGCCGGCTCCAGCAGCGACCGGGCGGGCCTGGCCCACAGGGCGCCGACGCGGCCCGCGTCGGCCAGCGCCCCGGCGTAGGAGTAGTCGATGGTGTGGCGGACGACCTGCGTGATCATCGCGGCGGCGGCCAGGTACCAGATCGTGGTCCCGCCGTGGCCGAAGGCGAGCCCGACGTAGACCAGGTACTCCTTGAGCCGGTCGGCCATGCCGTCGGCCCAGGCGCCGAGCGGGGAGAACGTGCGGGTGTAGCGGGCGAGCTGCCCGTCGAGGCAGTCGAGCGCGAACGACATCACGAACAGCGCGCCCCCGGCCGCCCGCCCCGCCTGGGTGCCGGCCGAGAACCAGACGGCGGCCAGCGCGGCCAGGCCGATCGAGACGCCGGTGACGGCGTTGGGGGTCAGCTTGAGGCGGACGGCCGGCCTGATCAGGTGGCGCGACCAGGTGGAGACGAAGAAGGTGGCGAAGAAGCCGTCGTCCTCCTTGACCGAGGTGTCGAGCCGGACCCTGGCCTCGTCGACCTCGGCGAGCCTGGTCAGGGCGCTGTCGGCGGCGTGCTGGCCGGTCACGCGGTCGGCGTGCAGCGGGCCGATCGAGGCGGCGCGCACCCGTACGCCGGCCCTGACCAGGCCCACCAGCAGCAGGTCGACCGCCTCGACGGGGGTGACCGGGCCGAGCTTGCCCAGATCGGCCAGCTCGGCCAGCTCCTCGGCGATGTCGGCCAGGGACGCCAGGTCGGCCTCGCCGGTCTGGAGCACGCCCCTGAAGGTGGCGTTGGCCTCCGGGACGGTGTGGAACGAGCTGCCGGCGGCGACCACCCTGCCGGCCTCGACGCGTACGGGCGGCCGCATCGGGGCGGCGGCGTCGTCGTGGGAGACCAGCGCCCCGGTGTCGCGCGCGGGATGTTCGAGCAGCAGCGCGAGCGCCTCGGTGTGGGCGACGAGGTCGGCGGGGAGCACCACGACCGTGCCCGAGGAGACCCGGGCGATCTTGGCCACCCCGCGCAGGTCGGCCCCGAGCCCGCCACCGGGGGTCACCACCTGGACGTCACGGACGGGAAGCGCGGCGAACTGGTCGCTCAGCCGGTCGAGGAGCGTGCCGTCGGCGCAGGAGAGCCGGCACGCCGGGGTCGTGGCGAGCAGCACCACCGAGGTGGTCGTGCCCTCGCGGGTGAGTGAGTCGGGCAAAGCGCAGGTCTCCTCCCGGTAGGGAGTGCGTGGACACAGCGTAGCGACAGGGGCGCGCGATATCACGGAACAGGACCGTTACGCTGCCGACATGGATGCAGCGCGGCGGTCGGTCGGAGTGCTCCTCGCGGGAGGCGTGGGGCAGCGGGTCGGACATGAGATACCCAAACAGCTCATCGAAGTAGCCGGGCGGACGATTCTGGAGCACTCCATCGCGGTGTTCGAGCGGGCGCCGGAGATCGACGAGATCGTGGTGCTGATGACGCCCGGCTTCACCGACCGGGTGAAGGAGATCGTGGCGAACGGCGGCCACCGCAAGGTCACCCGGATCGTGGAGGGCGGCCGGAGCCGTACGGAGAGCACGTGGCGGGCGTTGCGGGCGCTGGGCACGCAGGAGTGCGACGTGCTGCTGCACGACGCCGTACGGCCCCTTCTGGAGCCGCGGATCATCACCGAGTGCGTGGCGGCGCTGCGTACCCACCGGGCCGTCAACGTGGCGATCCCGAGCTCCGACACGGTCCTGGTGGCCGTGCCCGGCCCGGACGGCGAGGTGATCGGCGAGGTCCTCGACCGCTCGCGGCTGCGCCGCAGCCAGACGCCGCAGTGCTTCCGGCTCTCGGTGATCCGCGAGGCGTACGAGCGGGCCATGGCCGACCCGGGCTTCGCCGAACGCCCGGCCACCGACGACTGCGGCGTGGTGCTGCGCTACCTGCCCGAGGTGCCCATCCACCTGGTCCCCGGCAGCGAGCGCAACATCAAGGTCACCCATCCGGACGACCTGCGGATCGCCGAGCAGCTCTTCGCGATCAGGGGGTCCATCTCCTGACGTGTCCGGGCATGTCGTAGACGTTCGCGTGGAAGGCCCTTGACCTGCGGGTTGTTACCGTGCGGTCGCATGAGAAGACTGCTGGCGATCGGCGCGCTGCTCGGCTGCTACCCCGTCCTGCTGGCCTCGGCGCTGTGGCCGGCGCCGCTGCTGTTCGGGCTGGTCGCCGTGGTCTCCTACGCCGTCGAGTTCGCCGCGGCACGCCTGGCCGGCGGGCTGACCGAGCTGCTCAGCCGGATGCACCTGGGGACCACGCTGCGGTTCGCGGCCCGGGAGACGGCCGCGCTGCTGCTGGTGGCGCGGGTGTCGGGGGCCGCCTCGCCGTGGTTCGTGGCGCTGGCCGCCGGGCTGTTCGCGCTGCACGGCGCGCGGGCCGCGCACTCGGGGCTGGCCATCCGCCTGCGGCAGACGCTCAGCAGCATGCCGGTGACCACCCGCAACCTCGACGTGTCCGCGCTGCGCATCCCCAAGATGCCGCCCCCGTTCCTGGGCGCCCACCGCGGCCTGCGCTTCCTCGGGCTCGACGCCCTGCCGGTGCTCGGCGCGACCTTCGGCGCGGCGGCCGGGGCGGCCGGCGCGGGCGTGGCGCTGCTGCTCGGCGTGGCGGGCGTGCTGGCGCTCCTGCCGTACGTGCGCCGCACCCGGCCGCTCGGCGACCGGGCGAGGGTGCTGGAGGTCGTGGGCGAGCAGGTCAGGGCCTACGACCCGGAGGTCATCCTGTACTTCTCCGGCGCGACGGCCGCCGCCTACCAGGCCAGGATGTGGCTGCCCACCCTCGAACGCATCAACCGGCGGGCGATCGTCGTGCTGCGCGAGCGCGGCATGGCCAGGCACCTGGAGTCGACCACGCTGCCGATGGTCTGCATCCCGTCCTCGGCCGACCTGATGAGCTTCCGCGCCCTGTTCAGCGCCAGGCTCTGCCTGTACGTCTCCAACGTCGGCCGCAACGTCCACATGCTGCGCATCCCGACGCTGCGCAGCGTGTTCCTCAACCACGGCGACAGCGACAAGGAGGCGTCGTTCAACCCGTTCTCCCGGGTGTACGACGAGGTGTGGGTGGCCGGGCCGGCCGGTCGCGACCGCTACCGGCGCGCCCGCGTGGGCGTCCGGGACGAGAGCATCCACGAGGTCGGCCGGCCGCAGCTCGAAGGCATCTCGACCGAGGGCCCGAAGCTGCCGTACCGGACCGTCCTGTACGCCCCCACCTGGGAGGGCTGGAACGACGACCTGTTCCACACGTCGCTGATCACCATGGGCCCGCGCATCGTGCGCGCCCTGCTGGACCACGACCCGCAGCTGCGGATCATCTACAAGCCGCATCCGCTGACCGGCCACCGTGACAAGAGCGCCGCGCGGGCGCACCGCAGGATCGTGTCGATGATCGAGGCGGCCGAGCTGGCCAGGTCGAAGGCCAGGCATCCGTCGAGCCCCGGCGGGGCGCCGGAGATCAGGCACCTGATCGTCACCGGCGAGAGCCCGCACCTGTACGACTGCTTCAACGAGTGCGACCTGCTGATCAGCGACATCTCCAGCGTCGTGGCCGACTTCCTGGCCAGTGAGAAGCCGTACGCCGTGACGAACGTCGCGGGGCTGCCCGAGCGCGCCTTCCACGAGCGCTACCCGAGCACCGAGGCGGGGGTGCTCCTCGGCGAGGACCTCGCGGCCCTCGCCGGTTTCCTGGACGGTGAGGACACCCTGGCCCGAGCCAGGATCAAGCTCAGGAGCTACCTGCTCGGGCCGGAGTACCCGGACGCGCTGACCCGCTTCGACGCGGCCGTCGAGCGGGTCTTCTCGGGCTCGTGATCAGCGTGGCGGCCTGGACAACCTCCGCGGGCTGGTGAGGAAGCCCCATCCCCACGAGACGTGCATGGCGGCGTAGACGAGCGGCAGCCGCAGCTTGACCGCGCCCGGCAGCCCGCTGCCGGTGACCGCCGAGCCGGCCACGATGGCCAGCGCGTAGCCCCCCGGGACGACGAGCGTCAGCGGGAAGAACGGCGACAGCACCAGCCCCAGCGCCATGGCCAGCACCGCGGCGGGCGGCGCCAGGTAACGCAGGTTGATCGTGCCCTCGTGGGTGCGCGCGACCACGCGCCGCCAGCGGCCGTAGTGGAAGTACTGCTTGGCCAGCGCCTTGACGTTGGGCCGCGGACGGTAGGTGACCCGCATGCGCGGCTGGAACCAGACCAGCCCGCCGGTCTGGCGGATGCGGTGGTTCATCTCCCAGTCCTGGGCCCGCTGGAAGTGCTCGTCGTAGCCGCCGACCCGGTCGAGCGCCGAGCGGCGGAACACGCCGAGGTAGACGGTGTCGGCCGGGCCCGCGGTGCCGCCCACGTGGAAGGCCGCGGCGCCGACGCCGATCTTGGAGGTCATGGCGCAGGCCACGGCCTGCTCGAACGGTGTGACGCCCTCGGCCGCCATGACGCCGCCCACGTTGTCGGCACCGGTCTCGGCCAGCGTCTCGACGGCGACGCGCAGGTAGTCGGAGGGCAGCATGGCGTGCCCGTCGACCCTGGCGATGATGCCGTTGCGTGCGGCGGCGATGGCGGCGTTGAGCGCGTTGGGCGTGCGACCGGTCGGGTTGGGCACCACGGTCACCCGGCGGTCGGCCGCCGCGATGGCGTCGGCGACCTCCTGGGTGCGGTCTTGGGACGGACCCACGGCGAGGACGACCTCGATCTCACCGGGGTAGCTCTGGGCGAGGACCTGGTCGACGGCCTCGCGAAGGTGCCGCTCCTCGTTGAGGACCGGCATGACGACGGAGATGGGGGGCCAGCCGCGCGTCTCCGCGGGCGCGTGCGGCGAGTCGGGGAACTGCTTCATGGCGGGGCTCACGCTACTGTACGACCAGGGGAGAAGGGCAATCGAAAGCCCCGGTGTCCCCGGCGGATCCGAGGAGGAGGGCATGCGCGAAGCGGGCGAGGAGGACGGCGGCGTGCTGGTGGGCGGCGACGCCTACGGCGGCGTCAGGCTCACTCCTGCCACCCGTCCACGCAGGCCCGTGCGGAGCGCCAAGGCCCGCCGCCGCAACGTGATCGTCGCCGGCCTGCTGTCCACGGGCATCCTGGTCACCACCGGCGTGGTGTGGGCGACCCCGCGCCAGATCGGCACGGTCGACGCGGGCGTGACCGCCCCCAAGTCCCAGGGGGCCGAGAACATCCTGCTGGTCGGCGTCGACAAGCGCGACGACCTGACCCGGCAGCAGCAGAACCAGCTCAAGCTGGGCCGCGAGTCCGGCCAGCGCACCGACACGATGATGGTCATCCACCTGTCGGAGGACCACCAGCGCGTCACCGTGGTGAGCCTGCCGCGCGACACCTGGACGACGATCCCCGGCAAGGGCGACCACAAGATCAACTCGGCCTACCAGTTCGGCGGGCCGAAGCTCACCATGCAGACCGTCAGGGCCGCCACCGGGCTGGAGATCAACCGCTACATCGAGGTGAACATCCTCGGGTTCATCGACGTGGTCGACTCGCTCGGCGGCGTCACCGTCTGCACGCCCATCCCGATCAACGACCCCAAGACCGGCCTCAACCTGCTCGCCGGCACCCACCAGCTCCAGGGCGCCCAGGCGCTCGGCTACGCCCGCACCCGCGCCACCGCCCGTTCCGACCTCGACCGCATCGACCGGCAGCAGCAGGTCATCTCCGCGCTGCTCAACCGGGCGCTGAGCGCCGACACGCTGGCCAACCCGGCCAAGCTCGCCGCGTTCGTCAACTCCACGCTGAGCACGGTGAAGGTCGACCCCGACGACGGGCTGATCGGGCTGGCCACCCAGCTGCGCGACGTGTCG
The DNA here is from genome assembly GCF_040674635.1 of Nonomuraea sp. NPDC049758. NCBI lineage: Bacteria > Bacillati > Actinomycetota > Actinomycetes > Streptosporangiales > Streptosporangiaceae > Nonomuraea > Nonomuraea sp. NPDC049758. The sequence goes on from NZ_JBFAMZ010000001.1 coordinate 776,443, forward strand.
CTGGAGGACGTCCGCTTCGCCGACGTGCCGCTCGCGAACGTCGACTTCAAGGCCCCGACCGGCGAGTCGGCGGTGTTGTGGGACCGTCCGGCGGCCCGCGACATGTTCCGCCGCATCGACGCCGACCAGGACCTCGCCAAGCCCGTGCCGACCAAGACGGCCACGCCGTCGCCGGCCAAGACCGTGGTCCCGCCGGAGAGCGTCACCGTCAAGGTCATGAACGGCACGCTCATCACGGGGCTGGGGGCGCGCACCAAGTCGGCGCTGGTGGCCTCCGGGTTCAAGGTGCCCGGCGAGCCGGGCAACACCGGCAAGAAGGACCACAAGCAGACTCTCGTGCGTTACGCCGCGGGCCAGGAGGCGGCCGCGCGCCTGGTGGCGTCCGTCATCCCGGGCGCGGAGCTGAAGCAGGCCGACGTCGAGGGCGTCGAGGTGATCGCCGGCAGCGACCAGCCGAAGATCAAGAAGCTCAAGCAGCCCGACACCCCGGCGAGCAAGCCGAGCTCCACGCCGACGACCAAGACCGCCATGGAGAACATCTGCAAGAAATAGGCATAACCGGGTAAAGCCAGGGCACGTGATTGGCATGGTGGTCAAGTCATGGCGGGAGGACCCCTGTACCGTCCTGCACGTCGTCGGCGATCTCGACGTGGCGGGCGCTCCTCGGCTTCGCGCCGAGCTCGATGAGGCGCTGGCGGCGGCTGATCCGCTCAACCTGGTGATGGACCTGACCGAGGTGCCCTTCTGCGACTCGGTGGGCCTCGGCGTCCTGGTGGCGACGCTCAGTCACGTCCAGGACATGAGAGGACGCATGATCCTCGTCCTCGGGCCCGGCATGATCCGTCACCTGCTCACGATCACCAACCTCGACCGGCACTTCGAGACCAGCGCCTCGCTCGGCGAGGCCCGTGCCGCCCTCGATCCGGCCGCCTGACCGCGTCCGGCCGGGATCATGGACGTGATGTCATTGAGGGCACATCTCCCCGGAGCCGCCGGCTCGTAGGCTCGCGGGAAGATCCCTCTCACGTCCGGAGGCCCGCACGTTGTTCGATGAGTTCCCCGAGCCTGCCCGCTCCCAGCTCGCCGCCGCCTTCGCCGAGGGCAGGACCCGGCCGGAGTGGTGTTTCACGGAAGGGCGGGCCCGCCTGGCGTTCTGGGCCCCCTTCGCGGGCGCGGACCCGGTGATCGTCTGGCAGTTCGAGCCCGGCCCCGACCCCGCGGCGGCGGCCGCGCTGCTGCGCCGCGGCCTGCGCGAGACGGGGCTGGGGAAGATCATGCACGACATCTCGCTCCCGCCCGGCCTGACCCCGGTCGTGGACCGCGCGGTGGAGCACGATGCACTGACCGAGGCCGGGTTCGTCATGGAGGTCGAACGGCTGACGCTCGCCTGGACCGCCGGCACCGACGTGCCGCCGGATCCGGGCCGGCTGACCTACCGGCCGGCCCGCGACCTGCGTCCCGACGAGGTGCTCGCCCTGCTCATGCGCATCTCCGAGGGCTCGCTCGACCACGACACGCAGGTCGAGCTGGCCTCCGCGGGCGCCGCGCAGGAGGCCCGCTGGATGTACGACGACCTGGTCAACCGCAAGGCCAAGCCCGACTGGTTCGTCGTCGGCCACCTCGGCGACGCGCCCGTCGGCCTGGTCGCGCCCGACGACCACTCCATCGCCTACATCGGCGTGGTGCCCGAGCACCGCGGCCGCGGCTACGTCGACGACCTGCTCGCGCACGGCACCCGCACGCTGGCCGAGGCCGGCGTCCGGCGCATCGTCGCCGGGACCGACGTGGGCAACACGCCTACCGCGAACGCCTTCCTGCGTGCCGGATACTCGGAGGTCGGCCGGCTGTTCCGCTACTACTGGAGGGCTTCGTGAGACTTGGTGTGATGTTCGACCGGGATCTGCCGCCCGAGGAGCTGATCCCGTTCGCCCGGGCGCTCGACGAGACCGCCGTCGACGACCTGTGGGTGGTGGAGGACCTGGGCTGGACCGGCGGCGTCTCGGCGGCGGCCACCGCGCTGGCCGTCACGTCCCGGCTGCGCGTCGGCATCGGCATCACCCCCGCGCCGCTGCGCAACCCGATGCTGCTGGCGATGGAGATCGGCAACCTGGCACGGATGCATCCCGGCCGGCTGGCCGCCGGCATCGGGCACGGCGTGCAGGAATGGATGCGCCAGGTCGGCGCGGCCGTGCCGTCGCCGCTCGCCCTGCTGGAGGAGACGATCACGGCCGTACGCGCCCTGCTGCGCGGCGAGACGGTCACCCTGCACGGCAAGGCGGTGCACCTCGACGGCGTGTCGCTGGTGCATCCGCCGGCCGTGCCGCCGCCCGTCCTGGCGGGCGTGAAGGGGCCGCGCTCGCTGGCGCTGTCGGGACGCGTCGCGCAGGGGACGATCGTGCCGGAGGGCGTCGGCCCGGCGCAGCTGCCCGGCATCGTCGAGCGGATCGCCGGGGGCGACGACCACGAGCTGGGCGTCTTCACCTTCCTGCACATCGGCGAGGAGGCGGACCGGCTCGCCCATCCGGTGGTCCTGGACCAGGCGGCCTACCTGGGGGTGTCGCCGCACGACGTCGTCATGGCGGCCGGGACCCCTGAGCAGGCGGCGGAGCAGGTCAGGAGCATGTGGGCGGCGGGTGCGGGGACGGTGGTCGTCCGGCCGCTGGGACGCGATCCCCTGCCGCACGTGCACGCCCTGCTGTCGGCGCTGTAGCCCACCGGCGTCGGGGCCGCGGTCCCCCGGCGCGTTGGCGTCGGGGCCGTGGTTCCTATGGCCGAATGGCGGAGGGGCATCGGTCGAACGGCCGATGGGACTTCGCCGCCGCTTCGCCACGATCGTTTCCATGAGGCTTTTGCTGGTAATCGTGGCAATTCTGGCAGTCACCGGGTGCAGCGTGCGCTTCGACAGCGATGAGGTGCCCGCCGTCCGGACGTTCCCGTTCACGGGAGCCGAACTGAAGATCTCGTCGTCGCTGGGCGGGGTGCGGGTGCTGCCCGCCACCAGCCCGGCCGTCGAGGTGCGGCGCTGGACGCGTGGCAAGGCGTCCACCAGCCCCTCCTGGTCGCTGCGCGACGGCGTGCTGCGGCTCAGCGCCGACTGCACGCTCATCGTCGGCGACTGCGGCGCGCGCTACCACGTGATGGTCCCGGCCGGAGTGCGGCTGACGATCGACTCCCCCGACGGCGTCATCCTGAACGGCCTCACCCAGGACGTCGACGTCTCCAGCGGCGACCGCATCGAGGTGAAGAACACCTCGGGCAAGCTGCGCCTGCTGAGCGACTCCGGCACGATCGAGGGTGACGGGCTGCGGTCGTCCAGCGTGCACGGACGCACCCTGGACGGCTCGATCTCCCTGGCCTTCGCCGCGCCGCCCGCCGACCTGGATCTGAAGTCGCGCGAGGGCGGCGTGACCGTCCGGGTGCCGAAGGACTCCTACCAGGTGAAGGTCGAGAGCCAGGACGGCTCCGAGCACTCCGACATCAAGAGCACGAAGTCCAGCTCCAGGAGCATCCTCGTCCGCAGCACGTACGGGAACGTACGCGTCCTGACCCGCTGACCACCCTCCGGCCGCGCCGGCGTCTCGGAGGCGTCAGCCGACCTCCGCCTCCTGCCGCGCCTCCACCGTCCGCACGGACGTCTCCGCCTGCCGCACGGCCTTCCAGAAGTACGTCGAGCTGGGCTTGCCCGCCTCGGCGTACTTCTCGGCCAGCGCCCTGGCCATCACCACCAGCCGGCGTCCGCGGAGCTGGAAGCCCGCCGCCTCCGGCACCGCGCCGAGCGCCCGGTGGTTCCAGTACGTGGCCAGCCGCCGCCAGTGCTCGGCCTCCTTCCCACCCGCGCCGCACGCCTCGCAGGCCAGCAGGACGGCCAGCTCGTGGGCGGCCCTGGCGTCACCCCTCTCCGCCGACCGCAGCCGGAACATGCCCAGACGTCCCCAATGCAGCGGCACCCGCAGCTCCGTGGGGGAGGGCCGCCAGGACGACTGCTCGCCGGGCGCGGGCTCCAGGACGTCCCCGCCGGTCCGGGCGGCGGCCGGCGACCCGTTCCGGCGTCGCGCGGCCTCCCCCGCCTCCGCCTTGGCGGCCTGCCACAGGGCGCTGAACTCGGCGGTCAGCTCCGCCACGGACTCAATGGGCATGCCGGACTTCACCGCGATCACCTGACACACCTCGACGATGGTCCGCATCAGCAGGAAATCCGGCACTTTCTGCGACCTGCCGTTCAGCAGGTCGGACACGGTCGACTTCGGCAACGGCCGGCGCCATCTGTTTCGTTCGGGCTCTTCGGCCAAAAGGGCGAGCGCGACTTTCTCAATCCGTTTCAGCGACGGGTTTCCGCATTCGATTTCACGCAATCTGTTCAGACGTGTCACGAGCACAGCAAGGTGATCTTCGCCTTGACCGACATCCTTCATGAGCCGCCCCGGTTCGGACACCTTTGTCCTGTTTAAGAGTGGAAGTGGCATTTCGAGAAGACGGGCAGGCGCCACCCTCTCGTTGCGTTGAGATAAGCAGCCATAGTGCCATAAGTCGGTCTTGTCAGGGTGCCAGGCGCATCACACACATCCGCCCCTTCAGCCCTTCTCGGCCGAATCCATCCGATGCCGTCCGAATACGTCCGAGGCAAGCGCGATCATGGCCGGAACGATCAATTGCGCGGACGCGCCCCCGAGTCCCGCTGGTACTCCTACGTCAACGAACAAGCCCGTACGGCAAGGGGACATGAATGAGCAAGGCAACCCTCATCTGGTCGGCGGTCAGCGGCGCCCTGCTCGCGCTGCTCGTCGGTGTCGTCGCCGGCCTGCTCGCCACCGGGAACGGCAGCACGGTCGCGGGCGCCATCATGGCGGGCGCGACGGCCTCCGGCGGCTTCGCGGCGCTCTGGATCACCGGCACCTCGGCCGTGCACACCTGGCTGAACTCCCAAAAACCCGAGACACCCTCGCAGGACACCAGCGACTGACCCCGCCCCGGCACGTCCCGCAACCGCACACCCCGCACCCCGGCACGTCTCGCGCCCGCACACCCCCGGCCCCGCACCCGCGCCCGCATCCGCACCCGCACCCGCACCCGCACGGACGGCGAACGCACCGAGGACCGGTCGGAGACCCCGCACCGGTCCCACACTTCCCCCCTGACCGCACCTTTCCCGGACCGCACCTCCCAGACCCGCACCTCCCCCGAGCCCGTTCCGCACCTGCCCGTTCCGGCCCTGCCCGCGGGCGGCGGCGGGTTACGCTGGCGACCGTCCTGCACCCATTTGTCGCGAAGGCAGCACCCGGAGGCGCCCATGGCGATGCCCAGGAAGGGCTCGCGGCTCATCACGGTCGACGGCACCGCCTTCCGCTGGCGGGTCAGCCACAGACCCGCCTTCGGCGACGGCAGTTCCGCGGCCCCGCTCACCTTCGTCGTCGAACGCGACGAGGATCCCGGCCGCGTCCTGCTCGTGTCACTCCCCTGCGCCCGGCCGGACAACTGGCGGGGAGCCCGGACGATCGCGATCCGCCCGCCGCTCGTCGCCGCATGCGTCCGCCGCGCACTCGAAAGAGGCTGGGCCTCCGCGCGACCGGGCCCCCGCTTCACCCTCGCCGTCACCGAGGACGAACTGACCGAACTCCTGGGCGGCCCACCCGCCTACCTGGTCCCCTTCCTCTGGGGCATGATCCCGGAAGGCGGCACCATCAGAGATCTCCCCCGCGCCAGGCAGATCTGGAGCCGCGAAAGCGCCGACACCGACCGCACGCCGTAACCCGGCCCCCTCCGGCGGCAAATCCCGTTGCCCGTCCCCACCGTCGGCGGGCAGCGTCGGAACATGGTCGAACTACGCATCCTGGAGTCCGACGACTGGCCGCTCTGGCGCGAACCACGGCTGGCCGCGCTCGCCGACGCCGGCCCAGCCTTCGGTTCCACGCTGGCCGACCGGCAGGGCGACGGCGACCGCGAGGAACGCTGGCGGGCCCGCCTGACGATGCGCGGCTCGCACAACGTCGTCGCCTTCCTCGACGGACGCCCGGCCGGGATGGCCGGCGGCGTCCCGACCGAGACGGCGGACAGCGTCGAGCTGGTGTCCATGTGGGTGAGCCCATCCGCCCGCGGCCGGGGAGTCGGGGACCGCCTGATCCGCGAGATCGAAAGATGGGCCAGGTGACGAGGGGACCCTGCGACTTTCCGTCAAAGCCGGCAACGCCCCGGCCATCGCGCTTTACACGCGTCACGACTTCCGGGACTCCGAAGAACTCTCCGCCCTGGACCCACACGGATCCCGGGTGCTGACGAAACTCCTCCTCGCCCTTCACAATCCTCGATGACGAGCTATGCGCGGCAGCCGCCGCACAAATTCCCGCGGGTCGTCGAAATCCCATTGCTCGCCGTCCGGGACGCCGCCGAGCGCCGGAATCAAAGGGAAGCCACTGAAAACGCCGCGCCCATGAACGGCCTCGTACAACGCCGCGGAATCTGAGCCGGTGATCCTCTCGTAGGCTTCAAGTGCGACGTAGGCCAGCAGCTCGAATTCCGGCCACGCCTCCTCATGACGACGCTGTATGCCCCGCGAGCGGGCCCTCTTCGAGCCGGCATATTCCCTTTTGAGATCCAGGTAACGCAACACCTGAGGCAGTTCGATGAGCGAGTCGGGGCAGTCGGCGACCCTCTCGAACGACTCTCGCCCGAGGCTGATGAGCCAGCTCACGAAGTATTCGAAACCGTCCAGCGAACCGCTGCTGAACACGAACCAATGGGCGGCGTACAGATCCATGGTGCAACCGCGCGCCTGAACGCCCGTCCACAGGCACTGATAGTCGATCAGCTCTTCCGGAGAACGGCCGGAAAGCTCCTCCAGCAGCCACGCGAGCCGCGCGTCCTTCGTCTCGGCCGCCCGGCCGGACCGCTCGATCAGTTCCCAGAAGCCGTCGATGTCCATGGCCCGCCATGCTGACATCGCAGGCGAAGCACCGTAAGACCACCTGAGCCCCCGAAACCGGACACCAGGCCCACCCTCTAGTGAGCCGCCCCGCCCTGCTCCCGGCGTACCATCTCGGCGATCCACACCGGCGCGAACGGCGAGGTGCATCCCGGGGACGTCGGATAGTCCTTGAGCACCTCCAGCCGCTCACCGATGCCGATCGCGCGGGCGCGGTGCTCGGCGTGCTCGATCCCGATGTGCGCCAGGCAGTTGTTCATCTCCCACTGCAGACGGTCGGGAGCGTCCTTCATCTCCGCCTCGATGACGTCGAGCAGCCCCACCAGGTCGAGCCCCTCAGGCTTCTTCGCCACGCGCTCGACGGTCAACGCCCACCCGGCGCTCGCGACCAGCGGATCGGGATCGGCCGACCAGGCCACCCGCAGCTCCTCGGCGTACGGGCTCTTCTTCACCACGTAGTTCACGAGCCAGTCATGCACCTTGGGCGTACGCGCCTGGCGCACCATCATGTCCAGCTCGTCCCGCTCGAACGCCTTCGGACGGCAGACCAGCATCGCCAGCAGCCTCGCCGCGGTGTCGCCCGTCTCCCAGAGGCCACGCGCGAGTTCCTGCTGCGTCTTCAGCCGCTTGGCGAGGGCGCGCAGCTTGCCGAGGTTCACGCCGTGATCGTCGCCGTGTCTCTCGTTCACCTCGCGCGCCTTGGGATCCTCCAGCGCGGCCAGCTCGGCCATCACCTCGGTCAACGTCACCCGGCCACCTCCTCAGAAGCAGCTCCAGCCTAAACGCGTCGTGACGTACCTTGGTCTGTCTCCGTGACCGAGCGGACAGAGGCTCCATGGAACAGGACTTCGAGGTGGGACGGCATCACTCAGCGGTCGATTTACAAGGACCATCTGCTCGAAGAGCCGACGTCAACGTCGTGCACCGGCTGACCGCCCGCGGCGCCTGGCGCCCTGGTCACCGAGCACCAGCTACGCCTTCCCGACCTGGAACCTCTGACCGAGCAACGTCACCCGGCCTGCTGGTTCGCCGTCCCCGGCATGTACGGCGGCTTCAGCTACCGGCTGGAGCGAACCCAGCTGACCGTGGAAAGCTGCTGCCACATCATCGACGAACACGGCCCCCGCCTCGCCGCCGAAGGCTTCGTCCGACCGACACGAAATCGCCGCAGCTCACGGCGACCCCGAAAAAGACTCCTCAGTCATCGAAGCCGGCGATCCACTCACCGATGAACTTCGATGCCTCCTCGGCTGTGACGACATCACCCCTGAAGGCGGCCCCGAGGCTGTCGACAAGCAATTCTGGCGAAACAGGTTCCCCGGCGACGACCAAGTAACACGAAAGTCCCTCGCTCATTTGACATGACATCGAGGAGACGAACGCATCGCGACGGTACCTGTTGCAGAGCAACAGCAGATTCCGCCGCTCCAGCTCTGCTCTCAGCTGCCGCAAACCGTCTTCGAAGTCGACCGACGAGAGAACCCTGACCGGCGAAACGCCTGCGCCATTCAACCGCAGCTCGTACGTCTCGCCATCGGTCCACGTCATCACCTGGCAGCGCAAAAGAGATTCGTCCACCAGGTCGACCAGTGCGAGCTCGTGCATGCTCACCTCGGCACGTTCGAGCGGAGTCGTCCGACGATCCCCACGGCCTCCCCCGCGAAAACCCGGGACCGCACCCCGCGGTCTCGGGTTCTGCAGGTCGGACGCCTACTTGAGGAGCTGGCGGGCCATCACCATGCGCTGGATCTGGTTGGTGCCCTCGTAGATCTGGGTGATCTTGGCGTCGCGCATCATGCGTTCCACCGGGAAGTCCTTCGTGTACCCGTACCCGCCCAGAAGCTGGACCGCGTCCGTGGTGATCTCCATGGCGGCGTCCGAGGCGGCGCACTTGGCGGCGCTCGACAGGAACGTCAGGTCCTTCTGCGGCCGGCCGTGCATCGCCAGCTCGCTCTTGGCCGCCGCGCGGTACGTCAGCTGCCTGGCCGCCTCCAGCTTCATCGCCATGTCGGCGATCATGAACTGGAGCCCCTGGAAGTCGCCGATCGGGCGGCCGAACTGCTTGCGTTCCTTGACGTAGCCGATCGCGTAGTCGAGGGCGCCCTGGGCGATGCCGAGCGCCTGGGCGGCGATGGTGACGCGGGTGTGGTCGAGGGTGGCGAGGGCCGTCTTGAAGCCGGTGCCGGGCTCGCCGATCATGCGGGACGCCGGGATGCGGACGTTCTCCAGGATCACCTGGCGGGTCGGCGAGGCCTTGATGCCGAGCTTCTTCTCCTTCGGCCCGAAGGAGACGCCTTCGTCGGACTTCTCCACCACGAAGGCGGAGATACCCCGGGCGCCGGCGGACGGGTCCGTCACGGCCATCAGGGTGTAGTACTCGGAGACGCCGGCGTTGGTGATCCACATCTTGGTGCCGTTGAGCACGTAGTGGTCGCCGTCGAGGACCGCGCGGGTCTTCATGGCGGCGGCGTCGGAGCCCGCCTCCGGCTCGGACAGCGCGTACGAGAACATGGCCTCGCCCCTCGCCACCGGCGCCAGGTAACGCTGCTTGAGCTCCTCGGACGCCGAGAGCAGCAGCGGCACGGTGCCCAGCTTGTTCACGGCCGGGATGAGCGAGGACGACGCGCAGGCCCGCGCGACCTCCTCGATGACGATCACCGCGGCCAGCGCGTCCGCCCCGGCGCCCCCGTACTCCTCGGGAACGTGCACGGCGTGCAGGTCGGCGGCGACGAGGGCCTTGTAGACGTCCCAGGGGAACTCTTCGGACTCGTCGGCCGCCGCGGCCTGCGGCGCAATCTTCTCGTCGGCCAGGGCGCGGACCGTCTCCCTGAGCATGTCGTGCTCTTCGGCGGGCGCATAGAGAGGGAAGCTCATGCATAGATACTAGGACGTCCGAGCACTTTGTTACCAGCTAGTACGGTTTGCGAACAGACGGAGGTGGCACGAAGGAGGTAGCGAAGGCCGGTAGCATGCCTGGCGATCGAAAGGAGCTCGCTCGTGCCATATCGCCTCACGGTGATCGGGACCGGATACCTGGGCATCACGCATGCGTCCTGCATGGCGGATCTCGGATTCGAAGTCCTTGGCCTCGACATTGACGCGGACAAGATCCGCCGGCTGAACGACGGTGAGCTCCCCATCCACGAGCCCGGGCTGGAACCCGTGCTCCGCCGTGGGCTCGACTCCGGACGCCTTCGCTTCACCAGCTCCTACGAAGAGGTCGCCGCCTTCGGCGACGTGCACTTCGTCTGCGTCGGCACACCGCAGAAGAAGGGCGAGTACGCCGCGGACGTGTCGTACATGGACAGCGCCATCGAGTCGCTCGCGCCGCTTCTCGACCGCGAGTGCCTGGTCGTCGGCAAGTCCACCGTGCCGGTCGGCACCGCCGAGCGCATGGCCGACAAGCTCGCCCGCCTGTCGCCGGCGGGCGTCGGCGTCGAGCTGGCGTGGAACCCGGAGTTCCTGCGCGAGGGTTTCGCGGTGGAGGACACCCTCCACCCCGACCGCATCGTGCTCGGCGTGCGCTCGGAGCGGGCCGAGAAGGTGCTGCGCGACGTGTACGCGCCGCTCGGGGACGTCCCGTTCGTGGTGACCGACTTCGCGACGTCGGAGCTGGTCAAGACGGCGGCCAACGCCTTCCTCGCCACCAAGATCTCCTTCATCAACGCCATGGCCGAGGTCTGCGAGGCCGCGCACGCCGACGTCAAGCAGCTGTCCGAGGCGCTCTCGTACGACGACCGCATCGGCGGGCGCTTCCTCAACGCCGGGCTCGGCTTCGGCGGCGGCTGCCTGCCCAAGGACATCAGGGCCTTCATGGCACGGGCCGGCGAGCTGGGCGCCGACCAGGCGCTGACGTTCCTGCGCGAGGTCGACGCGATCAACATGCGCCGCCGCGCCCGCATGGTCGACCTGGCCAGGGAGCTGGCGGGCGGCTCGTTCCACGGGTGCACGGTCGGCGTGCTGGGCGCGGCCTTCAAGCCGAACTCGGACGACATTCGAGACTCCCCCGCCCTGGACGTCGCCGTGACGATCGGCCACCAGGGCGGACAGGTCACCGTCTACGACCCGATCGCGCTCGACAACGCTCGTAAGGCTCACCCGGAGCTGAACTACGGCGAGTCGGCCGTCGAGGCGGTCCGCGGGGCGCACGTGGTGCTGCTGCTGACGGAGTGGAAAGAGTTCCTGGAGCTCGATCCGGAGGAGCTGGGCGCGGTGGTCGCGACCCGGCGCATCGTCGACGGCCGCAACGCGCTCAACTCCGAGGTGTGGCGCTCGGCCGGCTGGCACTACCGGGCGCTCGGCCGCCCGTAACCCCGCCGCGGCACCTCTCCGAACGCCCGGGACCCCTCACCACGGGGAACCGGGCGCCCGGGAAGTCCGATCTGCCCCTGAACGGCCCTGAGTTGCCTGCTCAGAGCTCCGCGGCCTCGGCGCGCAGCTTCTCACCCTTGGCGTACGCCTGCTCCTTGAGACGCCCCTGGAACTCCTCCATGCGCTCGCGCAGCCCGGCGTCGGACGCCCCGAGGATGCGGACGGCCAGCAGCCCCGCGTTGCGCGCGCCCCCGACCGCCACCGTGGCCACCGGCACCCCGGCCGGCATCTGGACGATCGACAGCAGGGAGTCCATCCCGTCGAGGTACTTCAGCGGCACCGGCACCCCGATCACCGGCAGCGGCGTCACCGAGGCCAGCATGCCGGGCAGGTGCGCCGCCCCGCCGGCCCCCGCGATGATCACCCGGATGCCGCGCAAGGCCGCCTGCCGGCCGTACTCGATCATCTCGACCGGCATGCGGTGGGCCGAGACGACGTCGGCCTCGAACGGCACCCCGAACTCCGCCACGGCCTCGGCCGCGGCCTTCATCACGGGCCAGTCGGAGTCCGACCCCATGACGATCCCGATTCGCTCTGTCACGTGTACTCCCCGGTCATGAGGTAGACGGCGGCGTGGCGGGCGCGGGCGCGCACCTTGTCAAGGTCGGCGCCCAGGGCCGTGACGTGGCCGATCTTGCGGCCCGGACGCACTTCCTTGCCGTAGAAGTGCAGCTTGATGCCGGGGTCGTGGGCCAGCACGTGCTCGTAGCGCTTGAACAGGTCGGGGTCGTCGCCGCCCAGCAGGTTGGCCATGACGACGACCGGGGCGGTCATCGCGGGCGAGCCGAGCGGCAGGTCGAGCACGGCCCGCAGGTGCTGCTCGAACTGGGACGTGGTGGAACCCTCGATCGTCCAGTGACCGCTGTTGTGGGGGCGCATGGCCAGCTCGTTCACCACGAGGCCGTCGGCGGTCTGGAACAGCTCCACCGCCAGCAGCCCGGTCACGCCCAGCTCGTGGGCGATCTTCAGGCCGATGCGCTGGGCGACGGCGGCCTCCTCGGGGTCCATGCCGGGGGCGGGGGCGATCACCTCGACGCAGATGCCGTCCTGCTGCACGGTCTCCACGACCGGGTAGCTGACGCCCTGCCCGTGGGGCGAGCGGGCCACCAGCACCGCGAGCTCCCGCTCGAACGGCACGAACGCCTCGGCCATCAGCTCGACGCCGGTGGCGAACGCCTCGGCCACGTCGTCGGGGGTGCGGCAGACCCACACGCCGCGCCCGTCGTAGCCGCCGCGCACCGACTTCAGCACGACCGGCCAGCCGTGCTCGTCGGCGAACGCCGCGACGTCCGCCGCCGAGGCGACCCGGGCCCAGGCCGGGCAGGGCGCGCCGATGGCGGTCAGCCGTTCGCGCATGACGGCCTTGTCCTGGGCGTGCACGAGCGCGTCGGCGCCCGGGTGCACGGCGTGGCCGTCGGCGATCAGGGCCCTGATGTGCTCGGTCGGCACGTGCTCGTGGTCGAACGTGATCGCGTCGCAGCCCTGGGCGAACGCCCGCAGGTCGGCCAGGTCGCGGTAGTCTCCGAGCTGGGTGTCGACGATCACTCGTGCGGCGCTCTCCCCGGGGGCGGCGGCCAGCACCCGCAGCTCGACCCCGAGCGCGATGGCCGGCGGCTGCGTCATCCGGGCGAGCTGACCGGCGCCGACGATGCCGACGACCGGCCCGATGGGACTGTAGGAACTCACGTGAGGTGAGCTTACCGGGACGGAACGACTACCTCGCCGTCGTCAACTCACGCGCTCCCGCCGCGGCACCACGCCGTCGTCAACCGGCACGTCCCCGGCGCAGCCCGAGCGTCCTGATCCGGTTGCCCGCGCCGACGAGGCTGGCCGTCACCACCAGATCCGTGCGCCCTCCCTGGTACGTGAGCCGAAGGGCGTCGAACACCAGGACGGAACCGGCGGCCACCGGGATCGCGAGGGTACGCGTGCCGAACAGCTCGACGTCGGCGCGGTTCGCGGTGACGTCCTTGAGCAGCCCGCGCAGCGGATCCCCCGCCGGGAAGCGCACGCCCGCCACCCCGGCCGGGTCGGTGAGGTACGTCAGGTGCCGCTGCGGCACCAGCCGGGCCTGCCTGACCAGCGACGCCGGCACCTCGGCGGCCTGCCGCGCCGGCTCGCCGGGCACCGGGACCGGCCCCGCGCCCAGCCGCCAGCGGCCGTCCTCCAGGAAGAACAGGTAGTACGCGGGCGACGGCTCGCGGGCCAGCGCGGCGAACCAGTCGCCCGCGTCGGGCAGCACGTAGACGGGGTCGGCGGGACGGGCTGGACGGCCGTTCCGGGTCGCCTCGCAGGCACGGCCGTCCAGCGTCCGCTCCGCCCACGTGGTCAGCTCCCGTACGGCGGCGCAGTCCCGCCGCTGCCAGGCCCCGTCGAGCTGCCGGAGCAGCGAGAACGCCTGCTCGGCGGTCGCCGGGTCGACCCGTGGCGCGGCTGCCGGGGCAGGCGTGCGGTCCTCCTGGAGCACCGGGGCGCCGCCGGTCGCGCCACAGCCCGCGGTGAGCAGGGCCAGGACCAACGCGAGCAGTCGAAGCGGCACAGGTGGCTCCCGGGAGGGCGGCCGTCTGGAGCGGCAGGTCCGACATCGCGGGCGGGCCCGCGATCTGAACGGCAGCGTAATGCCGATCTTTCAGAAATGCCGCCCATAAGGCGATATTTCTAGAAGTGGTCTTTGCGGGGTATGTTCGGCCCTCTGACACCGCCCGTACGACATCGCCGGTACGCTGAGGTGGTCAGTCTCGACGAGGGAAAGGACCGAGCGCGGACGTGGAGTTTGCCAAGCGCCTCTACCAGCGGTTCGAGTCCCTGGTTCACGAACTGGCCAAATTCGGGAGCATCGGGGCCGTCGCCTTTCTGCTCGACACGGGTGTCTACAACCTCTTCCTGCTCGGCTTCGAGTGGGGCCCCCTCACCTCCAAGGTGCTCGCCACCACGCTCTCGGCGACCTTCGCCTACCTGGGCAACCGCTTCTGGACCTTCCGCCACCGCGAGCAGAGCGGCCTGGGCCGCGAATACTTCCTGTTCTTCCTGCTCAACGGCGTCGCCCTGCTGTTCGGCCTGCTGGTGATCGGCTTCACCAAGTACACCCTCCACCTGCACGACGGCCTGAGCCTGAACATCGCCAACTTCGCCGGCGTCGGCCTCGGCACGCTGTTCCGCTACTGGTCGTACAAGAAGTGGGTGTTCCTGGAGGCCACCGAGCCGATCCCGGTGGAGCTGCCGGAGATCAGGCAGGACCGCTGACCACGCGGTTCCTGCTGTCCTCCTCGGCCGGGCGCAGGAAGATGGCGAACGTCGCCGGCCGGCGCCGCACCAGTTCCAGCCGTCCGCCGTCGGCGGCGGCCAGCGCGCGGGCGAGGGTGAGCCCGAGGCCGGTGCCTCCGCCGCCGCTGACGTTCCGTTCGAAGATCTTGGGTGCGATCTCGTCGGCGATGCCGGGGCCCTCGTCGGCGACCTCGATCACGATGTAGTTGTCGCCGCAGGTGCTGGTGACGGTGACCGTGCCGCCGCCGTGGCGCAGGGAGTTCTCCAGCAGCGAGGCGATGACCTGGCCGAAGCCGCCGGTGGTGGCCATCGCCTTCAGGCCGCGGGTGCCGTCGAGGTGCAGCGTGCGGCCCGCCTCGCGGAAGACCGGCTCCCACTCGGTGATCTGCTGGATGAGCACCTCGTCGATGGCGACGGGCTCGGCCTGGGCGTGGCGCTGGCGACGGGCCGCCGCGAGCAGCTCGTCGATCACCGCGGTCAGGCGCTCGGCCTGCACGATGGCCGCCTCGCCCTCCTCGCGGACGACCTCCGGCTCGTTCGAGGCGGCGACGATCTCCTCCAGGCGCATGGTCAGGCCGGTCAGGGGCGTGCGGAGCTGATGGGAGGCGTCGGTGGCGAACTCGCGTTCGCGGGTGAGCAGGTCGGAGATGCGGGTGGCGCTGCGGTCGAGCACCTGGGCCACGCGGTCCAGCTCGGGGATGCCGTAGCGGTGCTTGCTCGGCCGCGCGTCGCCCGACCCCAGCCGCTCGGCGATCTTCGCCAGGTCCTGCAGGGGCAGCGTCAGTCTGCGTGACTGTACGACGGCCAGGCTGACGGCCACCGCGAGCGCCGCGACGGCCAGCGCCACGATCAGCAGCAGCCTGGCCCGGACGTCGCGCTCGACCTGATCCCGGTCACGACTTATCCGGACGTAGACACCGGTGTTGGTCTGTGCGTCCTCGGTCATCAGGTGACCCGACGCCGGCGCGGTGCCGACGACGGTCACCCGCAGAGGGGTTCCGCGTTCCCAGATCTGGATGTACCTGCCCGGGTACTTCTGCTCCAGTTGCTGCGGGTCGAGCGGGGTCTCCTGGACCCGGGCGTACTCGACCTCGCCCACGAGACGTTTGGCTTCCGCCCCGAGCTCCTGAGCCGCCTCGTCGACGATCAGACGGCTGACCACGACGCCCAGGGGGACCCCCAGCAACAGGACCGCGATGACCGCGACGACCAGTGTGGAGGAGAGCAGTCGACGGCGCATGCGCCTACTCGCGTTCGAACCGGAAGCCGACTCCCCGGACCGTCGTGATGTATCGGGGCTTGGCGGCATCGTCGCCGAGTTTGCGGCGCAGCCAGGAGATGTGCATGTCGAGGGTCTTGGTCGAACCCCACCAGTTGGTGTCCCACACCTCGCGCATGATCTGCTCCCGGGTGACGACCTTGCCGGCGTCGCGGACCAGGACCCGCAGCAGGTCGAACTCCTTGGTCGTCAGGTGCAGCTCCTTCTCCCCCATCCAGGCGCGGCGGGAGTCGGCGTCGATGCGGACCCCCTGCACGACCGGGGTCTCGGAGGTGCCGCGCCGCAGCAGCGCGCGCACCCGTGCGAGCAGCTCGGCCAGCCGGAACGGCTTGGTCACGTAGTCGTCGGCGCCGGCGTCGAGGCCGACGACGGTGTCCACCTCGTCGACGCGGGCCGTGAGTATCAGAACCGGGGTGCCGTGCCCCTCGGCACGGATCCGGCGGGCGACCTCCAGACCGTCCATCTCTGGCAGCCCGAGGTCGAGAACAATGAGGTCGATGCCGCCCGACAGGGCCCTCTCCAGGGCCTGCGGGCCGTCGGGGCTCACCTCTACCTGATAGCCCTCGCGGCGTAGCGCACGCGCGAGTGGCTCGGAGATCGAGGTGTCATCCTCGGCGAGAAGTACGCAGGTCATGAAGCGATCGTAGGACCTTAGGCGATCGTTTCCCGGGCACAGCGCGCGGTTTGACTTGTCGTTGACCTATCCATTGACCTGGGCAAACGAAGCTAAATAAGGGTTAGTCGTGATTAAATTACCGCGATTATCGAGGGGAAAACACAAAGCGCTCCAGGCTTTCCCATCAGACCACGTACGCCCGCATCCGCGGGACGCGTCGCGCCCGGCGCGGCGCCCGGAGCGTGATACCCCGATCCGGGCGCCGGAATGCCTGGAACGTGCCGTTCAGAGCCAGCTCGACCGGACGGAGCCGGCCGGGCCGCCGGCCGGGGCGGTGCCGAGCTCGCCGGCGCGTACCCGGTCGAGCAGGCGGCGGACCGTGTCGACGATCTCGGGGGCGGTCTCCCGCAGGCTCGCCGCGTCGTCCGCGCCGACCTCGGCGGGATCGACGCCCGACTGCCGCAGCACGCCGTCGAGGTCGGCCAGCCGCTCCCCCAGCCACTTCAGCGGCTCGGCCGACAGGTCCTCGTCGAACACCCGCCGGTCGGGCTCCCAGCCGCTGGAGCCCGGGTGGTGGTGCGTACGGTCGAAGCTGCCCGGCGTGCCGTCGACCGACTCCAGCAGGTCGACCCGCCAGATGAGCTGATCGACGACGATCGGACGGGCCGAGTAGATCGACCCCTTGAGCTCGCCCGGTGCGAGCCTGCGGATCTCCAGGCGCACGCCGTGCTCGGCGCCCTCCTGGTGCTCTCCCGGGTCGGGGTCGACGAAGTACAGGTCGCCGACGGCCACGCCGATGCGCTCGAAGCCGAAGAGATAGAGCATGCAGACCACTCCCTCACAGGTGTCCTGGGCTCGCCTCCCCCAGTATCCGTCAGGCCGCCGCGGGCGGCCCGGGGGCGGCGGGAATGACGACGGCCCCGCTGCCCGGGCGGGCGGCGGGGCCGGAGAGAACGGGGGCTCTAGTCGTCGACGGACTGGGGTTCGGCGTAGCGGGCGAGGTAGAGCTGCTCGCCCAGGCTGCGCATCAGGCCCAGCTCGGTCTCCAGGTAGTCGATGTGCTCCTCCTCGTCCTCGAGGATGTCCTCGAAGATGCGGGCGGAGGTGATGTCGCCCTTCTCCCTCATCAGCTGGATCGCCGGGCGCAGCCGTTCGACCACTGCCAGCTCGACCTCCAGGTCGGCCTTGAGCTGCTCCTCGACGGTCTGGCCGATGTGCAGCGTGCCGAGGCGCTGGTAGTTGGGCAGCCCTTCGAGGAACAGGATGCGGTCGGTCAGCCGTTCGGCGTGGCGCATCTCCTCGAAGGACTCGTCGCGCGTGTGCTTGGCCAGCTTGGTGTATCCCCAGTTCTCCTGCATCTTCGCGTGCAGGAAGTACTGGTTGATCGCCGTGAGCTCGGCGGTCAGCTGTTCGTTGAGGAGTTCGATGATCTGCTTGTCGCCCTGCATGAACGGGCCCCTCGTCACGGTGCGGCTATGCGGTCGTCAGTTCTTCAGACTGCTTCAGGATCGCACAGATCTTCCGTACACAACGGGCACAGTCCCCACCGGCCCCAGTGGTGTCGCGAATCTGTTTCGCGCTCTTCGCCCCGGAGGCGATGCAGTCGTGGACCTCGTTCTCGGTCACGGCACGACAAATGCATACATACATCCGGGGACAGGCCTCTCAAGCGAGCATGAAGGGGACGCCTTTAGGTTAGGCACACCTAAGATAGCTCACTTCGGTAAGGCTTGCCTATGTTAGAGGCGTCACATTCACCTGACCCCGCAGGTCAGTGGCCTCTCGCCCGCCACTCCTCCAGGTGCGGCGCCTCCGCCCCGATGGACGTGGAGTCGCCGTGGCCGGTGTGCACGACCGTCTCGGGCGGCAGGGACAGCAGCCGCCCGGCGATCGACTCGATGATCGTGTCGAACGACGAGTACGACCGCCCGGTCGCCCCCGGTCCGCCCTTGAACAACGTGTCGCCGCTGAACAGCACGCCGGCGTCGGGCACGTGCAGGCAGACCGCGCCCGGCGAGTGGCCCGGCGTGTGCAGCACCTCCAGGGCCACCCCGCCCACCGTGATCTTCTCGCCGTCGGCCAGCGGCGTGTAGGCCACCTCCGGCCCGTACACCTGCTCCCAGAGCACCTGGTCGGCCGGGTGCAGCAGGATCGGCGCGCCGGTCAGCTCGGCCAGCCGGGCGGCGGCGTTGACGTGGTCGTTGTGGGCGTGGGTGCACACGATGGCCTTGACCCGGCGGCCGCCGGCCCGCGCGGCGATGGCGTCGGCGTCGTGCGCGGCGTCGATGATCACGACCTCGCGCGCGTCGCCGACCAGCCAGACGTTGTTGTCGACCTCCCAGGTGCCGCCGTCGAGCGAGAACGTGCCGGAGGTGATGACGCGGTCGATCATCAGAGCACCACCACCGAGCGCAGCACCTCGCCGCGGTGCATCTTGGCGAACGCCTCCTCGACCTGGTCGAGCCCGATCGTCTCGGTGACGAACCGGTCGAGCGGCAGCCGGTTCTGCAGGAACAGGTCGATCAGCATCGGGAAGTCCCGCGAGGGCAGGCAGTCGCCGTACCAGGACGACTTCAGCGCGCCGCCGCGGCCGAACACGTCGAGCAGCGGCAGCTCCAGCCGCATCTCCGGCGTCGGCACGCCCACCAGGACCACCGTGCCGGCCAGGTCGCGGGCGTAGAACGCCTGCTCGTACGTCTCCGGCCGGCCGACCGCATCGATCACCACGTCCGCGCCGAACCCGCCGGTCAGGTCGCGGATCGCCTCGACCGGGTCGTTCTCCCGCGAGTTGACCGTGTGCGTGGCGCCGAACCCGCGGGCCCACTCCAGCTTGCGGTCGTCGACGTCGACGGCGATGATCCGGGACGCCCCGGCCAGCGACGCCCCGAGGACCGCCGCGTCGCCGACCCCGCCGCAGCCGATCACGGCCACGCTGTCGCCGCGCGTCACGCCGCCGGTGTTGATCGCCGCGCCGATGCCGGCCATCACGCCGCAGCCCAGCAGGCCCGCGACCTGGGCCGGCGCCTCGGCCGACACCTTGGTGCACTGGCCGGCGGCCACCAGCGTCTTCTCCAGGAACGCGCCGATGCCGAGCGCGGGCGACAGCTCGGTGCCGTCCTTGAGCGTCATCTTCTGGGTGGCGTTGTGGGTGGCGAAGCAGTACCACGGCCGGCCGCGCAGGCAGGCGCGGCACTGGCCGCACACCGCGCGCCAGTTGAGGATCACGAAGTCGCCGGGCGCCAGCCCGGTGACCCCCTCGCCGACGGCCTCGACCGTGCCCGCGGCCTCGTGGCCCAGCAGGAAGGGGAAGTCGTCGTTGATCCCGCCCTCGCGATAGTGCAGGTCGGTGTGGCAGACCCCGCAGGCCTGCACGTTCACCACCGCCTCGCCCGGCCCGGGGTCGGGGACGACCACCGTCTCCAGCGAAACTTCCTGGCCCTTACCGCGGGCGATCACGCCCTGCACTTCGTACGGCATGGCAGCCATCTTGTGTCAGGAGGATGATCTCCGCAAGACATAGGGCTGGACCACGCCGAGCCCTCTTGCGGGCCGCCTCCGGATCTTGTGCACCTCGATCCCGTCCGGCGCTCCGGCCAGGCCCTCGGCCAGCTCGGAGTCGACCAGGATCGTGCCCGGCCGGGCGATGGCCGTGAGCCGGGCGGCCAGGTTGACGGTGGTGCCGAACACGTCGCCCATCATGGGCACGACCGGCCCGTACGCCATGCCGATGCGCAGCTCCAGGCTGTCGGCGAGGTCGAGGGCGATCGCCGCGGCCTGGGCCGGGGCGGGCGCGGTGAACAGCACCTCGTCACCGAGCGTCTTGACCAGCCGCGCGCCGTGCGCGGCCACCACGTCGGCGGCGCGCGACTCGAAGCCCTCGACCAGCGAGGCCAGCGCCCGCTCGTCCAGCTCGCGCGAACGCCGGGTGAAGGAGACCAGGTCGGCGAAGCCGACGGCGATCGACACGCGGGCCGGCCCTCGCTCGTCCTGGTCGTCGGCGACGGCCAGCAGGCGGGTGCCGGCGGCGGCGAGCTGGGCCCGCCAGACGTGCACCAGCAGGTGCTCGAAGTCGGGCAGGAGGGCCTTGGCCGTGTCGAGGACGCCGTTCAGGTCGGCGTCGGTGCGCGAGTCCGGGACCATCGTGCCGATCACGATCTCGGCCTGCCACTGCGCCAGCCGGGCGGTGGTCTGGCCGAGCGCGCGGGCCATGCGGATGACGGTCTGCTCGTCGAGCAGGCCGCCGTCGATCAGGCTGCGCACCCGGCGCAGCGCGGCCACGTCGGCGTCGCTGAACGCCACGGCGTCGTCGGGGAACTGGGCGAAGCCGAGCGCCCGCCAGATGCGCTGGGCGAGCTCCTGCGACACCCCGGCCCCGGCCGCGACCTGCGCGCGGGTGTGGCGGGCCGGCATGCCGACGAGCGTGCGCTCGATCTGTTCGGCGGTCGGCCTGCCGGGCGGTTGTGTGGCGTTCACGATCAGCAGGCTACGCCAACCTCAGTGGCCGTCGATCTCTCCGTCGGACGCGTCCTCGACCAGCTTGAACAGGTCCATGCGGACGTCCTGGATGCGCGGGATGTCGCGCAGGACGATCTGACCGCGCTCGCCCGCGGACTCGACGGTCAGCGTGCCGCAGCCCAGCATGCGCTCCAGGAACGTCTGGTCGGAGCTGACGGTGTTGACCTTGGCCATCGGGATCTCGTCGGTGGACTTGTTGAGCACGCCCATGCTGATCGTGAACCGGTGGGTCGTCAGGACGTACCCGGTGTTCTTCCACTGCAGGTAGGGCACGAACGAGAAGATCGTCAGCAGGATCACGGCGATGACGGCGACGGCGATCCTGCCGTAGGAGGTGACGCTCTCCCCCCACGCGGTGGGGAAGAAGTAGAGGGCCGCACCCGCTGCCGCGGCGATGAGGATCAGCGCGAAGAACGGGCCGACAAGGCGCTTCCAGTGGGGATGGAAGGATCGGACGCGCTGCTCACCCTGCGTCAGATGGTGGTCGGGAAGGGTCATGCCGCACATGCTGCCACCAACCCGGCCGAGCGGCTACGCCCTTGCTCATCGGGCGGCCCGCACGTGCACGACGTCTCCGGCGCCCAGCGTGTAGCGCTCGCCGCCGGACTCCACCTGGAGGTGGCCGGACCCGTCGATGCCGGTGGCCCGCCCGGTCAGCACCTGCTCGCCCGGCAGCTCCACCCGGACGTCACGGCCCACCGTGGCGCTGGCGGCCAGGTAGGCGGCGCGCAGCCCGGCCGCCTCGGCGTCGCCGCCGGCCGCCTCCCACTCGCGGTAGTGGCTCTCGACCTCGCGCAGCACGGCCCCCAGCAGCGGGTCGCGGTCGACGCAGGCCGCCTCCTCGATGGCCAGCGACGTGGCCGTCTCGACCGGCGCCTCCTCCGCGCGCAGGGAGACGTTGAGCCCCATGCCGATGACGACGGCGTCGTCGACCCGCTCGGCCAGCACCCCGGCCAGCTTGCGCTCGCCCACCAGCAGGTCGTTGGGCCACTTCAGGCGCACGTCGACCTCGGCCAGCCGGCGCACGGCCGAGGCGGCGGCCACGCCGTACAGCAGCGGCAGCCACCCCTGGGTCGGAACCGGCGTCGTGGGCCTGAGCAGGACGGAGAACGTCAGCCCCGACCGCGGCGGCGCCGACCAGGCGCGGTCGAGCCGGCCCCGGCCGGCGACCTGCGACTCGGCCACCAGCACCCGGCCCTGCTCGGCCCCGGCCTGGGCGGCCAGGGCGAGGTCGGCGTTGGTCGAGCCGGTGGTCTCGACGACGGTGACGCCCGTCCACAGGGCGCCCGGACGCACGAGCGCGCGGTTGAGCGCGGCCTCCGAGAGCGGCGGACGGTCGAGGTCGGAGTAGCGCGAGGAGGCCATCCCCCTATCTTGGCCGAACCCGCGCCGAGGTCGTCGCACCGCACCGGCTGGTCTCGAAGTCCGCATGAGGGGTAAAGATGGGGGGATGAGCAGACGTCCTGACCCTCGCAACTGGGCATCGTGGCGGCCCTTCGGCCTCGGGTTGCGCAAGCCGAACAACTACCTGGAGCTGTGGAAGGCGTTCAGGTCGGTCAAGGGGAACAGGCGTTACGCCTGGCGCATACTCAACCAGGGCACCTGCGACGGCTGCGCGCTCGGCACGCACGGCATGCGCGACTGGACGATGGACGAGATCCACCTGTGCAACATCAGGTTGCGCCTGCTGCCGCTCAACACCATGCCCGCGCTCGACGTGTCGCTGCTGCGCGACGTCTCGGGGCTGGCCGGGCGCAAGAGCGCGGAGCTGCGGGAGCTGGGGCGGCTGCCGTACCCGATGTTGCGGCGGGCGGGCGAGCCCGGCTTCACCCGCGTCACGTGGGACGAGGCGCTGCGGGTGGCGGCCGAGCGGCTGCGCGGCGCGCGCTTCGGCACGTACCTGACCAGCCGCGGGGTGCCCAACGAGAACTACTACGCGGCGCAGAAGGCGGTGCGGGCGCTCGGCACGAACAACGTCGACAACGCCGCCCGCATCTGCCACTCGCCCTCGACGGTCGCCCTCAAGCAGACCATCGGCGCGGCGGCCACGACCTGCTCCTACACCGACTGGATCGGCTCGGACCTGATCGTCTTCATCGGCTCGAACCCGTCGAACAACCAGCCGGTCGCGATGAAGTACCTCTACCACGCCAAGAAGGCCGGCACCCGGATCGCCATGGTCAACGCCTACCGCGAGCCGGGCATGGACAAGTACTGGGTGCCCTCCAACGCCGAGTCCGCGCTGTTCGGCACGAAGATCACCGACGAGTTCTTCGGCGTGAACGTCGGCGGCGACATCGGCTTCCTCAACGGCGTGCTCAAGCACCTCATCGAGAACGACTGGGTGGACAAGGCGTTCGTGACCGGGCGCACGTCCGGGTTCGAGGAGGCGCGCAAGGCCGTCGAGGCCCAGTCGTGGGCCGAGCTCGAAGCGCTCTCGGGGGCGACCAAGGAGCAGATGTTCCGGCTGGCCGAGCTGCTCGGGCGGGCGCGCTCGGCGGTGCTGGTCTGGTCGATGGGCATCACCCAGCACACCTACGGGGAGGACAACGTCCGGGCGATCGTCAACCTGGCGCTCGCGCGCGGCTTCCTCGGGCGCGACAAGTGCGGGCTGATGCCGATCCGGGGGCACAGCGGGGTGCAGGGCGGGGCCGAGATGGGCGCGTACGCGACCGGTTTCCCCGGCGGCCTGCCGATCACGTCCGCCAACGCCGCCAAGTTCACCGACCTGTGGGGCTTCCAGGTGCCCGACACGGCCGGGCTGACCGCGACCGACATGATCGACGCGGCCCACCGGGGCGAGCTCGACGCGCTCGTCTCCTCCGGCGGCAACTTCCTGGAGGTGCTGCCCGACCCGGCCTACTGCCGGGAGGCGCTGTCCAGGCTGGGGCTGCGGGTGCACATCGACATCGTGCTGTCCTCGCAGATGCTCGTGCCGGGCGAGGGCGACGTGCTGCTGCTGCCCGCCCAGACGCGTTACGAGATGGTCGGCGGCGTGACCGAGACCTCCACCGAGCGGCGGATCATCTTCTCGCCCGAGGTCGAGGGGCCGCGCGTGGGCGAGGCGTGGCCGGAGTGGAAGATCTTCGCCGAGCTGGCCGCCCGTACCCGTCCGGAGATAGCCGACCATGTGCGGTTCACCGGCACTCCGCAGATCCGTGCGGAGATCGAGCAGGTCGTGCCGTTCTACCAGGGCATCTCCGGGTTGCGGAAGTTCGGGGACAACGTCCAGTACGGCGGCCGCCACCTCTTCGCCGACGGCCGCTTCCAGACGCCCGACGGGCTGGCCGTCTTCTCCGTGGTCGAGCCGCCCGCCCTTGAGCGCCCCGACGGCACGTTCAAGGTCGCGACCAGGCGCGGCAAGCAGTTCAACAGCATGGTCCACGAGCGGCTCGACGGCTTCAACGGCGCGGCGCGCGAGGCCGTGCTGATGAGCCCGTACGACGCCGACCGGCTCGGGCTGGCCGACGGCGCGCCGGTCGAGCTGCGCGCGGGCGAGCGTTCCTACCAGGGCAAGGTGCTGCGCGCCCCGCTGATGCCGGGCAACCTGCAGATCCACTGGCCGGAGGGGAACGTCCTGCTCGACGAGGCCCGGCGCTCGCCACAGGCGCGCATCCCCGACTACAACGCGCTCGTCACCGTGCGGCCGCTGTGAAGGCGCGCCCCGGGCCCACCACCCGCGTCCGCATCCGGGAGCTGGCCGGCTCCGGCTCCCGCGACCGGCGCGACGACCTGGCCACGGAGGAGCCGCTGGAGATCCGTCTCACCGGCGGCGACGGCACCCGCAAGACGGTCGCCATCACCATGCGCACCCCGGGGCACGACTTCGAGCTGGCCGCCGGGTTCCTGAGCGGCGAGGGCCTGGCCGGGCCGGACGACATCGCGGCCATCGCGTACTGCACGGACGACGACCTGCCGCCCGAGGCCCGCTACAACACGGTCACCGTCCGCCTGCACGGCCCGGTGCCCGACCTGCCCGCGCTCGACCGGCACTTCCTCACCTCCAGCGCGTGCGGCGTCTGCGGCTCGGCCGGCCTCGACGCGCTGCACGGCCGGTGCAAGCCGATCCCCAGGGGCTCGCTCGAACTCACCCCCGAGGTCCTCTACGGCCTTCCGGGCGCGCTGCGCGCGGCCCAGGGCGTGTTCGGCAAGACCGGCGGGCTGCACGCGGCGGGCCTGTTCTCGGCGACGGGCACGCTGCTGGCGTTGCGCGAGGACGTCGGCCGGCACAACGCCGTGGACAAGCTGGTCGGCTGGGCGGCGCTGGCGGACCGGCTGCCGCTGGCCGAGCACGTGCTCATGGTCAGCGGCAGGGCCAGCTACGAGATCATGCAGAAGGCGCTGGCGGCCGGCGTCCCGGCGGTCTGCGCGGTGTCGGCGCCCTCGTCCCTGGCCGTCGATCTGGCCAGGGAGTTCGGGTTGACGCTGGTGGGGTTCCTGCGCGGCGAGCGCTGCAACGTCTACGCCGGGCAGGAGCGCGTCGTCACGTCCTAGTCAGCGGCAGACCACGCGCTGGGTCGAGGTCAGCGTCGGCTGGTTGTTGTTCAGCACTTCGAGCGTGAGGTTCCCCGACTGCTTCGACTCCTGCCGCCACACGGGGGCCTGCACGCTCAGGATCCCGCTCTCGGGCACGATGAGCGACTTCGTGTCGAGCTGCGTGCCCGCCATCAGCCAGCGGTAGTCGATCCGGGCGCCCGCCGGGGCGCGGAAGCCGGCGTGCGCGGTCAGCCAGGGCGCCTCGGCGCAGTCGCCGTAGTAGGCCATCGGGGTGAACTCGCTGATCCGCACGTAAGGCACCGGCGACGGGACCGCCCGGCACGACCAGAGGTAGCTCTCCTCCTTGACGGGCTTGTTGTGGTTGAGGATCTCGACACGTACCCGGCCGGTGCCGCTCGATCGCGCCGAGCTGTACCAAAGGTCGCCGATCCGGGTCCTGACCCCGCCCCTGACCTGCTGCGACCGGACCCAGCCGGGGACGCCGTCCACGACGATCCGGTACTGGATCTCGGTGTCGCGGTCCGCGACCACCACGGCCTCCGCCCGGAGCCCGAAGGGGGAGACGCACTCGCCGACGCGGGACGGTGTCAGCATCCCGCTGACGGTGACGTACGCCGGGGGCGCGGCCGGGCCGCAGGCGAAGGTGAAGCCCTGCTCGGCCGCGCCGCCCTGGGCGAGGAGCCGGACGCGGTGGGCGCCGACGTCGTGTCCGGGTTGGATGTGCCTTGTGAGGCTTATTCGCAGGTCACCGGATAGGTGCCTTCGATGGCTGGCTTGTTGTGGTTCAGCACCTCCAGCCGGACCACGCCGGAGGTCTTCGTGTCCCGGTGCCAGTTGGCCGCCTGCACCTGGAGCAGACCGCCGGAGTTGGTCTTGTACGTGGCCGGCTCCGTGGGCTTGCCGTCGATGACCCAGCGCCAGGTGATCTCGGTGTCCGGCGCGGCGCGGAAGGCGCCGTGGGCGGTCACGTACGGGGCCTCGGCGCAGTCGCCGAAGTAGTGGACCGGCCGGAACTCGCTGATCCGCACCGTGCCCGGCGACGGGTCCACCGGCACGCAGGTCACCGTGTACGGCTTCTCCCTGACCAGCTTGTTGTGGTTCAGCACTTCGATGCGGATCACACCGCTTCCGGTGGCCTTCGGGGAGATGTAGAACAGGTCGCCGATCATCTGGGCCCTGTCGGGCTTGGCCTCCTGCGTCCTGACCGGGCCGGGCTTGCCGTCCACGACGACGCGGTAGCGGACCTCGGCCACGCGGTCGGTGGTGATCCGGGCGTCGGCCCGCATGCCGATGGAGCCGGTGCAGTCGCCCCGGTAGACGGGCGTCAGCATGTAGGGGATGGCCAGCTTGGCGGGGTCGGGGTCGGTCGTGCAGGACAGGGCGAACGTGCGCTCGGCGGCCTGGGCCGCGGCGGGCTGGGTGGTCAGCGCCAGCTTGTGGGAGCCGGCCTTCGACTGGTCGAGGCTCCAGGCGGCGGTGACGTCCTGCGACCTGGGCTGGGCGCCGGCCGGGAAGCTGACGGTCTGGTGCTGCCACTCGGTGCCGTCGAGGGTCCACCAGTAGCCGACGCTGGCGGCCGGGCCCGCCGGGAGGGTGATGCGGCCGGTGGCCTGGTAGGCGATGGGCTCGTCGCAGTAGCCCTCGTAGTCGCCGGGCGTCAGGGCACTGATCGCCGCCTGCGGCTGCTGCGCCGGGGGCTCCGTGGTCGTGGTCGGCTTGGGCGTCGGGGAGGTCGTCGGCGTCGGGGTGGGGGTCGTGGTGGGCTTGGGGCCCGGCGTGGCGCGGCAGGTCACCTCGTACGACGCCCGCGCGGAGTCGTGCCCGCCGGCGTTGAGGATCCGTACCGACTTCCAGCCCGCGGTGGAGGTGCCCACGGACAGCGGCAGCGTGACCTGCCTGCTGCGCGGGGCGCCGGCGGCGAAGTACAGCGACTCCACCGCGCCCTCGCCCGTGGCGCTGTCGATCCACTGGTAGCCGACCTTGGCGGGGGTGCGCGAGACCTGGATGGTCGCGGTGAACGTCACGGTGGCCGGGCAGTGGCCGTCCTGGCGGGGCGGGCTCGCCTGCACGCTCGCGGCCGCCTCCAGCGGTCTGTCCGGCTGGGCGGGCAGCGGGTTGACCACGTCGTACCGCTGCGGGGCTCCGGCGCAGGCGACGCGGAAGCGGGCCTTGGCCGACAGGCCGCGCCGGCCGAGCACCTCGACGGCCTGCCAGCCGGTCGTGTCGCGGTCGAAGGTCTGGCGGTCCCTCACGACGACCTTGCGCGCGCCGTTGACGCGGAAGCTCCTGATGGCGCTCTTGCTGCGGTCACCGCGTACCCAGCGGTACCGCACGGTGCCCTTGCCCTTGGCGGCCACGGTGGCGGAGAAGGCCACGGTCGTGGGGCACTCGCCCGCCTGACCGGCGGGAACGGCCCTGACCCGGGTCACCGAGGTCGCCGGGGCGGCGGCGGCCAGGGCCGGAGGAGCGGCCAGCAGGCTGCCGAGCATCACCGCGCCCAGCAGCAAGGCTGTCCTTTTCATGAGGGGGTCCCTTTCTGCGCTCGTCAAAGCCCCCATGCTGCTCAGTGATCCTTGGAAGTCACTTGGAGCCGCCTTGTGAAGGTTGTGGAATGAAGCGTTCCGTTCTGCTATAGTTGGAACAGAACAAGCCGTTCCGCTTCTTCGGTCGAGAGGACCCCTCATGAGCATCCGCCCGTTCCGCATCGAGATCTCCCAGGCCGACCTCGACGACCTGCGGGCCCGGCTCGCGCTGACCCGCTTCGCCGACGAGATCCCGGGCGCCGACCAGGGCGTGGGCGTCGAGCGGGTCAAGCGCCTGGTGGCCCACTGGCAGTCCGGCTTCGACTGGCGCGCCCAGGAGGCCAGGCTCAACGCCTACCCGCAGTTCACCACGGAGATCGACGGGCAGAACATCCACTTCATCCACGTACGCTCCGACAACCCCGACGCCCTGCCGCTGATCCTCACCCACGGCTGGCCCGGCACCGTCGCCGAGTACCTCGACGCGATCGAGCCGCTGTCGCGCCACTTCCACGTGGTCGTCCCGTCGCTGCCCGGCTTCGGCTTCTCCGGCCCGACCAAGGAACTCGGCTGGAACAACCGGCGCATCGCCGGGGCCTGGGCCGAGCTGATGGCCCGCCTCGGCTACGAGCGCTACGGCGCCGTCGGCAACGACGGTGGCTCGATGATCTCCCCCGAGCTGGGCCGGATCGACGCCGAGCACGTCGTCGGCGTGCACGTCACCCAGCTGTTCTCCTTCCCCTCCGGCGACCCGGCCGAGTTCGCCGACCTGAGCGAGGAGGACCAGGCCGGGCTGGCCGTGCTCGACTGGTTCTGGAAGGAGAAGGGCGCGTTCAACGTCCTGCAGTCGCAGCAGCCGCAGACGCTCGCGCACGCCGTCATCGACTCCCCCGCCGGGCTCGTCGGCTGGCTCGCCCAGCTCTTCGACGAGGACCTGGACGACGACTTCGTGCTGCTCAACGCCTCGATCCACTGGTTCACCGGCACCGCCGGCTCGGCCCTGCGGCTCTACTGGGAGAACGCCCGCATGGAGCAGCCGCAGGAGCCGACGACCACTCCGACCGCTCTTGCCATGGCCGAGGGCGACTTCACGTCGATCCGCCGCTTCGCCGAGCGCGACCACCACGGCATCGTCTCGTGGAAGACCCTGCCCGCCCCGGCCCACGGCCACTACACCGCGCACAGCGCCACGGAGGCGCTCACCTCCGACATCACGGCCTTCTTCGACAGCCTGCGCTGATTCCGCGCACTTCGGACGGCCCGGCCACCCGCCGGGCCGTCCGCGCGTGTTCAGCCCGTGTTCTGCAGGCCGGCGGCCACGCCGTTGACCGACAGCAGCAGCAGCGTGGACAGCCGCTCGCGTTCCTGCTCCGACAGGTCCTCGGTGCGCATCGCGCGCAGCGCCCGCAGCTGCAGGTGCGACAGCGCGTCGACGTACGGGTCGCGCAGCTGCACGGCCCGCGAGAGCACCTTGCGGTTCTCCAGCAGCCGCGTGTGGCCGGTCACCCGCAGCACCAGCTCGCGGGTGCGGTCGTACTCCTCCAGCACCTGGCGGGCGAAGTCGTCGCGGCCGCCGAGCGCGAGGTAGCGCTTGGCGATCGACCGGTCGGTCTTGGCCAGCGACATCTCGGCGTTGTCCAGCATCGCGTTGAACAATGGCCATTCGGCGTAGGCCGCGCGCAGCTCGTCGAGGGAGCCGACGGCGGCCAGGCCGGTGCCCAGGCCGTACCAGCCGGGCAGGTTGACGCGGGTCTGGGCCCAGGCGAACACCCACGGGATGGCCCGCAGGTCGTCCAGCGAGCGCGGCGCGCCCAGGCCGCGGCGGGCCGGACGGGAGCCGAGCCGCAGTGAGCCGATCTCCTCCAGCGGGCTGACCAGCGCGAACCACTCGGGGAACCCGGGGGCCTCGGTGAGCGCCCGGTAGGCCTCCTCCGAGGCCGTGGCCACCTGCTGCGCCAGGCCGCGGAACCGCTCGGCGGCGGCCGCCGTACGGGCGCCGACCGTGGGCGAGGAGGCCAGCAGCACGGCGTTGGTGACCTGCTCCAGATGGCGGCGGGCGATGGCGATGTGCCCGTAACGAGCGAAGATGACCTCGCCCTGCTCGGTGACCTTGAAGCGGCCCGCGACCGAGCCCGGCGCCTGCGCCAGCACCGCCCGGTTGGCCGGGCCGCCGCCGCGGCCGAGCGCGCCGCCGCGGCCGTGGAACATGCGCAGCTTGACGTCGTGCTCGTGGGCCCACACGGTCAGCTCCTCCTGCGCCTCGTAGAGGCGGAGGGTGGCGGCCGCCGGGCCCAGCTCCTTGGCCGAGTCGGAGTAGCCGAGCATGATCTCCATGCGCCGGCCGGTCGCGGCCAGGCGGTCCTGGATCTGCGGGATCTCCAGCATGCCGCTCAGCACGCGCGGCGAGTTCGCCAGGTCCTGGCCCGACTCGAACAGCGGCACCACGTCGAGCACCGGCGCCCGGTCGCCCAGGGCGTGCCCGGCCAGCTCGTAGACGGCCGCGATGTCGTCGGCCGAGCGGGTGAAGGAGACCACGTAGCGGGAGCAGGCCGTGACGCCGAACCGCTCCTGGATCCAGGCGATCACCCGGATCGTGGCCAGCACCTCCTCGGTGCGCTCCGACAGCTCGCCGCCGGCCCTGATCTCCTCCAGGGCCGCCGCGTGCACCTGCGAGTGCTGGCGCACCTCCAGCTCGGCCAGGTGGAAGCCGAACGTCTCGACCTGCCAGACGAGGTGCTGCAGCTCCCCGTACGCCTGCCGCGGCGCGCTGCCCGCCAGCGACTCCTGCACCAGGCGCAGGTCGGCCAGCAGCTCGGCGGGCGCGCGGTAGGCGAGGTCGAGGTCGCGGCGGCGGGTGGCGGCGATGCGGGCGGCCACGTACAGCAGCCACTGGCGGTGCGGCTCGCGCGGCGAGCGGGTGGCCAGCTCGGAGACCAGCTCGGGATGCGCGTCGACGGCCGCGGCCAGCGCGCCCTTCAGCTCGGCCGAGCAGGGCGAGAACTGGGCGGAGGCGGTCAGCGTGCGGGCGATGCGCGTGCAGGCCGTCTCCAGGGCGGTCAGCACGTGCTCGGACTGGATCTGGATCGTGTCGCGGGTGACCTTGGCGGTGACGTTGGGGTTGCCGTCGCGGTCGCCGCCGATCCAGCTTCCGTAACGGATGAACGGCCTGGCCAGCGGCGGACGGGTGCCGGTGCCCGCGTCGAGCGCCGCGTCGAGCGAGCGGTAGACCTGGGGCACCATGCGGAACAGCGTCTCGTCGAAGGCGGCCATGGCGGTGCGCACCTCGTCGAGCGGGTCCAGCTTGGTGGAGCGCAGCTGGGCCGTCCGCCACAGCAGGTCGATCTCCTCCAGCAGGCGGCGCCTGCTCTCGGCGCGCTCGGACGCGCCGCGCCCGGGCGCGTTGTACTCGGTGAGCTGGCCGCTGATGCGCTGGATGGCGGTGACGACCGCGCGCCTGCGCGCCTCGGTGGGGTGCGCGGTCAGCACCGGGTGCAGCTCCAGCCCCTGCAACAGCTCGCTCACGCGCTCCTCGCCGAGCTCGTGGACGGCCTGCGCCAGCGACTCCCGCTGCACCCTCCCCTCGGCGTCGCGCTCGCGCAGCGTGCGGATGCGGTAGTGCTCCTCGGCCAGGTTCGCCAGGTGGAAGTAGCAGGTGAACGCGCGGGCGACCGCGACCGCCCGCTCGATCTCCCATCCGGCGACCATTTCGGTGATCTCGTCGGCGGAAATCTCGCCTCTGCGCGCCGCGATGACGGCCTTGCGCAACCGTTCGACGTCGGCCAGCAGGTCTTCGCCACCTTGT
The DNA here is from genome assembly GCF_040674635.1 of Nonomuraea sp. NPDC049758. Classification (NCBI taxonomy): domain Bacteria; kingdom Bacillati; phylum Actinomycetota; class Actinomycetes; order Streptosporangiales; family Streptosporangiaceae; genus Nonomuraea; species Nonomuraea sp. NPDC049758. The sequence goes on from NZ_JBFAMZ010000001.1 coordinate 808,225, forward strand.
TCGGCGATCACCTGGCCGAGCAGCTTGCCGAGCATGCGCACGTCGTGGCGCAGCTCGTCAGGCATCTCGGTCACGGCGGCACTACGACGCTCGAGCCCCTGGTCAATCATGCTTCGAAGGGTATCGACTCACTTTCGGCGACCGCATGGCGGTCTCGCCCATTGGACTAGACCACTCCCTAGCTGGGCTTCGAGACGGCCGCCAGGAGCTCGGGGAGGCGGGGGAAGCCGATCTTGCCGGCGAGGCGTCTGCCGAGCACCTCGATCAGCAGGCCGTAGAAGGGCGCGAGCGCCGACACCCACATCAGCCCGAACGCCAGCGGCAGCACGATCGGCAGCGACATCAGCGCGATCCCGAGCATCGCCCCGATCGACGACGCGAACGCCTGACCGCCCTGGCCGGGCGCGGCGCCGCTGAAGGCGTTCATCCGCTCGGGCAGCGTGTACGGGATCGTCACGCTGGTCACCGAGCCGACCCCGAGCCCGACGCCGAGCGCGCCCAGCCCGGTCAGGAACGCCGGCACGACGGCCTCCTGGCTGCCGGTGAGGAACGCCGCCGCGACCGCCACGAGCAGCAGCAGCGGCGCGGCGACCAGGATGTTGGCCAGGTGGCGGCCCGCCAGGTCACGGCGCAGGTCCTCCTCCGAGCCGAAGGCCACGGCGTTCATCCACAGGGAACGCCCGTCGATGCCGAACGCGTTGCCCGACTGCAACGAGATCATCAGCGCGCCCATGCCGGTGATCAGCACCGGCAGCACCGCCCCCGCCTGCCCTTCGGTGCTGTTGTTCAGCGAGAACGCCAGGACGACGGTCACCACGACCGAGGAGAACCAGCCCACGCGGAACCTCGGCTCCCGCCTGATGTACTTCAGCTCCTTGGTCACCACGGCCGCCAGCGGCCCGTCGGGCAGGAGCCGGTCGGCCAGTCCGCGCTCCCGGCGGACGGAGGCCGCCTGCGTCGAGGCGTCCGGCGAGACCAGGGCACGGCCGAGCGCCTTGATCCACAGCCAGGCGACCACCACGACCAGCACCGCGACGGCGGCCAGCTCCGCCACGCCGACCAGGCCGCCGTCGGCCATGGCGTGCGCGGCCATGCCCGGCGGCGTCCAGCGCAGGACGCCGGCCAGCCGGTGGAGGATCGCGGCGGGGTCGCCGAGGCCGCGGTTCATCAGCAGGTTGGGCAGCTGGGCCAGCAGCACCACGAACAGGGCTGCCACGGCCAGCACGTCACGCCCGCGCCGGCTGCGCAGCGCCCCGGACAGCGCGGTGGTGATCAGCCGCGAGGTGACCACGCAGAGCGCGAACTGCAGCAGCACCGCGGGCACGCCGAGCAGCACGCCCCCGATGCCCGTCGGCAGCCCGACCAGCGCGCCGGCCGTGACGACCAGCATCGCCAGCGGCCACGCGCCCGTCGCGGACGCGGTGAACAGCCCGACGGCCAGCTCGCGCGTACGCAGCGGGAACAGCGACAGCCGCGCCGGGTCGAGCGTGTCGTCGAGCCCGAACGCCAGCAGCGGCACGATCATCCAGCTCACCAGGAAGAACGCGAACGCGACGATCACCAGCTCGGCGGCGACGTCGGAGGGCGCCAGCCTGAGCAGGCTCATCAGCAGGAACCCGAGCACGGCCAGGCCGGCCGCGGCGAGCAGGGTGAAGACGAAGCCGAGCTTGCGCTGCACGTCGCCGCGCAGGTTGCCGGCCATCAGGCGCAGCTTGAGCCGCGCGAACAGCGCGGCCGTCGCCATGGGCGACCCCGTGACGGCGGACGCCCCGGCGGCTCTGTCCGGGGCGGCCCCGGCGGCGCTCACAGCGTGTCCTGGGGCGCGCCGGCGGCCGGGGGCACGGTCGGGGGCATGGCAGGGGGCACGGTCGGGGGTGCGGTCGGGGGCCGGTTGCCGGGGCGGGCGCCGAGCCAGCTCAGCCCGGCCTCGCCGTGGGCGCGGGAGCCGCCGCCGACCAGCCGCATGAACGCCTCGTTGAGACTGGCGCCGCCGCGCACCTGCTCCAGCGGCCCCTGGGCGACGATGTGGCCGCCGCTCATCACCGACACCCAGTCGCACAGCCGCTCGACGAGGTCCATGACGTGACTGGAGAAGATGACCGTCGAGCCGGAGGCGGTGAAACGCCGCAGCACCTCGGTCAGGGTGTTGGAGCTGACCGGGTCGACCCCCTCGAACGGCTCGTCGAGGAAGAGCACGGACGGGTTGTGCAGCAGCGCCGCGGCCAGCCCGATCTTCTTGCGCATGCCGGTGGAGTAGTCGACGACGAGCTTGTCGGCGGCCCCGGTCAGGTCCATCACGTCGAGCAGCTCGCCCGCGCGCTGCTCGACGTCGGCCTTGGGGATGCCGCGCAGCCGGCCGTTGTAGAGCAGCAGCTCGCGGCCCGACAGCCGCTCGAACAGCCGCAACCCCTCGGGCAGCACGCCGATGCGCGCCTTGACGGCGACCGGGTCGCGCCAGACGTCGAACCCGTCGATCGCGGCCTGGCCGCCGTCGGGCCGCAGCAGGCCCGTGATCATGCTCAGCGTGGTGGTCTTGCCGGCCCCGTTGGGACCGACCAGGCCCGCGAAGCTGCCCGCCGGGACCACGAGGTCGACCCCGGCCACCGCGACCTGCGCGCCGTAGCGCTTGTACAGGCCGTGGGAGCGAACCGCATCCGTCATGGATCCACTCTAGGAGGACGGGTTAGCCTAACGCGCATGAGCGCAGCCGCCGATCCCATGCCGGAGATGCCGGACATCCACACCACCGCGGGCAAGATCGCCGACCTGGAGCGAAGGCTCGACGAGGCCGTGCACGCCGGCTCCTCGTCGGCGGTGGACAAACAGCACGCCAAGGGCAAGATGACCGCGCGCGAGCGGGTGCTCGCGCTGCTCGACGAGGGCTCGTTCGTGGAGTTCGACGAGTTCGCCCGCCACCGGTCCACGATGTTCGGGCTGGAGAAGCGGCGTCCGTACGGCGACGGCGTCATCACCGGCCACGGCACGATCGACGGCCGCCAGGTCTGCGTGTTCTCCCAGGACGTCACGGTCTTCGGCGGCTCCCTCGGCGAGGTGTACGGCGAGAAGATCGTCAAGGTGATCGACCTGGCGCTCAAGACCGGCTGCCCGATCATCGGCATCAACGAGGGCGGCGGCGCGCGCATCCAGGAGGGCGTGGTCGCGCTCGGCCTCTACGCGGAGATCTTCAAGCGGAACGTGCACGCCTCCGGCGTGATCCCGCAGATCTCGCTCATCATGGGCGCCGCGGCCGGCGGCCACGTCTACTCGCCCGCCCTGACCGACTTCGTCGTCATGGTGGACCAGACGTCCCACATGTTCATCACGGGCCCCGACGTGATCAAGACGGTGACCGGCGAGGAGGTCACGTTCGAGGAGCTGGGCGGGGCCCGCGCGCACAACACGAAGTCGGGCGTGGCCCACTACCAGGCCGCCGACGAGGAGGACGCCCTCGACTACGTCAAGGCGCTGCTGTCCTACCTGCCCTCCAACAACCTGGACGAGCCACCGGCCTTCGCCGCCGCCGCCGACCTGGAGCCCGACCCCGAGCTCGACCTGGTGATCCCCGACTCCCCCAACCAGCCGTACGACATGCACCAGGTGATCGAGCACGTGCTCGACGACGGGGAGTTCCTGGAGGTCCACGCGCTGTTCGCGCCGAACATCGTGGTCGGCTACGGCCGCGTGGACGGCCAGCCGGTCGGGGTCGTCGCCAACCAACCGATGCATTTCGCCGGATGTCTGGATATCGACGCCTCCGAGAAGGCCGCCAGATTTATTCGAACTTGTGATGCCTTTAATATTCCGATCCTGACTTTTGTTGATGTACCGGGATTCCTCCCCGGCACCGATCAGGAATGGAACGGAATCATCCGCCGCGGCGCCAAGCTCCTGTACGCCTACGCCGAGGCCACGGTCCCGCTGGTCACGGTCATCACCCGCAAGGCCTACGGCGGCGCGTACGACGTCATGGGCTCCAAGCACCTCGGCGCGGACGTCAACCTCGCCTGGCCCACCGCCCAGATCGCGGTCATGGGCGCGCAGGGCGCGGTCAACATCCTCTACCGGCGCGAACTGGCGGCCTCCGACGACCCCGACGCCGAGCGCGCCCGGCTCGTCACCGAGTACGAGGACACTTTGGCCAATCCGTACATCGCGGCCGAACGCGGCTATGTGGACTCGGTGATTCGGCCGTCCGAAACCCGGCCGCAAGTTGTCCGGGCACTTCGCGCGTTGCGTAACAAGAGAGCCTCGCTGCCGCCGAAGAAGCATGGGAACATTCCTCTATGAGCGACCACCTGCGCATAGTCCGCGGCGACGCCACGCCCGAGGAGATCGCGGCCGTGGTGGCCGTGCTCGCCACGCGGCGGAGCTCGTACTCTGAACCCGAGAGACCCCGTAGACAAACATGGCGAAACCCCGCCAGAGGTATGCGTAACCCTGGCCTGCCGGGGAAGGCGGCTTGGCGGATGAGCGCACTACCCTAGATAGATCCCGGGAATCGGGTGTCAAGTTCCCCGGGAGTTGGGACTATCTAGAGAAAGTAGGCGTATATAGTCAGCCGATCAACTAACACCGCGGCCTGGAGGACGACATGGCCATCCCAGACCTCATGCCGCATCCTGTGGCAGCCAAGTACGCCGTCCTAGTGGATGTCGGTTATCTCTACGCTGCGGCAGGTGAGGTGCTGCTCGGCGCGAAGGAACGCAAGGAATATCGGGTGGCCGCCGATGAGCTCATCCAGAGTCTACAGAAACATGCAGAGGAACGTATTTCCGGCGAACTTCTGCGGATCTATTGGTATGACGCCGCCCGCGACCGTGTGCCGACCGTCGATCAGCGTGTCATCGCCCAGCTTCCGTGGGTCAAGGTGCGCCTCGGCAACCTCAACGCCCGCGGCCAGCAGAAGGGCGTCGACGCGCAGATCAGGAGCGACCTGGAGGCGCTCGCCCGGCATCACGCGGTGACCGACACGATCCTGCTGGCGGGCGATGAGGACATGGTTCCGGCGGTCGAGGCGGCGCAGGCGTACGGCGTGCGCATCCACCTGTGGGGCGTCGAGCCGCCCTACGGCACCAACCAGGCCGAGCGCCTGGTGTGGGAGTCCGACACGGTGGAAGTGATCTCCGCCGATTTCCTGAGACCGTTTTTCAGTCGCGCTCCGCAGCCGGTCGCCGTCACCCCGCCCGTCACGGCTCCCTCGCCCGCCCAGGTGTTCGCCGGGCGCGCGCCGGTCAAGCCGCACGCCAAGCCCGGCCAGGTCGCCAAGCTGGGGCCCAGCCGTCCGCGCGTGGAGGACGTCGGCGAGCACGTCGCCCAGAAGTGGATACTCACCCGCGGCCGCGACAACATCCGCGACCTGCTGCCCGGCCCGATCCTGCCGACGGTGATCGACACCGAGCTGCTGATCGAGGCGGAGAAGGAGCTCGGGCACTCGCTGCGGCCCTACCCGGAGGCCCGGGTCTGGCTGCGTGACGGGTTCTGGGCGCGCGTCTACCGGGAGTTCGACCTGGGGGTGGGGGTCTCCTCCAAGTAGAGCAGCGTCTCGGCGACCGCCGTGCGGGCGTAGAGCACGTACCGGCCGGTGCGGTGCGCGGTGCACAGGCCGGCCTTGCGCAGCGCCGTCAGGTGCTGGTTGACGCCGGGCTCGGAGAGCCCGGCGCGCTGGGCGAGGTCGCGCGTCGAGGCAGGCTGGTCCAGCTCGGCCAGCAGCCGGGCGCGCGTCCGGCCGAGCACGGCGGCCAGCGCCTCGGGCGGGTCCACCTCGCGGCGCTCCCAGAGCGTCGCGATGCCGCGCGGCGCGTAACGCACGGTCGGCTGGTACGGCGGCGTCGTGACCGACAGGACCCGCGGCCAGGCGAACACGCACGGCACCAGCAGCAGCCCGAGCCCTCTCAGCGACCGGCGGCCGGACACGTACCGGTGCTCCAGCCGCAGCGTGCCGTCGTCCCAGGTGACGGAGTCGTCGAGGTCGGCCAGCATGCGCTGGGCGCCGCCCTCGGCCAGCAGCCGGGCGCGGTGCAGGATCTCGCCCTCCAGCAGCGACCTGATCCGCGGCCAGTACGGCGCCATCGCCGCCTCCCAGTAACCGGCCACCTCGGTGGCCAGGCGTTCGAGGCCCTGCTCCGGGTCGTCGTAGAGGGCCTGCACCCGTTTCGTCCGGGGACCGCCGATGTGGTCCAGATCCGTGCGCACCCGGGCGGCCGCGCCCCGCATCGTGGCGAGTTCCAGCTCCAGGTCCGGCATGGACGTCGAGGGCGGGGTGCAGGTGAAGCCCGCGATCGAGATGGTGGGCACCGGGACCAGGTCGGACAGCAGCCGCCAGTCCACGTCCTGGAGGCGGCGGCGCACCTGGTCGGCCCAGGGGCGCAGGAGCGGGTGCGCGGCCGGGTTCTTCACCACGCGCGCGCTGGCCACGACCTCGCCGAGCGGGGAGACGGCGAAGCGGATGTTGGCGAGGTCGTGGGCGGTGAACGCCAGGTCGAGGGTCATTGAATTTGCTTGTCACTTAATCGATAGCGGCCTTGCCCGACATTTCAGCATCCTGCCGACATGTCAGCAACCTTGGTGGAAGCTCCACTCTTGCGGCTTCGCGCGTTCCGCAACCTGTTCGTCGCCGGCGCGGTCAGCCAGCTCGGCAGCCAGATCACCTACGTCGCCCTCCCCCTGCTCGCCGTGACCGCCCTCGGGGCGGGCGCGGGCGAGGTCGGGCTGCTCTCGGCGCTCGCCACGCTCACGGCCCTGGTGATCGGGCTGCCCGCCGGGGCCTGGGTGGACCGCGTCCGGCGGCGGCGCCTGATGATCGCGATGGACGCCGCGCGGGCCGTGGCGCTGCTGTCGGTGCCGGTGGCCTGGTGGGCCGGGACGTTGTCCATGGCGCAGCTCTACGTGGTGACGGTGCTTGTGGGGGCCGGGTCGCTGCTGTTCGACGTGGCGTCCATGAGCATCGTGCCGGGGCTGGTCGGGCGCGAGCGGCTGACGTCGGCCAACTCGCTGCTCGTGGGCACGGCCGCGGGCATGGACGTCGCCGGGCGCAGCCTCGCCGGGGTGCTGGCCCAGGTCGTGGGCGCGCCGCTGGCCGTGCTGCTGGACGCGCTGAGCTACCTGTGGTCGGCCGCCTGGCTGCGCGGCGTCCCCGAACCGGCGCTCGCCCGGGACGGCTCGCCGGAGGCCGCGGAGTCCCTGCGGGCCCGGATCGCGGAGGGTGTGCGCTTCATCCTCGGCAACCGGGTGCTGGTCGCGGCCCTGGTCCAGGGCACGATGGCGAACCTGGCGTTCCCGCTCTGCTCGGTCCTGCTGCCGGTGCTCATCGTCGGGCGGCTCGGCTATCCGGAGTGGGTGTTCGGGGCGTACCTGGCGGTGGGCGGGCTCGGCGTGCTCGCCGGGTCGTCGTCGGCCCATCTGCTCGGCCGGCGCTTCGGCACGGGCCGCGCGGTGTGGCTGGTCAGCCTGGCCACCGCCCCGGCCGCGCTGGTGATCCCGTTCCTCGACGCCGGGCCGTGGTTGTGGGCCGCGGCGGCGGCGTGGTTCGTGCTGACGTTCCGCACCGGGGTGAACAACGTGCTGCTGGTGAGCATGCGGCAGCGCGTCACGCCGGACCACCTGCTCGGCCGGATGACGGCCACCATGCGGCTGCTGCTGATGGGCGCGGTCGGCCTCGGCGGGCTGCTGGCCGGGCTGCTCGGCGAGGTGTGGGGGGTGCGCGCGCCGCTCTGGGCGGGTGCGGTGATCATGGCCGTGAGCTGGCTGCCGATCCACTTCTCAGCCCTTCGCCGATCAGGTCCGAATACCGCCGATCGGCCGTACTGACCTGCTGACCTGCGTTTTCATGGTGAGGTCCGATTTCCGCCGGTCGGCACTCGCGGCCCGCGCATAGTCTCGGGGGCATGTCACCCCTAGAGCTCGACTTCGACTCCTGTTACCGGGCGGTCTCCGCCAGGGACTCCCGGTTCGACGGGCGCTTCTACACCGCGGTGACGACCACGCGCATCTACTGCCGGCCGATCTGCCCGGCGCGTACCCCCTCCTCCAGGAACGTGCGCTTCTACCGGCACGCGGCCTCGGCCGAGGCGGCCGGGTTCCGGCCGTGCAAACGCTGCCGTCCCGAGCTGTCGCCCGGCGACCCCGGCTGGGACCTGCGCGGCGACCTCATCGGCCGGGCCCTGCGGCTGATCGACGACGGAGCCGCCGACGAGCGCGGCGTGGCCGGGCTGGCCCGGCGGCTGCACATCACCGAACGCCACCTGCACCGGCTGTTCGTGGCCGAGCTGGGCGTCGGGCCGCTGGCCGTGGCCCGCACCAAGCGGCTCCTGCTGGCCAAGCAGCTCCTGACGGAGACCGGGCTGCCGGTCACCGAGGTGGCGTTCGCGGCCGGGTTCGGCAGCGTGCGGCAGTTCAACGCCACGATGCGGGAGACGTACGGCTTCACGCCCAGCGAGCTGCGCGCCACGGCCGGACGTCCGGCGGCGCCGCCCGAGCCCGAGGCCGCCGGGCCGGTCACGCTGAGGCTGCGGCTGCACCGCCGCGAGCCGTACGACGTGGCGGGCGTGTTCGGCTTCCTGACCTCACGTGCCATCCCCGGCCTTGAGGTCGCCGGCCCGGAGTCGTACTCCAGGGCCGTGCCGGGCGGGACGATCACGCTCACCCCCCGGCCGGACCACATCGCGCTCGACGTGGCCCTGGCCGACACCCGGCAGCTCGCCCGCATCGTCGCCCGCTGCCGCCGCCTGCTCGACCTGGACGCCGACCCCGACGCCATCGCCGAGGCGCTCGGCCAGACCTCGCTGGCCCCGCTCGTCGCGGCCCGGCCCGGACTGCGGGTGCCGGGCACGTTCGACGGCTTCGAGCTGGCCGTACGCGCGGTGGTCGGCCAGCAGATCTCGGTCGCCGGAGCCCGTACGCTGCTCGGCCGCATCGTCGCCAGGACCGGCGGCCCGCTCTTCCCCACCGCGGCCGAGCTGCGGGAGGCCGACCTGGCGGGCCTCGGCCTGACCAATCGCAGGATCGCCACCCTCGCCGACCTGGCGGGCCGGGTCGCCGACGGCGACATCGACCTCGACGGCGGCCAGGACCCGGCCGAGGCCGGGTCCGAGCTGCTGAAGGTGCCCGGCATCGGCCCCTGGACCGCCAGCTACATCGCGCTGCGCGCGCTGCGCGACCCCGACGCCTGGCCCACGGGCGACCTCGTGCTGAACAAGCGCATGGCCGCCCTGGGCATCCCCGACGACCACATCGAACGGTGGCGGCCCTGGCGGGCCTACGCCGCCCTGCACCTCTGGAGCTCTTCATGATCACCGCCCAGGTCCTGCCGACGCCGATCGGCTCGCTCTCGCTGCTCACCCGCGAGGGCGTCCTCGTCGCGGGCGGCTTCACGGCCGACCCGGCGGAGATGTTCGTCCGCCTCACCCCGGCCCTTCAGGCGGAGGGTCTCGACGTGGTGGACGACCTCGGCGCCGCCGCCGAAGCCGTCCGGGCCTACTTCGACGGCGACCTCGACGCCCTGGACGCCGTCCCGGTCTCGCAGCCCGGCTCCCCCACCCGCAAGCGCCTGCACGAAGCGCTGCGCGAGGTCCGCGCGGGGACGACGGTCTCGTACGCCGAGCTGGCCCAGGCCGCCGGCCTCCCCCGTACCGCCGCCCGCGCCGCCGGCTCCGCCTGCGCCCAGAACCTCATCGCCCCCTTCGTCCCCTGCCACCGCGTCCTGCCCAGCACGGGCGGCTACGGCGGCTACTACTACGGCGTCCCGGTCAAGGAATGGCTCCTCGCCCACGAAAGCGGACAGAAGTCGATCTCCTAGCCGAGCCGGGGTGGCGGGGTCGGCGGCATAGAATGGGGCTCATGCGACGTTAGACGGCGTAGGCATCATTTGCATGCGCTTGCTAATCGTTGACACGAGCACGAGGAGGGGGTTCACATGCCTCTGGCCGACGACGCCGTGGAGGCGCGTGCCCAGGGGTGGCGCACCCTCGCCGCCCTGCACGCGAAGATCGAGGACAGGCTGGAGAAGGCGCTGCAGAAGGCGCACGGCCTGAGCGTGAGCGAGTACACGGTGCTCGACGCCCTGGCCCGCCAGGACGGCTGGCACATGCGCATGCAGCAGCTCGCCCGCGCGGTCGTGCTCAGCCAGAGTGCCACGACCCGGCTGGTCACCCGGCTGGAGAAGCGCGGCCTGCTCAAGCGCTACCTGTGCGAGGACGACCGGCGCGGCATCTACTCCGAGGTCACCCCCGACGGCCGCGACCTGCTGACCGCGGCGGGCCCGACGCACGACACCGTGCTGAAGGAGGTGCTGGCGGAGGCTGCCGAGCAGCCCGAGCTGGCACCGCTGGCCGCAGTGATCGCCTAGGCCCGCCCGGCCGCGGGCGATCGCCCAGGCCCGCCGGCCCGGGTGATCGCCCAGCTCGGCCCTTTACGGCTTCACGTTGCTCTGGATCTCGCCGACCGGCACGTCCCGGGTCGCCCCCGCCTCGACCGGCGCGAACTGGAACGGCACCGCGTCACCCGTCGTCTCCACCGGCCACGACGTGGTGACGGTGAGCCGGTACGCCTCGCGCGGCTGGTCGATCGAGGCCCGCAGGTAACGCACGCCGCAGGTGAACGAGGCCCCCTTGGCGTACGGACGTCCGGCCGCCCCGCAGCCCTCCTCGTGCACCTCCGCCCGGTCCTTCGTGGTGCCCGGGTCGATCTTGATGCTTTTCAGCGTGGCCACCACGGTCACGCTCATGACGCCCGGGATCTCCGCGGTCACCGATCTGCGCCGCTCGCCCAGGCCCTCCAGCCAGACCCAGGTGGGCAGGTTGACGAAGCTCTTGGCGTCGGGGCTCAGCTTGATCGTGGGCTCGGGCACGGTCAGGGACGCCCTGGCGATCTCGGCGAGCTCCCGGATCGTGATCCCGGCGGGCGGCGTCGTGCCCGGCGGCACGAACACGAACGGGTCGAGCGCCGCGAAGCAGACCTGGCCCTTCGGATCGGAGGCGTCGTAGGCCGGGCCCCACCAGCGTCCGTCCTTGCCGACCTTGTCCTTGAACTGCTTGAGGAACTCCTGGAAGCCCTCCTCGGACGCGTCCTTGGTGTACCTGAACCAGTAGTCGCGCAGGCCCTCCTGCGACTTCAGCATCTCGGCGCCCGTCATGCCGGGCTCGTACCAGCAGGGGCGTTTGAGGACGTATCCGTCCGTGTTGCCGCCCTTGGCGCCGTCGCCGGAGATGACGATCCGGGAGTTGCGCAGCTCGATCCCTCTGGTCCGGCCGTGCTCGATGGGGCTGCCGGCCGTCTCGCCGGGGTCGTCGAGCTGGCCCAGCAGCATGAGGGCCGCGGTGGCCAGCGAGATCACGCGGTTCATCGCGCGCATCCTTCCTTGTCATAGAGGAATTCCCGGATCCGCCACACGCCGTCGTCGCCGCGGTGCGCGAGGGCCCTCTGGAGGTAGGGGGCGCGCATGATGGAGGGCTGGGGCGAGACGGCCTCGCCGCTGCTCGCGCTGACCACGCGTGCCTTCGACTCGTCCACGCAGGTGTCGATCTGCGCTCCCTTGTCCAGCACCTTCGTGACCCGCAGGCCGTACAGTCTGGCAACGCCCTGCACCCTTCTGTCCTCCTCGGTGTACCGGCGTACTCCGTCATACGCCTGGCGCACCGCCTGGAGTTCGAGATCCAGATCCTTCAGGTATCGATCGCTTCCCGAGACCATCACCTTGCGGGAGGCGAGGTACCAGTCGGTGATGACGCGCATGAGCGGGTCGCGCCGGGCGGGCCAGTCGATGTCGACCCGCAGCTTCCCGCCGCCGACCTCGACCGTCTCGACGCCGGGCGCGTCCGCGGAGGGCCGCGCCGAGCCTCCCGTCGCGGGCGCCGTCGCCGAGGCGGTCCCTGACGGGCCCGGCTGCGGCGTGTACGGCCGTTCGGCCTGCCCGCACCCCGCCACCAGCAGGACGAGCGCGATCACCGTCAAACGTCTCATGCGGACGACTCCCTCACCACGTGGATGCGCCACGAGGGCAGCAGTTCCTCGATCAACGCCTCGGTCTCCGGGGCCATCCCGCCGCCGTACGGGTGGGAGGCGGCCCTGCGGGTCAGGACCTCGACCACGGCCCGCATGCGGACGGCGTCCCCGGTGGCGTGGGTGGCCCGCAGCAGGTCGCGCCAGAGCCCCTCGTCGTCGGTCGCCAGCAGCAACGCCGCGCGGACGGCCGCCACCGCCGCGTCCGGCTCGTCCTGGGCCAGCCGCAGCTCGCACAGCCGGTGGGCCGCGTCGGCCACGCCGGCCGCGACGTCGTACTCCAGGTCGTCGGCCGCCAGCCAGGCGTACCGGCCGGACGGGCGGTTGGCCAGGAGCGGGCCGCGTACCAGGCCGAGCGCCTTCTCCAGCAGGACGGTGCGGGCCGTCGGGTCGTGCTGGGCGCGGCGGACCAGCTCGCGGAACAGGGCCCAGTCCGTGCGGACCTCGGGGCCGAGCCTGAGCCGCCCGGCCTCGTCGACGTGCAGGTGCTCGGGGCCGAGCCAGTCGGCGACGCGGGCGATGGTGGCGTCCCTGACCATGGTCTGGACCCCGCGCGGCCACAACACGCCACCGAGCACGACGGGATGCACGCCGCCGGGATGCGTGGCCAGGTAGATCAGCAGCTCGGTGGCCAGCGCCATGCGGCCCTCTTCGAGGGGCGCGAGCCCGGCGATCTCGATCGGGCCGAGCATCCTGATCTCGACGGCGGGCGGGTGCAGGCCCTCCAGCGGCTCGGCCTCGGGGTAGGCCTCGCCGTCGAGCCGTCCGGCGGTGCGGAAGAGGTCGATCAGCGCCTTGTAGTGGCGGCGCGGCAGGAGCTGGGCCTCGACCTCGAAGCCCAGCTCGGCGATGCGCGCCTTGCCGTCGTCGCCGATCTCCAGCGTCCAGGTGGCGTGCGGGACGTCGCCGGCCAGGACGTACCCGGCGGTGTCCCGGCGGGCCAGCAGCGCCAGGCGGCGGGCCTCCTCGTGCGTGGGCGCCACGGCCGACAGCAGGTAGTGGGCGTCGCGCGGGCTGCCGGAGACGCGTCCGGTGAGCACCTCCCGGCGCGGCGCGGCGGTCGCCTCCAGCTCGGGCAGCACCTCGGCCAGGCTGCCGACGGCCATGATCCGGTCGGGGGCGATCGCGGTCAGCTCCTCGCCGAACCCGACGAGCGTGATGCGCATGCGGTCGGACCAGCGGTTGGTGGCCAGCTCGACGGCGAGCGCGGCCAGCGCCGCGGTGGTCTGCGGGCCGCGGACGTTGATCAGGCCCTGCGCTGCCTCCAGGTCGATCAGCACCCGGCCGCTCGCGTCCGTGCCGATGGAGACCAGCCCCGGGTACGGCGCGCCGCCCGCCTGCTCCTCCAGCAGGCGGCCTTCGTGGGCGGGCAGGCGCCAGACCTGGCCGCCGTCCTGGGCCGTCCACGGCTCGGGCGGGTCGTCGTCCGGCGGGTGGATCCACAGGTCGAGCGTGCGCGGGGACAGGTGGGCGCCGTAGACGGTGGGCGGGGTGCGGTGCTGGGCGGCCAGCTCGGCGCCGAGCAGCCGCAGCCCGATGTCGAGGATGCGCGCGCCCGGCGCGTCGCCGCCCAGCCTGAGCGCGACCTCGGCCTGGGCGGCGTCGTCGCGCGGCCGGACGATCCGGCGCCCGAACACCCTGCGCCACAACTGCTCCCGCCGCCTCCTGGCCAACAGGGCCAGCAGCCCGGCGGCGGCCAGCGAGGCCCCGGCCAGGTAGTCGATCAGGTCGAGGCTCTGGGCCTCCCTGATGGTGATCTCGGGCTGGTCCTGGCGGACGTCGGGCTTGCGGTGCCTGGCCTGGTCCTTCTCGCTCTTCTCGGTGGCCTTGCCCTCCGTGGCCTTCTTGGCGGCGTGGTGCCGGGCGTCGGGCTGGGCGCGGGTGTGGGCCACGCCGGGGTGCTCGCGCAACGTCTGCTCGCGGGACTGGCCGGCGGGGACGATGTGCACGTTCCTGGCGTCGTCCGGCATGTCGAGCACCCAGCCGGGCTTGATCAGGTCGGCCATGCGCAGGCGGGTGCCGTCCGGCTGCTCCTTGGCCTGGTTGAGTCGGTAAATTTCGGGATATCGGCGGCCGTCTCCCAGGCACTTCTCCGCGATCTCCCACAGGCTCTCGTGGTGCCGCCCGTGCGGGGGCTGCACGACGTACACCTTCTTGGTCTTGTGGGTCTCCAGCGTCTGCTCGACGATCGGCGCGGAGTAGGCGACCGCGGTCACCGGCGGCGCGGCGGGCGGCGCGGCCATCCGCGCGATGGGCGCGATCATGGCCCCGGCCGTGAACAGCAGCAGCACCGCGCCGACGAGCTTGTTGGCCAGCGCCTGCGTGCCGCCCGACAGCGGTACGCGGGCAGGCATCCCGACTCTTCGGACACCGGCGTACACCTCGACCAGCACGCACACGAAGAGCTGGAACCAGGCCAGCCACACCAGCAGCACCAGGACGGCCTGGATCGTGCTCGGCCCGGCCTCGGCGGTGAAGAAGCGCAGGTCGAGCATCTCGGACGTGACCGGCGGCCCGGCGAACCTGAGCAGCGCGTACGGCACCCCGCCCACCAACGCCACCAGCGCCACCAGCGCCGCGAGCCCGGCGAGCACGTCGCCGAAGGTCCGCCTGGCCGGGATGCGCGCAGGCGGCCGCCTGGGCTGGTGCCGCCCCGGGGGGCGCGCCGGCTCTCGCGTCGGCTCTCGCGTCGGCATCGCCGCTCCCTTCTTCCGTCCAGCGTCCTGCCTCGTGCGTTGCCCCGGCCACCGAGTGGCGGGAATCGGTCTACCTGGCTTCCGGGGCGGCCGTGGCCTCGCCGTTCATCTCCGAGCCCGGGAACCCGAGGGCCCCGAGGAAGAACGCCTCCCACCGCACCGAGACGCTGACCGTCACCTGGTCCTGCTGGACCGAGCAGGAGCCGCGGGCCACGCCGTCGCCGCCCTGGGCCGCGACGATCTCGTCGGCCCTGGCGCAGACCTGGCCCTCGTCCAGCAGGGCGACCTCGCCGCCGGTGCGCAGGCGGTCGACGTCGATCTCGTCCGCACCCGCCCGCGCGGCCTGCTCGGCGACGTCGGCGGCGCGCAGCCGGGCGTTGATCGCCGCGCCGCCGTCGACCAGCAGCCCGGCCAGGAGGAACACCACGACCGAGAAGAGCACGGTGAAGACCGACATGGACCCCCGCTCCCCCGCCTTCACGGTTCCCTCCTGACGAGCTGCTCAAGGGGCACCACGGCGGTGCCCGTCAGCCGCTTGGTGCCGCCGAACCCCAGGAAGCCGAGGTCAAGCTCGCAGGTCACCTCCGCCTGCACCTGGCCGCCCGCCTCCCAGGTGGATCCGTCCAGGTTCACAGTGCTGGCGCCGCACTTGTCGTCCAGCGCGGTCTTGGCGGTGCTCTCCGCCGCGGCGCTGGCGTCGTCGAAGCTCCGCTGCACGGACGCGGCCCGCGCGGCGTCCCTGGCCGCGCCGTTGACCCGCCCCTGCGTCTCCACCAGCACCCCCGCCCCGACCAGGAATATGAGGAACAGCAGGAAGACGGGGGCGAGCATCACCGTCTCCACGGCCATCGAGCCACGCTCGCCGGGCTTCATCGGCAGTCATCACCGCCGTTGTCGGGACGGAAGCACTCGATCGGCCCGCCCGCCGTCGCCGTGATCGTGAACGTGAGCGGCGGCAGCAGCGGCACGACCTGCACGGCGCTGCCCGTGACCGTGACGAAGCGCTGGTCGGGGTCACGCTCGAAGGTGGTGGCCGCGGCGTTCTCCAGCAGCCGCGGGCCGACCGCCTTGACGATGTCGGTGGCCTTCGACGTGGCCGCGCCCTGCCAGTCGCCGGAGTCGAAC
Organism: Nonomuraea sp. NPDC049758; assembly: GCF_040674635.1. Taxonomy (NCBI): domain Bacteria; kingdom Bacillati; phylum Actinomycetota; class Actinomycetes; order Streptosporangiales; family Streptosporangiaceae; genus Nonomuraea; species Nonomuraea sp. NPDC049758. The sequence continues at coordinate 824,040 of NZ_JBFAMZ010000001.1, forward strand.
GGCGCCGACCTGGCCACCCGCGCGCCTTCCCTGGCCGCCGCCTCGGCGATCTGGCGACCGTGGAACCAGAGCGCGACCTGCACGACGAGGAGCGCGACCGCGAGGATGACCGGCATCAGCAACGCCAGCTCGATCACGGTCGCGCCCCGCTCACGAGTCTCCGCCACCACCGCCGCCGCCACCGCCGAACGTGCCCTGGATCTCGCTGGACTTCTGCTCGACCAGGGTCTTGATCAGCGTGGCCAGCCCGAGCGCGACGCCCGCGATGATGGCCGTGATGATCACCCATTCGACGGCGGAGGCGCCCCTGCTGGGCGCGGTGCGGGCGCGCTGGATCCGCACCCCCAGGTAGGCGGTGAGATAGACGATCCAGGGATGGTTCATCAGGCCCCCAACATCTTCATCGCGGCGGGAAAACTGAGAAAGATCACGAAACCGGCGCACAGGAGGAGCTGGGCCACGAGCATCGACTGCGAACGTTCGCCCGCGCGTCCCTCGATCTCGGCCAGTTCGCGGCGGCGCAGGGTGGCGGCCCTGGCGGTGAGCGAGGCGCGCACCTTGGCGCCGTCGTCGGCCACCAGGCCGAGCGCGGCCGACAGGTCGCGCAGCTCGTCGACGTTGATCTCCTCGCCGAGCTGGCCGAGCGCCTGCCACGGGGTGATGCCGACGATCCGGGCGCCGCCGAGCGCGTCGCGGATGCGGCCCATCGCCCAGTTGGGCTGCTCTCCGCTGACCGACACGGCCATCATCAGCGCCTCGGGCACGCCGCGCCCGCCCGCCAGGTTCATCGAGACCAGGTCGAGGAAGGCGCCCACGACGTGCCGGAAGTCGCGTCGCATGGCCGCGGCCTCCTTGCGGATCTGCAGGTCGGGCAGGAAGAAGAAGAGCAGCGCCACGAGCACGGCCGACCAGAACGGCACCGTGAACGACACGCCCCACCCCATGAGCGCCAGCCAGCCGAGCAGGATCGGGAAGGCCAGCAGGCCGCTCGCGGCGAGCAGCACCTTGGTGGCCAGGAACGCCTCGAACGAGCGTCCGAGCAGGGCCAGGTCGGACTTGACCGAGCGGGCCTCCCAGCCGCGGGCGCCGTAGAGGCGGGCCAGGCGGGCGCCGAGGCCGCGGCGGAACGCGCTGACCTCCTCGTCGGGCAGCAGGAGCTGGATGCGCGGGGCGTCGGCGTCCTCGCGCACGGCGTCGAGCGCCAGCAGCCGCGCCACCAACCCGGGACGGGCCGGGAACAACGCGCGTACCAGCACGAACAGGCCGAGGCCGAGCACCGCCCCGGCCAGCACGCCCTCAACCATGGCCGCCTCCCCCCATCAGCAGCCGGGTGGGCTTGTCGAACCTGGCCAGCCGCCGCATCCACGCGAACCCGGCGCCGAACAGGCCGCCGACGACCACGAGCACGGCCTGGCCGAGGGTGGAGCCGTACTCGCTGACGTAGGCGGGGTTGAACAGGATGAGCAGCCCGGCGAAGACCAGCGCGGTGATCACCACTATCTGCACGCTGCGCCTGGTCGAGCGGCGTTCGGCCTCGACGCGGCGGCGCATGTCGAGCTCCTCGCGGGCCGAGACGGCGAGCGCGCCGAGCACGTCGCGCAGGCCGGGGCCGCGCAGCCGGGAGTTGAGGATGAGCGCGGCGATCACCAGGTCGGCCGAGGGGTCGTCGAGCTCGTCGGCGAAGCGGGACAGCGCCTCCGGCAGCGCCATCCGGGTGTGCAGGCGGTCGACCATGGCCCGCAGGTGGGGCCGGAGCGTGGGCGCGGCGGCCCTAATCGAGGACGGGATGGCCTGCTCCAGGCCGGCCGCCCCGGCGATGGTGTCGCGCAGCGACTCGGTCCAGGCGGCCAGCCCTTCCAGGCGGCGCATGGCGGCGCGTTCCTCGGCCGCGCCGCCGGACAGGCCGCGCCAGGCGAACACCAGCAGCACCGTGCCCACCGCCATGACCGGCCAGCCGGTGACCACCAGGACCAGGCCGGCGGCCACCGCGGCGACGGCGGTGCGGGTGGTCAGCATCTTGACGAGCGGCCGTCTGGGCTGGGACGGGCGGCGGCGCAGGCCGTACAGGGCGAGGAAGAACAGGAAGAGGCCGCCGCCGGCGGCCGCGCCCGCCACCATCGCGAGCGGGTCGAGGTCGAACGCCATCCTCACCAGCCTCCCGGGTTGTAGCCGTGGGCGACGAGCTCCTCCAGGCACGAGACCGGCGCGTGCGGGACGGCCGTGCCGTCGGGACCGGGCGCGAACACCTCGCTCGACAACACGCGGCCGTCGCAGCCGTTGACCTCGCGGATGCTGGAGACGTAGCGGCGCAGGGTGCCGCCGACGTGGTAGTCGTTGCGCTTCTCGATGAAGACGACGAAGTCGATCGCGCCCGCGATGAGCATGTGGGTGGCGTCGATGGGCAGGCGCTCGCCGGCCTGCAGGGCGTAGGTGGCGATGCGGTTGAAGACCTCCATGCTGGAGTTGGCGTGGATCGTCGACAACGAGCCGTCGTTGCCCTGGGTCATCGCGTTGAGCATGGTGACGATCTCGTCGCCCAGCACCTCGCCGACGATGACGCGGCTGGGGTTCATCCGCAGCGAGCGCCTGACCAGCTCGGCCATGGAGATCTCGCCCTGTCCCTCGGAGTTGGGCAGGCGCTGCTCGAAGGCGACGACGTTGGGGTGGAGCTCGGGGAACTGGTCGAGGCCCAGCTCAAGAGCGCGTTCGACGGTGATCAGGCGCTCGCTGGGCGGGATCTCGTTGGCCAGCGCCCGCAGCAGGGTGGTCTTGCCGGCGTTGGTGGACCCGGCGATCATGAGGTTCTTGCGGGCGGCGACGGCGGCCGTCAGGAACCTCCCGACCTCCGGACTGATCGTGCCGTTGCCGGTCAGGTCGGACAGGAAGACCTTGCCGAGACGGGAGCGGCGGATCGACACGGCCGGGCGCACGGTGACGTCCATGACCGCGCTCAGCCGGGAGCCGTCGGGCAGCCGCAGGTCGAGCTGGGGGTTGGCGGTGTCGAACGGCCTGCTGGACAGCCCGGAGTAGGCCGCCAGGATCTGGATCAGCTCGACCAGCTCGTCGTCGGACTCGGCGACCGGGTCCTGCATGAGCTCCTGGCCGTCGGCGTAGCTGACGAACACGCGGTCGCAGCCGTTGATGTCGATGTTCTCGACCTCGGGGTCGTCGAGCAGCGGCTGGAGGCGGCCCACGCCGAACAGCGCGGCATGGATGCCGGCCGCCAGGGCCTCCTCCTCCTCGATGGTGGGCGGGGTGCGGCCGAGGCCGATCTCGTTGCGCGCGTGCTCCTCCAGCACCTGCGAGATCAGCGCCCTGGCGAACTGGCGCTCGTCCTCGCCGGACATCGGCGGGACGCCGCTCGCCTGGTCGATCCGGCGCTGCTGGGCCAGCCGGTCGCCGACCTCCTGGCGGAAACGTTTGACGAGCGAGTGGTCGATCATCGGTGGCTCACCAGCCTCGCGGCGAGGTCCCGGGCCGTGCGGATGAGCAGGGACCGGTCGAGCCGGCCGCCCCACTGCCCGCGCAGCAGCTCGGCGCCCTTGGCGTCGTGGGCCAGCCCGTGGACGAACTGGACGATGGGCCCGACGATCCTGCGCACGTCTTCGATCGAGGCCCGGTAGTTGCGCGGGTCGGCGATCACGACGACGCCGTGCGCCTTGGTGATCTGGAGGCGTTCGCGCAGGTGGGCGACGTGGTCGAGGGTCGCTCTGGTGAGCAGGAGCACCTGCTCGGCCTCGGCGAGGAGGTCGGCGATCTGCGGGTGGGAGCCCAGGCGGCCGCAGTCGGCGATCACGTCGGCGTCGGGGATGGCGGCCAGCGACCTGCCCAGCGGGCCCCAGAGCCAGGTGAGCCCGGCCGCCTGCTCGCCGTGGGTGAGCCCGGCCAGCACGTCGAGCCCGCCGATGATCTTCTGGGTGTGCTGGTGGATCTGGGCGGGTTCGAGGCCCCTGCGGGCGGTCGCGCCGAGCGTGAGCAGGCCCTTGCCCGGGTTGAGCACGCCGCCGTCGGCGGCGGGCAGCCGGTAGGCGAGGTCGCCGCCGGCCGGGTCGCACTCGGCCAGCAGCACGGGCCGCGGCCACACCGCCGCGAGGGCGGTGGCCGCGGTGGTCACGCCGGGCGCGCCCTTGTCGGCGGCCAGAACGATCAGCGCCACGTCAGCGCGCTCCCGGGAGCTCGGCCACCGCGATCTCTCCGCTGGAGGCATAGGCGAGTATTTGCGGTGAGTCCGACGAATCGACGATCACGGTGATCTGCCCGGAATTACCGCCGGTCCGGTTCTTGTCGCCCGTGCTGAACACGAGCGCGCTCTCGGCCAGGACGCGACTTTGCCCCTGGGCCGTCCGGTTCGGTACGTACACGACCTGGACGCGGTCGCCCTGTTGAATGCCGGCGGGCATTTGGCCGGGTTTGAGGGCGAGGCCGACGGTCGCCTTTCCCGGGCCCAGTTCGTCGCTGGCCTTGCTGCCCATCTGGTTGGTCAGCAGGGTGCCCGGCAGGATCGTGACCGCGGCGAAGCTCTTGGTCACCTCCGACCGCCGGGACCAGGGGACGTAGTCGACGCCCGTGTCCGAGGCGATCTTCACCTCTTCGAGCATGCCGTCCACGAACTCCTGGCCCGCGCCGACCTGCTGGGTGATCCTGATGGCGGAGACGCGGTCGCCGCTGCGCAGCACGAGCAGCGTGGTGGCCAGCGCTCCGCCGAGTATGAGCAGGACCGCCAGCGCGGCGAGGGCCGGCTTGCGTTCGCGTGGGGGCACGGGGAGCTTGCGCGAGGCCGGGCCGGACAACCCCGCCGCCGCGTTGTCGGCGACAGGTTTTTCACTGGTCCTCATGGGTGGGGGGCTCCCATTGTGAAATGCGGAATTCACGCCCATTATGTGGGGCGCCCGGGTGGGGCGTGGGCGGAATGCGAGGACCCATGCTTGTTTCGCAGGTGACGTGATGTCAACCCGAAATAATCGATGCCTATTGTCTCTACCAAGTTGACGAATACCGATTTATCGGCATGCTGGTCACAGTTTTATCTTGAGTCGCAGTAATCACAACTTTTTCAGGCTTGATCGTGACGCTGGGCGCGCGGGTTATCCACAGAACCGCGTTCTCATGCCGGTGGCGTCAACCAGGACACCTACTCTCGCTTCTGGCGCTACCTTGGCGCCCGAGGTCGAGCGAGGAGACGGCACATGCGGATCATGCTCACCGTGCTCGGCGAGCAGGGCGACCGTGACGTCGTGATCGACGGCGACGGCGGCGCCACGGTGGCCGGGGTGACCGAGGCGCTGAGCGGGCGCACGTCCATGGCGAAGGTCGTCCACCTGCCGCGCACGCGCGCGCCCTACGGCCTGGCGCCCGAGGCCGGGGCGCGGGGCGGGGCCGGGGCGCGCATCCCCCGTCCGCGCGTCCCCGACCGGCTCGACGTCCCCGCCGACGTGCCCGGCGATTCCGGCGCGCTGCTCTGGCGCGACGGGCGTCCGCTCGATCCGCGGGCACCGGCGGCGGCCGTCCTGCGCGACGGCGACAAGGTCACGCTCGACCCGCGCCTGGCCCGCGCCACCGTGGTGGAGGAGCCCGGCGGGGTGGCCGAGATCCGCGTGATCGGCGGCCCGGCGGCGGGGGCCGTCCACCGGCTGGGGCTGGGCGTGCACGTCATCGGGTCCGACCCGACCTGCGCGATGGCCGTCGCCGACCCCCTCCTGGCCGCCGAGGCCGTCGCCGTGCGCGTGACGCCCGACGCGATCACGGTCGAGCGGGCGCACCGGCAGAGCTCCGGGCAGACCTCCAGGTTGAAACTGAAGGGGCGGTGGGCCGAGGAGGTCGCCGAGCTGACCGCGCGGGTCGCCGAGCGGGAGGCGGCCGAGTTCGCCGCCGAGCAGGGCGACATGCCCGAGCTCGACGGCAGGGCGCTCACCGGGCCCGCCGAGTGGCCCGACCAGGCGGTGCTGACCTGCGGGTCCTCGGTGTTCGTGCTGACCTCCATCGAGCCCAAGGACGCCCATCTCGCGCCCAGGGGCGAGGGCGGGCTCGCCTACAACCGGCCGCCCAGGCTGCGCCGTCCCGAGCCGGAGCGCAAGTTCGTCAAGCCCAAGGAGCCGACCAGGTCCGAGGGCATGCGGCTGCAGTTGCTGGCCGCGCTCCTGCCCGCCGTGCTCGGCGTGACGCTGGCGTTCGCCCTGCACGCCCCCTACTACCTGCTCGTCGCCCTGATGACGCCGATCATCATGATCGGCCAGTGGGTCAGCGACCGCCGTCACGGCAGGAAGAAGCACAAGCAGGCGCTCAAGGAGTTCGGCGAACGCGTCCGGGCCTACGACGATGAGGTCGAGCGGGCCAGGGCCGCCGACGAGGCCGCGCGCAGGTCCGACGCGCCCGACCCGGCCCAGGTCCTGCTCACGGCGACCGGGCCGCGCAGGCGTCTGTGGGAGCGCCGCATCCACGACGCCGACTCGCTGCGGCTGCGCGTCGGCCTCGCCGACCTGCCCGCCAACCTCGACCTGTCGGAGGAGCAGGGCGGTCCGATCGAGCCGCCGCTCTGCCGCGCCGTGCCGGTGGCGCTGGCCATGCGCCGGCTCGGCGTCGCGGGCGTCACCGGCCCGCGCGGGGCCGCGACCAGCCTGGCCGGCTGGCTGATCGCCCAGGCCGCCACCCTGCACAGCCCGCGCGACCTGGCCATCGTGGTCGTGTCCGCGCGCGCCGACGGCGAACGCCGCTGGGGCTGGACGCGCTGGCTGCCGCACTGCGCCCCGCGTGCGGGCGAAGACTGCGTGGCCCTGGTCGGCACCGACCCCGAGTCGGCCGCCCGCCGCGTCGCCGAGCTGGCCGCGCTCATCGACGAACGCCAGAACACCGCCATCCCCGAGTTCGGCAAGATCCCCACAGGCTGGGACGATCTGGGCGGTCCCGAGAAGCCCAGCTTCTCCTCCTACGACGTCCGTCCCCACGACGTCCTGGTGATCCTCGACGGCGCCCAGATCCTGCGCGGCCTGCCCAACATGCCCCAGGTCCTGCGGCAGGGCCCCCGGTCCGGGGTGTTCACCCTCGCCATCGACGACGACCAGCGGCTGCTGCCCGAGGAGTGCCAGACGGTGGCGGCCTGCGGCTCCGACGGCCTCGTCCGCCTGCTCGGCGGCGGTCTCGACGTGATCGGGCCGGTGCTGGGCGACCTGGTCTCGGCCGCCTGGTGCGACCGGCTGGCCAGGGCCCTGTCCCCCATCCGCGACGTGAGCCGGGACGATCCCTCGGGCAACCTGCCCGGAGCCGTCCGCCTGCTCGACCTGATGGGCATGCCCGACCCGTCCGGCAAGGAGCTGGCCGGCCGGTGGCGGGCGCGCGGCACCACCGAGGCGCTGATCGGCGTCGGCCCCGACGGCCCGTTCTCGGTCGATCTCAAGCTCGACGGCCCCCACGGGCTGATCGCCGGCACCACCGGCGCGGGCAAGTCCGAGCTGCTGCAGACGCTGATCTGCTCGCTGGCGGTGGCCAACCGGCCCGACCAGCTCACGTTCGTGCTGATCGACTACAAGGGCGGCGCGGCCTTCAAGGAGTGCGTACGCCTGCCGCACACCGTCGGCATGGTCAGCGACCTCGACGGACACCTGACCCAGCGGGCCCTCGACTCGCTGGCGGCCGAGATCCGGCGCAGGGAACGCCTGCTGCTGGCGGCGGGCGCCAAGGACATCGACGACTACGCCGGCCAGGCCCCCATGCCGCGCCTGGTGCTGATCATCGACGAGTTCGCCGCGCTGGTGGCCGAGCTGCCCGACTTCGTGGCCGGCCTGGTGGACATCGCGCGGCGGGGCCGTTCGCTGGGCATTCACCTGATCCTGGCCACCCAGCGGCCGGCCGGCGTGGTCACGGCCGACATCCAGGCCAACACCTCGCTGCGGATCGCGCTGCGGGTGACCGAGCCCGCCGAGTCCACCGACGTCATCGACCTGCCCGACGCGGCCGCGATCTCCAAGTCCACCCCTGGCCGGTGTTACGTGCGGTCGGGGGTGGGGGCGGCGATCGCCGTCCAGACGGCCAGGGTGGGCGGGCGCAGCCCCGCGCGTGTTCCGTCCGCCGGGGGGCCGGCCGGGCGGGTGCGGGTGCTCGACGTCGACTGGCGATCGCTCGGCAGGCCGCTTCCGCCGCCTCCGGAGCCGGCCGAGGAGTCGGCGGTCACCGATCTCGGCCTGGTCACGGACGCGCTCGTCGAGGCGGGCCGGTTGGCGGGCGTACCGGCCCAGCCGAGCCCGTGGCTCGACCCCCTGCCCACCCACCTGGTGCTCGACCTGCCGGTGCCCGCCTCGCCGGGAGGCCCGCTCGAAGCCGGGCCGGCCGGTCCCGCGTCGCCGTACGAGGGGGCTGGGGCGCCGGAAGGTGCGGCTGGGGTGGCGTACGAGGGGGCCGGCGGCGGGTTCGAGGAGGTGGCGCCGTTGGCGTTCGGGGTGACCGACCGTCCGTGGCGGCAGGATCGTTGCCCGCTGGCGCTCGACCTGGCCAACGGCGGCCACCTGCTGATCGCGGGCGCCCCGCGTAGCGGCCGCTCGACGGCGTTGCGGACGATCGCCGGCGCCATCGCGGCCCGGACGTCGCCCGCCGACGTGCACGTCCATGCGGTGGACTGCGGCTCGGGCGCGCTGCTGCCCGTCATGGCGATGCCCCACTGCGGCGCCGTCGTCACCCGCGACCAGATCGAACGGGTGGAGCGCCTGCTCGGCCGCCTGCGCGCCGAGGTGGGCCGCCGCCAGCAGCTGCTGGCCGAGGCCGGCCACGCCTCGCTGGCCGAATACCGCCAGGCCGGTCACCGCCTGCCGTGGCTGGTCTTCATGCTCGACCGCTGGGAGGGCTTCGTCGCCGCGTTCGAGAGCTACGACTACGGCCGCCTGATCGAAGCCCTGCTCCAGCTCCTGCGCGAGGGCCCGGCGGTGGGGTTGCGCGCGGTGGTCACCAGCGACCGGTCCGGCCTGCTCGGCCAGGTCTCGACGGTCTTCGACGACCGCCTGCTGCTGCGCCTGTCCGACCCGGCCGACTACGGGCTGGCCGGGTTCCCGCTCAAGGGGCTGCCCGCGTCCATGCCTCAGGGGCGCGCCCTGTCGCTGGGCGAGCACGGCATCACCGAACACCACATCGCCCTCCTCTCCGCCGACCCCGCGGGCCCCGCCCAGGTCGCCGCCCTCCAGGCCCTGGCCCGCGGCGCGAGCCCGCAGGCCGCCGGGCGTGGGGGGCGCCCCGGGGAGGGCGAACAGCCGCTGCGCGTCGACGCGCTGCCGATGCGGGTCACCGCGTCCCAGACGATGGACCTCGATCCGGCGTTCACTCCGCCGTCCCCGCTGTGGGCGCTGGTCGGCGCGGGTGGGGACGCGCTCACCCCGCTCGGCGTCGACCTGCTGGCCCACGGGCCGGGCGCGGTGATCGCGGGGCCGTCGCGGTCGGGGCGGTCGTCCGTCCTGGTGACGGCGGCGCGGTCACTCATCGCCGCCGGCACGCCGGTCGTCGCCGTCGCCCCCCGACGAAGCCCGCTGCGCGACCTGGCGGATGCCGTGGCCGTCCTCGACGGGAACGCCGCCGACCTCGCCGAACTGGTCGCTGACCTGGGCCAGTACGTCGTGGTCGTGGACGACGCCGAACTGGTCAACCCGGACTCACCGCTGGGCACGTCCCTGGAGGAGGTGCTCCGCTCGGGCCGGGACGGCGATCACGGCCTGCTGATCGCCGGCTCCACCGGTGACCTGGCGGTCGCCTATCGCGGGTTCGTGGCCGAGACCCGCAAGTCCCGTACGGGCGTGCTCCTGTCGGTCCAGGGCCCGACCGACGGCGACCTGTTCAGCATCCGCCTGCCCCGCGGGGCCGGCGGCGGCCCACCTGGCCGCGGCCTCCTGGTCACCACCGGCAACATCACCCCCATCCAAACAGCCCTCCCCGACACCCCCTGACCCACCACCCAAGCCACCCCCCTGTGGGAGCCGCACAGGTCAGGATGGCCATGCGTGGGCGTCTGGAATCAGACTCGTCGGACCGGAGGTGGTGTACACGCCGCCCCCGGAAACGCCCCCGAGGCCCAACCCCGTGCGGGCCACATGCGTTCGATGGGCGGTGCGCGGGGCCCTAAATCAGGCTCATCGGATGGGATGGGTGCACGCACGTGCCCATCCCGAGACGGCCCACCAAGTCCCCACCGCGTGGGAACCGCAGGGCTTCGATGGGCGGCGCGTAGGGTCTGGGATCGGGCTCGCCGGACGGGAAATACACCGCCTGCCCACCCAAGACGCCCCCGCGTCTCCACCGCGTGTGAACCGCACAGGTCCGGTGCCTTTGGGTGACGCCTGGGATCAGGTCCATCAGACAGGAAGGCGTACCTGACCGCACACCCCGCCTCTCCAACCCGGGTGAGCCGCACAGGTCCGACGGGCGGTGCATGGCGTACGGAATCAGGTCCGTCGGACGGGACCGCGTACGCGCCTGCCCGTTCCGGGCCCGCCCTTCGAGTCCCCACCCCGAGCCAGTCCTTCCGAGTTCCCAGCATGTGGGAGCCCTTCGGTGGCCTTTGTATGGCGTCCAGGGTCGGGCTCGGCGGACGGGGAGAGGTGCGGGCCCACGCCACCACGCCGGCCTCCCTGGGGCCCGATGCGTGCGGACGGCGGCGGTGTGGGGCTGGGGTCAGGAGTCGTCGGCGGGGAGGGTGTACATGCGGACGTACAGGGGGCGGGCGTCGGGTGGGGCCTCGTCCGCGGGGTGGCTGTATTTCAGGAGCAGGGCCACGTAGGCGTCGTGGAACTCTCTGAGCTCGTCCTTAGTCATGCGGGCGAGGCCTCGGGAGCCCTTCACCCAGTCGGGGTCGGTCTGGAAGGCAGCGGGGAGGCGGTCCAGCAGGGCGCGGTCCTCCTCCAGCCCGATCCGGTGGAACTCGGTCAGGACAGCCTGATCCTCCGGGCCGAGGTCCCCGGGCTCGGGGAGGCGGATGTCCCTGGGGAGATTGGCGCGGCGCCACCAGCGTTCGCGGCCGGAGGAGCGTTCGGGGATCTCCTCGATGAAGCCGTACTTCTCCAGTTGGCGCAGGTGGTAGCTGGTGGTGCCGGTCTTGGCGCCGAGCAGCTCGCCGAGGGTGGTGGAGGTGGCTGGGCCGTGGATGTTCAGGTGGGTCAGCATGCGGCGGCGCATGGGATGGGCCAAGGCCTTGAGCCGGTCGGGATCGTGGAGCACCAGGGGCTCGTCGTCCTTCATGAGGAGCAGGCTAGTCCTTGAGGACGATATCTGCAGACATGTCTTTGCCGAGATCTCTCTGCAGACTACTGTCGGCAATATGCGAAACGTCTTCACGGCCTCTGCCGCCGTCTCCCTCAGCGCCGTCGCCGGCGTCGTGTTATGGCTCAGTACGCCCGGATTGAGTCGTGCCGCCCCGGTCGCCGACGTCACCTCAAACGCCGCAACGACGGCCGATCTCGCCTCGAAGGCTGCAACGATCGGTGAAGGACGGCGCGCCGCTGGGGCCGTGGCGGTCGAGCCCGATCGCGAGGGACCGGCAGTTCCGGGCGGCCTCGCCGTTCCCGGCGCCCTGGCGGTTGCCGGTGACCTGGCGGCTGTCGGTGGCCACGCGGCTCCCGGTGGCCACGCGGCTCCCGGTGACCTCGCGGTTCCGGGTGACCTGACGGTCCATGAGGTGACGTTCCGCGGCAGCGGCGGGCTGGAGCTGCACGGCAGCGTGATCAGCCCGTCGGCCAGCGCGATCAGCTCCTCAAGCGCCGGCAGCGCGGCCCAGTCCGGGGGCACAGCACAGGCCGGGGGTACAGCCGGGGTCGGGGGTACAGCCGGGGTCGGGGGTACAGCCGGGGTCGGGGGTACAGCCCAGGTCGGGAGTACGCCCCAAGTCGGAGGCGCAGCACAGGCCGGAGGCACAACCCAGGCCGGGGGTACAGCGCAGGTCGGGGGTACAGCGCAGGTCGGAGGTACAGCCCAAGTCGGAGGTACAGCCCAAGCCAGAGGTACAGCACCGGTCGAGGCTAAGGGGCAGCCCGGAGACATCGCCCAGGTCGGGGGCGCGTCCCAGACCGGGCGCGCGGCCGGGCAGAGCCTGAGCGGCGAGGCCGGGCAAGGCCGGGACAATCCGGCCGGGCTGAGCCGGGAGAGCCTCGCCGGGGAGGGTCCGAGCGGTGTGGGTGGGCGGGCTGGGGTTGTGTTGGTGCATGGGGCGGGGACGGGGACGTCTCGGGAGAAGTTGCTGGGTGAGGCCGTCGCCTTCGCCCGGCAGGGCCTGACCGTGCTGATCTACGACAAGCGCTCGGTGAACTATTCGCTGTTCCATCGGTCGTACGCGCAACTCGCCGACGACGCGCTCGGCGCGGTCGCGACGCTGCGCAAGGAGCCCGGGGTCGATCCCGGCAAGGTCGGCATCTGGGGGCTCAGCGAGGGCGGGTGGGTGGCGCCGCTCGCCGCCTCGAAGTCCAAGGACATCGCGTTCGTGGTGGTGGTCGGGGCCAACGCGTTGCAGCCCCTGCGGCAGCAGACGTGGGCCGTGGCGGCCGGGTTGCGCAAGGCGGGGGTCGGCGGGTCGCTGGTCGAGCACGCCGAGCCGAAGCTGTACCGGGTGATCGCGGACGGGGACATGTTCCCCGAGCCCTACTACGAGCCGGAGCCGGTCCTGGCCGCGGTGCGGCAGCCGGTGCTGGCGATCTGGGGCGTGCACGACCTGCTGACCCCGCCCCGCGAGACGCCGCCGATCTTCCGCGCGGCGTTGGAGAAGGGCGGCAACAGGCGGTACACGTTCCGGTTCTTCGAGAAGGCCGATCACGCGGCTCATGTGACCCCGGACGGCGGCGTCACGCGTCTGCCCGAGCTCGCTCCCGGTTACGCCGAGCTGGTGGGCGGCTGGGTGGCGAAGGCGACCTCGGGTCGGGCTCCGGTCGCGGAGGTGTCGGGGCCGGCGCCCGTCCAGGCGGAGGACTCCGTCGGGACGCCGCCTCCCGCATGGTGGGAGTCGGCCTTCGCGCAGACGGCGGTCCTGGCGCTGTTCCTGGCCGGGTTCGCCGGATATCCGGCGGTCGCCGTGGTCCGGCGGATCCGGGGCCGCGGCGCGGCCCGGCCCACGCAGGCCAAAGAAACGACAGCCGCCCAGGCCACGCAGGCCAAAGAAACGACAGCCGCCCGGGCCACGCAGGCCAAAGAAACGGCAGCCGCCTGGGCCACGTCGGCCAAAGAAACGGCAGCCGTCCGGGGCACGCCGACCGCGGAAACGGCAGCGGCCCGGGCCACGTCGGCCAGGGGGACGGCGGCGGCTCGGGTGGTCAGCGGCGGAGGGCTCGTGGCGGCGCTGGGCGGGTTCGCCTACCTGTTCTATCTGATGTCCACCGGCGGAAAGCTGGCCGCGCCAGGTCCGATGCTCCTCGGCAGGCCGCTCGTCTGGCTGGCGCTGCAGGCCGTGGCGGTGGCCACCGTCGTGGCGACGTTGCCGGCAGCGCGCACGTGGCGGCGGGAACGCGCGACCGGCGAGCGGGTACGGCTGGGCCTGCTCGTCGCGGCGGGTGTGGCCTTCGTTCCGTGGGCGTTCTATTGGGGTTTGCTACTTCCGTAGGGGTTCATGACACAAGAGCGTTCTATGCTGATCCCTGCGATACGGGAGAGGTGAGATGCAGACCCGGAAGGACCTCTACCAGGCTCATCGGCTGATGCAGCAGCGCCTGGGCATGGCGTTGCTGCAGGCTGAGCCCGATGTGCCGGAGACGCCCATGCGGCGGCACAACGTGGCGATGTTCTGCGGCGTGCTCGTGGGCGTGCTGATCGCGGCGGTGTTCGGGATCTGGGGGCTGCTCAAGCCCGGCGGGGCGACGAACCTGACCGAGGCCGGCCAGCTCCTGGTCGAGGAGGAGACGGGCGCCACCTACGTCTACAGCCAGGAGCAGGGGCGGCTGCTGCCGACCGCCAACTACGTCTCGGCGCTGCTGCTGCTCGACGCGACCGACTTCAAGGTGCGCAACGTCTCCGCCGCGTCGCTGGCGACGCTGCCGCGCGGGCCGCTGGTGGGCATCGCGGGCGCGCCGGACAGCCTTCCGGCCCGCGAGAAGCTGGTGAAGGGTCCGTGGTCGGCGTGCGTGACCGAGCCGGCGCAGGCCGCCGGGGCGCGGGGGCCGTACGTCACCCTGGTGGGCGGACAGGACGTCGGCGGGACACCCGTGGGCGGCGACGCGCTGGTCGTCACGGACGGCCAGCAGGGCTGGGTGGTCTGGAACGACCGGCGCATGAAGGTGACCGACACGGGTGTGCGCGCGCTCAACGCGCATCCCAGAAGAGTGCCCTCGACCTGGATCAACGCGATCCCTCCCGGCCCCGACTTCATGCCGCCGCCCATCACCGGCCTGGGCCGGCGTGCCGTCGCCCCCGGCGGCGGCAAGGGGGCGGTCGGTCAGGTCTACACCGTGAAGGGCATGGGCGGGGCTCCCGACCGCTGGTACGTGCTGCTCGCCGACGGGCTCGCCCCCGTCAACCTCACCCAGGCGACGCTGCTCCTCGCCGACCCGAGGACCAAGGCCGCGTACGGCAGGCGCGCCGCCGTCCCGCTGGAGATCGACGCCGCCACCGCGAACGGCAGGACCTCCCGCCAGACCCTCACGGTCGGCGGCCTGCCGACGAGCCTGCCCAGAACGGTCACCTCCTCGGCGGCGCTGTGCGCGGTGTACGCCGACACGCAGAACGGCTCAGCACAGGCGAAGATCACGGTCGGCGCGACGATGACCATCCCCGTGCCCACGTCCCGGAGCGACCAGGAGCACTTCGACCAGGTGCTGCTGCCCGCCGGCGGCGCGGCCCTGGGCGGCCTGCTGCCCGGGGACGGCCAGAAGGCGTTCGTGCAGACCTACTTCCTGCTCACCGACCAGGGCAGGAAGTTCCCGCTGCAGACCGGGGACCAGATCAACAAGCTGGGGTACGGCGCCGAGGACGTCACGCCGGTGCCCTACAACCTCGTCCACCTGATCCCGGAGGGCCCGGCGCTCGACCCGACGGCGGCGCGCTCACCGGTGCAGGTCACGGCCCAGTGAGCGACATCCCCGCCCGGAGACCGCCGGGCGGGGGTGGGACAGGGCTAGATGAGGCCGCCGCCGGGCAGGTTCATGCTCGGCATGCCGCCGTTCTTCCGCTGCAGGGTGCCGGGCGCCCCGTCGGTGGCGGGGGCCGCGTACTCCAGGTCCGTGGGCGCGAAGTCGGGCTTGGGGCGGCCCTTGTCGATGGACTGGGTCATCATGGCGCACATGCCGTTCACCATGACGAGGACGCCGGTCAGCATCGCCACGGACTTCACCTTCTTGCTGACGATGTTCCTGAGGGCCTGTCCGAGCGCGGTGAGGAAGCCGCTGATCGTGACCCTGGCCGCGACCTTGCCCACGCCGGGGATGAAGTAGGACGCCACCTCCCACGCGGCCATGAGCGCCATGGCGAAGCCCACGTAGACGGCGACCTGCACGGCCCAGTGGTAGAGCGTGGCCATGTGGTCCATGCCGCCGCCGACGCCCTTGAAGTACGCCGAGGTGGCGTCCAGTTGCTCGGCGAACTGGTCCACGGCCTCGCTGAACACCATCCAGGCCGGCCCCTTCCAGTACCCCTTCTCCTCGATCTCCTTCTTCAGCTTGACGAGCTCGGTCTTGATGGACTCGAAGTCCATCCCCGCCTGGCCGTCGGCCGGCGCCTCCCACTCCTTGGCCGCCTTGGCCATGTCCCCCGGGTTGGACACGAGCGTCCCGATCATCAGGGCGATGTTCCTGGCGATCGGGTACTGGCTCAGCACCAGGGCGGACGCGCTGGCCATGGCGGCCGCCGAGAGGATCTGCCACCGGTCGCTGTCGTATTGGGCCATCTTGTCCTGCCCCTTCTCACTCGCCGATGACCGGCGGTGCGATGTCCATGTCGTCGAGCCAGTCGTTCTCGTCGCCGCGCACGTACTCCGGCTTCTCCCGCTCGCGGTTCTGCTCGTTGCCGGCCGCGCCGCCCGACATGGGCATGAACGGCATGCCCGACATGCCGTTCGCGCCGGCGCCGCGCAGGCCGCCCGCGCCCGCGCCCGCCGTGGTCCCGCCAGGCCCCGAGCCGCCCGTGTATCCGCCCGAGGTGGGGTAGCCGGTCGGCAGGCCGTTCATGTTGCCGGTGCTGGGGATGGCGGAGTTCAGGGCGGCGGGGTCGAGCCCGGACAGCTTCGTCTGGGACGGGTCCGGGACGCTGTGGTTGAGCTGGTCCTCGATGGACGGCGTCTTCGGCAGGTTCGCGTTCAGCGCGTTGGGGTCCGGCAGGTTCGAGCCCGGCAGGTTCGGGTCCAGCTTGCTGGGGTCGGGATAGTCGGGCTTCGGGAGGTTCTGGTCGGGCAGCTTGTCGTTCGGCAGCTTGTCGTCCGGCAGCTTGTCGTCCGGGAACCGGTCGTCGGGCAGCTTGTTGTCCGGCAGCTTGTTGTCCGGCAACTTGTCGTCCGGCATGTCCATCGGTGGCAGCTTGCCGCCCCCGCCGCCCAGGCCACCCAGGCTGCTCGGGTCGATGCCGCCCGGACCGGGCCCGGTGGGCCCGCCGGGCCCGGTCGGGTTGTCGTCGCCGATCGTGCTGATCAGGCCGTCGTTGTCCTTGTCGACCTGCTGGTAGTTCTTCTCAAGCTGCTCCAGCGCGGTCTTGTAGTCGCGCAGGGCGGTCCTGGCCATGCTGATCGCGCCGCTCGCGCCACCCTTGACCTGCTCGTGGGCGTACGAGAGGCCGATGCCGACAATGCCGAACCCGGGGAAGTCGACGTGGATCCCCTTGGTGTTCGTCTCGATCTTGCCCATGCCGGGTTCCTGCTCGGCCATGTTGGCGCCGAGCTCGCTGATCTTTTTGTCCTTGAACTGGATCGTGGCCCCGGTGAGGGAGCCCCCCGGCTGGTATTGCCCCAGACCAGGCGTGGTGCTCTCCCCTGCTGCCATCTGACCCTCCATGTCCGAAAACTGCGTTTTGCACAGTCCTGGCTACGATATCGACAAATATCAACTTTTAGCGTGAACACTTTGCGAATGATCTAGACTGGCCGTTGATCAGGATGGCAGCCTTTCCCACATGCGGATCAAGACCCTCATTGTGGGCGTGTATGGCATCGCCGCGCTGCCCCTCGCCGGGACGAGCGCGGCCAACGCCAGCGCCGCCGTCGTCCACCAGCTTCCGTTCCCGTGTGGCGAGACCTGGACCGGCGACAGCAACGACAGCAGCGCGCACACCGGCGGCTACGAGATCGACTTCAACGGCTCGTACAACGACGGCAACGCCGACATGGGCCGTACCGTGGTGGCCTCGGCGGCCGGCAAGGTGATCATGTCGGAGTACCGGACCGCCGACGGCTTCGGCAACGTGGTCAAGATCCGGCACTCCGACGGCAGCGTCTCGCTGTACGCCCACATGAAGAAGCGCACGGTCTCCCTGGGCGCGAACGTCGCGCAGGGCCAGCAGGTCGGCCAGGTGGGCAACACCTCGGCCAAGTACAAGGGCATCATCGCCCACCTGCACTACGAGCAGCGCACGTCGTCGGGCAAGATCGTGGCGGCCAGGTTCAACGGCACCACCTTCGGCTACAGCCACCAGACGCTGAAGTCGAACAACTGCCAGGGCGGCGGCGGCACGCCCGCGCCCGCCGACCCGGGCAAGCCCAGCACCGGCGGCGGCGGCAACCCGTACTCGGCCGAGCAGATCTGCGGTGCGGGCTACAAGCAGATCGACTCCGCGCCGCTCGGCAACCAGGGCCGGGTCGTCCTGCTGTACTCGGCCTCCACCGGCCAGAACTGCGTCACCACGCTGCGCAACAGCGGCTCGGGCAAGGCGGCCGTGCGGGCCTACCTGGAGGTCAAGGGCAAGGCCAGGAGCACCGACGCGGGCAGCTACCAGTACTACGCCGGTCCGGTCCGGGCCAAGGCCCTGCGTACCTGCGTGAAGTGGGGCGGCGCGATCGGCTCGACCACGTACGACAGCCCCTTCGAGCACTGCGGCTGACGCGACCGCGCGTGCATGAGCGGGGCGGCGCCTCCGGGCGCCCCCCGCACCTCCCTTCCCCGCACGGGGAGCGGCTTGCGGGCGGGCAGTGGGCCGCGCGCCAGTGGCGGGCCGGTCGCGAGGATCGGCCCGCAGGCGTGGTGCGGCGGCTCCGGGCGCCGGGCGAGCGCGCAGCGCGGCCTCAGGTGAGCGTGCTCGGCGTGGTGCCCTCCGGGCCGCCCCACACGTCGTCGTCCTCGGCGAGCCAGGTCGAGTTCTCGCTGTCGTGCTTCTCGCCGCTCTCGCCGCCACGAGCGGGCATTCCGCCCATCATGCCGGGAGCGCCGAACCCGGGGCCGCCGGCGGCGCCGTGCATGGCGGCGCCCGCCGCCCCGCCCCCGCCCGCCGCTCCGAAGCCGCCTCCGGCTCCCGATCCCGCGCCGCCGCCGTAGGGCGAGCCGCCCGTCGTCGTGGGGAAGGCGCCGTTGGGCATCCCCGACATGGACGGGTCGTACCCGGCCAGGTTCGCGGTGCCGTCGCCGGTGCCCGACGGCAGGCCGGCGGTCGAAACCGGCGGCACGGAGCCCAGCGAGGCGCCGTTCAGGGCCGAGGAGTCGGCCCCGCCGTACGGGTTGTCCCCGGCGTCGTAGCCCTGGACGCCGCCGACGTTCACGCCGGAGCCGTTCGTGCCGGAGCCGTCGGGATAGTGGACCGCCGGGTAGGCGCCCGTTCCCCCGTCACCCGGCACCTTGCCGTCGATGTACCCGGGGCCGCCCGGCACGGCGTCCGGACCGATCGAGGAGACGGGGATGTTGCCCGCCCCGCCCTTGCCGTTCAGGTCCGGCGCGCCCGGCACGCCTCCGCCACCATTGTTGAAGTCCGGCAGCTCCGGGACGCTCGGGTCCGGCAACGCGGTCTGGACCTCGACGGGCAGCTGCTTGTAGTGCTCGACGATGCGCTCGTTGACCTTCTTGAGGTGCTCGACGGCCCGCTTGTCCCCGCGGTACAGCCGGTAGAACGGCACCCGTCCGGCCCAGTCCACGTCGCGGTCGGTACGCGAGTCGTGGTCCATCGACTCGACCACGTTGGCCTGCGCCCAGTTCAGCGTCTCGCCGTACCCATGGACCGGGCGGCCCATCTCGCCGAGTTTCCTGGCCAGCTCGCGCACGCTGGCGTGCAGGGTCTGGAGCTGCTTCTGCGTCTCGACGGCGGCCGGGCCCGTGTAGTTCTTGGCCAGCTCGGCCGCCTTGGCCTTCAGGTCACCGGCGAAGCCGTTCAGCAGCGTCTCGGCCCGCGTGTAGTAGAGGCCGGCGAGTTTGATCGACTCCGGGTCGGTGGCGTCGATCCACTTCATGACCTTTTCGAGCGTGTCGCTGAACATGCTCCCCATGAACGACACCTCCGGGGTGGAGGTGTCGACCGGGCCGGTGTTGTAGACGAGCTTGAGCGTCTGCTTCTTGGGCTCGGCCATGGGTGTCAGGCCTCCCGCCGCGCGGCGGCTTCCTCGGTCGCCTGCTCGGCGCCGCCGGACGCCTTGGAGATGTCGAGCAGCGCCTCCACCGTGCTGTCGCCCTGCCCGACCATGGCGGCGTACAGGCCGCTGGTGGAGCCCGGCTCGCCGATCAGCTGGGAGTAGGCCGAGTTGACCGCCAGCCCGAAGTGCATGGCGGCGGGCCACTCGCCCATCTGGTTCTGGCTGAGCGCGCAGTAGCGCTGGAGATCGGGCAGCGAGCCGGCGCCCTCGGGCAGTTTCGGCCCGGGGGCCTTCTGCCCCGGCGCGGTCAGGAACTGCGTCACCGGCGGGAGCGTGGGTGTCTTCAGCTTCTTGAGCAGCTCGCTCAGCTCGCCGGCGATGCGCTTGATCTCCGTGCGGTTGGTGTAGTTGTCCTTGTCCCCGTCGAGACCGGGCCAGTTGGGGTCCAGTTCGAGTGCCATGGCCGCCTCCTTAGCCGATCACCGGTGAGATGGAGCCCTCGTGGTGGCTCCACACGTCGTTGTCCTCCTTCAGGAGGGTCGAGGTCTCGACCTGTCCCTCCTCGGGGGCCGGTCCGCCGCCGCCGCCGAACGGCATGAACGGCATGCCGGCGCCGCCCATCGCGCCCGTCCTGGCCGCCGCCGCGGGCGCGCTCCCCTGGACGTACGAGCCGGGGCCGCCGATCACCGCGGGCGTCCCCGCGGACGGAGAGGGGTAGGCGGGCTGGGTCACGAACGGCTGGTTCGGGGTGCCGGGGTACCCGGGGGTGGTGGTCGGGTGGTAACCGGCGGTCTCGGTGGCGCGCGGGTCGCGGACGTCCACGTCCTGCGACTGGGTGGCGCGGTCGCCGGTGGTGTTGTTGTCGAGCACGGGAGGCGTGGTGCCGTCGCCGGTGGTGGCCGAGCCGCCGGTCCCTGATCCGGTGCCCTGGCCGCCCGGCTGGTCGGAGCCGGGGGTGTCCGTCCCGGGGGTGTCCGGCCGATCGGTGCCCGGGTTGTCGCCGCCGGGGGTCTGGTCCCCGGGGCGGGGGTCGGTGCCGGTGCCGCCGTCGTGGCCGCCGGTGCCGCCACTGCCCGAACCGCCGGAGCCGCCAGAACCGCCGGAGCCGCCCGATCCGCCGGAGCCGCCGTGCGTGCCGGAGCCGGTCGAGCCGCCCGTGCCGCCGCTGTCATGGCCGCCGCCGGTCCAGTACGAGCCCTTCCCGTACGGCGAGCGGTCGGTGAGCGGCATGTCCCGTTCGGGAGCCGGCGCCTCGGCGGGCTTCACCTCGGGCAGCTCGACGACGACACTCTCCGGGATCCGGAAGTCGTACAGGTCGACGATGTGGTTGTTGAGCTTCTCCAGCGCCCGCCGGGCCACGTCGGCCTGCATCTCGGTAGGCGACTTGGTGGCGCCGGGCATGGGTTCCGGATAGTTGTGCGAGGTCTGGGGCCCGAGCACCGGCGGCGTGTGCGACGGCGACGGCGTCGCGGACGGCGGTTTCGGGGCCGCGCCCGGCGAGGGCTCCGGGACCGCCGTCTTCTGGTTCTTGGCGGCCTCGACCTCCTCGATCGCCTTGGGCAGGTAGTCGCGCCCGTACAGGATCAGCGCCTCGGACATCTTGTCCATGGCCTCGGCGATCTCGCGCCCGGAGGCGTTGAGCAGCTGGAGCGCCCGCTGCGCCTGGGCGGAGCTGTCCGACCGCCAGGCGCCGGACAGATCCTTGCCGATCTGGGGCAGCGCGTCGGCCACCCCGCGGATGACCTTGGCCACCTGCTTGTAGGACAGGCCCCGGTCGTGCACCTCCATGGCGGAGGTGGCCTTGAGCCATCCCTCGATCTGCTCCCGCGACGCGGTGACCGGCTCGCTCTTCGGCCGCCGGGAATTGTCACGGATGTCGACCTTGCGCTCAGCCAACGCTGCTCACTCTCGGCCCGGGTTCGTCTTGGCGTAACTGTCGGCGCTGTCCCTGATGGCCTTGACCAGTTTCTGGCAGCACTCGACGTAGTCCTGGTACAGGGCGGTCAGCAGCGCTCCGCGGCCCTCCATCGACACCTGGCCGCCGGGGTCCGCGCCGGTGCTGCCCACGCTGTGCGCGAGGGCGCTGGCCGCCGGCCACCGCCCAATGTGCTCCTCGCCCAGCGCGAAGTACCTCGTGAGGGTCTCCACCGAGCCGGTGACGCCGTCCCTGTTGCCGCCGGCGCCCTGTGTGAGCGCCAGGGCGATCTCCAGGTCGTCGGCGATGGCCCGCATCTTGCCCACGTTGTAGTAGAGCTCGGCGTCGGTGTCGTCGAGCCCCGGCCACGGTTCGGGTTCGAGCCCGGCCATGATCCTCCCATCACCAGGCTCGGCCACCGCGCGGGGTGGCCGAGCAGAAGACGTCAGCCGTCGTACCAGATGGACTTGTTGCGGTTCTCGGCCGCGCGGTAGTTCTCGTTCGCGATCTGGACGGCCTTCTGCAGCTCGTCCAGCTGCCCGCGCATCTGGGCGGCCGCGGCCTGCCACTTCTGCTCGTGCTGCCGGAAGAACGTCTCGGCGCCGTCCGGGCCCTCCCAATGGCCGGCCAGGTCGTTCTTCAGCCGGGCCATCAGGTCGTCGGTGGCCTTCTCGAAGGAGCCGAGGATCTTGATGAAGTCGCCCTGGGCGAGCTCCATGTGCCCAAAGTTGACTTTGGTGAAGTCGAGCTCAGCGGACACCGCGGTCCCCCTCCTACTTGATGTCGACGTTGATCAGGGACTCGACGCGGCCCATACCGGCCTGGACGTCCTGGTCGGCCGCGGAGTAGACGACCGCGTTGACGCCCATCTTGTCGGCGATCCCCTCCAGGTCGGTCCGGACGTTCCGCATGGAGTTGTCCCAGTTGGTCATGGCGTTCTTGAACCGGGCCGCCGCCGGGCCGAGCCAGCCGGTCGAGAGAAGACCGTTGGCGGTCGTCTCCACCGCCGTCCTCAGACCCTCGATGTACTGGGCGGTGTCCACCACGTGGCCAGAGGCCACCTTGATCTGGCTCGGGCTTGCCCCAAAGAATTCGGACACTCGTCACCTCCGTAACGATCATTTCGGTCGCTAACCCATATAAGCACCAAACAGCCCATGAGTAACAGCAGACCCAATGGCCAAGATGTAACAACTTCTCGACATGTCAGCAAACGCCCTGGTCAATCACAGGTCCAGTTCGCGGCGGATTCTGTCGAGTTCTCCCATTACGTCCTCAAACGCCCGTTCGTAGCTGGCCTCGGCCTTGCGGACCTCGCGCAGCGCCCGGTCGGAGTTCTCCAGCATGCGCATCGGGTTGCCGTGCACGCCGAACATCTCGGTCAGCAGCTCGTCGGCCTGCCGTTGCAGGTCGGCGGTCGCCGCCGCGATGGCCTCCCTGATCCGCTCCGACAGCTCGGCCGCGCTCAGCCGCATCGCCTTCGGCTGGATGTCCAGGGTGCGCAGGCCCTCCTGGGCGTACTCGACGACGATCAGGTGCCCTTCGTCCTCTCCCCTGCCCACCAGGGCGGACATGGCCTTCTGCAGCTCCTCGGACTTGCTGAGCTGCTCGTCCATGCTGTCCAGGAGCCGGTCCATGTCGATGTTGCCGAAGTCCCCGAAATCCGTCACCGACACCATCCCTCCCATAGGGCACATCGGTGCGAGTTAACCACAATCAGGGCTTCGTGATGTTCACTTCGGGGACGAACCGGCTAACCGGCCAGGCCGCGCACCCAGGCGTAGACCTCCAGCACCCCGAGCGCCAGCGGCACCAGCGCGACGATCAGCGCCCATTCGAGGATGTCGGCGGCCCTTCCCCAGAACGGCGAGGGCCTGCCGCCGGGCAGCCACACGCCCATGCCGACGACCACCATGGCCGCCCACAGCAGCCCGAGCACCACGGCCACCGAGGCCACGCCGCCCACGCCGACCCCGACGGACACGGCCACCGCGCCGAGCGCGGTCAGCCCGACCAACAGCAGCCAGAGCCGCTGCCCGACGCCCTGGAACACCCGGGCCCGCATGATCTGCGTGAACGCCAGCACCAGGGACATCGCCACCGAGATCCACCGGCCGTCCGCGACGAACATCGCGTGCGCCCCGGCCCCGACCAGCGCGACGCCCACGACCATGCCGGTCGCGTACCGCCGCGCCGCGCCGGTGCGCTCCAGCACCGAGGCGCTGTCGAGCCGCTGGTTGTCGCCGCGCAGCTCCTCGGCGTTGGTGGGCATGACCGGCAGCGGCACGCGGGCCAGCCGGAACGACAACACGGGCACCAGCGGGCTGAGCGCCATCACGACGGCCGCGCCCACGGCCGCCACACCCGCGGGCGACGCCCCCGTCACCATGACGACGGCCGCGCAGACCGCGCCGGTCATCGAGGCGATGGCCGTGCCGAGGAAGCCCGGCACGCCGTCCGCGATCGCGGTGCCGCCGAGCGTGGCCACCAGCGCGGTGCAGGCCAGGGCCCCGAGCAGTTGCGGTGCGCCGACGGTCATCAGCCCGCCGCCGGCCGCCGGGGCCAGCAGCCCGGCCAGGAACGCGTACGGGAGGGCGGCGTACCCGATCACCGCGCCGGAGCCGGAGTCGCCGACCGCGCGCGAGATGGCCGTCCCCACGCCGACGATCAGCAGCGCGAGCGACCCGGCCACGATCGCGGTCACCATCGGGGTCAGGCCGCCGAAGGCCAGCGCCACGGCGCCGGCGACGAGCAGCCCGCAGGCCGCCCCGCCGCCGAGCCCGCGGGTCAGGTCGGGCGACCACTTGCCCTTGCCCTCGCGCACGCCGGTCGCGACCACGTCGGCGACGTCGTCGAACCTGGTCGGCGGCAGCGACACCGCGCGCGGGCGCAGGTAGAGGATCTCGCCGTCCAGCACGCCCAGCGCGCCGAGGCTCTGTCCCAGGTCGAAGGGAGGGCCGCCGAGCCGCTGCAGCGTCCAGCCGGGCGCGGTGGCAATGTCGCCGCCCAGCTCGCCCATGGCTCTGAGCAGCCCCGGGAGGACGTGCGGCAGCGGGATGTCGGCGGGCAGTGCCAGGTCGGCCTTCCTGCGCGGCCCTACCACCGTCACGTGGCACAGCGGCGGGAGCGGAGCGGGCACCTGGTGCAACGCGCCCTGCTGTGGAGGAGGGATTTCGGCCAGCGATGTCACAAACACAACATAGCGAGACAGAGTTAACTCAGACCTCAACTCGGACGTTAGGCACATCTGGTAAGAAGGTTCTTCCGAGCACCAGAAGGGCCTGTCACAAGGGTGAGCATCGTCGTAGTACGGCGCCCGGAGCGCCGCCCCAGCCCGAAGCCGCCGCGCGGTGAGATCCTGCTGGAGTCCCCGCCGGAGATCCCAGAGGTCCAGTCGCAAGGCATGATGGCGGTGCTGACGTACCTGCCGATGGTGGCGGGCGCGGCGGCGATGGGCCTGATGTTCACCGCCGGCGGCACCAACGCCAACCCCATCATGTACGTCGCCAGCGGCCTGTTCGCGTTCTCGATGGTCGGCATGACGGTCGGCCAGATGGGCCGCCAGGCCGGCGAGCGCAAGGCCCGGCTCAACGGCGCCCGCCGCGACTACTTCCGCTACCTGGCGCAGATCCGCAAGAAGGTGCGCAAGGCGGCCATCCAGCAGCGCGAGGCGCTGGAGTGGAGCGGCCCGGCCCCCGACACCCTGTGGTGGACCGCGATGGGCCCGCGCCTGTGGGAGCGCCGCCCCCGCGACGAGGACTTCAGCACCGTACGCCTCGGCACCGGCATCCAGAAGCTGGCCGTCCAGCTCATCCCCCCGGACTCCAAGCCGGTCGAGGACCTGGACGCCCTGTCGGCCGGCGCGCTGCGCCGCTTCATCCGCACCCACTCGACCGTCGAACGCCTCCCGGTCGCCGTCGCGCTGCACTCCTTCTCCCGCATCAAGCTGGACGGCGACCCCGCCCTGGTCCGCGACCTGGTCCGGGCCATGATCGCGCAGATGGCCGTCTTCCACTCCCCCGACGACATGCGGATCATGGTGTGCGCGAGCAAGGAGTGGATGAGCCACTGGGACTGGGTCAAGTGGCTGCCGCACGCCCTGCACCCCGAGGAGACCGACGGCGCCGGCCAGGTCAGGCTCATGGCCGAGAACCTGGCCCAGCTCGACCGCCTGGTGGGCGCGGAGCTGAAGGAGCGGGCCCGCTTCAAGCCGGGCGCCTCGCCGGACGCGCTGCCGTACCACGTGCTCATCCTGGACGGCGGGCACGTGCCGCAGGACTCCCAGCTCGGCGCGGACGCCATCGACGGCGTCACCGTGATCGACCTGTCGAACTCGGCCGGGACCGTCGAGGAGCGCAGCACGCTGCGGCTGCGCATCGACGCCGCCGGCTTCCACATGGTCAAGCTGGACCACGCGGGCCGCGAGAACACCAACCGGCTCGGCGACCCCGACGCGCTGGACTACCTGCGCGCCGAGGGGCTGGCCCGCCAGCTCGCGCCGCTGCGCGCCTCCTCGGCCAAGGGCGGCGACGCCCAGGACGTGCTGGCGGTCAACACGACGCTGACCGAGCTGCTCGGCGTCGGCGACCCGACCCGGCTGGAGCCGTCGGTGACCTGGCGGCCCCGCGCGGGACGGAACCGGCTGCGGGTGCCGATCGGCCTCGGCGCCGACGGCCGGCTGGTCGAGCTGGACATCAAGGAGTCCGCCCAGGGCGGCATGGGCCCGCACGGCCTGGTCATCGGCGCGACCGGCTCGGGCAAGAGCGAGCTGCTGCGCACGCTGGTGCTCGGCCTGGCGGTCACGCACTCCTCGGAGATCCTCAACTTCGTGCTCGTGGACTTCAAGGGCGGCGCGACCTTCCTCGGCCTGGACGGCCTCTCGCACGTCTCCGCGGTCATCACCAACCTGGAGGACGAGCTGCCGCTCGTGGACCGCATGCACGACGCCCTGCACGGCGAGATGGTGCGCCGCCAGGAGCTGCTGCGCGCGGCCGGCAACTACGCCTCCCTGCGCGACTACGAGAGGGCCCGCGAGCAGGGCGCCAACCTGCGTCCGCTGCCCACGCTGTTCGTCATCCTGGACGAGTTCAGCGAGCTGCTGACGGCCAAGCCCGAGTTCATCGACCTGTTCGTGATGATCGGCCGGCTCGGGCGCTCGCTCGGCGTGCACCTGCTGCTGGCCTCGCAGCGGCTGGAGGAGGGACGGCTGCGCGGGCTCGACACGCACCTTTCGTACCGGATCGGTCTGCGCACGTTCTCGGCCATGGAGAGCCGGGTCGTGCTGGGGGTGGCCGACGCCTACGAGCTGCCGTCCGCGCCGGGCAACGGGTACCTGAAGTTCGACACGTCCGGCATGACCCGGTTCAAGGCCGCGTACGTGTCCGGTCCCCACCAGGTCGACCCGCGGCACGTCGCCACTACCGACGGCTCGGTGACGGTCCGGGAGATCGTCGAGTACGGCCCCGACTTCGTGCCCGTCCCGATGGTCGAGGAGCCGCCCGAGGACCCCGCGGCGCAGGAGGAGAGCAACAAGGCGCAGCAGAGCCTCCTGGACATCGTCGTCGGCCGCCTGGTGGGCCAGGGGCCGCCCGCGCACCGCATCTGGCTGCCGCCGCTGGCCGAGCCGCCCACGCTGGCGCACCTGCTGCCCCCGCTGACGGTCACGCCCGAGCTGGGGCTGTCCACGGCCGGATGGACCGGCCGCGGGCGGTTGCAGGCCGTGGTGGGGATCATCGACCGGCCGTTCGAGCAGCGGCGGGACCCGTACTGGCTGGACCTGTCCGGCGCGGCCGGGCACGTGGGCGTGGCCGGCGGCCCGCAGAGCGGCAAGAGCACGGTGCTGCGCACGCTGATCACCAGCATGGCGCTCACGCACACCCCGCGCGAGGTGCAGTTCTACTGCCTGGACTTCGGCGGCGGCGCGCTGGCCTCGCTGGAGGGGCTGCCGCACGTCGGCGGCGTGGCCTCCAGGCTGGACGCCGACCGGGTGCGCCGCACGGTGGCCGAGATCGCCTCGATCCTGCGCGACCGGGAGCGGGAGTTCACCGAGAACGGCGTCGACTCCATGAGCACCTACCGCAGGCGGGTCGCCGACGGCTCCCTCCAGGGCGACGGCTGGGGCGACATCTTCCTCGTCGTGGACGGCTGGCTGACGATCCGGCAGGACTTCGAGGCCCTGGAGCCGGTCATCACCGACCTGGCGGCGCGCGGCCTCGGCTACGGCATCCACGTGGTGGCGGCCACCGGCAAGTGGTCGGAGTTCCGGCCCGGCATCCGGGACCTGTTCGGCACGCGGGTGGAGCTCAAGCTCGGCGACGCGTACGAGTCCGAGATCAACAGGAAGAAGTCGCTGGCCGTGCCGGAGGGCGTGCCCGGACGCGGCCTGACCAAGGACGGCCTGCACTTCCTCGGCGCGCTGCCCAGGATCGACGGCGTGCAGGACTCCGACGACCTGGCCGCCGGCCTCCAGGGCCTGGTGCAGGCGATCGGGGACTCCTGGCAGGGCCCGCCCGCCAAGCAGGTCAGGCTGCTGCCGTCGGTGCTGCCCGCCGCGTCGCTGCCGGGCGTGGAAGAGACCGGCAAGTCGCGGATCGCGATCGGCGTGGACGAGGCCGCGCTCGCGCCCGTGCTGATCGACTTCGACGCCGACCCGCACTTCGTCGTGGTCGGCGACACCGAGAGCGGCAAGTCCAACATGCTCAAGGTGATCGCCGAGAACGTCGTCGCCCGGCACACGCCGCGCGAGGCCATGATGATCGTGATCGACTACCGCCGGTCGCTGCTGGACACGGCGGTCAGCGAGAACCGCATCGGCTACGCCGCCTCCAGTGCCGCCGCGCTCGAACTGGTCAACGACGCCCGCAACGCCCTGCTCAAGCGCCTGCCGCCGGCCAACCTCACGCCCGAGCAGCTGCGCGCCCGCGACTGGTGGAAGGGCTCCGACCTGTACATCGTGGTCGACGACTACGACCTGGTGGCCACGTCCAACAACCCGCTGCTGCCGCTGGTCGAGTTGCTGCCGCAGGCCCGTGACATCGGACTGCACCTGATCATGTCGCGGGCCATGGGCGGCCTGGGCCGGGCCATGTTCGACCCGGTGATCCAGCGCGTCAAGGACATGGCCAGCCCCGCGGTGATCCTGTCCGGCAGCAGGGACGAGGGCTTCCTGTTCGGCAACGTACGCGCCCAGCCGCAGCCTCCGGGACGCGGCTTCGTGGTGGACAGAAGGCTCGGCTCGCGGCTGGCGCAGACGGCGTTCTGGCCGCCGACGGAGGAGGAGTGATGGCGGGACTGGACATCCACTTCGAGGCCCTGGACGACTGCCGCATCGCGGCCAAGACCGTGGCGGGCAAGTTCGGCGACCTGGCGGAGAGCTTCCCCGCCGGCGCCGCCGACTCCTCGATCTTCGGCAAGCTGGCCGACTCCGCGGCCCTGGCGACCGCCGTCGACCAGGTGGAGAGCGTCGCCGACCGCGAGTTCGGCAAGGCCAGGAGCCTCGTCCAGAGCGTCGAGCGGGCCCTGGACCTGGTGGAGAGCAACGTGCGGAAGGCGAACTCCCCGGCATGAGCGCACCGGAGGCGATCAACGCCCTGCCCGGCGGTCCCACGCTGGCCGCGCTGGCCGGGCAGGTGAGCGGCGACCCGGGCGCGATCCGCGGCATCGCCAAGCGCTGGCGTACGGCCGCGGGCAAGGTGCTCGCCGACTCCGGCCAGCTCGGCAGCGCCGTCACCACCGTGGACCTGGCCTGGGAGGGCGACTCGGCGGACGCGTTCGTCCGCTACATGGGGGACTACGGCAGGGCCGGGCAGGGCCTGCACGACGCGCTCAACTCCTGCGCCGACGCGCTCGACGCCGCCGCCGGCGTGCTGGAGAGCTCCCAGCGCCAGGTGGACGGCATCTGCGACCGCCTGCTCACCCGCGTCCAGAACCACCGGACGGCCAACCCCGACGCCAAGCAGGAGGACCTGGACGCCGAGATCGGCCGCCTGGTCCGCGAGGAGACCGAGAACGCCAGGAAACCGGTCAAGGACGCCAAGGACGCCGTCACCGACGCCAAGAACGCCATCGGCACGGCGCTGGGCGAGCGCACGACGACCTTCGCCCAGATCAAGGTGGCCGGCGACCAGGAGTTCGTGCCGGACGCCGGGCACCGGTTCGACTGGCGGCGTACCCAGAGCTACACCTCGCCCTATTCGGGCACCGGCGGCAGCCCCATCATCGGCGGCTACGGCCCGAGCGGCCCGCCCCCTCCCGCGGGCGGCGGGCCGGCGCCCACGGGCAAGGTGAAGCAGTGGATCGAGGAGGCCGTCGCCATCCTCAAGGAGCACGGCTATCCGGTCGGGAAGATGAACGTCGACGACATCTGGATGATCATCCAGCACGAGTCCGGCGGGAATCCGCACGCGATCAACCTGTGGGACTCCAACGCCGCCGCCGGGCACCCCTCCAAGGGGCTCATGCAGACGATCGACCCGACCTTCAACGCCCACGCCCTGGACGGCCACCGGGACATCTACAACCCGGTGGACAACATCATCGCGGGCGTGCGCTACTCGATCGAGCGCTACGGCAGTGTGTCCGCGGTGCCGGGGGTCGTCGGCATGAAGACCGGGTCCGGCTACCGCGGATACTGAAACCTAGCCGCAGTTCGCCCAGTCCGCACTGGTGCTGCCCGTGCCCGCGCTACCCGCGTAACGCACGCACTTGCCCTTGGCGGGGAGCCTGACCGGCCCTGCGTAGTACTCGTAGTTGCCGCGGTCGGTGCTGCTCGTGCCGCCCTGCACCTCCAGGGTCGCGCTGACCGGGGTCGCCTTGCCCACGTCGGGGCCGGACTTGAGGGTGACCACGCAGTTCATACCGGTGCTGCTGTTGTAGAGCTGGTACGTCGTGCCGCCGGAGAACGGGGCCGACCGCTGCACCACGAAACCGGATCCGCAGACCTGGATCGGCGAATAGGGATTCGGCTTCGACGTGGCCGGAGGCGTGGAGGTCTTCGTGGGCTCCGGCTCCTGGGTGGGCTTCTGCGTGGGCTCCGGCGCCTGCGTGGGCTTCTGGGTCGGGGTCTGGGTCGGCTGCTGCGTGACCGTCGGGGTGGGCGTGGCAGTGGCCGTCGGGGTGGCCGTCGCACTGGGCGTCGGGGTGGGCGTCTCGGTCGGCTCCTCGGTCGGCTTCTCCGTGGGCTTTCCGGTCTGCTTCTCCGTGGGCTTGCCGTTCGGCTTCTGGGTGGGCGTCTCGGTCGGCTGCTGCGTCTGCGTCTGCGTCGCGGAGGGGGTCGGCGTGACCGTCTTGGTGACCGTGGTCGTCGGCTCGGGCTCCTTGGTGGTCTTCCGCTCCTGCACGGTCGGCTGGATCGTCGGGACCGTCAGCTGCTGGGTCGCCGTCGGCGTCGGCACCGTGGTCAGCACCGGCACCTGCGGGGTGTCGGCGGAGGTGTCGTCGTCCGGCAGCACCAGCGGGCCCACGCCGTCGTCGTCAGGGGACGGCGTGGTCGCCCAGGGGGCGGTGACCTCGGGCTGGGGCTGCGTCGGCACGGTGGTGACGGCCTTCTGGGCCGCCGCCGCCGCACCCGAGCTGGGCGACGCGGAGCCCGCCGCGGCGGCGGGCTCGAAGGTGACGCTGGAGGAGTAGCGGCTCGCGCCCCACAGGCCGATCGCCGACAGCAGCATGACCGCGACCACACCGGCGACCAGGCCGATGGGGAACGGCTTGCGCGCCGGTCCGGTGCTGCCCGCACCGGCCATCGCGGGCTGGGCCGGCTCCACGGGCGGGTTCTGCGGTCCGGGCGGCGGCCCCCAGGCGGCCTGCACGGGCACCGGCGGGTACTGCACCGGGACGCCCTGCACCGGCTCGTCGTTCACGGGAAGGTGCTGCATGGGGCCGGGCTGCATCGGGCCGGGCTGCATCGGGCCGGGCTGCATGGGCTCATGCCCCATCGGGCCCTGCGGCGGCACACCGGGCACGAACGGGCCGGGCTGCATCGGGCCGTTCGGGACCGGGCCGTTCAGCATCGGGCCGTTGGGGATCGGGCCCGGCTGCATCGGGCCGTTGGGGATCGGGGCGCCCTCGATGGCCAGGGGCAGCACCGGGGGCTGGCCCGGCACGGGCGGCTGGCCCGGGACCGGAGGCTGGCCCGGCACCGGCGGCTGGCCGTCGATCAGGGTGACGAGCTCCGCCGGGTCGGACGGCGGCATCTGCACCGGCACGCCGTCGATCGGCGCCTGCACGGGCACGCCCTCGATCGGCGCCGCCGGCATGGGAGCCTTGTCGTCGCCCAGCAGGCGCAGCAGCGCCGTGTACGTCGTGGGCCGTCCGGACACGTCCTTGGACAGCGCCGCGAGGACCGTCTGGCGCAGCGGATCGGGCAGCCCGTCCACCTTGGGCTCGTCCGTGAGCACGGCGTGCGCGTCCTGGCCGAACGGCGCGGAGCCGGTGGCGGCGAACACCACGGTCGCCGCCCAGGCGAAGACGTCGGCGTAGGGCCCGTACTGGAGGCCGTTGAGCTGCTCGGGGGCGCGGTAGCCGATCTCGCCGGCCGGGTCGCCGATCTCGATGTCGGTGACGCGCAGCCCCTCGCCGGTGAGGATCACGTTGTCGGGGGTGAGCCCTCGGTGCGCGAATCCGGCCAGGTGCACCGCGGTCAGCGCGGTGAGCATGCCGACCGCCACGCGTTCGAGCGCGTCGCCGGTCAGCGGGCCGTCGGCGGCGACGGTCTCGGCCAGCGAACGTCCCTCGACGTGCTCACGTACGACGTAGAGCACGCCGTCCTGGACACCGGCGTCGAGCGTGCGGGCCACGTACGAGCTGGACACCCGGCCGACGTCCTTGAGCCGGGTCACGAAGTCCGGGTCGGCCGCGGGGTCCACGGTCAGCGTCTTGATGGCGACCGGATCGGCGTCCTCGGACTCCTTGCCCAGATGAACGGCGCCACGCGGGCCCTGTCCCAACAGGCTCACGATCTCGTGATCGCCGATCCGCTCCGGTACTGCTGCCTGGGGGGAGTCCTTCTCCACCATGACCGTCCTTTCAGGAGTCCGTCATGATCAGAGACATTTAACCAAATAAGCCCCATAAGCATCAGCAGTTTCGGGCACCCACTCTTACAGTTAACCGTCAATTCTTCCGATATCCGGCGGCGAGCCGGGGCGCCAGCGCCGCCTGCGTCCCATGGGCACGAACACCCAGGCCGCCAACGCCAGCCCGACCAGCGAGAACCCGCCCGCCGCGATCACCGTCGCGACCTCCATCGACCGCTGGTCCGGCGGCACGGCCTTGCGCACGACGGTCGCGGGCAGCGGCGGCGGCACCGGCGGCGCCACGGCCACCTGCTCCGACGGCAGCACCGCGGTCACCGCGAGCAGCGGGTTCACCATCCCGGCGCCGGTGCCCGTCCCGGACGCGCCGTCGGCGGTCAGCGTGATGCGCCTGCGCACCTGGAGCTGCGTCAGCCCGGGATGCCGCGCGCGGACGAGCGCGACCACGCCCGTCACGTACGGGGCGGCGTAACTCGTGCCCTTCAGGGCGGACTGGTACCCCTTGAGCGGCCAGGTCGAGCTGACGCCCTCTCCAGGGCCGAGCACGGCGACCGCGTTGGGGTTGGAGAACGTCGAGCGCCCGCCGTCCGGGGTCGCCGAGCCCACCGACAGCACCCCGTCGTACGCGGCGGGATAGGAGGGGGTCGAGGTGCCGTCGTCGTTGGACAGGTTGCCGGCGGCGGCGACGATCACC
Organism: Nonomuraea sp. NPDC049758; assembly: GCF_040674635.1. Lineage (NCBI taxonomy): Bacteria > Bacillati > Actinomycetota > Actinomycetes > Streptosporangiales > Streptosporangiaceae > Nonomuraea > Nonomuraea sp. NPDC049758. Next base: position 857,093 of record NZ_JBFAMZ010000001.1, read on the forward strand.
ACGTCCCGCTCCAGCGCGTAGTCGACGGCCGCCTTCAGATCGGGGGTGTTGGAGGCCTCGACAGAGACGTTGATCACGTCGGCGTGCTCGTCCACGGCCGTCTTGATGGCCTTGGCCAGCAGGCCCACGTCGCCCCTGTCGCCGGTGACGTACTTGATCGACAGCAGGCTCACGCCGGGGGCGACGCCGTGGAAGGGGATGTCCTTGCGCGGCTGGCCGGCGATGAGCCCGGCGACCGCCGTGCCGTGGCCGACGCAGTCGCGAAAGCCGGTGTTGGTGAGGTCGGCCTTGCCGCCCAGCCGGATCTGGGGGTGGGTCTCGTCCACGCCGCTGTCGATGACGGCGACCGTGACGCCCCGGCCCGTGGTCAGCGGCCACACCTTCTCCGCGTTGACCCGCCGCTGCGCCCAGGTCTCGGCGATCGCCATGGTGGCCTTCTTGGGCGTGCACCGCACGGGCGCGGCCTGCGCCGGCGCCGCCGCGAACTGCAGGGCGAGCACGCTCGCCGCCAAGGCGCGACCAATCATGGAGAAAGAGCGTAGCCTGCCCGATCCGGGAGGAAAGCTCCCCTCACGACGGAAGAAGCCCCGGCGGCGGGCCAGGGCCCCTGTCCGTGCTCACTGCGTGGCGGACTCGATGTTCCGCTGGTACGTGCCGATGACCCGGGAAGCCTCCTGCAACTCCTCGGTCATGCGCTGGAAGGCCGTGCGGTAGTTCTGCCAGGCCTGACTGAAACGCTGGGCTCCGGGGCCCGTCCACGCGGTGCCGACCTTGGCCGCCTCGCGGTCGAGCGCGGTCATGATGGTGCGGAGCGCCTCTGACTGCTGCGTGAACTGGCTGGCCATCTGCTGCATTTCCGCGGGGTTGCCGCCGAGCATACTCTGGCTCATGCATACCTCCTGGAACTGGTGAAAGCGCCCTCACCATAAAGCGGGCCACCGCCCGTCGCCCCCGTTATGCCGAGCGGCTATGGTCGTCCAGAGGATTATTCGGATCTAAAGGAGTGATCCACTCATGCGCGAGGTCGTGGTGACGGGTGGCGGCACCGGCATCGGTTACGCCATCGCCGAGGCGTTCGCCGCCCTCGGCGACCGCGTCACGATCACCGGCCGGCGCGAGCACGTGCTGAAGGAGGCCGCCGCGCGGCTGGGGGCGGCGTACGTGCCGTTCGACGCCGCGAGCCCGGCCGCCGTCCAGGACGCGCTCGACAGCCTGCCCGCCCACGTGGACGTCCTGGTGAACAACGCCGGGGGCAACACGAACCTGGACCGCGACCGGTCCGGCGACCTGGCGGACGTCGCCGAGACGTGGTGGGCCAACCTCAACGCCAACCTGCTGTCCGCCGTGCTGGTCACGACCGCGCTCGCGCCGCGCATGGGCGAGGGCGGCCGGATCGTCTCCATCGGCTCGATCGCCGCGCGCGGCACCGGCTCCGGCTCGTACGGCGCCGCCAAGGCCGCCGTCGAGTCCTGGACCGCCGACCTGGCCGCCGAGCTGGGCCCCCGGGGCATCACCGCCAACGTCGTGGCTCCCGGCCTGGTGATGGAGACCGAGTTCTTCCGCGGCAGGCTCACGGAGGAGGGCATCAGGGCCCGCGTGCAGAACACGCGTAACGGCCGCCCTGGCACCCCCTCCGACGTGGCCGATACCGTTCTCTTCCTGGCGTCCGCGGGAGCCGGGCACATGACGGGGCAGGTGCTGCATCTGAACGGCGGCGCGTACCTCGGCCGCTGATCACTCACGAGGACCACGAGGAAGGGACGAAGGTCGGTGCGGAAGGTTCTGATCGCCAATCGCGGCGAGATCGCCGTACGGGTGGCCCGCGCGTGCACGGACGCGGGGATCGGCAGCGTGGCCGTCTACGCCGACCAAGACATCGACGCCCTGCACGTCAGGGTGGCCGACGAGGCGTACGCGCTGGGCGGGCAGTCCCCCGCCGAGACCTACCTCGACATCGCCAAGCTGCTCGACGTCGCCGCGCGCTCCGGCGCCGACGCCGTCCATCCTGGCTACGGCTTCCTGGCCGAGAACGCCTCGTTCGCGCAGGCCGTCATCGACGCCGGCCTCACCTGGATCGGGCCGCCCCCGGCCGCCATCGCCGCGCTGGGCGACAAGGTGCAGGCCAGGCACATCGCGCAGAAGGTCGGCGCGCCGCTGGTGGCCGGCACCAAGGACCCGGTCTCCGGCGCCGAGGAGGTCGTGACCTTCGCCGAGAAGCACGGGCTGCCGATCGCGATCAAGGCCGCGTACGGCGGCGGCGGCCGCGGCATCAAGGTCGCGCGCAGGCTGGAGGAGGTCGCCGAGCTGTACGAGTCCGCCGTGCGCGAGGCCGTGGCCGCCTTCGGCAGAGGCGAGTGCTTCGTCGAGCGCTACCTCGACCGTCCCCGGCACGTCGAGACCCAGTGCCTGGCCGACCACGCGGGCAACGTGGTCGTGGTCAGCACCCGCGACTGCTCGCTCCAGCGCCGCCACCAGAAGCTGGTGGAGGAGGCGCCCGCGCCCTTCCTGTCGCCGGAGCAGATCGACATCCTCTACACCAGCTCCAAGGCCATCCTGAAGGAGGCCGGCTACGTCGGCGCCGGCACCTGCGAGTTCCTCGTCGGCCAGGACGGCACGATCTCCTTCCTGGAGGTCAACACCCGGCTGCAGGTCGAGCACCCGGTGAGCGAGGAGGTCGCGGGCGTCGATCTGGTGCGCGAGATGTTCCGGATCGCCGACGGCGAGCTCCTGGGCTACGACGACCCGGCCCTGCGCGGCCACTCGATCGAGTTCCGGATCAACGCCGAGGACGCCGGCCGCAACTTCCTGCCCGCCCCCGGCACGCTGACCGCCATGCGCGCCCCGGCCGGGCCCGGCGTCCGCCTCGACTCGGGCTACGAGGCCGGGATGACGGTGCCGCAGACGTTCGACTCGCTGGTGGCCAAGCTGATCGTGACCGGGCGCACCCGTCACGAGGCCCTCGACCGGGCCCGGCGGGCGCTGGCCGAGTTCGAGATCGACGGCATGCCGACCGTGCTGCCCTTCCACCGGGCGGTCGTGACGGACCCGGCGTTCACGTCCGAGCCGTTCGCCGTGCACACGCGGTGGATCGAGACCGAGTGGGACAACCCGGTCGAACCGTACGCGGGCGAGGTGGCCGCGGCTCCGGCCGCGCCGGCGGTGCGCGAGACGGTGACGGTCGAGGTCGGCGGCAAGCGCCTTGAGGTGGTGCTCCCGGCCGGGCTCGGCATGGCCGGGCCCGCGCCCGCCGCGGCCAAGGCGCCGCGCCGCGCCGGCGGCGCGCGGAAGCACGCGGCGGCCGGCGGCGACGCGCTGGTCAGCCCGATGCAGGGCACGATCGTCAAGGTCGTCGCGAACGACGGCGACGTGGTGAGCGAGGGCGACACGGTCGTGGTGCTGGAGGCCATGAAGATGGAGCAGCCGCTGACGGCCCACAAGTCGGGCACCGTCACGGGCCTGTCGGCCGCCGTCGGCCAGACCGTCACGTCGGGCGCCACGATCTGCGAGATCAAGGACGCCTGAGCCCGCTCCCCCGTGCCTGCGTGCCGTCGCGGGCAGGTAACGTGCCCAGTGAGGAACTTTGCCGACCGCCCGTTCGTCCTCATGGGCGAAGGAGGCTTGCTGCCAATGACCCATTCGCTGCGCCGAGCAGGGGCCGCGATCGCGGCTCTGATCGCCGGGCTGTTCGTCGTTCTCACGCTGTCCCCTGCCGCCAACGCGGCGGCGGCGCCACCTGACGCACAGACTGTGGTGCAAAACTGGAAGAAGGCCCCGCTCTACGTGGTGTCGGGCTCCCCCTTGAGCTCCAGCCAGCAGAGTGACATCAACGACGCGCTGAAGGACGCCGACAGCAAGATCTACGCTGTCGCGCTGCCCGACGGCACCTTTGACAACTCCACCGTCGGGCCGTACCTGTCGTCGCTGGGCAAGGCGCTGGTCGAGGCCGGTCGCCCCCGGGTGACGGTGGTGGTGTTCGACGGCGAGACGATGTTCGCCGGGTCCAACGCCCTGCGGAACAACCTCGCCGGCCAGCTGGTCAAGCTCTCGGTGGACGCCAACTCGGGCGACATCGTCGCGGGCGTGAAGGACTTCGCGAACCGGGTCGACGCGGCGGGCAAGAACGACCGCAGCGGCGCCCTCAGCCCCAGCAGCCAGGCCAACCCCGGCGCCGGCGGCCAGTTCGCGCTGGTGGCCCTGCTCGGCCTGCTGGTGGTCGGCGGTGGCGGCTACTTCCTCTACTCCAAGAACAAGAAGAAGAAGCGCGCCATCCAGGAGGCCAAGGACCTCGCCGCGGTCAAGCAGACCGTGGAGGAGGACGTCACCAAGCTGGGTGAGGAGATCACCGAGCTCGACACCGACGTCACCCTCGCCGGCCAGGGCGGCGGGCACATCACCGAGTGGCAGCAGGCGCTCGACTCCTACGAGAAGGCCAAGGTCCAGCTCAACGCGGTCCAGCGGCCCGACCAGGTCCGCGAGGTCACCCAGACCCTTGAGGACGGCCGTTACGCGCTGGCCGTGGTGAAGGCCAAGGTCAACAACCGGCCGATCCCCGAGCGGCGCGCCCCCTGCTTCTTCAACCCGCAGCACGGCCCGTCGGCCCGTGACGTGCGCTGGGCCCCGCCCGGCGGCGCGGTGCGCGACGTGCCGGCCTGCGCGATGGACGCCGAGGCCGTCGAGCGCGGCTTCGACCCGCAGATGCGCGAGGTCATGGTCGACGGTCACCGTCGCCCCTACTACGACGCGGGCCCGGCCTACCAGCCGTACGCCTACGGCTACTACGGCGGCTTCGGCGACATCATGACCGGCATGTTCATCGGCACGATGATGGGCAGCATGTTCCACGGCGGCTGGGGCGGCGGCGGCTACGGCGCCGGCTACGCCGAGGGCTACCAGGACGGCGGCGGCGGCGACCTCGGCGGCGGTGACTTCGGCGGCGGCGGCGACTTCGGCGGCGGAGGCGGCGGCTGGGGCGACTTCGGCGGCGGCGGCGGCGACTTCGGCGGCGGTGACTTCGGCGGCGGCGACTGGTAAACCCCTGCGCCGACCCTGACGGGCGCGCCCTCCCTTTCCGGGGGGCGCGCCCTTTTCGCGTTCCGGTGTCAACCTTCCCGGCCCGCTTCCGCGTTGAGGCCATGTGAGTGATGCATCCGACGACGCCTCCTACGCCGCCTTCGTGGCGGCGGCCTGGGACAGGCACATGGCCGTCGCCGTCCTGCTCGCCGGCGACCGGCACCGGGGCGAGGAGCTGCTGCAGGACTGCCTGGTGCGGCTGTACGTCCATTGGCGGCGGGTGCGGTCCCCCGATCCGCACGCCTACCTGCGGCGCATGCTCGTCAACGGCAACGTCAGCCGGTGGCGGCGGCGACGGCGGGAGGTGCCGACCGCCAGTCCGCCCGAGCACACCGATCCCCGCCAGCAGCTCCACGAGCCGCACGAGGACCTGCGTCGCGCCCTGCTCTCCCTGTCGCCCAGGCAACGGGCGGTGGTGGTGCTGCGGCACTACGAGGACCTGACGGAGAAGGCGGTCGCGGCCGTCCTCGGCTGCTCGGTCGGCGCCGTCAAGAGCCAGCACTCCAGAGCGATGGCGCGCCTGCGCACGGCTCTGCGCGAAGATCAGGAGGCAGCACGATGAAGGACGACCAGGATCTCCTGGCGCGGGCACTGCGCGATCTCGCCCGACGCGAGGGGCCCGCGCCCACGCCCCCGCCGGTGGGCGCGCTGGTGCGACGAGGGCGCCGGGCCAGGCGGATCCGCACCGCGACGCGGGCCGCCGCGGGCGCGCTGCTCGCCTCGGCGGCCGCCTTCGTGATCCTCGGCGGCACCGGGATCGGCACTGGGGTCGGCCCGGGGATCGGCCCCGGGATCGGCGCCGAGGGCGCGCCGCCGAGCGCCGTGCCGGCCGGTACGCCGGCGTCCTCGCAAGGAGCGCGCCAGGCGCTGGACGCGCGGTCCGTGCTGCTGGCCGCGGCCGAGTCCGCCGGGCACGGGCCCGCCGCCTCCGGCCGGTACTGGCACGTTCGCGCGCGCACCACCCAGCCGGTACGCCACAATCCGACGTTCTCGGCCGGGGTGACGCACACCCAGGACACCTGGTACGCGGCCCGCCGGGGTGCGCCCAGCCGGACCGTCACCGGCCAGGACCCGAAGGTCACCTTCGCCTCCCCCGAGGACGAGGCTCGATGGAGGCGGCTCGGCTCCCCCGACCTGAGCGGGGGAAAGCCGTCGAGCAACGACTACGCCATGCAACTCCACTTCCTGATCGGCACCCACCGGTACACGCTCCGCCAGCTGCTCGCGCTCCCGGCCGACGAGGAGAGGCTGGCGGGCCTGCTGCGGCGGCTGTTCGACGAGGAGAGGCCCGGCGACTGGTGGCCCGCCAAGCCGACGTTCACCTCCTATGTGTGGACGACGGCGCAGGACCTGCTCGCCGGTCCCATCAGCCCGGGAACCCGGTCCTCCCTGTATCGGCTGCTCGCCGGGCAGCCCGAGATCAGGTCGCTGGGCGAGGTCACCGACCCGCTGGGCCGCACCGGCGTCGCCCTGACGCTGACCACGCCGGGCAGCGGTGCGGGGGCGGGCGAGTCTCGCCTGGTCGTGGACGTCGCGACGGCGCGGCTGCTCGCCTACGAGTTGCGCCCGCCGGGGCGGTCCGAGCCGCTGATCCAGACCACGTACGAGGAGATGGGCTGGGTCGACCGTCTGGGCGCACGTCCGTAGCGGCCTGCGGTCAGGGCATCCGGCCTGGTTCGTCCACCACGCCCGCCGCCAGGTCGGCGCTCGCGTAGAAGGTGCCCCTGCGGGCCGTCACCTCGCCGCCGATGACCTCGTCCTGGAGGTTGTCCACGCGCCTGCCGAGGAAACGGTAGGTCGCGGCGTCCAGCACCAGGTACGACCGCGAGACGATCCGGCCCTGCGCGTCCCGCGTCGACCCGCCGGGGACGGAACCGGCGGGCTCGTAGGCGACGCCGATCCCCGCCCGGCCCGCCGCGTCCCGTACGCCGAGGTCCACCCGCACTCCGGGCAGCTCGGCGAGCGCGCGGAAGACGGCGGCCTCGACCCGCGGCGGCATGGGGACGCCCGCGTCGAGGTAGACCGACAACACGCGGAACGCCCGCGCGTCCGGCTGCTCGGCGTCCGCGCCCTTCGGCAGGGTCGACCAGTGCCGGTCGCCCCTGACGTGGTCCAGCAGCGCGGCGGGATCGGTGGGCAGGTCGGCGAACTTGGCCGCGTACTGCCGGGGTGTCAGGTCGTCGTCGCCCGGGTGGGGGGTGATGTCCTGGAACTCCAGGGAGCCGCCGTTCTGGCGGAGGGCCTGGCGGGTGCCGTCGTACCGGGTCCAGTATTCCTGGACCGTGCCTCGCTCCTCGCCGGGCTGCTTGACCAGGTCCTTCCGGTACAACCACTGGTCGGGGCGCGGCTCTTGGTGCTTGCGGCGTCCCTCGGCCACCAGGGCGGCTTGGCGCAGCACGGTCTCGGCCCGTACCGGCATGGTGGTCACGGAGTCCGGCGGGGGCGGGGCCGGGGTGTGGGAACCGTTCACCGCCACGACGACGGCGGCGGCGGCTGTCGCGGCGGCCAGCAGCGACGGCACCGCCCAGAACCGGCGCCGCTTCCGGGCCGGGGCCTGGCCCGACGCCGGGGCGAGGGCTCGGGCGCGCACGGCGCGCAGGCGGTCGGTGTCGGGTTCGGGGGCGTCCGCGCGCAGCTCGCGCAGGAGCGTGAGGTCATCGTCCACGGCCGGGGTCCTCCTCGTCGGTGTCGTAGAGGGCTGACGGGTCGATACCGCCCAGGGCCGCCCGGGTCTTCCTCCTGGCGCGGTGCAGACGCGACCGAACGGTCCCGATCGGGACGCCGAGCGCGCGGGCGACCTCCTCGTAACTGAGGTCGGCCCAGGCGATCATCAGCAGCACCTCGCGGTCCGGCGGCGACAGCGTCGCGAGCGCCCCCGCCAGCTCGCGGTGCGCCGCCCCGGCCGACACGCGGGCCGCCACCCGGTCGGCGTAGCTCTCGGCCACCGCGTCGAGGCCCGTCCTGGCCAGGGCGCGGTAGGCCCTGGTCTCGGTACGGCGGTGCTTGCCGATCAGGTTGGCGGCGATGCCGTACAGCCAGGGGCGGGCGTCGCGGTGGGCGGTGTCGTAGCGGGCGAGACGGCGGAAGGCGTCCAGGAACGTCTCGGCCACGATGTCGTCGGCCAGCGAATCGCCCAGGCGGCGGGTGACGTATCTGTGGAGCGCGGGGGCGTGCCGGTCGTACAACGCCGAGAAGGCGGCGGGGTCGCTGCGGGCACGTCTGATCACCTCCGCGTCGTCCACCTCGGTGTCCTGCGTCAAACTCTCGACTCCGTTCTTCGGGTTGAACACCCCCTTTCACCCGATAGGGCGGATCCGGTTCTCGTGTGGCCCTGCAAGGGCTTCGCCAACGGGCGCGCTTCGCGCGACGCGGGGCTCAGGCTGCGCCCACGTGGGGGTAAGCCCCCACACCGGTCCCCGCACCCCTTGGACGAACCCGGCTCCGAAGCGCCAGACGCCTGCCTCAGATGTTGAACTCGCCCTGACTGACGCCGTGCAGGAACGCCTTCCACTCCGCAGGAGTGAACATCAGCGCCGGGCCATGCGGGTTCTTGCTGTCACGGACGGCGATGATTCCTGGGAGGTTGGTCGCGACCTCGACACACTGTCCTGTGTCGGCGCTGGCGCTGGACTTGCGCCATCGCGCATCATCAAGGTTCAGCTGGTCCATTTGGCTATCGCACCCTCTATCGCCTGTCGAGTGACGTTCTTCGGCTGTGCGTGCGCTCTGATGCTGTCATACCTCTGTTTCAAGCGCGCGACTGCGTCATGGTCGCCTGACACCTGTCCGGACAGAAGCGAGTCCGCAGAGACCACCTCGGACCCGTCGCGCAACCGCGCCAGCGCGAAGGCGCTCACCATGCCGGCTATGCAACCAGCCGTGTGCGGAAGCAGCTGAACAGTGATCTGGGGATGCTCGGTGAGCTCCAGCAGGTAACGCAATTGCCCGACCAGGACATCGGCCCCGCCGAAGGGCCGATGAAGCACTCCTTCCTCAATGACTGCGAGAAGGGATGGCGGGTTGGCCGCCTCGAAGATGCCGATGCGCTGTGTCCGCGCCTGGACCTGCTCTTCCACCTGCTCGGGTGATCCTGTACCCGCGAAGACAGCGCGGGCGTAGTCCACGGTCTGGAGCATGCCGGGGATAACGAGCGGATCCCACGAGTACATGATGACGGCCTGCGGTTCGATCTCCTCGACCCAGCGTGCGAACCAGCCCAGCGCGGGCGACTGGGAGATGCGTTCGTGGAGGCCGGTGAAATGGCCGTCGGTGCCGAACGCCTTGTCCACCTCGCGCGCGAATTCCAGCGTGGGAACCCGCCGGCCTTTCTCGACATGACTGACGAGTGATTCGTGGCAGAGAATGCGTAGAGCAAGTGCGGATTGCGTCATTCCAGACGCTTTACGGCGGTCCGCGAGGTCGCGAGCGAAACGCGCTCTGGGCGACAAATGATCGCCGACGTCGAGGGGCATGGAGTCTCCGCAGGTCAAGAACAAGATAGTTGCCTTTCGGCAGGCTACTGCGACACCCTTCCGACAATCAATACATGGCAGGCGTCGCTGCTTGTCGGGCAGGTTTCGTGAGGTGTGAGCGCCGCACGGCCCCGCGCGCGCTCATGCTGGATCCGAGCGACAACGCTTTTGTCGCACCAGCAAAGGTTTCCGAATCTCCGATTCATTTGAGGTGAATGCATGTCACTTCACCAGAGCATTGTCAACTGGAAAGGCATGACGCTGGGCCGCGATGACCGAGCTCCCGGAGAAATGCGGCGGACGGTTCGGCTTTGGCTGGGCGACGTCGATCCGCTGGTTCGGGACGACGCGCTGACGGTCGTCTCGGAGCTGGTGACCAACGCGGTCAGGCATGTGCCGCCCGGCCCCGGACGCGACTGGGTCACGGTGCTGCTCGGAATCGGGGACGGTCTCGTACGCCTGGAAGTGGTCGATCCCGGGACGGCGCAGCGAGAACCGCGCTTCGCCCCTCTGGACGCGGGGTCCTTGCGCGAGTCAGGTCGCGGCCTCGGCCTGGTGGCCGCCCTGTCGGTCAGGAGCGGAACGCATGTCGCCGAACCACACGGCCACCGTGTCGTATGGGCCGACCTGGAGAGGACCGCGCCTAGCGGACCACCCGGTACGTCAGGTGGGTGACCAGGGCGGTGCCCGTGGGTGGGGCGGCGGGGGTGAGGGTGATGTCGCCGGCGTCGGCCAGGAGGCGTTCGCCGCGGCCGAGGATCACCGGCGCGACGTGCAGCCGGAGCTCGTCGATGAGCCCGGCGGCCAGGTACTGGTTGACGGTGGCGGCGCCGCCGGCGATGGAGATGTCGCGCTCCCCCGCCGCCTCCCGCGCCATGGCGAAGGCGGCCTCGATGCCGTCCGTGACGAAGTGGAACGTCGTGCCGCCCTTCATGGGCAGCGGCTCGCGCGGGTGGTGGGTGAGGACGAACACCGGCGCGTGGTACGGCGGCTCCTCCCCCCACCAGCCGGTCCAGTTCGGGTCGAAGGCGCCGCGGCCGGGGTCGAACATGTTGCGGCCCATGATGAACGCCCCGGCCGCCGTGATGGCCTCGATGACCTCGGCGTGCTTCTCGGGCTCCTCGAACATCCACTCGTGCAGCCGGTCGCCCACGCCGTCGCCGAACGGCTGCTCCAGGCTCTGGTTCGGCCCCGCCACGTAGCCGTCGACGGACATCCCCATGTCGCACGTGACCTTGCTCATCCTGGTTCGTCTCCTTTTGTCCGTGGCGCCCGTCCGGCGCCTTCACCAGGGAGTCGGAGCCGGCGCCGGGCTCTCTACACGGTGAGCGGAAATTTCCTGGAACAGGGTGGGAGGAGTCGAATCGGAGGAGGTCGGGTAGGTTCGGCGGTTAGGAAAGTTTCCTAATTGAGGAGTTGCCCATGAGACTCGCCGTGATCGGGGGCGGTTCGACCTACACCCCCGAGCTCATCGACGGCTTCGCCAGGCTGCGCGACGAGCTGCCGCTCACCGAGATCGCGCTGATCGACCCGGACGCCACGCGGCTCGACCTGGTGGCGGGCGTGTCCCGCCGGATGTTGCGCAGGGCCGGGCACCCGGCGAAGGTGATCGCCACCGCCGACGTGGCCGAGGGCGTCGCGGGCGCGGACGCCGTGCTCTTCCAGCTCAGGGTGGGCGGCCAGGCCGCGCGGAACGTGGACGAGACGCTGCCGCTGGAGTGCGGCTGCGTCGGCCAGGAGACGACGGGCGCGGGCGGGCTCGCCAAGGCCCTGCGCACGGTCCCGGTCGTGCTGGAACTGGCCGAGCAGGTCCGCGCCCACGCCCCCGACGCCTGGATCGTCGACTTCACCAACCCGGTCGGCATCGTCACCAGGGCGCTGCTGGACGCCGGGCACCGCGCGATCGGCCTGTGCAACGTGGCCATCGGGTTCCAGCGCCGCTTCGCCCGGCACCTCGGCGTGCCGCCGGAGCGGGTCGCGCTCGGGCACGTCGGGCTCAACCACCTGACGTGGGAGCGGTCGGTCGTGGTCGACGGCGTGGACGTGCTGCCGCGGCTGCTCGCCGAGCACGGGCAGGAGCTGGCCGACGACATCGGCCTGCCGGTCGGGCTGCTGCGCAGGCTCCAGGTGGTCCCGTCCTACTACCTGCGCTACTTCTACGCCCACGACCTGGTGGTGGGCGAGCAGCGGGCCAAGCCGTCGCGCGCGGCCGAGGTCGCGGCGATGGAGCAGCAGCTGCTGGAGCTGTACGCGGACCCGGCCGTGGACACCAAGCCGGACCTGCTGGACAAGCGGGGCGGCGCCTACTACTCCGAGGCCGCCGTCGCGCTGATCGCCTCGCTGCTCGGCGACCGGGGCGACGTCCAGGTGATCAACACCCGCAACGACGGGACGCTGCCGTTCCTGCGCGACGAGGCGGTCATCGAGGTCCCGGCCAGGGTCTCGGCGTCCGGGGCCGCGCCGCTGCCGGTCGATCCGGTGGAGCCGCTGTACGCGGGCCTGATCGCCAACGTCTCCGCGTACGAGGAGCTGGCGCTCGACGCGGCGCTGCACGGCGGCGCGGACCGGGTGCGCAACGCCTTGCTGGCCCATCCGCTGATCGGCCAGGAGGCCGTCGCGGACGAGCTGACCGGCCTGCTGCTGGCGGCGAACGAGCGGTACCTGCCATGGTGATCATCGCCGTGGACGCGGGCAACAGCAAGACGCACGTCGTCGTGCTCTCGGGCGACGGCACGATCCTGGCCCAGGGCGACGGCGGGCCGTTCGAGCCGCAGACCGTCGGCGTGCCGGCGGCCGTGGACGTCGTGGAGGAGGCCGTGCGGCGGGCGCTCGGACCGGCGGCCGCTCCCCCGTACGCCGACCAGCTCTACGCCTACCTGGCCGGGGCCGACCTGCCGGTGGAGGAGGAGGCGCTGGCGGCCGAGTTCCGCGCCCGCGGGATGGCGGCCGACGTCGTCGTGGGCAACGACAGCTTCGCGCTGCTGCGTTCCGGGGCGTCCGGGCCGAGCGGCGTCGCGGTGGTGTGCGGCGCGGGCATCAACGCGGTCGGCGTCTCGCCCACGGGCGGGGTGGCCCGCTTCCCCGCGCTCGGCCGGATCAGCGGCGACTGGGGCGGTGGCGGCGGCCTGGCCGAGGAGGCGTTGTGGCACGCCATCCGCGCCGAGGACGGCCGGGGCGCCCCCACCGCGCTCGCCGGCCTGATCAAGGAGCACTTCGGCACACGGACGGTCGAGGAGGTGGTGCTCGGGGTGCATTTCGGGCGGATCGAGCGGCATCACCTGACCGCGCTCGCACCCAAGGTGTTCGAGGCCGCCGCGTCGGCTGACGCGATCGCCTTGGAGCTGGTCACCCGGCTGGCCGACGAGATCGTGGTGATGGCCGAGGTGTGCCTGCGCCGCCTGGACCTGCTGGAGACGCCGACGGAGGTCGTGCTCGGCGGAGGCGTGCTGCACGCGCGCATCCCGCTGCTGGTCGCGATGCTGGAGGAGCGGTTCGCCGTACGGGCTCCGCTGGCCAAGCAGGTGATCCCGGACCAGCCGCCGATCGTCGGGGCCGCGCTGAACGGCCTGGACCGCATCGGGGCCTCCGAGGAGGCCAAGGCTCACCTTCGAGCGCAGTTCCAGAAGGTCCAGGCAGGGTCCTGAGAATCCGAGCGCAGGGCTAGAGAGGTATTGACGCACGTGGAGCGGTAAGTCTAGAGTCGGCCGCCAACCGTCTGGAAGGTATCCGGACGGTTGGCGGTCAAGGAGGCCACCCATGTCCACCAACCCCAGCCGACGTGAGGTTCTTCGACGTATCGGACTCACCGCCCTGACGGCGGGCCCGGGCGCAGGGCTGCTCGCCGCGTGCGCCACGGGCCGCTCCGCCGCTCCGGTCGCCTCCACCTCGGCCGCGCCCACCTCGGCCGCCAACCCCCTCGGCGTGGACGCCGCCAGGCAGCTGGAAGTCGTGATCTTCAGCGGCGGCAACGGCGACGGCTACGCGACCGACCTGCACGAGGCCCTCTACAGCAAGGCGTACAAGACCGCCAAGATCAAGCACGTGCCCACCCAGAAGGTCGGCACGCAGCTGCGCCCCCGCTTCATCAGCGGCGACGCGCCCGACGTGGTCAACAACTCCGGCCCCGACGCCCTCGACCTGCAGTCGCTCGTCGCCGAGGGGCACCTCGCCGACCTGACGCCGCTGTTCGACGCCCCCTCCCTGGCAGACCCGGCCAAGAAGGTGCGCGACACCCTGGTCGGCGGCGTCTACGAGAACTCCCTGATCGACGGCGTGCCCCGGGTGCTGCAGTACACGGTCGCCCACCGCGCCCTGTGGTACAACGCCAAGCTGTTCGACCAGCGCGGCTGGCAGGCGCCGAAGACGTGGGCGGAGTTCAACGCCCTCGGCGAGGAGGCCAGGAAGGCGGGCATCGCGCTGTTCGCCTACCCGGGCCAGGTCGGCCCGTTCTACCAGCTCTGGAACCTGGTCTACAGCGCCGCCAAGATCGGCGGCAACAAGGTGATCGTCGACATCGACAACCTCGCCGACGGCGCCTGGCAGGCCGAGCCCGTACGGCAGGCCGTCGCGGCGTGGGCGCAGGTGCAGCGCGACTTCGGCGACAAGGCGTACTTCGGGCTCGACCACACCCAGACGCAGGTCAAGCACCTGCAGGACAAGGTGCTGTTCTACCCCTGCGGCTCCTGGCTGGAGAACGAGATGGCCAAGGACCGGCCGGCCTCGTTCGAGTACGCGATCGCCCCGGTGCCCAGCATCACCGCCGCCGACGCGATGCCGTACGAGGCGATCATGATCGGGGTGAGCGAGGCGTTCTTCGTGGCGGCCAAGGGCAAGAACCCGCAGGGCGGCCTGGAGTACCTGCGCATGATGTTGTCGCGGGAGGGCGCGCGCGGCTACACCGAGCTGACCAAGAACCTCACCGTCGTCAACGGCGTGGTGGACGGCCTCGACCTGACCTCGGCCGTGCGCAGCGCGGCCAAGGCCCAGGAGGCGGCCGGGACGAACATCATCACCGACGCCCGCTTCGAGGGCTGGTACAAGGAGCTGTTCGACCACGGGCAGGTCCAGACCAACTCGGTGATGTCCGGACGCATCACGCCCGAGCAGTTCTGCGCGAACATGCAGAAGAAGGCCGACGAGCTCAAGGCGGACTCCGCGATCGCCAAGCAGACCAGGAGCGTCTGAGCGATGAGGCGGCACGGCTTCGTCGCGGGCTTCCTCGCCCTGCCCGTGGTCCTCTACGCGGTCTTCGTGATCAGCCCGTACGTCCAGGCGTTCCAGATCGCGCTGACCGACTGGCGCGGGGTGTCGGCGAACCTGAACTTCGTCGGCCTGGACAACTTCCGGCGGATGCTCGGCAACGACACGTTCTGGCAGGCGGTCCGCAACCACGCGGTCCTGCTGGTCACGCTGCCGTTGGTGACCATCGCGCTCGCGCTGGTCTTCGCGTACCTGCTCGGCGACTCGGCGGGCACGCCGGGGGCCCGGCTCTACCGGGTGATCTTCTTCCTGCCGCAGGTGCTGGCGGTCGCGGTGGTCGGGGTGCTGTTCAAGGCCGTCTACCGGCCCGACGCGAGCGGCGTGCTGAACGGCGCGCTGGCGAAGCTGGGCGTCGAGCCGGTCGGCTGGCTGACGGACCAGAACCTGGCGCTGTGGTCGATCATCGCGGTGATGGTGTGGCAGGCGGTCGGCTTCTACGTCGTGCTGTTCTCGGCCGGGATGGCGGCCATTCCGAAGGACGTGTTCGAGGCGGCCGCCCTCGACGGCGCCGGGCGGCTGCGCACGTTCTTCTCCATCACGCTGCCGCTGGTGTGGGACACCGTCCAGGTGGCCTGGGTCTATCTGGGGATCGCCGCGTTCGACGGGTTCGCGCTGGTCAACGTCCTGTCGGTGGAGCAGGGCGGGCCGGACGGCGCGACCACCGTGCTGGCCACGGAGATCTACAAGAACGCCTTCTCCTACTCCCGGTTCGGCTACGCCTCGGCCATGGGCGTGGCGCTGTTCTTCCTGACCCTCACCTTCGCCGCGCTGACGTTGCGCGTGACCCGTCGCCAGAAGGTCGTCTACTGAAATGTTCCGAAAAATCAGCATCCAGGCCGTTCTTGGCCTCTGGGCGTTGCTCATCATCGCCCCGCTGCTGTGGACCCTGCTGGCCTCGTTCAAGAGCAACGCCGAGATCTTCGGCGACGCCCTGCAACTGCCCGGCGAGCTGCGCTGGGACAACTGGGCGCGGGCCTGGGAGCGGGCCAGCATCGGTCGCTACCTGCTCAACACGGTCATCGTGGTCTTCTTCGGCGTGGCCGGGACGATGCTGCTCAGCTCGATGGCCGCGTACGTGCTGGCCCGCTACCGCTTCCCGGGGAACCGGCTGGTCTACTTCCTGTTCGTCTCCGGCATGGCCTTCCCGGTCTTCCTGGCGCTCGTGCCGCTGTTCTTCGTGGTGGACGGGCTCGGGCTGCTCAACAGCCACGTCGGCCTGGTCCTGGTCTACATCGCCTATTCGCTGCCGTTCACGGTGTTCTTCCTGACGTCCTTCTTCAGGGCGCTGCCGGACGCGGTGGCCGAGGCGGCGATGATCGACGGGGCCTCGCACACCCGCACGTTCTTCCAGGTCATGCTGCCCATGGCCCGCCCGGCGCTGGTCAGCCTGACCATCTTCAACGTGCTCGGCCAGTGGAACCAGTACCTCATCCCGCTGGTCCTGCTGCCCGGCGACAAGAGTCTGTGGGTCATCACCCAGGGCGTGGCCGACATCTCCACCATCGCCGGGTACGAGGCCGACTGGCCCGGACTGTTCGCCGCCCTCAGCATGACGGTGCTTCCCGTCGTGCTGATCTATATCGTCTTCCAGCGACATATCCAGTCCGGGCTGACCTCAGGAGCGCTGAAGTAGGAATGTCTTCAGGAAACCCCACCGTCTTCCGCACGCTCAACGAGCGCGCCGCGCTCACCCTGCTCCTTGAGCACGGCGGCCTCACCCGCGCCGAGCTGGAACTGCACACGGGCCTGTCCAAGGCGTCGGCGGCCGAGGTGCTGCGCAGGCTGGAGAACAGCGGGCTGGCCAGGAAGGCCGGCCTCAAGCCGGGCAACGCCGGGCCGGCCGCGCAGATGTGGCAGCTCGACGGCTCGGCCGCGCGCGTCGCGGGGGTCGATCTCACCACGAGCTCGATCGAGGTGTCGGTCGCCGACCTGACCGGCCGGGTGCTCGGCACCCATCGCACCGAGGCGACCGGCGACGCCCGGCGGCTGCTGGCCGAGACGGTCGGCGCGGCCGGCTTCGAGCTGGACCGGCTCGACCAGGTCGTGGTGGGCGTGCCGGGAGTGGTGGAGGCCGACGGCCGGCGGCTGCGGCAGGCCGTGCAGCTGTCGGGCTGGTCCGGCCTGGACGACCTGCCGGGCAACGTGCGCCTGGAGAACGACGTCAACCTGGTCGCCATCCGCGAGCTCCAGGAGCACGACGACAGCAGTTTCGTGCTGTTCTGGGTGGGCGGCGGGGTCGGCGCTGGAGTCGTGCTCGACGGCGCGCTCTGGCGGGGCGTCACCGGGCGCGGCGGCGAGGTCGGCTCGGTCATCGTGCCCGACCCGGTCACCACCGGCCGTCGCTACGGGCAGGACGGCGGGCCGCTCGGCGCGCTGCTCGGCGCCGAGCCGCTGGCCGCGCTGGCGCAGGCGCACGGCCTGCCCGGCGACCCCACGCTCACCGCCGTGAGCCGCACGCTGGCCGAGGCCCCCCAGGGCTTCCTCGACGACGCCGCCGCGCGGGTGGCGCTCGGCGTGACGGCCGCGATCGGGGTGCTGGACCCGGGCCTGGTCGTGCTGGCCGGGCCGCTGTGCGTCGCGGGAGGCGAGCCCCTCAGGGCGCGGGTCGCCGACCGTCTGGCCTCGACGCCGCTGGTGCCGGTGACCGTCGCCCTCAGCGCCGTGGACGGCAACGCCGTGCTCGGCGGCGCTCTCAGCTACGCCCTGGACCTGACCCGCGAGCGGGTCTTCCAAGCCGGTACGGCCGGTCGTACCGGTGAATCCAACCCCTAAGGACGCACATGTTGAGAACCCTCGTGATCGCCGCTCATCCCGACGAGCCCGAGATCTACGCGGGCGGCACGGCCGCGCTGCTGGCACAGGCCGGCCACGCGGTGAAGTTTTTGACGCTCACCAACGGCGACGCCGGGCACCACGAGCTGGAGCGCGGCCCGCTGGCGCGCCGCCGCGCCGAGGAGGCGTGGCGCGCGGCCGACGCGCTGGGCGTGGTGGACTACGAGATCTTCGACGTGCACGACGGCATGCTGGAACCCACCGTCGAGCTGCGGTTGCGGGTGCTGGCGCAGATCCGCGCCTGGCGGCCCGACCTGGTGATCGCCCTGCACGCCGACGGCGGCGGCCACCCCGACAACCGGGCCGCCGGGCAGCTGGCCGCGCACGCGGTCGAGTTCGCGATGACGCGCAACCTGGAGGTGGGCAAGCCGGCCCTGCGGCGCATGCCGGTGTGCCTGCTCATGACGGACTACGCCTCCGCCCCCGTCCACCGTCCCGACGTGGTGGTGGACGTGTCCTCGGTGCTGACGGCCAAGCTCGACGCGTGCCTGGCCCACGCCTCCCAGTTCCTGGAGTTCGCGCCGTGGCAGCGGGGCTTCCTGGACCAGGCTCCGCCGCCCGGTGACGTGGCCGCCGGACGGGCGTTCGTGCTCGAACACTGGGCGGAGTTCCTGAAGGAGGAGACCTTCCAGTTCGCCGGTTACGGCAGGAAGGCCGACCGGGAAGAGGTCGGCCGCCTGCTCGCCGGGACCGCCGTCCCGGTCGCGTAGCCGCCCGGCGTCAGCCGGTGTAGTTCTTGCCGGGGGGCCTGCCGGGGATCGGCTTGGCTATGACGGCGACGGGGATGAAGAAGCAGATCTGGCTGATCGCCAGGACGAGCGTCCACAGGGCCTTGTCGTCGTAGTGGGCGGCCGCCCTGGCGTACAGCTCGTCGGGGACGCGTTCCCCGGCCGGGTTCGCGGTGAGGACGGCCTCCACCAGCTCCAGCGCCACCCGTTCGGCGCCGGAGAAGTAGGGGGCGTCCCGCCACGACGCCACGGCGGCCAGGCGCTCGTCCGGCTCCCCGCCCGGCGCAGCAGGTCGGCCTGCCGAACCGTGTGGTACGTGCTGCCGACGATCTGCCCGGCGCGCAACTGCACCAGGCCGACGGTGCTCCCCGGGATCGCGCCGTTGCGGGTGGCCTTGGTCATGGCCACCGCGATCTCTCCCAGCTCGGGGAAGAACCTGGAGGGATCGGGCAGACGCGACTGGAGGTTCTCCTGCTCGGTCGTCGTGGACATCGGCTTCCCTTCTTCTGCGATCGTGTCTCGGCGGTCCGACGACGCAGCGTCCGGGAATGTGAGGGTCAGGCCGCCGTCCAGGGGTGCAGCTTGTCGGGGTTGCGCACCGCCCACAGCCGCTTGATCCGGCCCTCCGCCACGTCGAACGCCACGACCATCACGGTGACGCCGTCGCGCTGGGCCACCAGGCCGGGGCGGCCGTTGACGGTGCGTTCCAGCAGTGTCATGGCCGGCGCCCTGGTGGCGATCTCGACGGCGTAGCGGGCCACCCGTCCGGCGCCCTCGATCGGCCGCGGCACGGCGTTGACCACGCCGCCGCCGTCGGCGACGCCGACCACGCCGGGGTCGAGCAGGGCGATGAGGGCGTCGATGTCCTTGGCCTCCCACGCCTGCTTGAACTCGCGGACGATGCCGGCCTGCCGGGCCGCCGGCGTCACCGAGGTCCGCGCGGCGTCGATGCGCTGCCGGGCGGAGGAGGCCAGCTTGCGGCAGGCGGCCGGGGTGCGGCCGACGATCGTGGCCACCTCGGCGAAGGGGTAGCGGAAGACGTCGTGCAGGACGAACGCGACCCGCTCGGCCGGCGTCATCGACTCCAGCACGACGAGGAAGGCCATGTTGACCGACTCGTCCAGGGTGACCCGGTCGGCGGGGTCGTCGCCGGCCCATTCCGTGCGGTCGGGCAGCGGCTCGGGGATCCATTCGCCCACATAGCGCTCGCGGCGGGCGCGGGCCGAGCCGAGCACGTCCAGGCAGATGCGGCCGGCGACCCTGGTCAGCCAGGCGCCCGGCGACTCGATGGCCTCCTGCTGCCCGGGTGACATGGCGTACCAGCGGGTGTAGGTCTCCTGGACGACGTCCTCGGCGTCGGCCAGCGAGCCGAGGAGGCGGTAGGCGAGGTTGATGAGCTGCCGGCGCTCGCTGATGATCGCGTCCAGGCCGGGATCGGGTGCGGTGGTCATGATGTGGACGACTCCCTTAGTCGCTTTTGCCCTACTGTGTCCGACGGGACGGCGCTCCCGGATGTGAGGTCACCGCGTCACCTCACATTTCCGGCGGCCACGTCGTCGGACTTTTCGAAGGCAAGCCCCAGAAGCGGACCGCCGTCACCCGGCGGTCGAGGAGTACCCCATGTTGCTACGTGTCGCGATCATCCTGCAGACCCTGGCCCTGTTCGCCGCGCCGGTCACCGCCGGGCTGCTGTTGTCGGTGCCCAACGGGCAGCCGCTGCACAGCGCCGCCGCGTACACGGTGTTCGTCGTGGCGGTGCTGCACCTGGTGGCCGCGATCCTGGCGTGGCGGCCGGGCGGCGGCTCGCCGAAGCCGATCATGCACGCGGCCGGGTTCCTGGTGCTGGTCAGCGCCCAGGTCGCGCTGGGCATCGCGCAGGTGACGGCCCTGCACGTGCCGCTGGGCGTGCTGCTGTTCGCCGGCAGCGTG
Source organism: Nonomuraea sp. NPDC049758 (assembly GCF_040674635.1). Taxonomy (NCBI): domain Bacteria; kingdom Bacillati; phylum Actinomycetota; class Actinomycetes; order Streptosporangiales; family Streptosporangiaceae; genus Nonomuraea; species Nonomuraea sp. NPDC049758. The sequence continues at coordinate 877,383 of NZ_JBFAMZ010000001.1, forward strand.
CTTCAGCTCAGCCGGGTCTGGTCCAGCGACCGGGCCAGCCGCACGCCCTCCTCCGTGTAGCCGAGAGCGGCGTAGAACCGGCGGGCGGCGGTGTTGGCGGCGCCCGTCTCCAGGGTGAGGTGGCGCAGCCCCTGGTCACGGGCCCAGTCCTCGGCCGCCGCCATGAGCCGGCGGCCCAGACCCGCACGGACGGCGTCCGGGTCGACAGCCAGCTCGCCGACGTAGGCGTCCTCGTCGCCGGTGAAGTGCCGCTGCCGGTCCACCGACACGACGCCGACCACCCGGGAGCCGCGCACGGCGACGAAGACCGCTCCCCGTCCTTCCCCCGCCGCGGCGACGGACCCGGCGAGCCACCGCTGCGCCGCCCGTACGGCCGCGCCGGGGTCCCGCCAGGCCGCGACCCCCTCCGCCAGCCGGGGAGCCAGCGCCAGCACCCCCGGACGGTCCTCTTCGCGATAGGGCCGGATGCGGACGTGCGCCTGAGCCATGTCCTCCATGCCGAGCAGCATGACAGGCCGGACCTGCGGGAAAAAAGGGCCACCGCGCCGCCCGGCGCCTCAGCGCAGGTCGCCGGTGAGGATCCACAGGTGGCCGTACGGGTCGCGGAGGCGGCCGGAGCGCAGGCCGTAGGGCCGGTTCTCGATCGGCACGACCGTCCGCGCGCCCTGGGCGGTCATGCGCTCGCCGACGGCGTCCGGGTCCTCGACGACGATCTCCAGGAGCACCGGGGAGCCGCCCAGGTCGTCCGGCGAGAGCCAGCCCCAGTCGGCGACGGCGGGCGAGACCCGGAAGGCGGCGGTGCCGAGGCGGTGCTCGACGACGGTGGGCCGCCCGTCGTCGCCCGGCGCGGCGCGGAACACCTCCTCGCTGCCCAGGGCGTCCCGGTAGAAGGCGGACGCCCGGTCGGGGTCGGGCACGATGAGGCGAGGAACGAAGTGCAGGTCCATGTGGCCATCGTGGCGGCGCCCGGCGGCCGGGGTCTTGAACAAATGGGCACGGATCACGGCGGGCTCCAGGGGCCCGGGTGTCAGTGTGGGGCTGGAGAAGGCGGGGCGGGCGGGCCTTCGGCGCGTAGCCATTCCGTGGGCGTGCAACCCGCCATGGCGCGCCACTCCCTGGTCAGGTGCGCCTGGTCGGCGAAGCCCGAGGCGGCGGCCACCTCCGCGAGCGCCGTCCGTCCGGAGCGCGCGGCGGCCACCAGCCGGCGCCGGGCGGCCTCGAAGCGGACGAGCCGCTGGTACTCCTTCGGCGTCACCCCGAACTCGCCGCGCACCGCCCCGCTCAGGTGCCGCCGCGAGCACCCGAGCAGCCGGGCGGCCTCCTCGACCCGGGCCGTCTCGGACAGGGCCGCGAGCGCGGCCCGCGAGGTGCGGCGGGCGGCGCGGTCGCCGTGGCGGGCCAGCCCCGCGAGCAGGCGGTGTTCGACCAGGGCGCGGCGCTGGGCCCAGGACCGGCAGCCCGCCAGCCGCTCGGGCAGGTCGGCCAGCGCCGGGACGACGTCGGCGAGGTCGGCCACCTCCCCGGCCAGCACCGAGGCGGGGACCCCGAGCAGGGCGGCGGCGCCCGGCGGGGTGAGCGTCAGCCACACCCCGCGCGTGCCTGCCCGCTGGCGCAGCTCGGCCGCGTCGAGGTGCAGCCCGGCCACCGCGGCGCGCAGCCGCCGGCCCGGCCCCGGCCGCCCGATCCAGGCGATGTCGACCGGGCCGTCCTCGGGGATCGTGACCGACAGCGTGGACGACGGCAGCCCTCGATGAACCCCGCCCGAACCGGGCCCGAGGTCGTAGGCGGCCAGCGTCGTCACGTACGGCGACAGCGCGGCGGACATTCCATCGGCGCTCACCCTGCCACGGTACGGCCCGCCGGCCGCGCGCCGGTCCCCCAGGTCCGGCGCGCGGGTGACGGGCGGGCCGGTCGGGGTAGCGGCCAGGGCATGCACACACTCGTCAAGGGACTGATCGCGGGAGCGGCGGGCACCACGGCGCTCAACACCGTCTCCTACCTGGACATGCTCGTCCGGGCGCGGGCCGCGAGCAGCACGCCGCGGCAGGCCGTGGCGAAGTTGTCCGGCCTGACGCACACCGACCTCGGCGAGGGCGACCGGGCCGCCAACCGCACGGAGGCGCTGGGCTCGCTCATGGGGTACGCGACCGGTATCGCCTCGGCCATCGCCTACGGGTTCCTGTCGGGGCGGCGCAGGTCGTGGCCGGTCGGGGTGCTGGCGCTCACCGCTCTGGCCATGTCCGGCTCGAACGTGCCGCTGACGTTGCTCGACGTCACGCATCCGAGCGAGTGGCCGGCGGGCGCGTGGGTCTCCGACGTCGTCCCGCACCTCGCGTACGGGATCACGGCGTACGCGGCGTACGAGCTGATGCGCTGACCTGGGCGCGTCCGGCGGATTCTGTCGGTGGCGGCGGGCATGATCGAGCCGTCCGACCGCGTCCGCACGGAAATGGAGATCGGGTTGTCCCCCACGCATCCGCAGGTGATCGGCCACGCCTTCCTCAAGGCCCTCTACGCCGACGGCTACTACCCCGACCACGTCGTCGACAAGGGCAGGGCCGTCCTGCTGCGGCTGTGCGAACGCGTCGAGACCGAGCGGCCCGGCGACCTGGCCTCCCTCTACGCGCTGACGCATGCCGCCACGGAGGAGTTCAACGCGCTCGACGAGGAGTTCCACGAGGCCGGCAGCGAGATCGAGACCGTCGCGCGCGAGGCGATCGCCGAGGAGTTCTGGTTCGTGGCCACCACCTACGGCTTCCCGGAGGCCGACGTCGAGGAGCTGATCGCCACCCGCGAATGGTGACGCGTCAGGCGTGGGCGTTGAGCCGGGCGTAGGCGGCGGGCGGCATGCCGACGGCGGCGGTGAAGTCGCGGGTCAGGTGGGCCTGGTCGGTGTAGCCCAGTTCGGCGGCGAGCGTGGCGAGGGTGGCGAGGTCGAGGCCCTGCTGCACGCGTTCGGCGGCCTCGTGCAGCCGGAAGCGGCGGATCACCCATTTGGGGCCGATGCCGACATAGTCCCGGAACAGCCGTTGCAGCGAGCGCACCGACCGGCCCGCGCGGGCGGCCAGCTCGTCGACCCTGGTCACGGTCACGTCGTCCTCGGCCAGCCCCACCAGGGCCGCGGCCTCCTCGGCCGGCGGGTCCGGCGCCGGACCGAGCGCCAGCAGGAACGCCTCCACGAGCGCGATGGCGGCCCCCGGGTCCGGCTCGGCCAGCACGCCTTCGACCAGCGCCGGGCCGGTGGCCGGGAACATCTCGCCGATCTCCGCGAACCGGCCGGTGAGCTCGGACACCGGGCCGCCGAGGAACGTCCGGAATCCGCCGGGGCGGAAGCGGGTGCCGAGCGCGCGGCCGGTGCCCCGCATCGTGTACGAGAACCCGCCGTCGATCACCCCCGCGATCCGGTGGAAGTCCTGGACGATCGTCATGTTCACCGTCGGGTGCGACAGGATGCGCTGCTCGTACGGCTCGGCGAGGTCGGTCCAGGTGACGACCCAGAAGTGGTCGACGTACGCCGCCAGCTCCGGCGACGGCGCCTGGCGCGCGAAGTCGAAGGCGGCCAGCCCCGCGTAGGGGTTGACCCAGCCGCGCTGTCGCGTTTCTACAAGCCGCGCCCGAGGCAGGCGGGACATCATGTCTGCCATGGAAGACATGATGCCGCTGATGACCCGGGTCACCCACCGGACCGCCGGCCTGGTGGCCGCCGTGCGGCCCGAGCAGTTCGGGTCCCCGACGCCGTGCGCGGAGTTCGACGTCAAGGCGCTGGTCAACCACCTGGAGTGGGTGGCGGAGATGTTCGCGTCGCTGGCGCACGGCGGGGAGCGCACCGAGCAGGGCCCGTACGCGGGCGACTTCCCCGAGCGGGCCGAGCGCATGCTGGCCGCCTGGTCGCGGCCGCAGGCGTGGGAGGGCACGTGCGCCGCGCTGGGCGGCCTGCCGATGACCATGGTGGCCCACCTGTGGCTGGTCGACATGGTCGTGCACGGCTGGGACCTGGCCAGGGCCACCGACCAGGCGTACGAGCCCGACGCCGAGGCCGTCGCCCGCGCGCTGGGGTTCACGGAGCAGTCGGTGGAGATGGGCCGGCAGACGGGGGCGTTCGGGCCGCCGGTGGCGGTGCCGGACGACGCCCCGCCGTTCGACCGGCTGCTCGGCCTGATCGGCCGCGACCCGGCCTGGAAGCCCTGACCGGCCCACCCGCGAAGAAGACGACGGGTCAGCGGGCGGCGGGCACGGGCGCCACGCCCTCCCGGACGGGCACGGCACGCCGCCAGGCGGCGAAGAGCGCCGCGGCGATGTACAGAACCTGCTCCGGGACGCGCTCCCACAGCGGCGTGGCCTCCCCGCCCGCGAACGGCACGTCGGAGACCGCCGCGTAGACGTTCGCCGGGAGCAGGCCGACGAACAGCAGGGCCAGGCAGATCCCGGCCGCCCGGCGGGTGGCGGGCAGCACCAGCCCGATCGCCCCGGCCAGCTCCAGCACGCCGGTCAGGTGGACCACGGCGGCGGGGAACGGCACGAAGGGCGGCACCATGCGCACCAGGTCGCCGTGGTTCGGCATGAAGGTCACCCCTTCAGGGACGAAGTGCGCGCTTCCCGTCATGACCACCATGACGGCCAGCCCGTGCGCCACGGACACCTGCCACGTGCCGAACCGCCGCACGCCGAGCGCGCCCAGCAGCCGGAAGCCCAGCGTGGCCACCAGAAGAACGATCACCGTCACCGGAACACCCCATTGGATAGTGTCATTATCCGAACTTGGATAACAGTACTATCCAATGCATGTGGAAGCAAGCGCGGACAGCAAGAAGCCGTGCGGGTCAGGACGACCCGCACGGCTTCGCGCGCGTTGAGGAGGGGGCGGCTAGATGCCGATGGCGGCCTCGGGCTGCATGAGGCGGCGGGCCGCCTCGGTGATCGAGCCCGACAGCGACGGGTAGACCGCGAACGAGTGGGCGACCTGGTCGACCGTCAGCCGCTGCTGCACGGCCAGCGACACCGCCAGGATCAGCTCCGAGGCGCGCGGTGCCACGACCACGCCGCCGAGCACGATGCCGGTGTGGGGGCGGCAGAACAGCTTGACGAAGCCGTCGTTGAAGCCCTGCATCTTGGCCCGCGCGTTGGTGGCCAGCGGCAGCTTGACCACGTTCGCGTCGATCTCGCCCGCCTCGATCGAGCGCTGCGCCACGCCGACGGCCGCGATCTCGGGGTCGGTGAAGATGTTGGAGGCGACCGTGGCCAGCCGCAGCGGCTGAACGGCCTCGCCCAGCGCGTGCCACACGGCGATGCGGCCCTGCATGGCGGCGACCGAGGCCAGCATGAGCACGCCGGTGCAGTCGCCGGCCGCGTAGACGCCGGGCGCGGACGTGCGTGAGACCTTGTCGACCTTGACGAAGCCGTTGCGGTCGAGCTGCACGCCGGCCTCCTCCAGGCCGATGCCGCCGGTGTTGGGGACCATGCCGACCGTCATCAGCGCGTGGGAGCCCTCGGCCGTGCGGCCGTCCTCCAGGGTCACCATCACGCCGTCGGCCGTGCGCTTGACGGAGGAGGCGCGCGAGCGGCCCATGACGTTCATGCCGCGCCGCCGGTAGACCTCTTCCAGGACCTCGGCGCCGTCGGCGTCCTCGTTGGGCATCATCCGGTCGCGGCTGGAGACCAGCGTGACCTCCGCGCCGAGCGAGCGGTAGGCGCCGGCGAACTCCGCGCCGGTCACGCCGGAGCCGACCACGATCAGGTGCTCGGGCAGCTCCTCCAGGTCGTAGAGCTGCCGCCAGGTGAGGATGCGCTCGCCGTCGGGCTCGGCCCCCGGCAGCACGCGCGGCGTCGCGCCGGTGGCCACGAGCACCACGTCGGCCCTGATCGTACGGTCGCCCGCGCGCACGACCTGCGGATCGACCAGCCGCCCCCGCGCCTTGATGATCTCGACGCCCTCGGCCTCGACCCGGGTCGCGATGTCGGCCGACTGGGCCTGGGCCAGCTCCTTGACCCGCTTGTTGACCAGCGGCAGGTCGACGCCGACCACGCCGGCGTCGCCGTCGGGGCCGCCCGAGAACGACACGCCGAGCGAGGGCGCGTCGAGAAGGGCCTGCTTGCGGACGGAGGTGGCGATCAGCGTCTTGGACGGCACGCAGTCGGTGAGCACGCAGGCCCCGCCCGGCCCGTCCTGCTCGACCATCGTGACCTGTGCGCCTAGTTGGGCTGCCACCAGCGCCGCTTCGTAGCCGCCCGGCCCGCCACCAATGATCACGATCCTCGTCACGTGTCCCATTCTCCCGCACGTGCCCCCGGAAGCCGCAACCGGCCCATGACGGGATCGCGCTCCGGCGGACATGGGGGACACATGGGCCTTCCGTGCCCGGCTTGATGGACCGACACGCCGGGTCAGCGTGGCAGGATGGCGCGGTAGCTGGATGACGAGCGGCACCCGGCGAGAGGGGTGGATCGTGGCGTGGCTTTCGGATCAATCAGGGAAGCCGAATGATCTACGGCTTTACGGCTCCTACGGGATGAACATGGACCCCGAGCAGATGGCCATGCGCGCCCCGCACTCCCCGATCTGGGGTGTCGGCTGGCTGACGGGGTGGCGGCTGACCTTCGGGCGCACCGACAGCAAGTGGGAGAGCTCGCTCGCCACCATCGTGGAGGACCCCGACGAGCACGTCTTCGTCGTGCTCTACGACGTGCCCGAGTGGGAGGAGACCTCGCTCGACCAGTGGGAGGGCGCGGTCCGCGGGGCCTACCACAAGGTGCGGCTGCGGGTGCAGACCCTCGACGGCGAGGTCGTCGCCTGGTTCTACGTGCTCGACGGCTACGAGGGCGGCCTGCCCTCGGCCCGCTACCTGTGCAACCTGGCCGACGCGGCCGAGCGCGCGGGCGCCCCCGACGACTACGTCAAGGAGCTTCGGGAGCGCCCCTGCACCTCGGCGCCCTAGCGGAGCGGCTCGTCCTTGGTCTCGCGCAGCACGAAGACGTACACGAGCGTGGAGACCAGCGCCAGGGCGGACATGTACCACGGGAACATCCCGGGGTTGCCGGCCTTCTGCAGCGCGGTGCCGATCAGCGGCGCGGTGCCGCCGAAGATCGCCACGGTCAGCGAGTACGGGAACCCGGCCCCCGCCGCCCGCACCCGGGTCGGGAACAGCTCCGAGTTCACCGCGGCCGAGACCGAGGTGAAGCAGCCCAGGAACACCATGCCGATCATCTGCACGACGAGCAGGCTCGCGAAGGAGTCGGTGAGCAGGCCGAGCAGCGGCACCGGCAGGATCAGGAAGCCGAGCCCGAACGCGATCAGCATCGGCTTGCGCCCGATCTTGTCCGACAGCAGGCCGAGCAGCGGCTGCAGCAGCATGAAGAACACCAGCGAGATCGTGCCGACCTGGAGCGACTCGGCCTTGTCGAACGAGACCGTGATCTGCGCGTAGGTGGGCAGGAAGCTGGTCCAGGTGTAGTAGGCGACGGTGCCCGCGATCGTGATGCCGACGATGGTGAGCGCGGACCTCGGGTGGTGCTTGAGGAACTCGAACATGCCCGGCCGCTTGGCCTCGCCCCGCTGGATCTCCTCGGCGACGGCCGAGGTCTCGTCGGCGCCCTTGCGGATCCACAGGCCCACCAGGCTGAGCAGCGCGCCCACCAGGAACGGGATGCGCCAGCCGTAGGAGCTCATGTCCTCCTTGACCAGCGTCGAGGTGAGCACCGCGGCCAGGCCGGAGGCGATGAGCTGGCCGATGGTGGTGCTGACGTACTGGAAGGAGGAGAACAGGCCGCGGCGGCGCGGCGGGGCCGACTCGACGAGGAACGTGGTGGCGGCGGCGAACTCACCGCCCACGGACAGGCCCTGGATCAGCCGGGCCAGCGTCAGGATGACCGGCGAGAGCAGGCCCACGGCCTCGTAGGTGGGGGTCAGGCCGAGCAGCAGCGAGCCGCCGCCCATCAGGATGATGGTGAAGGTCATCGCGGACTTGCGGCCGTACCGGTCGGCGAACGCGCCCACCAGCAGGCCGCCCAGGGGCCGCATGAAGAAGCCCACCGCGAACACCGCGAACGAGCTCAGCAGCGGCACCAGGCTGTTGCCGGTGCTGTCGGGGAAGATCTGCGCCGAGAAGACCGTGGCCAGGAAGGTGTAGGCGTACCAGTCGTACCACTCGACCACGTTGCCGATGCTGGCCGCCATGAGCTGACGGACCCTGCTCTTCGGTATGCCGAGCGGCGATTGCACGACGGGGGAGGTCGACACGGCATGTGCTCCTTTTGCTGACACGTGGAGTGATGGCTTACTGTGCATTCGGAAGACCGAAACAGTCAAATGTCTGGGCAATTATTTACAAACCCGACACGGAAGCGGTTGCAGGTGGACGTTCTCGACCGGCGGCTCGTGGCCGCGCTGCAGGTGAGCCCGCGCGCCTCGTGGGGCGAGATCGGCAGGGCGGTCGGCGAGCACGAACGCACGGTCGCCCGCCGGCTCCAGCGGCTCATCGCCGACGGCGTCGTCCGCGTCACCGCGATCTACGACGACCTGCGCACCGGCCACGGCCGCCCCGCGCACCTGCACGTCCAGGTGCGGCCCGGCACCGCGGCCCAGGTGGCCAGATCGCTCACCGACCGGCGCGACACGCGGTCGGTCTACGCGCTGACCGGAGCCGCCGACCTGGCCTGCGAGCTGGTGCCGCCGTCCCGGCAGGATCTGCACACCATCCTGGCCCACGACATCAGCGAGATCGACGGCGTGCTCCAGACGCAGACCCAGGTCGTGCTGCACACGTTCACCACCGTGGCCGAGTGGCACGCGCCCTTCCTCACCGAGCGGGAGGTGGCCGAGCTGCGCCCCGCGCCGCCGCCCCCCGACCTGCCCGACGAGGACGGCCTGTCGCCGCTGGAGAAGGAGATCGCCGAGCTGCTGGCGGCCGACGGCCGGGCCGCCTTCACCACGATCGCCGAACGGCTCGACCTGTCCGTGCCGACCGCGCGCCGGCGGGTCGGCTCGCTCATCGACCGCCGGTTACTGCTGCCGCGCGCCGAGGTCGAGCCCGCGCTGCTCGGGCTGGAGGTCGAGGCCATGCTCTGGCTGAAGGTGCGGCCGTACGGGCTGGGCGAGACCGGCCGGCGCCTGGCCGAGCACCCCCACGTGCGTTACTGCGCCGCCACCTCGGGCACCCACTCCCTCATCGTGCAGGTGGCGGTGGCCCACGAGGCGGACCTCTATCGTTTCATGACCGACGTGCTCGGCCGGCTCGACGAGATCACCGACAGCGACCTCACCCTCATCACCCGCGCGTACAAGCGCGGTCACCTCCACAAGTCCGGACTGCTCACCCTGGAGAAGACGCCATGACACCTGCCGAGAAGGAAGTCGCCGACCTGTGCGTGGAGCTGATCCGCGTCGACAGCAGCAACTACGGGGACGGCAGCGGCCCCGGCGAGCGGGCCGCGGCCGAGGTCGTCATGGCCAGGCTGGACGAGGTCGGCATCGAGGCGACGTACGTCGAGAGCGAGCCGGGCCGCGGCAACGTGGTCACCCGCGTCGAGGGCACCGACCCGTCGCTGCCCGCGCTGCTCGTCCACGGCCACCTCGACGTGGTGCCCGCCAACGCCGCCGACTGGTCGGTCGACCCGTTCGCCGGCGAGGTCAAGGACGGCTACATCTGGGGCCGCGGCGCCGTGGACATGAAGGACATGGACGCGATGATGCTGGCCGTGCTGCGCCAGATGAAGCGCGAGGGACGCCGTCCGCGCCGCGACATCGTCTTCGCCTGGGTCGCCGACGAGGAGGCCGGCGGCGTGTACGGCGCCAAGTACCTCACGGCCAACAACCGCGAGCTGTTCGAGGGCGTGACCGAGTCCATCAGCGAGGTCGGCGGCTACTCGCTGGAGGTCGACCCGTCGCTGCGGCTGTACCTGATCGAGACCGCCCAGAAGGGCCTGGCCTGGATGAAGCTGGTCGCCGACGGCACCGCCGGGCACGGCTCGATGCTCAACTCCGACAACGCGGTCACCGAGGTCGCCAAGGCCGTGGCCCGGCTCGGCGGGCACGAGTGGCCGCTCACCTACACGCCGACCGTGCGCCAGTTCCTCACCGAGGTCGCCGACGCCTTCGGCCTGCCGTTCGACGAGGACGACCCGGCCCCGCTGCTGGACAAGCTCGGCCCGCTGGTGCGGTTCGTCGGCGCGACGCTGCGCCACACCACCAACCCGACCCAGCTCGACGCCGGCTACAAGTCCAACGTCATCCCCGGCCAGGCCACGGCCGTCGTGGACGGGCGTTTCCTGCCCGGCTTCGAGGAGGAGTTCTTCAAGACCGTCGACTCGCTCATCGGGCCGAACGTGCGCCGCGAGTTCGTGCACCACGACATCGCGCTGGAGACGACGTTCGACGGCGCGCTGGTCGAGTCGATGATCGCGGCGCTGAAGGCCGAGGACCCGACCGCGCGGGCGGTGCCGTACTGCATGTCGGGCGGCACCGACAACAAGACCTTCTTCGCCGACCTGGGCGTGCGCGGGTTCGGGTTCGTGCCGCTGCGGCTGCCCGGCGACATGGACTTCGCCTCGATGTTCCACGGCGTGGACGAGCGGGTGCCGGTGGACGCGCTGCAGTTCGGGGTGCGGGTTCTGGACAGGCTGCTCCTAAACTACTGAGATGTGAGCAACGACGCATACACCCTGGCCGCAGAGGCCGCCGCCGCCCTGACCGGCGCGGCCGGCCTCGACACCTTCGACGTGGCCCTCGTCATGGGGTCGGGGTGGGTCCCCGCCGCCGACGCGATCGGGCAGACCGTGGCCGAGATCCCGTTCACCGATCTGCCCGGCTTCCGCGCCCCCGCCGTGGCCGGGCACGGCGGCAAGATCCGCGTCGTGCGCACGCCGTCCGGGCGGCACGCGCTGGTCTTCCTCGGCCGCACGCACCTGTACGAGGGCCTCGGCGTCGACGCGGTCGTCCACGGCGTGCGCACGGCGGCCGCGGCGGGGGTGCGCACGGTCGTGCTGACCAACGCGGCGGGCGGCCTGCGGCCGGAGACCCAGAACGTCGGCGACCCGGTGCTGATCAGCGACCACATCAACCTGACCGGCGCCAACCCGATCACCGGCACCACCTTCATCGACCTCACCGAGGTCTACTCGCGCCGCCTGCGCGCCCTGGTCCGCGAGATCGACCCGACCCTGGCCGACGGCGTCTACGTGGCCTTCCGCGGCCCGACGTACGAGACCCCGGCGGAGATCCGGATGTTGCGCACGCTCGGCGGCGACCTGGTGGGCATGTCCACCGTGCTGGAGGCCATCGCCGCCCGCGAGGCGAACCTGGAGGTGCTCGGCGTCTCCCTGGTCACCAACCCGGGGGCGGGCCTGTCCGGCGAGCCACTCAACCACGAGGAGGTCCTGGAGGTGGGCCGCGCCACGGCCGCTCGCATGGGCGTGCTGCTGGCCAAGGTGGTGGACCGCCTGTGACCGCCGGCATCCCGCCGGAGGCCGACGGGGACGTCCCGCTCCCGCCCGTGGACGCCGACCTGCTGCGCCGCGCCCGCCAGTGGCTGGCCCAGGACCCCGACCCCGACACCAGGGCCGAGCTGTCCGACCTCCTGGAGGACGACGACCTGCCCGCCCTTCGCGAGCGGTTCCAGGCCAAGCTGGAGTTCGGCACCGCCGGCCTGCGCGGCGAGCTGGGCGCGGGCCCCAACCGGATGAACCGGGTCACCGTCATGCGCGCCGCCGCCGGTCTGGCCGGCGTGCTCGGCGCCGGCAAGCACGTCGTGATCGGCTACGACGCCCGGCACAAGTCCGACGTGTTCGCCAGGGACACCGCCGCCGTCCTGACCGGCGCGGGGCTGCACGTCTCGTTGCTGCCGCGTCCGCTGCCCACGCCGGTGCTGGCCTTCGCCGTCCGCCATCTCGGGGCCGACGCGGGCGTGACGGTCACCGCCAGCCACAACCCGCCCAGGGACAACGGCTACAAGGTCTACTGGGGTGACGGCTCGCAGATCGTGCCGCCGGTCGACCGGGAGATCTCGGCCGCCATCGACGCGGTGGGCCGGGTCGACCAGCTCCCCCTCGACGGTCCGGGCACGCTCACCGAGCTGGGCGAGGACATCGTCGACGACTACATCGACGCGGTGACCGCCCTGCCGCTGGGCCAGGCGCGCGAGCTGCGGGTGGCGTACACGCCGCTGCACGGGGTGGGCTCGGGGACGCTGACGGGGGCCTTCCTCGCGGCGGGCTTCGAGACGCCGATGGCCGTGGAGGAGCAGCGCAACCCCGACCCCGACTTCCCGACGGTGGCCTTCCCCAACCCGGAGGAGCCCGGCGCGATGGACCTGGCGGTCGCGCTGGCCGCCAAGCTCGGCTCCGACCTGGTGCTGGCCAACGACCCCGACGCCGACCGGTGCGCCGTCGGCGTGCCGCTGCCCGACGGCACGTGCCGCATGCTGACCGGCGACGAGGTCGGCGGCCTGCTGGCCGAGCACGTGATCACGCACACCACCGGCGACCGGCTGGTGGCCACCACGATCGTCTCCTCGACCCTGCTGAGCAAGATCGCGCAGGCCCACGGCGTGCGCTACGGCGAGACGCTGACCGGGTTCAAGTGGATCGTCAAGGCGGGCGAGGGCCTGGTCTTCGGCTACGAGGAGGCCATCGGCTACTGCGTCGGCTCCGACGCCGGCCTGCCGGTCCACGACAAGGACGGCATCGGCGCGGCCCTGACCGTGGCCGCCGTCGCCGCCGCCGCCAAGCGCGCCGGCCGCACGCTGCTCGACCTGCTCGACGACCAGGCCGTCCGGTACGGCCTGCACGCGACGTCCCAGCTCAGCTTCCGGGTCGCCGACCTGTCGCTGATCGCCGGCGCGATGGACCGCCTGCGCGCCGCCCCGCCCGCCACGCTGGGCGACCACACGGTCGAGGCCGTGGACGACCTGAGCCGCGGCGACGGCGGCCTGCCCCCGACCGAGGGCCTGCGCTTCCACCTGTCGGAGGGCGGCCGCGTCGTGGTCCGCCCGTCGGGCACCGAGCCCAAGCTGAAGTGCTACCTGGAGGTCGTGGTGCCGGTGACCGGTGAGGTGGCGCAGGCGCGCGCGTCCGCCGCCCGCGACCTCGACGCCCTCAAGGCCGACCTGACCGCCTGCCTGGGTCTGTAGACCGGTGGGGCCGCGCCGCGGGCCCCCCCCCCCGGCACATGTGGGCGGCCGCCGGGCACAAGATCGGGCCCGCCAACCAGGCCACGCCCAAGCACATGTGATAGGTAGACGACACCAGGTAAAACCCGAAA